>NZ_CALNWX010000005.1:130000-132500 GCF_940807095.1 Chryseobacterium sp. Marseille-Q3244 | reverse complement strand
TCAGGTTTTCTTTTGGTAACTCCAGATTATCTATCCACATTGTGGATAAGTATAAGGAAACATTTAAATATAAACAAATCAGTTAGTTAAATCGTATACTTATTCACAATTGCTTTATAGGTGTAAACTTTATGTTAAATAAACTTGCGGGGAATAGATGAAGTTTCTATCTTTGCCCCACTGAAAAACGAAATGGATTCAGTAAGCGCAGAAGAGCTTTTAAATAAGCATAAACATTATACTCTACGAAAGAGACAGACGAAAAAAAACTTTTAATTTTTAGGATTTAAAAGTTGCAAGTTAAAATAAAGTTTGTATCTTTGCAGTCCCAATTAAGGGAGCGCAGGAGTAGAGGGATTAAGGGTTAGGAAAGAGATTAAGGTTACTTAAAAAACTTTAAAATTTTCTTTCAAAACATTTGGTCGAATCAAAATAAAGTTTTACTTTTGCACTCGCAAATACGGAGCGACACTGACAGAAAGATTGCTTCGTTGAAAAGCGGAAGATATAAAGATCATTGACATACAATATAACAACCAAGTAAGGAAAAACTAAAGCGTTAAAAAACTTTGAGTGAGTCAGACAAACATACAATGGAGAGTTTGATCCTGGCTCAGGATGAACGCTAGCGGGAGGCCTAACACATGCAAGCTGAGCGGTAGAGATCTTTCGGGATCTTGAGAGCGGCGTACGGGTGCGGAACACGTGTGCAACCTGCCTTTATCAGGGGGATAGCCTTTCGAAAGGAAGATTAATACCCCATAATATAAGAAACGGCATCGTTTTTTATTGAAAACTCCGGTGGATAGAGATGGGCACGCGCAAGATTAGATAGTTGGTGAGGTAACGGCTCACCAAGTCTGCGATCTTTAGGGGGCCTGAGAGGGTGATCCCCCACACTGGTACTGAGACACGGACCAGACTCCTACGGGAGGCAGCAGTGAGGAATATTGGACAATGGGTTAGCGCCTGATCCAGCCATCCCGCGTGAAGGACGACGGCCCTATGGGTTGTAAACTTCTTTTGTATAGGGATAAACCTACTCTCGTGAGAGTAGCTGAAGGTACTATACGAATAAGCACCGGCTAACTCCGTGCCAGCAGCCGCGGTAATACGGAGGGTGCAAGCGTTATCCGGATTTATTGGGTTTAAAGGGTCCGTAGGCGGATCTGTAAGTCAGTGGTGAAATCTCACAGCTTAACTGTGAAACTGCCATTGATACTGCAGGTCTTGAGTGTTATTGAAGTAGCTGGAATAAGTAGTGTAGCGGTGAAATGCATAGATATTACTTAGAACACCAATTGCGAAGGCAGGTTACTAAGCAACAACTGACGCTGATGGACGAAAGCGTGGGGAGCGAACAGGATTAGATACCCTGGTAGTCCACGCCGTAAACGATGCTAACTCGTTTTTGGGGCGCAAGCTTCAGAGACTAAGCGAAAGTGATAAGTTAGCCACCTGGGGAGTACGTTCGCAAGAATGAAACTCAAAGGAATTGACGGGGGCCCGCACAAGCGGTGGATTATGTGGTTTAATTCGATGATACGCGAGGAACCTTACCAAGGCTTAAATGGGAAATGACAGGTTTAGAAATAGACTTTTCTTCGGACATTTTTCAAGGTGCTGCATGGTTGTCGTCAGCTCGTGCCGTGAGGTGTTAGGTTAAGTCCTGCAACGAGCGCAACCCCTGTCACTAGTTGCCATCATTAAGTTGGGGACTCTAGTGAGACTGCCTACGCAAGTAGAGAGGAAGGTGGGGATGACGTCAAATCATCACGGCCCTTACGCCTTGGGCCACACACGTAATACAATGGCCGGTACAGAGGGCAGCTACACAGCGATGTGATGCAAATCTCGAAAGCCGGTCTCAGTTCGGATTGGAGTCTGCAACTCGACTCTATGAAGCTGGAATCGCTAGTAATCGCGCATCAGCCATGGCGCGGTGAATACGTTCCCGGGCCTTGTACACACCGCCCGTCAAGCCATGGAAGTCTGGGGTACCTGAAGTCGGTGACCGTAACAGGAGCTGCCTAGGGTAAAACAGGTAACTAGGGCTAAGTCGTAACAAGGTAGCCGTACCGGAAGGTGCGGCTGGAACATCTCATTTTAGAGCGTCTTAAAGACGATAAAAAAATTAGTATCGCAAGATACAGAACTTACTTAAAGTTCAAGCTTTAGTTTTTTGTTTGGTTGATTATATTAAAAATACAAAACCCACTAGAAATTAGTATTAGGGAAAGAGATTGGGGAATGAAGAGGAGCAAGAAGTATTACTTATTACTCATCACTAATTACTCATAACAGAGTCTCGTAGCTCAGCTGGTTAGAGCGCTACACTGATAATGTAGAGGTCGGCAGTTCGAGCCTGCCCGAGACTACTAATTATAAGACGGGAAGATATAAGACATCAGATGTCAGACCATAAAGTCTGTAATCTGAGATCTAAAATCTGAAGTCTACTAGAGGGGGAATTAGCTCAGCTGGCTAGAGCGCCTGCCTT
>NZ_CALNWX010000005.1:0-125000 GCF_940807095.1 Chryseobacterium sp. Marseille-Q3244 | reverse complement strand
TTTCAATCTTCTTGAGAAGGTTTTTTAATGATTATTTGATATTCAACAAGTTTTATTTTTCGATATTAAAATGTACTTTTATAAAAAAATATAGATGAAGCTATACTTTAATGTAGGATATATTGTAAAAGCTGGAGAAAATCTGCAGTTGGTCATTCGTGAAGAAGGTGCTGCGGCTCATATCCATACGATGTTTTGTGCAGAGAATGGTTTGTGGAAATGTGAAGTTGATTATTTTTCAAAATCCATTTCCTATCAATACAGAGTTGTTAATGAAAAAGGAAATGTTTTAAGAGACGAGTTTGTTCAGCATCATCTTAATTTCCCGCATAACTATAAGGAGTTTATCATTTTTGATGAATGGAATAATAAAAACTTTCCAGAGAATTATTTAAATAATAAAATTCTTCACAACAAGTTACATGACTTTAGTCCGGAGAAATCCACAATCTTAAAAAAACATACTCATCTATTCAGACTGGAGGCTCCTATTTATAATAAGGATTGGAGAATCGTATTGTTTGGAAACACAGCTTCTTTAGGAAACTGGGATTATAATAGAGTTGTGCCTTTGTATCAGACTGATTTTGGTCTGTGGGAAGTTTCTGTTGAAATTCCTGAGAATGAATTCATCCAGTTTAAATATTGTATTTATGATACGAAAGAAAATAGGGTAATAGACGTAGAAACCGGTGAAAATAGATTCACAATGGCTAATCCGCTGCCAGATGTTTTACAGATTGTATCCAACCATTATTTCAGGTTTAAAGGGTATCAGATGTATCACGATGCGGGAGTTGCCGTTCCTGTATTTTCTTTAAGAAGTGATGAAGGATTTGGAGTAGGAGAGTTTTCAGACATCAAAAAACTGGCAGACTGGACAAAGGAAACGAACCTTGGAATTATCCAGATTCTTCCTATTAATGATACTACAGCGAATTATTCGTGGACGGATTCTTATCCTTATGCAGCAGTGTCTGTATATGCTCTGCATCCCCAATATATTTCCTTAGAAAAACTTGATTTCTCTTTACCGAAAGAATTAGTTAAAGAGTATAATGCTGATAAAGAGGCTTTAAATACTCTTGATCTTATCGATTATGAAAAAATGATCGAAGGGAAATGGAAATATCTGAAAGCTATTTTCCATGCAGAAAAAGAAAAGATTTATAAGGACAGAAACTTTAAAAAATTCATCAAAGATAATGAACACTGGTTGGTTCCTTATTCTGCATTCTGTGTTTTAAGGGATAAATACAAAACTCCTAATTTCAATGAGTGGAAAACTCATAAAAAATATATTGCAGGAAAAATATCACAGTTTTTTACAACGAAAAGTAAAGACTATGATCTTTCAATGCTTCATGCATGGGTACAATACCAACTTCATGTACAACTGAAAGACGCTGTAGATTATACGCACAGTCTTGGAGTTTCTTTAAAAGGAGATCTTCCAATTGGAATTTACAGATATTCTGTTGAAGCATGGACGGAGCCTGAACTATTCGGTATGGATTTCCAGGCAGGAGCTCCACCAGATCAGTTTACAGAGCTTGGGCAAAACTGGGAATTCCCTACATATAATTGGGAAGCCATGAAGGCTGATGATTACAGATGGTGGAAAAACAGATTCAAGGCTTTGGAGCAGTATTTTGATGCTATGAGAATCGATCACATTTTAGGTTTCTTTAGAATATGGAGGATGCCTATTTCTGCCGTACAGGGAATTTTAGGGTATTTTTATCCTGCTGTTCCTATCGTTGCGGATGAATTTAAGGCCTGGCAGATTCCATTTGAATTTGAGAGGTACTGTAAGCCATTTATCAACAATGAAATTTTATGGAAATATTTTGCAGGAGATAGTGGAAAAGCTCTTGTATTTATGGATCGTAAAGAAGATGGAACCTATTTCTTTAAAGAAGAGTTTGATACCCAAAGAAAGCTGGTAGATTTCTTTAAGAAAAAACCACATGGTCCCCTGGAGGAAAAATTGATTTCTCTTTGTGCTAATGTTTTGTTTTTACCGGAAGAAAGAAAAGGAGTAACAGTATATCATCCAAGGTTTAATGTGTATAATACGGAGTCTTATCAATACCTTCCGGAATCTGAACAGAAAAGTATTTATGATCTGTACCACGACTATTTTTTCAGAAGGCAGGATCATCTATGGTACGAAAAAGCAATGGAGAAACTCCCTGTTATCCTGAATGCTACAAAAATGCTGATTTGTGGTGAAGATTTAGGTATGGTTCCTGCCTGTGTGCCGATTGTAATGGATGAACTGGCTATTATTGCTCTGAAAGTTCAGCGTATGCCAGCAGAGAATATTCCATTCTACGATCCAAGATATGCTAGTTATATGAATGTGGTTACTGCTTCTTCCCATGACAGCTCTACCTTGAGGCAATGGTGGAAAGAAGATAAGGCTTTGACTCAAAAATATTTTAATCAACAATTAGTTCAATACGGAAAAGCTCCTGAAGAATTATCTCCAGAACTGGCTGAGATCATTATGAAGCAGCACTTATATAACGAATCTATGTTGGCTATTTTCCCGATTCAGGAATTTATGGCTACCGATGCAAGACTTACCAATCCTAAAATGGATAATGAAAGGATTAATAATCCTGCCGTATTTCCACATTATTGGCGTTATAGAATGCATATAAAGCTGGAAGACCTCAAGAACCAGAAAATGTTCAATGAAAAAATAGCCCACTGGATAAAAGATAGTGGCAGGATGTAAATTTAACTATTGATTTTCAATTAGTTATATGTATTTTAAAAAGAAGTTTAATCTTAGGATTTAACTTCTTTTTTTTATTTGCATCAAAAAGATAGAATTAAGATATTCTGCTATATATTAACCAATTAACGACTATAAAGATGAAAAAAATATTTTTGGGATTAGCTTTTGGGTTGGGCGTTTTGACGTCTGCTCAACAGTATCCGAATAATGGTTGGGGTGATGATGGTTATTATCAGAATGGAAATGGCTATTACGGCGATGAAGATGACAGAAATTATTTCCCTGATGATTATTATTATAACTATCCTCAGGACTATTATCCAGGTGATTATTACCAAAGCTATTATAATGACTACAGAAACAGTATTATTAATATCGATTGGAACGGGTTCTTTGTTCAAAACAGATTAACCCGTTGGCAGGTAGATCAGATCATGAGACTGAATAATCTGTATGCGAGTTTTACAGCCTGGGATAATTTCTACAGATATAATCCAGACAGATGGTATTATGATAGATTCTATGCATTGGAAAGAATTATGGGGCCAAGGGTTTTCGTTGTTTTCCAGAATAATTATTACAGAGGAGCAAGTCCAATTGTTTACTTCCAGAATTACAGAAGGACTTATTATGTTCCGAGATATGCTGTAATGCCAAGGTATCGAAATGTGAACATTAATATTTACAGAGTAGATCGCTCAAGGTTCAGAAGAGTTGATAATCCTACGTTTGATATTGTAAGAGGAAGCAGTAGACCTGATAATGGTTTCAGAAACTCAGGAGGATCCAACGGAGGCTTCAGAAATAATAATTCAGGAGGTCTTAGAGGAAACTCAGATAACGGAGGTTTCAGGAATAATAATTCAGGAGGCTTTAGAGAAAACTCAGATAACGGAGGTTTCAGAAATAATAATTCTGGTAGTTCCAGAGGAAACTCTGACAACAATGGAGGATTCAGAGGAAATTCTGATAAAGGCGGTTTTAGAAATAACTCCGGTGGATTTAGAGGAAATAATGAAGCAAAACGGGAAGCAGCTCCTGCTCCATCAAGAGAAAATAATGGTGGATTCAGAGGAAACGGCGGTGGTTTCAGACAACAAAAATCTGAAAATTCTTCACCAAGTCGTGGTAACAGTGGAGGCTTTAGAGGAAGCTTGGTAAGGAATTAATTTTCATATATTATATTTAAGTGGTGTGAAGGGCAGGTTTTTATAATCTGTCCTTTTTTTTGCGTTATTATTGATTTATTTTAGTTAAAATTTAACATTATTTATGAATGTGTTAATTTAACTTATGATTTAATAGTGAATCAAAAAGGTATAATAACAATTAATTAAATTTTAAAAAGATGAAAAAATTAGTTTTAGCAATAGTATTTATCGGAATGGGTAGTTTTGCAATGGCACAACAGACAACTCCACAGGACAGGGAAGCAAAAAGAGCAGAAATGCAGCAGAAAATGCAACAAAAAGAACAGGAGCATCTTGCACAGATGCAAAAAGACCTTAACCTTAATGCTTCACAGGTAACGCAGGTAAAAGCATTACATGAAAAAAGAAAAGCAGAAATGAAAGCCGATTTTGCAAAAAATAAAGAGGCAAGACAGGCTAAAATGGAGGAGATGAAGGCCAAAAGAACACAAATGGATGCTGATATGAAGAAGATCCTAACTCCTGAACAATATGATAAATGGCAGGCTGACAGAAAAGCTAAAATGGAGCAGAAAAGAATGGCAATGAAGGATAGAAAGATGATGAAAAAGCCGATGAATACAGCTACTCCTGATGTAAAATAACCGTTTATAATTTTAATTTTTTAATGTGTAAAGGATGGAATTTTTTCCATCCTTTTTGTATTAATTTTCTGTAAAACTTTTGATTTCGGGCTTTTATTCCCTATTTTTGACTATAAATTTAATACTTATGGTTAGCGAAAAAATTGCAAAATTAATTAACGAACAAATTGCTCACGAACAATACGCCGCTCAATATTATCTTTCAATGTCTGCATGGTTTTCAGGAAAGGACCTGGATGGAATTGCAAACTACTTCAGAGTACAAAGCAAAGAAGAATTAATGCATGCCGATAAAATGTTTGATTATCTGAATGACGTTGGGGGAGAAATTATCATCGGAGAGATTCCAAAACCTCCACATGAGTTCGAAAACGCAACAGATATTTTTGAAAAAGCGTTGGCACATGAGAAAATTGTAACTAAAAGTATTTTCAATATTGTAAAAAATGCCAATGAAGAGGGTGATTTTGCGACAACATCATTCCTACAGTGGTTCATTAACGAACAGGTAGAAGAAGAAGCGAGTGCTTCTCAGTATGTAACAAAAATCAAAATGGTATGTGATAATCCATCTGCTTTATATCTTTTTGATCAGGAGTTATCACAGAGAGTATTTACTCCTAATACAACTGCTTAAATCCCAAAAAGTTTTTAACAATATAAAACCGCTATTCTTTATGATAGCGGTTTTTATTTTTTAGTATAATGAAAGGCAAGTAGCTTTTATTGCATGACTAGTGTTGATACTATATAATGAAAACAGTGAAGCGATACTCAGCAGATATAAAAGAGATAATAGAATCAATTTTTTACCATTCCCTTTTTCATGTCGGATCGAAAAGATCTGTACCAGTAAGAGTAAAGGATATACGAACGTAATGACTGCAAAGAAAGCGAAGAGCCAGGTCATAATTAAAGAGAATATACTTTGGAAATTAATGGTTTCAAGACTTCTGTTAAAATAAACATGAGCTGCCTTATCCCAATAATAAATAGCAGCTAAAGCAATGAAAATACTGAGGCTTATCCATTGAATATTGAATACAATCTTCCAGTTTTTAATGATACAATTTTTTAACATAAGCCTTTTGTGCTGTTTCTGATTTATAGAGGCTTATTTTTTCTGCCTTAATCTCTGTATTCTGATAGCTGTAATAAAAGTTATAGCTCCTATTATAAGACTAGAAAAAAAAGATTTTACTATACTTTCTGTAGGCATATACCTAAGACCATCCTTGGTTACAGGAGGATCAATATAATCTAGAATATTAAATATGACAATTCCGGATAAGGCCATCATAATGACGCTTATTAAAAATGAGATAAAATAAATTTTCATGGTTATATCATTAATACTTGTGTTAGTTTTTAAGGGTAAAGATTATTTTACATTTTCCAGCAGTTTTTTATAGGGTGAAAGATACAGCTTAATCTATAGTTCCGGATATTTTAACGTGTATTTTTAATGATATTTTATTGTAATTCAAAGAGATATTTGAAATAGAAGTAAATTTACAGATAAATGATCTGTGTTTTCAGAACTTTTTTACCCAACCTTTCAAGAATATTTTTGTATCCCTGTACCTGTTCTTCATCCTTGCCTTTCTCTTCACCGGTTTTAAAATCCACAATGATATAGCCTTCTTCACTTTTGAGAATACGGTCAGGTCTTGAAATATGGCTTTCCCCATTTTCAGAGATCATGATATCTTTTTCATTGATAACTTCCCACTTTTCATCAAAGAATTCAGAATATGTTTTTACAATTTCCTGTAAAGTGATCTGTATTTCATTCTTCTCTTCCAGGGTAATCTGGCCTTCCAGAGCATAGCCATCCAATACTTTCGTAATATCTTTTTTAGTATTGATCTTAGATAAAAGTTCATGTACAAAAAGCCCGATCCTTACTTTCTCGTTTCGTACCTGATAATTTTTTGACGGAGTAGCAATTTTGATGGAAGTACTTTTTTCATTTACATTTTTCAGATTCTGAATATTCTGAGTTTTAAAAGAGGATGTCTTTGTCTTAGAATACTTCTTAAGCATTTCAGGTTTTACTTCATACAGATCAAATGAATCTGAATTTTCAGTGTTCTTGGTCTGAATAAATTCTAACAATTCGAGATTATTCGAAGTTTTATTAGCTTTTTGAAGATAGAAAAATAACTGCTCAACAGGTCTAGTGGTTGCTACATACTGTAAACACAACCTGTCAATCAAATTTTTATACGAATTCTTTTTATTGAATTTTTGAATTTCCTCATCATAAACTTCCAGGTTTTTACTGAACTGGTTAATGTTCACTGACTTTAAAGCATCACTCTCATTCGTTTCAAACCAATTGGTAAATTCACTATCCCGGTTTTTATTCATCATAGGAATGAAAACAATAGGGAACTCCAGCCCTTTAGATTTATGGATCGTCATAATCTGAATGGCATCAATATTTTCCGAAGCCTGAATGGTATAAGAAGATGCTTCTTCATCCCAGTATTTTAAAAACTCTTTGGTACTTGCCCCCGCATTTTGAGTAAAGTTGAAAAGCATTTCCAAAAAGTTCAACAGGAAGTCTGTTTCCTTATTTTCTACTGAAAACTCATTGATGTAATACTCAATAAAATTGTACAAATTGAATCTTGGAAAATGATCCTGCTTCAACTGTAGCGAATATTTCTGCTGGATAAACTGAAGTATTTCCTCATGACCTTCAATATCCAGAATTTCCTTCATTTCAAGCGTGAAATCTGCCATGTGAATTTTTCCTAATGTATTCAGATAATACATCATCATAATCAGACAAGGCTTATTTTTCGGATTGATTTCCCATCTTAAAAACTCAATGACCGCTTTCAAAGTATTGGAAAGCTCCAGGGTAAGACCTTTATCAGAAATGGTTTTAATATTGGTTTCCTCACCATGATAGGTTACTTTTAAGCTTCCCAGTTTTTGAGAATAGCTGAAAATATCAAAATTTCCTCGGCATAGAATTGTAATATCTGAGAACTTAAATCCATTATCCAGACATTCCTGAATATCTTTCCGCATGCTCTCTGAGGTATCATCATAAAACTCTTCGTTGGTAAGATTTTCGATCAGATTTACTTTTACCCGCCCGTCAATCTTCGATTTTGGTGTTTGTTCGGCATCCGTCCCGAAAATATTTTGATGCTCCTCTTCCAGTTCCAGAGAATGGTACTGATAGAGCTTATTATTAAAGTGTACAATATTTCTGGCACTTCTCCAGTTGTCTTTAAGAACAAGAAGATCCGCTTCCTTGGGAGAAAACTCTTTTTTATTGATAATATCCAGCATCAACTTACTTTCTCCGCCACGGAATCTGTAGATACTCTGTTTAGGATCTCCTACCAGAGTAAAAGAAGTATATTCGGTGGAAACACTATGATCTCTTAGTGGAACAAAGTTTTGCCATTGTAATTCTGACGTATCCTGAAACTCATCAAAGAAATAATGCTGAAATTGTGCCCCTACTTTTTCATAGATAAAGGCAGACGGCTCGTTTTTAAGATTTTCATTGATAAGGATATTAAATTTTGAAAGAAGAACGAGGTCATTCTCTTCCTCAATCTTTTTAAGTTCATCCTGAATATCCTTATTGACTTTTAAAGGAAGCAGCGCAGATAAAATCTTTTCCTTCTTCTGGGTTTCAATGTACAGAAGAATTAGCTTCATCCTGTTTTCAATAAGCTGGTCCAGAATCTCAAAAATTTCAGATTCTTTGTGTTTAGACTTTGAAGAGGCTCCTTTTCTGTAATTATTGATGACCGATTCTTCCGCTGTAGTAGGAAAAGGAAACCCAGCTCTTTTCTGTTGGTAAAAATCAATAACCTTGGTAAAGAAGCCTCCAATTCCGTTTTTTCCCTGCGCAAAATCTTCAATCTCAATATTTCTTGATTTAAATAATTCAATAGAATTGGTAGCAAGCTCTGCAGCCTGTTTCTTATTAAGAACAATCTCTTTACGAAGTGCATTTTTAATGTCTTCATAATTCGTATCATCAAAACTCTGATTGCTTTTCAGATGCTCATAGTGAATATCCTTTACAAACTCTTTTGCCGAATCATAAAGGTTCTTGTTAAGATTAATCCTTTCATTATTCTCAAGGCTGTAATCCACATAATCCATAAAAGAATGAGAGATCGTGTCATTCTCTCCAATCTGATCCAACATTTTATCAACCGCTTCAATGAGAAATGGTTCTGCTTCAATTTCCAGGTTGAAATTTTTTGCCAATCCCAATTCATAGGAAAAGCTTCTTACCAACCTTGAGTTGAAGCGGTCAATCGTTCCGATATTCAAAGTGGAATAGTTATGAAGAATATGATCCAGTAGCCTTTTTGAACGATGATGCAAATCATCAATAGTAATTTTTAATCCCTGCTCTTCAAAAGCTTTCTGAATGTTTTTAAGATCAGTATTCCCTGCATAATCGCTGGCAGCAAAATTTCCAAGCCAGGACAAAATTCTTTCCTTCATCTCATTGGCAGCCTTATTGGTAAAGGTCAAAGCGAGAATATTCCTGATCGATTGTTGTTGATTAGGATAGCGGAGACAGATCATCAGAAGTCGCTGAACCAGGGCATATGTTTTCCCGGATCCGGCTGAAGCATTGATAACTGTATAAGAATTTTGCATTGTTAAAGGAGAATTGAGACTGCAAGTTAGCTAAAATTTAAAAGAAAATTTAACAATTCAATCTGCCTATTTAACAGTTTCGCGACCAAAAGGCAGCAAGAAATACTAAAAGGCGTTAACGGTGGTTAAACTTATGTTTCAATACAAAAATAATTTTAGCTTTGCTCTATAAAAAATAATCCGTGAAATTCAAACTACTCCTTTTTCTATCTCTGATTTTCTTCATGCGTTCCAATGCTCAAAGCTATATTTTTGGAAAGGTGGTTTCTGAGAGCGGTGCAGAAATGAAAGATGTCACTGTCGTAAATATCAGAACTGATGAAATGGCATTCTCAAACGAAGATGGACATTTCATGATTTCTGGAAGACCAGGTGATGAATTACGATTTATAAAAGCCGGATATGACAGAGTTGTGAAAAATGTTTCTCAGGAAAATGTACAGTCTCCGATGAACATCAGCCTTATTCGATCAACCATTCAGATTCCTGAAGTGGAGGTTAAGCAGGGGCTTACCGGGAATTTAAAAATAGATTCAAGAAGTTACAATAAACCTAAAAAGGTTCAAAAGCTGGAGACAGAGATGAGCCGCTATATTGCACAAAAGTCAGATCCGAGAATCCTTGCTGCAAAACCTGGGGAATTTGTACAACCAAAAGGAGAAGGATTTTTCATTGGGAAAGTTAATGACAAATGGGATGATATTGATTTAATGAATTATATTCATACAAGTCTTGGAGATGATTATTTCACTAATCTTAAAATAGAAAAACCATTGATTAATCATTTCATTTCTTATGTTTTAGCAGGTGGTTTTGAAAGGAAAAAAATCCTCAAATATGGATTTTGCAGTGATGCTGATCTGAACAGGTTCCAACGTTTTGTCCTGACAAGAATTTCTTCTTATCGCGCTCCACAGCCTCAAAGATAATCTATGGAAAACATATTCAAAACCAGTCTGTGTGTTATCCTTTCTCTCCTATCAGGAATATTGTTCTCACAGCAAAAAGTAACGGGATTTGTTACTGATAACACTCATAACAATATTAATCCGGTATTAATCATTAATGTTTCGAAAAATATTTCTGTACTGAGCGATTCTTCAGGGAAGTTTGTAATAGATGCCGATGAAAATGATGAAATAAGATCTGTAAAAGAAGGATATTATCGTGCCAGTAAGAAGGTCTTAAAAGAAGATTTCAATACTCCTGTGCTAATGGTGCTCTCAAAAGCGGAGATTCAAATTCCGGAAGTACAAATTGCTTTCAAGCCTACAGGAAACCTGGAAAAGGATAGTAAGCGCCTTAATGAGTCTCAAAAACTAAGGTCTTTAAAATCGGATATGTCAAAATATATGAAAAGTCCTTTAGCAGAGCCCTTGCCTGATAAATCTATTTCCAAAACCTTTACCGGACATGATTTTAAAGCAGGGCAAGTAGATGTCTTAGGTATTATTGGTAAAGCAATAAATCTGTTTACGAATGCAACAAAACCTAAAATTACAAAGGCAAACTATCTGGAATTTCAGGACTTCATGGTACGACTTAAAAATGACGTTAATTTAGATTTCCTGAGAAAATATGGGATGGAAGATGAGCAGATTGATGCATTTCTCATTTATGCGGAAAATACGAGAGAACTTTCCAAAAAATTCAGAAAAGATTTCAATAAGGAGGTATTGGCATTTGAATTAAAAACTGCCTTTGTAGAATATCGTAAGTTGAATAAGCTTGATGCCAAATAAAATATTGGTATTTTTAAATGATAAAAGAACAATTGGATTATAACCTCAAAAATATTGTAAGTGTATATTGGAAAAAAAGTTTTCTTTTCCTTGTCATATTGTGCAGTAATTTTTTGTTTTCCCAGCAGACCGTAACCGGGCGGATTATTGATGACAACGGAGGAAATTTAAGTGCAGTAACTATTGTCAATATGTCTACAGATAAAAAAGTATATTCCAATTCACAGGGAATGTTTTCTATTGAAGCTAATCCTAATGATGAATTGAGGTTTGTAAAAGAAGATTTCACGAGGGTTTCCAGAAGAGTTCTTACAGATGGAATTAATGCTCAATTACTGATAACACTTTTCCAGATACCCAAAGATGTTGGCGAGGTAAAAATTATAAAAAAACT
This sequence comes from Chryseobacterium sp. Marseille-Q3244, assembly GCF_940807095.1. Classification (NCBI taxonomy): domain Bacteria; kingdom Pseudomonadati; phylum Bacteroidota; class Flavobacteriia; order Flavobacteriales; family Weeksellaceae; genus Chryseobacterium; species Chryseobacterium sp. Marseille-Q3244. Next base: position 113,667 of record NZ_CALNWX010000005.1, on the reverse strand, counting down.
ATCAGGTGATCTCGAGCAGGATTCAAGAGTTGTCGCTAAAGTAGATAAAGGAGAGCAGGTGAAACAATCCGTGGGACTTCCGCAGCCCGTTGGAAAGATGCGGGAAAAGCCGGCAGAAGTGAAAAGTGTTCTTTTACCTATATTATTAGGAAACCTCAATGTACAGGGAGTGTACGACCTAATCAGTGGAAAAGCCAGAAAACAGAAAAGACAATATAGATATGATGACCTCCAGGAACATATTGCCTGGGTTCGGAGCAGGGTAGAGGACGATTATTTTGTTAAGGCTGGAATACCTGCTGATAAAATTTCGGAGTTTATAGAATTTTCATTTGTAGCCAAGCCTCAGGTTCGTACGTATGTAAAAGCCCGAAATTTGTCCGGTGTTATGTTGAGAATGGAAGAGGTGATCCCACTTTTTATTGAAAGACTAAAGAATAGTCATCGATAACTCAATTTTTTTTAATGTTAAATAAATCTTAAAATATTGGAATGGAAATTGATGCAATAAACTCATAATCAAATCAAATTCACATATTTTATGAATAAAAATATTATTGCAGTTGCAATAGGCGCTTTAGGATTTGTTCTTGGCCTGGGATTTTTGGGAAATGCAATCAAAAACAGGAATAAATCTGAAAATACGATCTCCGTAACAGGATTAGGATCCAAACAGTTTACTTCTGACCTGATTACCTGGTCAGGAAGTTTTTCTAAAAATAATTCTGATCTGAAATCAGCTTATGATCAGTTGGCGCAGGATAGAAAAGTCATCAATGATTATTTGATTTCAAAGGGAATAAAACAGAATGAGATTGTATTTTCCTCTGTGGACATTCAAAAACAGTTCAGGAGTTATAATGATTCCAATGGAAATTATGTACAAGGAGAATTTTCCGGTTACAACCTATCTCAAAATGTCTCTATTGAAAGTAAGGAAGTCGGTAAAATTGAAAATCTTTCCAGAAATATTACTGAAATTATCAACCGTGGAATTGAATTCACTTCTTCTTCACCGTCTTATTTTTACACCAAACTAGCTACGGTAAAGCAGGAAATGATTGCCAGTGCTACAAAAGATGCTAAAGAAAGGGCTGAAAAAATTGCAGAAAATTCGGGAAGTAGTTTGGGCAATCTTAAAAAAGCGACAATGGGGGTCATTCAGATCACAGCTCCCAATTCAAACGAAGATTATTCATATGGAGGAACATTTAATACTTCTTCCAAAGAAAAAGAAGCCAGTATTACCATAAAACTGGAGTATGAAGTAAATTAGATGCTGATTTTAGCAGAAAAGTAAAGCGCAAACATCTGTGAAAATTTGTGCAATCTGTGGTTAATAATTTATCTAATCAATCTTTTTCCTCAATAAAAAATAAACGCCGGAAATACTCCGGCGTTCTATATTAAGGATAAACAATATCGCAAATTTCATTTTTAAGCTCTTCCACATTTTCAGGAGAATAATTGGCCAGAAGCCATAGGTTTAGAGATTGTTTCCCTTCTCCATAACTTGGTTGTACATAAGTAGTATCAATGAGTCCGAAACTATTTCTCTGATAGAAAGAATAACGTCTTTTAGCATCTTCATTCAGATCCTCAGGCTCAATTTCCAGGATAATTCTTGGATAGTTTTCAAGTAAGTGCTGCATAATATGAGATCCTAGTTTCTTGCTTCTGAAGGCCTCAAACACTTCAAAATGTTCTACAAAAACAAAAGAACTCAACTCCCATAAGATGAGATATCCTATGGCCTCTGATTCATGTACTATAGACATAAAACTGACTTTCGGATTTGAAAATAAATCCAAAAACTGTTTTTTATCTCTTTGTTCGTCTACAGGAAAAGTGCTGGTATAAGAAGAATAGATTCCCTGAACTCTATGATCTTCAGCAGAAGTAATTGGTAAAAATTCCATAATTATAAATCAAAGACACTTGGTCTTCTGGTGATAAAAATATCTTTAATCCACAAAGTAAATGCCAAGCCCAGATAAATCAGAAAGAAAAAACCGGCGGTAGCAAAAGTAGAGTAGATGAAAAAGATCCTTAATTTGGATACGGGAATTCCAAGTTTGGCACCCATTCTTGTCAGTACACCAAACCATTCTCTTTCCATTTTATGACGGATATTACTCAGCATTTCAAGATTCTTTTAAAAGTTTAAATCCAATACTGCAAGTTAAGCAATTTTTTTCTTCACATGAGTTTTTGTAGTGATAAATCAGGCTCTGGCTTTCCAGAGCATTGGTAGCTGATACGCCAAGATTTTTCCAGCTTTGGACTACTGAGTTCTTTTCAGCTGGAATATTTTGATAGAATTCTATCATCTTATCCGCAATTTCTTCACTATGGTATTTATGATAAGTATACTTTAACGGAAGAATAGTATTTACAATGATGAGGTTAATAAAATCCTTACTTAAAGTTTTAGGCTGTACTTTTGAAATCGTTCCGAAATTGAAATGACAATCCCAATACTCAGAAGCTTTTACTGATTTAAATAGATCATAGAGTTCTTCAGTACTTTCTGCATCCATTACTTTTGAAAATAAATTCTGATGCTGGTAAAGATCTGCCAGCTGAGACAGACGGATGGTAGGAAAATTAGGAGGTCGTAGTCTCAAAAATTTAGGATGAAACAGGAGGTTTGGAAGGGTAAACTTTGCTTTAATAAATTCGAATTCCCGCTTCCATATTTTCATCTGTCCGTCTTCAGGAGTCGTAAGCCAGCCCGAAATTCCGAATAATAAAGCTTCAAGTTGCAGTGGATTCTGACGGATCTTATTAATAATACTGTAATCAATACTTTCTGCAATCTGCCTGAAAATATGAGCATTTACTTTTAATCCGAAAGAATAAGCAAGGCTGTGGAATAAAACCGCTTCAAAATTATTTTTATAAAAAATTAAACTTTGCTCAAGTTCAATAGATTTTTCCTCCAGTTTTTTCAGAATATTTCCTTCATGAAAGTGGACTGGAATTTTATCTTTATTAAAAATATTTTCACAGGCAATAAATTGATTACCATTGACTAATCTTTCGTACTTCCATATTATACCTTCATCAATATAATGTTTCAGTTCAAGGGTAGGAACTTTCTGATGGGTAAGCTCACTAATCTCAGTATCGTGTTGAAAAACTACATGAAGAATAATGTTCTGGTAATTGGGGTCTTGAGAATGATTGTGGAAAATCCAGTCCGAGGAACGAACATGCAGTTCTATATTTCCGGCAAGAACTACATTATTGATTTTGATTTTAGAATCGAGAAAATCCGGGCCGGCATCTTTGTTCCATTTCCCGAATTGGATAATTTCAACGGAATTTCCTTCAATATCCTTGAAGTCAAAATATTTGAAAACCTTATAGTTCCAAAGATATTGAAGTAATTTTTCCGTCATAGTGTGACGATAAATATAATAGAAATATTATACTTTCGTCAACTCCTTTTTAAAATTTTCTATAGTCGTTCTATACATTTTCTCATAGATAGGAAGAATATTTTTCAAATCGAATTTTATAGCTTGTTCTTTCGCATTTTCTTTCATTTTGGTTAAAAGTTCTTCATTGCTTAACAGCTTAATGGTGTAGTTGCTCATCGCTTCTACATTTCCGATCTCTGCTAAATATCCGGTTTCCCCCTGAATATTTACCTCAGGAATTCCACCTGCATTCGAGCTGATAACCGGAGTATAAGCGGCCATTGCTTCCAATGCTGCCAAACCGAAGCTTTCCTGCTCTGATGGAAGTAAAAATACGTCAGAAAGCTGCAGGATCTTATAAAGGTCATTTACTTTTCCTAAAAGACGGATTTTTGAGATAAGATCAGGATTTTCTTCAAGGAATTGGTTCACCTTTTCCATATCCGGGCCTTCACCAATGATAATAAGTTTAGATTTTACCTTCTTCTCAACGTTTTTAAAGATTTGCAATACTTCATCCACACGTTTTACCGGACGAAGATTCGATACGTGGATCAGAATTTTCTCATCAGGATTCGCAAACTGAGTTCTTTGACATTCCGTGCAGTCGTCAAATTCAGAATTATCAATAAAGTTAGTAATCACCTGGATTTCTTTTTTGATATTGAAAAACTGAAGGGTATCCTTTTTCAGGCTTTCAGAAACCGAAGTAATGGCATCTGACTGGTTGATGGAAAATTCTACTGCATGTTTATAACTTGGATGCTGACCTACAAGAGTAATATCCGTACCGTGAAGGGTCGTTACTAGAGGAATATCATTATTATCTTCCTGTAGCATCTGTTTAGCTGTAAATGCTGCATACGCATAAGGAATGGCATAATGAGCATGGAGTAGGTCCAGTTTATAGAGATTCACAACTCTGTAGATCATAGAACTTAATGCAATATCATAAGGCTGATATTGGAAAAGCGGATAGGTCTGAACATTTACCCTGTGAAAGAAAATATTCGGATTAGTGATGTCTAATCTTGCAGGAAGAGCAGAGCTGATGAAGTGTACTTCATATCCTTTATTGGCAAGGGACATTCCCAGTTCTGTTGCTACAATTCCGCTTCCACCATAGGTTGGATAGCAAAGTATGCCTATTTTCATTAGATTATTGTTGTTTTGATGTTGTTTTATTTTGTGTTCATTGGGGAAATAGGATTCAGATCAATCCCCATTCCTGCTTTTAGCTGATCGTTAACCAATACAGGAAGTCTGCCCCAGATTTTTGTTTTCCCATTTAAAGCATCTGCTGTAGCATTCATAGAATCATCATTATTTTCATAAGATACCAGAACTGTTGAAACTTTTGATAGATCAATGTCTTTCAAAGCATAGGCGCTTCCGAATACATTCAGAAGTACATTCTGATTTTTAGTAAGGTCAGCAAGAACTTTTTTAGATTCTGAAGATATTTTATATGGTTTATAAGCTGTTGAATTATCCTTGTGGAGACCAACAATTACTGTAGAACCAGTTGGAATTGTACTGATCTCATTTGCTTTTTTAAGAATAATATTAGACCCCATTCTATTAGCAAATGTCTGATAAGGAGCTTCCTCTAACGGAACATAATACACTTGTTTTCCTGATAGAGGTAGTAGCTTTTTCTCATCTTTTAATAAAGTTAATGCGTTAGAATAAAGATTCTGAACCAAAATCTTGTGAGAATCATTATTCAGGTCAGCATCGATGTTGTCCGGATTTTTTGGAGCGTATTCAGTAAGTCCTAAGAAATATTTTGTTAATAAAATTTTCTTTACACTTTCTTCTACTCTGGATTGAGAGATTTCTTTGCTATCAATGGCCTTCTGAATCAGTTTTTTTCCTTCAGAAACCCCCTGAGAGAAAAGCATGATGTCATTTCCAGCTTTGAATGCCATAGCATCCAACTCTCCCGGTTTGTACTTGTTGGCAACGGCGCCCATATTTAAGGCATCTGTGATAATTAATCCTTTGTAGCCAAGTTTATCCTTCAATAATCCTGTGATGATATTTTTAGAAACAGAAGCAGGAATACCTTTTCCAGATTCTAAACTAGGAACATATAAATGAGCTACCATAACGCCACCAATTCCTTTATCCATTAAAGCTTTAAATGGAGCAATTTCTATTGAATTCAATCTATCTAAATTGTGGGAAACCACAGGAAGATCAAGATGTGAATCTGTACTAGTATCCCCGTGACCAGGGAAATGTTTGATTGCTGCTAAAATATTGTTATCCTGAAGTCCATTAGAGTAGGATAGAGCAGAGTTAATTACATTATCCACCTCAGAGCCGAAACTTCTGTTACCGATAATAGGATTGTTCGGATTGGTGTTTACATCCACTACCGGAGCAAAATCCCAGTTGATTCCCATTCTGTGGCAATCTTCTGCAATTTTAGCAGACATTTGATACACTAGATTCTTATCCTGAATAGCACCTAAAGTCATTGCCCAAGGAAATTTATGTGCTGTTGCAATTCTTTGGAATAAACCCCATTCAGCATCCATTCCAATCATCAAAGGAATTTTGGATTTTTGCTGGAACTCATTGACCAGGTTGATTTCTCTTGCCGCATCATCCTGCATCAGGATCAAACCTCCGATCTTATCGTTAGAAACAATATTTCTTACTTGATTAATATAGTCTTCTCCTTTATTTGTATAAAGAGCAACAATAAAAAGCTGCCCTAGTTTTTCATCCTGTGAAAGATTTTTATACGTTTTTTCAACCCATTGCTGAGCCTTTTTCATATCTTCTTTCGACGTGTTTTTTGGCTGATACTGGGCATTAATCCTAGGACTAATGAATGCTGCAATAAAGAGTGAAGTATATAATAATTTCCTCATGACTTTTTGAATAAGAACAAAAATACAATTAAAAAAATTGACAAAAACAAAGATTTTGAAATTTTTGGTATATGATTTGAATACGCAATATAAATAATAACTAAACATTTATAGAAATGAAAAAAATTCTTCCACTTATATTATTAGCCGGTGTCGGATTTTTAACATATAGTTGTGATAATAGCAATGATGATCCGGTTGTGGTAAATCCTGGAAAAGATAATGATACATTTCCAATCATGACGGATGCGACTGGATCATTTACAGCTGCAAACAATTATACATTAATATCTGATATCAGCATTCAAGCTACTGATGTAGTGCTTGTATATAAAAAAGAAGGTAATCTGTGGCAACAAATTCCCAAAACCTATTATCTTAATGATGTAACTGGTTTGCCAACAAATAGACAACTAGATTATAACTTTAAGTTTAATAGTAGTGTTGTAAATGTTGAAACAAAAGCAAATTTTAATCAAGGAACACAAATGACACCTTCAGAAACTTCTAATTATTTGACAAATCAAACATTTAGAATTGTATTAGTACCTGCAGATCCAGCTAAAAAGTCTGCAAAAGCAGCTAATAGTGTTGATTTAAGTGATTATAATGCGGTAGTAAAGTATTATAACCTTGATGAATCAAAGATTAAAACAATCAATGCTCATTAATTAAGAAATATCTTTTCAGTTTTTTATAATTAAAAAAGCTTCGGGAGTTATCTTCCGGGGCTTTTGACTTTTTATATGATATGAATGAATAGGAGAGACTGGATAAGCAATGAGTCATTAACAATGGATAATGGTGAACTCATTGATCGTTTAAGGACTAATAAAGCTGTCTTATAAACAATGATAAGGTCTAATAAATATGGATTGAAATAGAAGGAAATTTAATGAATTCTGATAGCTTTATAGTGAAAGTTGATACTGGAATTGAGAGGTGATGAGGTGTCAGAACATAATAAAAAAGCTTCAGAATTTATTCTGAAGCTTTTTTTATCTAGTTATCATTGTCATCGAGTAGATGTCCAAAGAAATCTTTTTTCGTTTGTAAATAGCCTTTACTTATCTCATTGGCCGGAATCTGTAATGGTATCCTTGAATTAAGATGTACATTACTATCTACCACATATTTTACCTTTTCAGGGTTATTGGTCAAAAGATTGACATCTTTTACATCCAACAGATTAAGGATTTCAATAGCTACACCAAAGTTCCTGTCATCAGCAGGAAGTCCCAGTTCAAGATTGGCCTGTACCGTATCAAGTCCTTTTTCCTGTAATGAATATGCCTTTAATTTATTGATGATCCCAATATTACGGCCTTCCTGACGAAGATAAATAATAATACCTCCGTTTTCGTGGATGTATTTCATTGCAGCATCCAACTGCTGCCCACATTCACATTTTTTTGAATGGAAAACTTCCCCGGTAATACATTCTGAATGGAAACGGACATTTACAGGTTTTGAAAAATCTGTATTGTCTGCGATGATTGCCATGTGAGGCATCCAGTCATTTTCGTTTTCGGAGAAAGCAATCATTCGGAAATTGCCGTGCTCTGTAGGAACATTGGCTTCCGCCTGAATTTTAATCATTGATAGTTCAATTAGTTTTTAACTTCCTGGTAAAGTATCTTCAATGACAGAAATATTGGTTTTTAAACGAACCAAATATCTGTTAAGAACTTCATCATCATCCTTGTCAAGACTTTGTCTTTGCTTTTGAATTTTTTTGTATGATTTTTCGAAGCTTTTTAGCGCTCTGCTTTTACCAGCTGAATTATTGGCGTCAATAGCATATAAATAATTCTGAAGGCTGTATTTCAAACTTGTAACCTCATCATTCAGCCCATTGTTTTTAAACTTAGGAAAAGTGGAGATGATATTTGAAATCTCAGAAGCGTTTACGTTTTCCTTGATATTGATATTAAAACTCTTCTTTGAGCCTCTATCAGAATCAGATCCTTTTGTATCGCTATAAAAATTATTTGACAGCGGAGAAAGGTTAAGCTTTTCCGTTGCGCAGGAAGATGTTAATAGTATTAGTACTCCAAAAAAAACTAGTCTTTTCATTTCTGTTGCCCTTTTTGATAAAGGATTGGGTTAAGACTTTCATCGTTATACATTTTCATTTGTTTGTATACTTTCATCTTAACGTTACCGTTCTCAATATCAGCAAGCAACTGATTTATAGAAGTAGATAGATCTTCCCTCTGAGTAAGCAGAACATCCAGTTTAGCCTGGCAATTATTTCTGTGTTCTTCAGAAGCGGATTCTCTATTGGCTTCTAATGACATATGATAAACCTTTAATGCAAGAATTGATAATCTGTCTACTGCCCAAGCGGGAGTCTCCGTATTTATCTTTGCCTCAGGTTTAGGAGTTATATTTTCAAACTTATTAAGGAACCAACTGTCAATATATTCTACCAGATCAGTTCTTTTCTGATTGGAGGCGTCTATTGTTCTCTTTAATTGAAGAGCTTCAGCCGGATCAATATTTTCATCTCTAATAATATCTTCCAGATGCCATTGAACGGTATCAATCCAGTTCTTTGCATACAAAATCCGTTCCAAACTATCTTTTTCAAACGGGTTATTAATTAGAGTGTTAACGTCATCAGACACGTGATAGTCTTCAATAGATTGATTGAAGACTTTCCATGCAGTCTCAGTAAATTTCATTAATTCTAAGGAATTTTAGTTACTTGAAGAATTATTGTTTGTAGAAGACGACTTATTTTCAGAACCTGGTTTGTCTTCTTCTTTTACCGCATCTTTAAATTCTTTGATACCTGAACCAACTCCTCTCATTAGTTCCGGAATTTTCTTTCCTCCAAAAAGCAGCACTAAAAGTATTGCTACGATAAGGATATGTTGCCAAGATAAGGCAAGTATTGTTAGTGTATTCATCTCTTAAAATTTTTACAAAGTTACACTTTTTTTAATATGAAATCCAACCTAGTGGATCAACTGGTGTACTTCCATTCCATACTTGGAAATCAAGGGTATAGGCACCATCAAAATCCTGAGCTACAGTTCCTACTGGAGTTCCTGCAGAAACCTGCTGTCCTTTGGAAACACTTACACTTCCTAAGTTGGAATATATAGTAAAATAACTTCCGTGTTTAATGATTACGGTTTTTGTACCGTCATTGTTCGCAAGTACTGAAGAGACAGATCCCGGATATACAGACTTTGCACGGGTACCTGAAGGTACGGAAAGTTTAATCCCATTATTTTCTTCTGTAATATTTTTGAAAACAGGGTGTGGCTGTCTTCCGAAACGGTGAGTAATTTGCCCAGCTCTGTCTGCAGGATATCCTAATCTTCCTCTGTTTTCCGCAAAACTGCTTCCTGTGGAAGTAGTCACTCCGTAACTTGTCATTGCTTTAGACTCTGCCGCTTTTTTCTCTTCTTCTTTTTTCTTGGCTAGTGCTGCTTCTGCTGCTCTTGCTGCGGCTAATTTATCTGCTGCTGCTTTTGCATTAGCTGCTGCTTCATCTGAAGCTTTTTTCGCGGCTAATTTTCTTGCTTCATCTCTTGAATTGGCTTCTGCTTTTGCAGCCTCTTCATTACGCTTTCTTTCCTCCTCCGCTCTTTTTGCTGCTAATTCGGCTGCTCTTTTTGCTTCGGCTTCAGCAATTCTTCTTTCTCTTTCTAACGCTTCAGCTCTTGCTTTCGCTTCCGCTTCGATTCTTGCTTTTTCTCTTTCAGCGGCAAGTTTTGCTAAACGTATTTTTTCTGCTTCTGCTTTTTTTCTTGCTTCTTCTTCAGCTTTCGCAATTCTGATCTCTTCAGCAATAATTGCTCTGATCTGCCCTTCAAGAGCCTTGGATTGAACCTGTTTTTGTTTCAGTTCAGCAGTAAGCTTCGATTCATTCTTTTTAAAATCAGCTACCAGTTGCTCTTTTTGGGCTCTTTCCGTATTAATCGTAGCTAAATCCTTCTGTTGATTTACCAGAAGGTTTTCTTTTTCTTTTACAGAGTTCTGTCTTTGTGTAATGGTTTTTTTGATCTGATTGGCAGCATCAGTAATCTCAGCTGCTTTTTTATCCTGATAGTCTGAATACTGCTTTAAATATTGTACTCTTCGGATAGCCTCGCCCATGTTTTTAGCTGAAAGGATGAAGGTTACTTTATTCTGTACCCCTTTATTTTTATAAGCATTTACCAAAACTTCAGCATAGTTCTTTCTCAGAACAGCCAGTTCTTTATTCTGACGGTTGATTTCAAGCTGCTTCAGATAGATATCATCTTCAATAAATCTCTTTTCTTTTTGAGTGTTATTGTAGACTTTTTCTCTTAAGACTAACTTTTGATTAACGCTGGTAAGATAGGCTATGGAAAGTTTAGATTCGCTTCTTGTTTTAGCTAAATCTGTATTTATTTGTGCAATTTGTTTTTTAAGTTCGGCATTCTGTTTTTGTAACTGTTCTTTTTTCTGCTGCCCCTGGTGCAGCCCGAACATAAGAACACCTATTAAAAAGCTAAATTTTTTAATCATTTAATCTCAATTTTCTTATAACTGGATGGTACAGAATAAGGTGTTTCCATCCTCGAAAAGTCAAATTTCGTGTTTTCCAGTAAAATTTGACTAGATTTTGAGCCTTTTATAATTATTTTAACATTTTGCGGCAAGCGGATTCCATTGTATTCATTCCAATTACTGTAAGATATTTCTAACTCATCCGGAGATAAGACATCTTTTAAGTTGACAGTCAGTAAATCATAATTGGTATCATATTGCAATGCAATTTTGTACTCTCTCTGTTTTTCATCAGTTACAATTTTCTGGTTGACATTAGAAACCATTTTGTATCCCTGTGCATTTTGAGTGAGTGTAAACTGAGAATCATTAATCTTTATAAAGGTTCTTCCCAATAGGATTCTTTCGAGAGCTTCATAATCAATGAAGTTAACATTCAGGAGATTATTAAGATAATCAAAGTCGGAATCAATATACGTTTTACTTGTCTTATCCTGCCCTTTTATTCCTTCCGGAGTCGCTATACCTCTGGCCACATTAAGGAAAAGGGCTCTCAGGTTCATCCAAACTTTTTTATCATTTTCAATATAAATGGTTGCATCCAGTGTTGGAATAAAGCTGCCGGTTTCTACCCGTACCTTACTGTCAATTTTGATCTGCTCGAATTTTAGTGGGATTAGTACATGTTCGTAAAAGGAAAATTTATCCCTTACCGGTTGGTTTACATCTTTTGGATTTCTGTTATCTTCTGTTGTTTTGATACTGTCCTGGGGAGTACCTGTACCACTTTTTACAGCATTACGGGTTTTACAGGATGATAAAGCAATAAGCAATAAAAAAAATGGGATCCAATTTTTCATGTATTTATCTTTTCAATTAAAAAAATACGGTGCAATATTAACGCCAAACCACACAAAACATTTTGTGTGGTTTGGTTTTATCTTATTTAAGTTAAAGAATTTCTAATCTTATTTACTTGGAAAGAAAATCTAACACTGAATAATCTCCCAGAGAAATTTCTCTTGCCACTCCAAAATACTGAGCAGAATTACCAATCATAGAATTGGAAAGATTTCCGTGGTTGATTCTTGTGTTTTCCTGAATGAGAGAGTTTTCAATATTGGAATTGACAATAATGGTGTTATTTCCTAATGAAACTCCAGGACCTACTTTAGAGTTGGATATTTTTACATTTTCCCCAATAAAGCATGGCTGAATGATCAATGAATTCTCAATGACTGCAGAAGCAGGATAATGGCTCATTTCCTCTTTTTCATATTCAAGGATTTTGCTGTTGGTTTCTACTGTAGCATTTTTATTACCGCAGTCCATCCAGTCATTTACTTTACCCAAAGTGAATTTAGCGCCCTTAGCTCGAAGGTTCTCCAAGGCCATAGTCAGCTGATATTCTCCACCGTTTTTAATATCATTGTCCATGATATAGTTGATTTCATCCATTAGCTTTTCGGCACTATTGAAGTAGTAAATTCCAATGATGGCAAGGTCAGAGACAAATGTCTGTGGTTTTTCTACGAAGTCTGTGATGAAACCATAGTTATCTAATTTTACAACTCCAAAAGCAGATGGATCTTCTACACTTTTTACCCATATTACTCCGTCAGAATTTTTATCCAGCTGGAAGTCTGCACGGAAAAGAGTATCAGCGAAAGCAATGACAACATCTCCTGTCATTGACTGTTCTGCACATTTAATGGCATGAGCAGTTCCAAGTGGATCATTTTGATAATATAAACTTCCTTTTGCTCCTAGTTTTTCGGCAATCTGAAGAAGTGATCTTTCGATCTCAGGACCAAAGTCTCCGATGATAAAAGCTACCTCTTCAATTTTTTCTCCTGCAACCTTAGCAATATCTTCCACTAATCTCTGTACGATAGGTTTCCCTGCGATAGGAATAAGTGGTTTTGGAACGGTTAATGTATGTGGACGTAATCTGGAACCACGTCCAGCCATTGGAACAATAATTTTCATAGATGATATAACGATGTTTTTTGTTTAAATGTAATGTATTTTGGGCTAAATGTAATGATTAAAACATTTTTAAAAAGTAATATTTATCACATTTAACGCATTGTTTAGTTTTTTAAAGCTTAATAGTTATCAAAAGAGAGACCAAAGTTTAATTCTTCCTGATTCTTGATAAAATCATATTTTTCTCAGAATAGATCAAAATTCCTAAGAAGATTAAGAATAATAAATTACTTGTTAAAATATTATAGTTAAGATATTTTACAATGATAAAACTGAAAACTCCAAGTAATAGTAAGAAGAAACTCATTTTCTTCATTCTATAAGGAATTGGGTAATATTTTTGTCCCAGCAAGTATGATACAATCATCATAATTGCATATGCCCCGAATGTAGCCCAAGCAGAACCAATCATACTGTGGTAGTAGGATAAGGCTAAGTAGTTTAAAACAATATTAATACCTGCTCCAATCCATGAAATTACGGTTCCAACACTCGTCCTGTCCGTTACTTTATACCAGGTGGAAAAGTTATAATATATTCCGAAGCAAAGGTTAGCTACTACAATAATTGGGATAATGTCTATTGCAATCCAATAAGATTTATTAGGAATAAAAACACTCTTTAACCATGAAATATTGGCGATGATTCCCAGAGCTACAGCACAGGCAAAAAAAGCAAAGTATTCTGCTACTTTAGCATAAGTCTTTTTAGCATCCCCTTTATCCATTTGCTTAAAAAAGAATGGCTCAATACCCATTCGGTAAGCCGTAACAAATAAAGTCATCAGGACGGCTAGTTTATAACAGCCTCCATAAGCACCGGCTTGCTCATCTGAAATATGATTTCTCTGTATAGATTTATCAAAGTTTTCATTCACCATAAAAGCAAGACCTGCCAGCATCAATGGAAATGAATACTTGATCATACGCTTAAATAAAGAGGTGATGAATTGGAATCTTACTTTTAATATAATAGGAAGTAACAAGAGGAAACCTAAAGCACTTCCTGCCAGATTACTGAAGAAAGGATAATCTACATTTTGATTTAGACCAAAACCTTTTGATACACTTTCCGGAATCCAAAAGAATAGAGCTGCTGTAAAAACTGCCTGAAATATGGACTGAAAGATTCTCACTGCTGAGTATTTAATAGGCTTATTGTGGAAACGCAGCCATGCAAAAGGAATCACCAATAGATTGTCAAAAAAAGCAATTAATGCAAACCATTTAATATATTGAGGATTATCATGATATCCTAAATAATCGGCAATAGGTTGATTGAATAAATAGCATAATGCCAGGAATAGGGTAGAGGTTGAAAATAAAAACCAGAATGAAGTATTGAAGGTTTTTTTCTCATTATCATCTTCCGCAGAGAATCGGAAATAGGCTGTTTCAAAACCAAACGAAAGGATAATGTTCACAAATGAAATCCACGCATAAAGCTGTGTGAAAATTGCAAAACCTTCATTGGGAATTTTATAGATCAACAGTGGATTAAGGATGAATAAAATAATTCTTGGCGCAATAGCCCCCACTCCATAAATAATTGTCTGCCCTAATAATTTCTTATACAATTCGAAAAATTTTATGCAAATGTAAATATTTAGAAATTGATTTATTACGAGTGATATAAAAATTCATTCATAAACCTTAATTTTGCTTTTTAGAGAAGTTAAAAGCAGGATGTTATCAATTCATGATTGTATGTATTCATAAGACTTCATTGTTAACTTACCCATTTTTAACCTCTCATTTCTAATCTAATTTCTAAAAAGTAAAATGAAGACCCTAATCAAAAATGTAAATATCGTCAATGAAGGAAGAACCTTTGAAAGCGATATCTTAATAGAAAATGACTTGATTTCTAAAATAGCTTCCGGTATTTCTGAAGATGCAGATCAGATTATTGATGGCTCAGGAAAATATCTTCTTCCTGGTGTGATTGATGATCAGGTACATTTCCGTGATCCTGGTTTAACCCACAAAGGAGATATTGAAACGGAATCAAGAGCTGCTATTGCCGGCGGAGTGACCAGTTTTATCGATCAGCCTAATACGGTTCCCAATGCTGTTACTCAGGATTTATTAGCGGATAAATATGAAATAGCTTCTCAGAAAGCATATGCCAACTATGGTTTTATGATGGGAGGAACAAATGATAACCTTGAGGAAGTTTTAAAAACAAATCCGAGAAATGTTCCGGGTATCAAATTATTTTTAGGGTCATCTACAGGAAACATGCTGGTTGATAATCCAGAAACATTGGAAAATATTTTCAGTAATACAACCATGCTGATCGCTGTTCACTGTGAAGATGAAGCTACCATCAGAGCCAATACTCAACAATATTTGGATGAATATGGAGAAGATATTCCGGTGAAGTTCCATCACTTGATCAGAAGTGAAGAGGCTTGCTATAAATCCTCTTCAAAAGCAATTGAACTGGCGGAGAAAACAGGAGCAAGACTTCATGTCTTTCATCTTTCTACGGCTAAAGAAATGGAGCTATTTAGAAATGATATTCCACTAAAAGATAAAAAGATTACTGCTGAGGTATGTGTTCACCATCTTACCTTTACGAATGAGGACTACGAAACAAAAGGAGGTCTCATCAAGTGGAATCCGGCAGTAAAAACACAAAAGGATAAAGATGCTCTTTGGGAAGCATTGCTGGATGACAGAATTGATGTGATTGCAACGGACCACGCGCCTCATACCGCAGAAGAAAAGGATAATGTGTATACAAAATGCCCGTCGGGAGCACCATTGGTTCAGCATTCATTAGTCGTGATGCTGGAAAACTATAAAAACGGTAAAATCTCCCTAGAGAAAATTGTTGAAAAAATGAGCCACAATCCTGCAATTCTTTTCAGAGTAGAAAAGAGAGGTTTTGTAAAAGAAGGATATAAGGCAGATCTTGTTTTGGTAGATTTAAATGAAGACTGGACGGTATCCAAAGATAACTTATTATACAAATGCGGTTGGAGTCCTCTTGAAGGAATGAACTTTCACTCTAAAGTTACCCACACTTTTGTCAATGGAAACCTGGTTTATGATAATGGAAAAATTGCTGAAGAGAAATTTGGAGAGAGACTACTTTTCGAGGTGAAAGAATAATAAAAGTTATTATAACAATTCAATAGAAGCGGGCTTTAGCCCGCTTTTTTATTTCAAAAATTCTATTGGCTTTAGCCAAAACCTATTTTTTAGCCTTATTGCCCATATAAAAAGTAAGTTTTCCTCCATTCATAATCTCAGAATGCTTTAATGTGAAATTTTTAACCTCTTTTCCATTTAAAAGAACCTTTTGTACATATATATTTTGTGGGCTTTGATTGATGGCTTCAATTTCAAAAGTTTTTCCGTTTTCTAAATTTAAAACAGCATTGTCAATGGCCGGACTTCCTATTGAATAGTTTTCTGAACCGGGAGCTACAGAATAAAAACCTAATGAACTTAGAATATACCACGCGCTCATTTGTCCTGTATCATCATTTCCTCCTAATCCGTCCGGTGTTGCTTTATATTGCATTTCAAGAATATGACGGATCTGTGATTGGGTTTTCCAAGGCTGTCCTGCCCAGTTATAGAGATAAGCAACATGATGTGCCGGTTCGTTTCCGTGAACATATCCACCGATAATCCCTTCTCTGGTAATATCTTCAGTATCTGCGAAAAATTCATCGGGTAGGTGCATTGAAAACAGTTCATCCAGCTTTGATGCAAATTTCTTTTTTCCGCCCATCATTGTTATCAGCTCATCTGGATTTTGCGGAACAAAAAAGCTATAGTTCCATGAGTTCCCTTCAATGAATCCCTGTCCGTGGGTACTTAAAACATCGAAATCTTTTTTAAAACTTCCATCAGCAAGGCGCGGACGCATAAATCCGATGGTTTTGTCAAAATTATTCTTCCAATTTTGAGAACGTTTGATGAATTGATTATAGATTTCTGTTTCTCCTAAATGTTTAGCCAACTGAGCAATGGCCCAGTCATCATAAGCATATTCCAGAGTATTTGAAACTGAAGTTCCGTTTTTTTCAGCAGGAATATATCCTAGATCAATATATTGGCCAATCCCTTCATACTCTCTTTTGTTGGCTGTTTCTACACATGCTTTCAGGGCTTCTTTAGCATCACCATTATAATTTCCTTTGATAATAGCATCGGCAACAACACTTACGCTGTGATAACCACTCATGCACCAGTTGTCATTGGCATAATGTGACCATATGGGTAACATTTTCATTGAAAAATGATTATAGTGAGCCATCATTGATCTCACCATATCATTATTACGTTTAGGTTGAATAATATTAAAGAAAGGATGAAGAGCCCGATACGTATCCCATAAAGAGAATGTAGTATAGTTAATGAAATTTTCTGCTTTGTGAATATTTTGATCCAATCCTTTGTATTCTCCGTTTACATCCATATAAGCTGTGGGGTTAATGAATGTATGATACATCGCAGTATAAAAATTGGTCTTTTGGGTTTCAGAACCTTCAATAACAATTTTATTTAATTCCTTGTCCCAATCTCTTTGCGCATTTGCCTTAACCTGATCGAACGTTAAATTTCCGGCTTCCTTCTCAAGGTTTTCCAAAGCATTAGCTTGGCTTACAGGAGAAATTGCAAGTTTGATCTCAATAGATTCGCCTTCATTCGTGTCAAAATCAAAATACATTTTTAAATTTTTTCCAGCGATTTCCGGGAAGTTTTTTGTTTGATCGAACTTTCTCCAAAATCCTTTGTAAATCTGCTTTTCATCATAATTTTTCTGACCGTAGGATTTGAAAGGTTTTGAAAATGTCATCGCAAAATAAACCGTTCTTGTTCTTGCCCAGCCATTGGTTTGCCTATATCCTGTAATGGTGTTACCATCTTCTTTGCGGACATAGGTCCAGACATTTTTTCCGTCATAGTTATAGATGCCCGCCATCAGATCTAAAATAATATGAGCCTGATCAGATTTGGGAAAAGTATAACGATGGACTCCCACCCTTGGAGTAGCGGTTAATTCTGCAAGGATATTATAATCATCAAGCTTAACCTGATAATATCCTGCAGCGGCCTTTTCGTTCTGATGTGAAAATCTGCTTCTGTATCCATTTTCAGGATGTGTAGCCGTTCCGGGATTAAGCTGAAGCTTTCCAACAGTAGGCATTATCAAAAAATCCCCAAGGTCAGAATGCCCCGTACCACTAAAATGAGTAGAGCTAAAGCCTGTAATGGTTTTGTCTTCATAACGATAGCCTGCGCAATATTTATAAACTTCACCATTGTATTTTCCGTTAAGTTCATAGGAAATGCTGTCAGTTTCCGGACTTAATTGTATGGCTCCAAAGGGAACAGTAGCTCCGGGATAGGTATGCCCCATTTTTTCAGTTCCGATGAGTGGATTTACATATTGATATAATCTTTCAAATTTTTGAGCTTTAAAGTAAAGACTTAAAAATAATAGAAACAGAAAAACAATGGCTCTGTGATTTTTCATTAATAACAAATTTTCAAAGGTTAAAATTAATTAAAATCATCATTTGCTGTTTTACTTTATAAGAATTCGTTCAATATTTATTTTTTTCGGAAAAACGGAACCCTATTCCGTGCAGATTTTCAATTAAAATATCCTGTTCCGCAGCCAGCACTTTTCGCAACCGGGAAATAAATACGTCCAGACTTCTCCCCATGAAATAATCATCATCTCCCCAGATGGCCTTTAGGATATCCTGTCTTTTCACAACGGTATTTTTGTGATTGAGAAAATAATGAAGAAGTTCAGACTCTCTTTGAGTAAGAGTGATGTTGTTTTCTATGCCTTGCAGAGTGTAGTTTTTAGGGTCAAAATCATATTTCCCGACTTTATATTTTACAGGAGTGGGATTGGTTTTCTTTGTACGTTTCAGGAAAACTTCTATTTTCAGCATCAGTTCTTCAATACTGAATGGTTTTACCAGATAATCATCGGCTCCTATTTTTAACCCTTTGATTCTGTCTTCTTTTAAAGCTTTTGCAGAAATAAAAATAATCGGGATCTCAGAGTTTTTACTACGAATCTGCTGGGCTACTTCAAATCCGTTCATGCCAGGCATCATAATATCCAGCAGACAAATATCATAATCCTTACTGTTAAATGCTTCCAATGCAGATTCTCCATCCGAATAGCAGCTGATATCATAATAACTTTCTAAGCTGTCTTCAACCAGGAATGCTATTGTTTTGTCGTCTTCGGCATATAAAATTTTAGATTTCTCCATACTTACACATGATTAAATTGAAAACGGAAAAAAGAGAGTGGTGGTAATTCCTTTGTCTTCATTATTCTCTACAGAAATTTTCCAGAGATGCTGTTGCACTACTTTCTTTACATAAAATAGTCCCAGCCCAAAACCGTTTACTTCCTCACTTCTTTTGGTAGGTACCCTATAAAATTTTTCAAAAATATGAGGAATATTTTTAGCAGGAATACCCAATCCGTTGTCTTTAAACTTTAAATATAAACCTTTTGAATCTTTATAGGATGAAATGTTAATAACCGGGTTTGTTTCACAATACTTAATGGAGTTGTCTAAAATATTATAAATGATATTGGTAAAGTGAAATTCATCAGCCATGATTGAAGTGCTGTTTTCAATATCTATCTCGATGCTGAGGTCTGCATTTTTATGCTGTATGGTATCTGCAATTTCCTGAATAAAAGGAAGCAGGACGATTTTTTGAGGCTTTAATGACAAGCCGGAAGCATCGTTCTTTGCAATATTCAGTATTTTTTCAATATGATTATTAAGCTTGTGGCTTTGATTGATAATAATAGAGGTGTAGGTCTGTAGTTTAGAGTTTTCCTGCACCAGATCCTGCTTATTGAGAGCTTCGGATGCTAAAAGTATGGAAGATAAAGGTGTTTTGAACTCATGCGTCATATTATTGATGAAATCTCTTTGCAGTTCTGAGAATTTCTTTTGTTGAATGATGGTATAAATAGAATAAACATACACCAAAAGAATAATAATAAGGGCAAAAGTGAGCACATACCAGAATCTTAATGAGCTGATCAGATAAGTTGTTTTATCAGGAAACCGGATTGAAAAGTAATAGGTAAGGTTTTTGTGCTTGGGAAAATTAATTACTTTGTTACTTGGGCTTTCCTGATGAGAAGTCATAAATTTTCCGTACACCATTTTATCACTATGACAGTTATATAATGCATATACATAATCTGTATTGACTTGAAAGCGGGTGAATTCTGTTTTCAGATAATATTCAAGAACTATGGGATGAAATTCATTATTAATATTGACTACATAATAGTCATTGGCGATATTCTGAACAGGATTTTCCGTATAGGAAGTTTTTCCGCCGGATAATTTCTCCGCAACTTCCATTAAGGCAATATTTACCTTTTGGTTAAACTTTTTATCCTCAAGATTATAAGCTTGGCGGGTCCACATCAGTTGAGCTATTAAAATTCCGATAATAGCGATGAACCCCAGCGTTATGATGATATTGAGTTTTTTTATTTTCATTTCCTGAAACAATATTATCCAAAAATATCTATTTATCTTTTACCATTAACAACTTGTTAACAAATGTTTGACAGCGGTTAACAAGTTGTAATCATAGTCTGTTTTACATTTGTTACATCGAAAAAGATAATCCGTTTTTAAATAATAAAATTTATACTCATGAAAAAACTAAAAATTACCGCTCTTTTGGCTGTGTTGGCATTCTCTCCTTTTTATGCTAATGTGCTTACTTCAGACGCTCCATCCATTGTAAAAATGGTTGCAGATGCTATTAAATGGAAATCAGAATCTATAGATGTAGGAAATATTCCTCAGGGAAAACCAAAATTGATCAGATTTGAATTTACCAATACAAGTTCAAAACCAATCATTATACAAAATGTAGCCCCTTCATGCGGATGTACTACCGCTGATTATACAAAAACGCCTATCCAGCCAGGAAAGAAAGGTTTTGTAGAAGCTAGTTATAATGCAGCGGCAGTAGGTCCATTTATGAAAACTGTAAATGTTACTACAAGTGAGAGTAAAACGCCTAAAACGCTTTCATTCAAAGGAGTCGTTGCTTCTTAATAGATCGTCTTGAAACAATACAAATAGCCTGGTAACAATTACCAGGCTATTTTCTTTTGGAGTATTTGATGTATTTTTTTTAATAATATTATAAGGAATAATTATTTGTAGCATTATTTATCAACCTATTTTAAAGGATTGCATTTCAATATTTATTATTTTTAAGAAAAAATATTTTATGAGTCTATATACACAACCGATGTTGCGCGAAGGTGCACTGAAAGATAAAGTAGCGATTGTAACAGGAGGTGGAAGCGGTCTTGGAAAAGCAATGACTAAATATTTTCTTGAACTGGGAGCCAATGTGGTGATCACCTCCAGAAATCTGGAGAAATTACAGGCTACAGCAAAAGAACTGGAAGAAGAATTGCGAAGCAATCGTGAACGCCAAAGCGAAAATAAAAATGATAGTGAACAAACAGGCGGAAAAATTCTTTGTGTAGCTTGCGATGTAAGAAACTGGGATGAGGTGGAAGCCATGAAAGAAGCAACGCTGAAAGAATTCGGGAAAATTGATATTTTATTGAATAATGCCGCCGGAAATTTTATTTCTCCAACAGAAAAACTGACTCATTCCGCTTTTGACTCTATTTTAGATATTGTTTTAAAAGGAACAAAAAACTGTACACTTTCTATAGGTAAACATTGGATAGACTCTAAGACTCCTGGAACTGTTCTTAATATTGTTACAACGTATGCATGGACAGGTTCAGCCTATGTTGTGCCCTCTGCGTGCGCAAAAGCAGGTGTTTTGGCCATGACAAGATCACTGGCGGTAGAGTGGGCAAAATATGGAATTCGTTTCAATGCGATTGCTCCGGGACCTTTCCCTACAAAAGGAGCATGGGACAGACTTCTTCCCGGAGATTTGCAGGAAAAATTTGATATGAAGAAAAAAGTTCCGTTAAGAAGAGTAGGAGAACATCAGGAGTTAGCTAATCTTGCTGCATATCTTGTATCAGATTATTCTGCTTATATGAATGGTGAGGTAGTGACTATTGATGGTGGAGAATGGCTTCAGGGAGCAGGAGAGTTTAATATGCTTGAAGCAATCCCGGGCGAAATGTGGGATGCATTGGAAGCCATGATTAAAGCAAAAAAATCAAACTAACTTAATTTATTTAAAAAAGTAGCCCGGATTTGTAACAATTCCGGGCATTTTTTTTACCTATGCATTACATTAGTAATAATTTTTTCAAATGAATTTAAAACTTCCAACCCTTGTTTCAGCTATTACAGTTTTCTTTTTCTCAGGATCTGTAGTAGCACAGGAAACCCCAAAATATGATTATGTAGAAGCATTTAAGCCATTCTTCTATCCTCAGACAGGTACGGAAACCCGTTCTGCAAGCGGACAACCGGGACATGCCTATTGGCAGAATTCAGCGGATTATCATTTAAATGTCAGCTTGAATGAAAGTAAAAAAGAGATTACAGGTACCGCTGAAATTAAATATACCAATAATAGTCCTGATAAACTTAGCTTTCTTTGGCTGCAGCTTGATCAGAACCTCTTTGCAAAAGATTCCCGTGGAAATGCGGTTGTTCCTTTATCCGGAAGCAGAAACGGAGCTCATGGAGAGGCTTTTGAGGGTGGTTACACCATTAAATCAGTAAAAATTGATGGTAAAGAGGTAAAATATACCATTACGGATACCAGGATGCAGATTGATCTTTCTGGAGAATTAAAAGCAAGGGGTGGCGTGGCAAAAATTGCTATTGAGTATTCCTTTATTTCCCCTGAATATGGTTCAGACAGAATGGGAATACAGGATACCAAAAATGGTAAAATATTTACCATGGCACAATGGTATCCGAGAATGTGTGTATATGATGATGTTATGGGATGGAATACGCTTCCTTACATAGGAGCTTCCGAATTTTATCTTGAATATGGAGATATTACTGCAAATATTACGGTACCAGCCAATCATTATGTTGTAGCCTCTGGTGAACTTTTGAATGAAAATGAAGTCTACAGTAAGGAAGAAACCAACAGGTGGAACCAGGCAAGAAACAGTGATAAAACTGTAATGATACGTCCGGAATCTGAAATCGGTAAAAACAAATCTTCAGGAACAAAAACCTGGAAGTTTAAAATTACACAGGCCCGTGATTTTGCGTGGGCATCATCTGCCGGCTTCATTTTGGATGCGGCGAGAATCAATCTTCCGAATGGGAAAAAATCATTGGCTATTTCTGCTTATCCTGTGGAGAGCGCAGGGGAAAAAGCATGGGGAAGATCTACAGAATATACAAAAGCAGCTATAGAACATTACTCAAAGAAATGGTATGGGTATACGTATCCTGCTGCAACCAATGTAGCCGGAAATGAAGGCGGAATGGAGTATCCGGGAATTGTTTTTTGTCACATGGATTCTAAAGGAGAGGAGCTTTGGGGAGTTACGGATCATGAGTTTGGGCACAACTGGTTTCCTATGATCGTAGGTTCTAATGAAAGATTATTCGCATGGATGGATGAAGGGTTTAATACATTTATTAACGAAATTTCCACAGAAGCTTTTAATAAAGGGGAGTATTACAGGAAAAAGAATTTAGGGCAAGCAGGAAATTTTTTTATGAATGATAACCTGGAACCTGTTATGGTGGGACCAGATAATATGAAAGAAAGAAGTATTGCTGCTTTGGCCTATTACAAGCCTGGTGCCGGATTATCTATTTTACGAGAATCAATTTTAGGGCCTGAAAAATTTGATAAAGCTTTCAGAACTTATATAGATCGCTGGGCGTTTAAACATCCTACTCCATGGGATTTCTTTCATAGTATGGAAAATGTTTCAGGAGAAGAATTAACCTGGTTCTGGAGAGGGTGGTTTTTCAATAAATGGAAAATTGATCAGGCAGTGAAGAGTGCTAAATATATTGATGGAGATTTTAAAAAAGGGGTTCAGGTGACAATTGAAAATATTGGACAATTACCAGTTCCTACTACGGTTCAATTGGTATTTAAAGACGGAACAACAAAAAATGTCAAAATACCTATCGAAGTCTGGAAGAGAAATACCGAATGGACTTTCAAGGTGGATTCTAACAAGGAAATAAACGGGGTTAAGCTAGATCCGGATTCCAAAATACCTGATACTAATTTAAATAATAACAGTTTGGTATTGTAGTATTCATCATTATTCTTAAAATAAATAATTTAACATTATTATCATATAAATTGGACTTCTCTGTCATAGAGAAGTCTTATTTTTGTCTCAAATTGATAAAATAATTATGAATTTCAGATTTTCAATGATACTCTTGATGCTTTTTGCACTAGGATTTTCGCAGGACCTTACCGTAATGAGTTTTAATATCAGATTAAATGTAGCTTCAGACAAAGAAAATGCATGGCCGGAAAGAAAACAGGATGTAACGGATCTTTTAACCTATTATCATCCCGATTATTTTGGTGTTCAGGAAGCACTTCCTGAACAGATGAAAGATATTAAAAATGGGTTGAAGAATTACGATTATATTGGAGTAGGAAGAGATGATGGTAAAGAAAAAGGAGAGTTTTCTGCTATTTTTTATGATACCCAAAGACTGGATGTGATAAAATCAGGGACGTTCTGGTTGTCTGAAACTCCTGAGAAACCTTCAAAAGGCTGGGATGCTGCATTGAACAGAATTTGTACCTATGCTGTTTTTAAGGATAAAAAATCGAAAAAAGAATTCCTTGCGATGAATCTTCACTTCGATCATATTGGAAATGTAGCCAGAGTAAAGTCTTCAGAATTGATTTTGAAAAAGATCAAGGAGCTTAATCCAAAGAATTTGCCAGTAACGGTGAGTGGAGATTTTAATCTTACAGATGATACGGAGCCTGTTAAAATTCTTTCCCAAAATATGGAGGATACTTTTTATCATTCTGAAACGAAACATTATGGACCTGCAGGAACCTTTACCGCTTTTAATGTAAATGAAGTACCTAAAGACAGAATCGATTATATTTTTACAAAAGACTTTAAGATAAGATCTCATCGTCACATCAATGACAGAAGAGAGAACCTTCTTTATCCATCGGATCATTTTCCGGTTATCGTGAAACTTTCTTTTTAAAAAATTAGCGGGTTGGAAAATCAATTTCAAATCCAATTCCTCTCAGGGATTGGATTTTTACGTTCGGGTCATTGCTGAAATACTTTCGTAACCTACTGATAAATACATCAAGGCTTCTTCCTGTAAAATAATCATTGGTTTCCCATAGGTTATCCAGGATATTGTTCCTTGTGATTGTAGAATGGTTATGCTTCAAAAGATATAATAGTAATTCTTGTTCACGAACCGTCATCCGCACATTACCGTTAGGATGGGATAAGAGAAGCTTCTGGGTATCTAAAGAGTAGTCTCCGATTTGAATCTGGGGTTCTATAAGTGGCGGAGATGTTCTTTTCAGAATGTTTTTTATTCTCAATACCAGTTCTTCAGGATCGCATGGTTTGGAAATATAGTCGTCTGCCCCTATTTTTAATCCGGTTAAACGATCAATTTTCTGATTCTTTGCGGTTAAAAATAAAAGAGGAAAGTTATTTTTCTCTTTTAATATCATTTTTGCAAGGGAGAAACCATCAATATTAGGCATCATCACATCCAGAATTCCGATCTGAAAAGGAAAATCAGCAGAAATTAAGGGGATAATGTCTTCAGGATTCTGATACCAGCTGATATCAAAATCTTCCAGTTCAAGATATTGTTTAAGGATGGTTCCGAAATCGGAATCATCTTCTGCCAGCAGGATTTTAGTTTTCATATGGAATGGTTATTTTAAAAGTACTTCCAACACCTGGTTGACTGGATACATCAACTTTTCCGTGATAGGAGGTAATAATTTCTTTTACAAAATAGAGCCCAAGCCCAAGTCCTTTACTGTTATGGATATTATTGGCTTGTATTCTGTAGAATTTTTCAAAAATGTTCTTCAATTCTTTACTCTCCATACCCTGGCCATTATCGGAAACCTCAATTTTTAGACTCTGAGCAGAATTACTGGTATTAACTGTCACAACGGAAGCTCCATATTTTATACTGTTTTCACAAAGATTCTTTACAACAGTTTCCATAAGGTTTTTATCAAAAGGAAGCTGTCCTGAGATCTTGTTTTCAAACTTAAAATCTATTTGTGGATAAGTAAAAGCCAGATCCTGAATAAAGAAATCCCAGTTTTCAGACTGTATCGCAGTCATTTCCTCAGGCGTTTCATCTTTATGAAGCTGTAGCATGAGGTTCTCCAATCTTGTGATTTGCCGGTCAATCAATGGAAGAGTATCAGGATTCCAACCCTTTTTCAACGTTTTAGATGCTATTTTTAAGGTTGCAATTGGAGTTTTAAACTCATGTGAAATGTTATCCACAACAGTGTGGAGAACTTTTACCTGTTTTTGTTGTTTGATGAGATTTTTGATGGTGAAAATATACAAAACAAGAACGCTTGCAAGAAGGGCGATACAACAGATGATTAATAGAAAGATTTCTTTGAAAACAAGACTTTGTATATTTTCAATTTCAATCTCCGTCTGGGTACTAACATAGAATGAATCCACATCATTGACCGGGTCTTTTCCTGTAGTTTCTTGAACGGAAGAGGTTCTCCATGTTCCAACGCTGGTAATGCTTGGTTTTATCACCTTATCTTTTGTTTCGTAAATAGTGACAGGCTGCTGTATCAGTTTGATGCTGTCAGGAAGATGGAGGATCAAAGAATATTGAATTCTTACACAAATTATATATCCGTCTTTTTTTCGGCGATCATTAATGTAAGTAGTTAAATTTTTCCCGGATTTTTTTTTGTTATCTACTAAGTATTTTAAAAAGTCCTCTTTATTGAGCTTTTTGTGATAATATCTGATAATATTCTTTTGCAGAGAATCGCTTTTCGAATCCTTAGAAGAATGATTGTTCACTACTTGATCGGTATAGACTGAAATACCCTGATCTATGGATCTGTATATTTCCCTTTCTTTCACTTGATAGGTCTTATACATGAAATAAACCTGAATTCCCAACAAGAAGAGGAATAACGTGGCAAAAATATAAATCAGGTTTTTGTTATTAGATATCATCGAAACAAAGATAAAACTTTCGCATCTCACCGAAATTGAATTTTTATTATTAACCTTTCATTAACCTTATAATTTGTATGGTTTTTCTTATTTTTAAAGGATTAACAGACTATTCCATGAAAAAACAGATGATCCTTTTGATGGTATTGATTGGGGGTGTGGTAAATGCGCAGACTCATCGATTCATCTACGAACTCCAATACAGGCCAGATCCTAATGATGCAGCTTATGATAAAGAAGAAATGGTGCTGGATATTAATCCTGAAGAAGTAAAATTCTATGAATTTGAATTTCTAGTGAATGATTCTCTTAACATTCTTCATGGCGGAATGTCATCTCAGCATACCAGCCAATCTGAGCAAACAATCATTAGGAAAAGGAACTCCAATAAAAATAAAAACTATTTCCAGATCAGAATGATGCCTTATTATTATGTTTTTGAGACAGAGGATAATATTCAATGGAAAATAGAGACTGAAACGAAGAAAATCAATAATTATAATTTGCAGAAGGCAACAGCAAGATTTGGCGGGAGAAATTGGACTGCATGGTTTACAACAGATGTTAATATTCCTGAAGGCCCTTATAAATTCAGGGGCTTGCCGGGGCTTGTTCTATATGCAGAAGATGATAAAAAAGATTTTATTTATTCTTTATCCCGAAATATTAACCTTCCGAAAACATATGATACAAAAGGTTTTCTCGAAAGACATTACTCATTAGATCCCATTACTATTGATTTTAAGAAATGGATAAAACTAAACCTTGAATTTTATAATGATCCCTATGCCAGAATGAGAACAGAGTTTCAACCGGATTGGAATGTAAAGATTGAAGGGCAGCAGATCAAAAGTAAAGAGGAATTTGCCGGTTTAACTAAACAAACACAAGCTAATATTAAAAAATACTATAATCCTATAGAGCTGGATAAAGCAATTCCTTATCCATAAAAATATCCCTTATTAATTTTAAAAGCCTGAATTTTCTGATTCAGGCTTTCTCATTTTAAAGCAAAAAAGACGTTAACCCATCATTAACCTTTCGTTAACCGAAATTCTCCCGCCCAATATGGAATTTTGTCCTGTAAAAACAAGCCATAGTACTGTTTTACATCATTCTTAAAAATGTAATCATGAACAAAACTCTTCTTTTTCTGTGTCTTCCCATAATGATGCTGGCTCAAAAACAAAAAATTGCAGGAACGGTAATGAATACCGAAAACGAAAAGCTTTCTGCAGTAAATATCAACCTGTACAATTCCAGAAATGAGTTAATCAAAGAGTTAAAAACTGATGGCAATGGAGGCTTTATTCTGGAGGGGGTCAAGGAGCAAAATGTAAAATTGGTCGTGAAGAACAACGGATATTCTCTATTTGAAAAAAATCTGGACCTGGAAAATCCGGACGCTTTACAAATTATTCTCAGAAAGGAATCTCAGGAAATAGAAGGAGTGGTGATGACCCAACGGAAACCATTGGTGAAAAGGAAAATAGATCGACTGGAGTTTAATGTGGAAAATAGCAATATTTCATCACTCAATGCATGGGAGATTTTAAAGAATACACCCAGTGTTACTGTCAATAATAATGTGCTTACGGTAAAAGGAAGTACAGGAATTTTGGTCACCATTAATGATAAAAAAGTAATGCTGACAGGTGATGAACTTAAAAATCTCTTGGAAAACACACAGGGAGATGAGGTGAAATCTATAGAAGTGATTACCAATCCACCAGCAAAATATGAAGCTTCAGGAAGCGCTGTACTGAATATTGTGATGAAAAAGAACAAGATTGAGGGCTATCGTGGAATTCTGTCTTCAAAATATGTTCAAACGCAATATGCGAAGGCCGTTTTTGGACTGTCTCAATATTATAAGAAGGATAAACTTTCCATTATGGCAAGCTATTATAAAGGGATGGGGACTTATTTCCGTGAAGGATCTGACTATGTCCGTTATCCCGAAAGCCAGACCACATGGATAAGTACGATGAACAGGAAGGATAAAAACACTAACCAGAATACCCTGAATTTTAATGTAGAATATGAGTTGGACAGTTTGACTAGCTTAAGCCTCAACTATTCAGGGTATTTTTCTCCAAAGTCTTATGGAATTTATGATGTACCCACATTAATCTACAACAATCAGGATATTGTAGAATCAAATTATAGAACTCTGAACGATCATGAATCAAGTTCCAATAATAGTTCAGTTAGCTTTCAGATAGACCGAAAACTGAATAAAAAAAGCAGTCTCTCCTGGATTAATTATTTTACAGGAAACAATGCTGATAAGTACCAAAATGTAACGACTCACCTGGATTTTGCAGGTCAGACTCCAAGAGGTGAGAATTTTGTAACGCAGAATAAGGCTGATGTTCAGCTGTATTCTACCCAATTGGATTATCAGTGGAAAGGAGATAAGTTGGAGCTGGAATCCGGCGCGAAGTATAGTTTTGTAAAAACAAACAGCAAACTTGATTTCTCGGATAATGAAAATGGAGTGATGGAATTCAGGCCTGAAAAAAGCAGTGATTTTAATTATAAAGAATATAATTTTGCTTTATATTCCTCATTATCATACAATATGGGAAAGTGGAATTTTAAAGGAGGTCTTCGTGCAGAAATGACAGATCTTGAAGGAATTGTTTCTGAACCTTATAACCGTAATAAAAATAATTACTGGAGTTTTTTCCCAACCTTTTATGCCCAATATACTACAGGAAATAAGCATGAATTTGGATTTTCTTATGGAAAAAGAATCAGCAGACCTTCTTATTCATGGCTGAATCCTGCAAAATCTTATTATAATCTGTTTTCATACTTCCAAGGAGATCCTCAATTAAAGGCAACTATTATTCATAATCTTAATCTTTCATATTCCTGGAAAGACTGGCATCTTGATCTGTACTACCGAAAAGAGTTGTATCCTTCTATGGAAATTTCATATCAGGTACCAGAAACGAACAATGTGGTGTATAATTTCACCAATATTGAAAAAGGACAGGCATTTGGGTTAAGTTTATATAAAAATTTCCAGATAAAGCCTTGGTGGAATGTCGTTATGTCTGAAAATCTTGAACACAATGAAAATTATTTCAATGGAGTAGATGGAATGCTGTATCAAAATAAAGTCTGGAATTGGATGTCTAACATTTCTACCAGCTTTACGCTGGATAAAAGTACTGATTGGAAAATAGAAATGGGGCATCGATATTTCTCTCCGGGAATACAAGGTCCATTCACAATTTCAAGTAATTGGTCTGCCTATTTTGTGATGAACAGGAAGTTTTTCAATAAAAAACTGGAAGCAGCATTTGTAGTAAATGATATTTTTAAAACCACCCGCCAGAAGGTTGTTACCCAATATGCCAATCAGGATAATTATTTCCTGGACTACACAGATACTCAAGGGTTCACTCTAACTTTGAAGTACAATTTTGGAAATCAATCTGTGAAGAATGCGAAAACAATCAAAAAAACATCTGAGCAGGAAAGACTTTAGAATATTTTAAATAAAATACTAATTACCATAAAACATTATTATAAAAGAAATTATCACTTGGTGTTACATTTTCGCTATTTTTGATACTTATCTAAAAAAGAGATTATTATGAAGAGAATTTTTTCCGGAATGTTGGTTGTAGTTTCATTGTTACAACTCTCTGCTCAGGAATTGTATATGCCGAGAAATATTAAAAGAGCTTATGAAAAAGGAACCCGTGATATTTCTGGTGCACCAGGCAAAAACTATTGGCAGAATAAAGGAATATATAATGTTGATGTAAAAGTAGATGCCAATACAAAAACTGTTTCCGGAAAAGAAACAATTGTTTATACCAATAACAGCCCGGATAACCTTAATGAATTGGCAATAAGATTTGTAAATAATCTGCATAAACCACAATCTCCAAGATCGGGATCGGTCTCCAAAGATTTTTTATCCACTGGACTTAAGATCAAATCATTCATTGTAAATGGTGAAAAATATGACATTAATAGTGAGGATTGGGGAACCGTTGAAAAAGTAAAATTGAAATCAGTTTTAAAATCAAAATCAAAAGCTGAGGTTAAAATTGAATGGGAATATCCGCTTTCTGTGCAAAGTGGTAGAGAAGGGCAGATTGATCCTGAGACATTCTATGTAGCATATTCTTTCCCAAGAATTTCTGTTTATGATGATTATAACGGATGGGACATGCTTCCGCATTCCGACAGGCAGGAGTTTTATAATGATTTTAATGATTATAGCTTTGCGATTACCGCTCCAAAGAATTATGTGGTGTGGGCAACCGGAGATTTCCTAAATCCCGAAGCCGTTCTTCAGCCGGAATATTTAAAACGATATAAAGCTTCATTGAAAAGTGATAAACTGATGCATATTGCCACTGAGCAGGAAATGAAGTCAGGGAAAGTCACCCAGCAAAATAAATGGAATGTCTGGAAGTTTAAAGCCAATCATATTACGGATTTCTGTTTTGCATTGAGTAACCATTATGTGTGGGATGCAGCCAGTGTTCAGCTTAAAACCAAAAGAGCAAGCGTTCAGGCAGGATATAAAGCAGGAGCAAAAGATTTTGAACATTATGTAGACTGGATGCGTTATAACCTGGATTGGTTTTCCAAAAACTGGCCGGGAGTAGAATATCCTTATAATGTAATGACAGCTATTCAGGGATATGCAGATATGGAATATCCGATGATGATTAATGATACCAGTATTCCGGATGACCTTCAGGATGCGAGGCTTACAGCAGATCATGAAATTGCACATACTTATTTCCCTTTCTATATGGGAATTAACGAAACGAGATATGCCTTTATGGACGAAGGATGGGCAACTACCTTAGAATATTTAATTGGAATTGATGAAAATGGGGAAGCTAAAGCGAAAGAATTTTACAAAAACTTTCGGGTCAAAAAATGGATCAATGATCCTTCAGCAGAACAGGATCAGCCGATCATTACAATGAGTACACAGGTAAGTGGTTCCGGGTACGGAAACAATTCGTATGTGAAAGCATCCCTATCTTATCTTGCCTTAAAGGATTATTTGGGAGATGAACTATTCAAGAAAGCATTACATCATTATATGAATAACTGGAATGGAAAACATCCGGTTCCATGGGATTATTTCAATTCTATGAATACTGGTTCCGGGAAAAATCTGAACTGGTTCTTCCAAAATTGGTTTTACACGAATAATTATATTGATTTAAAAGCAGCAGGAGCTTCACAGATGAATGATTTGCTTACAGTGAATGTGGTGAATGTAGGTGGATTTGCCATTCCGTTTGATGCTGTATTATCCTACGAGGATGGAACCACAGAGAAGTTACATTTTTCACCTTCTGTTTGGGAAAAAGATCAAAAATTAACCGATCTGGTGATTCCTATTAAGAAAAAAGTGAAATCTGTATTGCTGGACGGAGATCTTTTCATGGATTATACACCGGGAGATAACAGTAGAACTTTATAAAAAGTAAAAGCCTTCATATTTTGAAGGCTTTTTTTATTTTAAAAATAGGCAGTTAATCGTAAACCTAATGTAATATAATTGATTTTTTCTTTAGTAATCAGGTTGTTTAATTCCTGATCCAACTCGGCGCTTTCCTTAATCTCATCACTGAAGTGATAACGGATCGTAGAGTTGATCTGATTATAATCTGTATAGAAAGTAAGGCCAAGTCCTGGGTTGAACTTATAAGTCATAGAAGCACCTGTATTCCATCGGAAAGCTGGTTTAGGTTTGTATCGGGCAATCTGAAGCTCGTGATTAGGAGTGTCTATATCGTTTCCCTTTACAAATACTTTTCCACTGGCAGTAGCAGCATATCCACCGGTTATTTTTAACATAAGTTGCCATTTATCAGAGAATTCATGAGAAAAATAAGGTCCAATCCCTGCGGCCAGGAAGCCCATAGATTGTGTTTTAACTTCATGGTCACCAAAATCTTGTCCATCATCAAAGGTTATTCTTTGAGACTTAATAGGGAAGCTGCTGAAAGTGATATCTGCTCCCACACCCCATTTTTTTGAAAAGAAATAAGCGCCTTCCAATCCACCTTCAAAACCGATTTGTTTTTTGTCATCCAGTTCCGATTCTTTAAGGAAGTTGGTCGTCCCTAATGCTGTCCCCATCTTTAGGGAAAGGAAAGAAGGATAATCGTTTCCTTCTATTCTGGATAAGAGACTTAAATTATCTCCTTTGTTCTTATAAATTTTATCAATAAAGAAATACCCAAGTTCTGTAGATATAATTCCAATCCCAGCACCGGCTAGGATATCCGGAACCCAGTGTCTGTTATTTAAGTTTCTCCCAAGTCCGGTAATAGTAGCAGAACCATATCCTGCAATACTATAGGCTGGATTTACCATTCCATATTCTTTGTGAAGAAAACTGGCATTGGTGAAAGCCATTGCTGCGTGTCCTGATGGGAAAGAGTTATTTTTAGATCCATCCGGCCGCTCTACTTTTGCAGTATATTTGATAGAATTTACCAGGATTCCCATAATTACTAAGCTGGCACCGTAAGATAATGTGGCTCTTCCAATACTATTTCTTCCTTTCACACCTCCCAGTTTTAAACCGTAAACCGCTAAAGCAGGAGCGTATTGCAGATAATCATCATATTTAACTTTGAAATTGGGAAGATATCGGTTCCTTACCTCACGGATATTCTCTTTTTCTCCCCATGTAGCTGCAGCTGCAGTAAAAAGAATAGCAGGAGCCACAGATTTCTTAACCCATTCCTTCTTGAAAAATGGAGTAGGTTCCTTTATCGTTGAATTGGTATTGAGTAACGAAATATCCTGCTGAAGGTTTCGAGTCTGGATGGTATCCTGTGCTTTCATACAAGCTAGGTGCAATAGTATTCCTGATGCTAGTGCTATTTTTTTCATCTTAGTTAAGGGTGCTGAAATTAAATCGCGTAAAAATATAAAAAAAATCTATCCCAAAAATTGAGATAGACTATTTTAATGATTTTATAATATTTCAATCGATTTTGTTGATTATCTTAATCCAGATCTTGGTCCGGATGCAGATACTACAGCTTGCATTCTTGTTTTTTGATTGGCAGAGAACATAAACATTGCTTTATCATCCACATAATCCATATAGTTCATAAACATCTGAGAACGGCTTACCCCTCCACAAACTCTGTTCAAAGGATATGTTGGAGTTCCATAATTTGGACCTGGCGAAGTTGGAGTATCATTAGAGTAATCTGTCTGACAGCCTGCATTAGACGATCCCCAAAGGTGTGGAAGGTTTAGGTAGTGGCCTACTTCATGCGTTACTGTTCTTCCTAAGTTGAATGGAGCAGAGGCACCGGTTTTTCCTATATACTGATATCCTATTACAAGACCGTCATACCATTGGCCTGCATTTTCGGGATAATAAGCATAACCTAAAGTTCCAGGCTGGCTATTTTCGTCAAGGATTGAGTTGACAACCCATATGTTCATATTTTTATTCACATCAGTTGCATCAATGCCTCCGGTGCTCGCTTTTTTCATCTGTTCGAGATCAGATCTCCAGCCTGTTTTTGTGCTCTGTTTACGGTTAGTCGCTACTAATTTAAAACGGATTTTTACATCACCAGCTGCTGAAGGTTGAAAGGCAGAAGGAATTTTAGTAATGTCGGAATTGGTAGCCCCATAATCAGCATTCAATACTGCAATTTGTTCTGCGATTCTTGCATCGGAAACATTTTGAGCAGAAGTATTGTAAATTACATTAAATACAACCGGGATCTCAACAGTTCCATCTGCGAGCACTTTTCCTAATTTAAGATTTTCAGAGAATTTTTCGGTATTGAACTCAATATCAGCCATTTTTTGCTTAAGTGCAGGGTTCTTCAGAAGCATTGCTTGTCTTAGTTCTTCTGACGGACAGCTTCTTTGAACAGCGCTTGGAGTAGGTTTTCCCTGATCCAGTGGTGCTTCGTTTTGATTGGTTAAGCTGTCAGAGTTACATGCTGACAAAAAACCTAGAGCTAAAGCTCCAAATAAGAATTTTTTCATATCGTTATAATATAATGTGGTTGAAGGTGTGAAATTATATTATTTAAAATTGATATGCAAATAATTTTAGCTATTATTTAACAAATGCTTATTTAATACTTGTTTTCTTTATGTATATTGTAATATAATTTAATTTGTATTGAATTTTAATCATTTTTAATTAATTGTTTTATATTTCACATTTGAGTGTATTTTTAAAGAAAATAATTTTATGCTTTATTCGTTTTTCATAGAATTTTTTTTACAATGAACTGGTCCGGAAAGGCTATGTTAGAAGAAGGGAAGAAATTATTTTTTTGATTGATTCTTTTTATTAGAGCTTTTTCAGGATGATTATATGTTCAGAACAAAAAAATCTATCTCAAATCGAGATAGATTTTAAAGTGGGAAGTCTTTCCTTATAATTTAATTGGCAAAACCGTTTTTAATAGCAAAAACAGCAAGGCCAACACGGGTTTTTAAATCCAGTTTTTCGCATAACTGATCACGATAACTTTCTACTGTTCTCGGACTACAACACATTCTGTCTGCTATTTCTTTATAACTTAGCTCTGTTACAGTGTATTTTAAAAATTCTTTTTCCCGCTCAGAGATTTTTACTGATGTTTCAATGTCATTTTTATTGAGATTGGAGAATATAATCTTTGAGGCCCATTCAGGATAAAAGAAACCGTCTGTATTTAATCTTGTAAGTGCTATTTCCAGATCTTTGGGATGGGTATTTTTTAAAAGATATCCTTTTGCCCCATTTTTAATCATTTTAATAACACTGTTATCATCACCCTGCATACTGAGTGCCATTATTTTAATATCTGGATGATTTTTGGTGACCCAGGCTGCCGTTTCAAAACCGTCCATAATTGGCATGCTGACATCCATAAGAATAATCTCCGGAATTGTATTTCCTTCTTCGAATTTTTGAATCAGGTCTTTGCCGCTTTCACAGACATAGATAACTTCGAACTCACTGAAGTTACCAATAATCCCTTCCAGGGCCTTAGCAATAAGTATATGATCGTCAACAATTACTATTGTTTTTTTCATGGCTGTTTCTTTAAGATAATATTAAGTTGGGTTCCTATATTCTTTTCGCTCTCTAGACGGAAATCTGCTCCAATAATTTCAGCTCTGTTTTTCATATTAGTGAGACCAATTCCATTAGATTGAGTCCGGGTTGGGTCAAATCCGATTCCGTCATCACGAATGGTAAGTTCCCAAAGTATGTTTTCCGAAGTATTTAAGCTGATGAAAATATTTTTGCAGTGAGAGTGTTTTATACTATTTTGGATAAATTCCTGAGTGATTCTTAGCAATAGATTTTTATGAACAAAGCCAAGATCCAGGTAGTCAAAATTATGTTCAAAACTGATCAGGCATTTCTTCAAAGAATTGGTATTATCAACTTCTTCCTGAATTAAAGTTACAATTTCTTTTTGACTGATATTATCATCAGTCAATGTTTTTGAAAGGCTGCGCAGATCCTGCAATGACTGATTGATGATCTGGGAAACCTGGTCAATTCTCTCATTGGCTTCAGGAACTTTGTTCTCATAAAGCATTTGCTGAACATATAAGCTCACCAATGTCAGCTTTTGCCCGATA
This sequence comes from Chryseobacterium sp. Marseille-Q3244, assembly GCF_940807095.1. Classification (NCBI taxonomy): domain Bacteria; kingdom Pseudomonadati; phylum Bacteroidota; class Flavobacteriia; order Flavobacteriales; family Weeksellaceae; genus Chryseobacterium; species Chryseobacterium sp. Marseille-Q3244. The sequence goes on along the minus strand of NZ_CALNWX010000005.1, from coordinate 77,087 downwards.
TTGTCATGCAATTCTCTTCCAATCTGCTGCATGGTAGCTTGCTGGATCTCGAGCTGAGTAGAAAGGAGTTCTCTTTGGTGAATTTCATTTTTCATCTCTATTTCATTAAGATATTCTTTTTTACGCTGTCTGTAATTTCTGATATAGATGGCCACAGCAACGGCAAACATTACAAAGAATGTATTGAAAAGGATGATCGTAATTATTAATTCTGCTTTCCCCATATGAATGAACTTGCAAATAAAAGATACATGATAGTTCCCGAAACCTGAAAATAAGCAAAATATAGATCCCATAGATCTCTATATTCCCAAAGAAGAGACATGAAGGTCATAAACGGGAGTGTTCCTATATAAAAAAGAGTATTACCCAGATTAATATAAAACATCCTGTTGGTACTGAATTTTAGGATTTCTGTTGAATTAACCTGCTTATAATATTCCATAACGACCAGAACCATCAAAAATATACATCCTAAAGTGTAATTGGGAGCATACACAACTTTTCTTTCTACAAAGAGTGAAAGTTGTGGAATAAACGCTGCAAAATATAGCAAAGAAAAGATATAGAATAGTTTGGGTTTCTTCAGAGATTTTATCGCATATAACCAATAAAAGAAAATAAACTGCAATGGCATTACAAAATAATTGTAAAAAATAATCCTATCGATACGAAGCTCCTCCTCTGCCCATTTCACAGATGATTCACATAGGAATATAGCAATAAGATACAAAGCGAAAAGTTTCCAATGCAGCTTTTTTTCACGGTTAAAATAAATAATGGATACTAAAGCAGCGATAGCCTCTCCGGTATACATAAATTGTGAGAAAAACCTTTGGAATTCAGTCATAGTTTATAATAAGTTCTTTTTTAATTAATACTAAAGCATTCCTATTGAGCTTGCCGGAGGTGATAAGGTTCCTTGATTTTCTCCTATACCTTGGAGTTTTGGACCACGTGCATTGAGTGTAAGGTTTTTCAGGTTATTATTTGGTAATGAGTTGAAGTCAAAATGTATAATTTCTCCGTCTTCATTTTCTTTTTTCAATGTAGGGACCATTATAAGGGTATGTCTTTCAGAATACTCCTGCGGAACGGGATGACTTTCCATAATATCCCAATTTTCGATTTTCGGGTAGGCGGCATAATAAAATCTGATTCCTAAATCTTCCTGGGTACATTCAGGATTTATTTTACTGGCCTCATGTTCTAATTGGTTAATGAAATTTTTTAGCTTAGGAAGATCAAACCATATACAATGGGCATCTGTTATTCCCATAGTTTCATTGATAGCATTCATTTGGTTCTGACGATAGTTCTCAATAAGAGCATTTATCAGATCATTAGACATTCCTCCTGCATTAGGAGACTGTCGATCATTAGTAGATTCTGTTTTCATAACTTAGTTTTATAATGGAATATCCGTATTTCTGCAAATTTCGTAAAAAAATGTATTAGAAAATAGAGTAGGGAATAGGGAATTACACTATTATTTTTACCGTATTTTTACGGGTTGTGTACTAAAAGAAAAAAGATAAAGATAAAATCGTGTTATTATGCATAAAAAAACGGAGAATTTTTCTCCGTTTTATTCTAAATACAAGGATGCTTTCTCGGATCCCTGCAAATCATTCCTGATGAACAACAAAGACCGCTGGGGCAGTTCCAGTTTTCATCACATTCAACTATTGGAGCAAACATACCGCCGGAAATTTTCTTTAATTCTTGTCTTTTTAACTTTTTCATGCTGATTTTGTTTAAGTTATTAATTTGTTTTGGAAGTAAATTTAATTATATTTCACAATATAAAGATATAAATTAATAAGAAATGTACTTTTAAATTAAAAAAATAAGTGCCGCAGATTTCTCTACAGCACTTATCTACAAAAATTAATGTATATGAAAAAAACTACTTTATTCTTTTATGTTCAGTAGGTCTGAACACCAGCCCTGTTTCTACAAAATAATCCAGGGTAATTCTGTCACCGTCATTTACATTTCCTGCCAGGATTTCTTTAGACAGTTTATTCAATACCTCTTGTTGGATGACTCTTTTTAAAGGTCTTGCTCCAAATACCGGATCATATCCTTTTTCCATCAGATAATCCACAGCGTCCTGGGTGAAAGTCATGATGATGTTACGTTTTGCCAACATATCATTGAACCCTCTCAACTGATACTGAACGATTTTTCCAATTTCTTTCTTTTTTAAAGGCTGGAACAGTACAATCTCATCAATCCTGTTCAGGAATTCCGGACGTAAGGTCTGTTTCAGTAAATCAAAAACTTCCTCTTTAGTCTTTTCTACAACTTCGTCTACATTTTCATCGGTAATCTTTTCAAAATTCTCCTGAATCAGGTGTGAACCTAAGTTCGAGGTCATAATGATGATTGAATTTTTAAAATTCACAACACGACCTTTATTATCAGTCAAACGGCCGTCATCTAAAACTTGTAACAAAGTATTGAAAACATCTGGATGTGCTTTTTCAATCTCATCCAAAAGAACTACGGAATAAGGTCTTCTTCTTACTGCTTCAGTCAATTGTCCACCTTCATCATATCCTACATATCCCGGAGGAGCTCCTACCAATCTGGAAACACTGTGACGTTCCTGATATTCACTCATATCAATTCTCGTCATATTGTTTTCATCATCAAATAAGAATTCAGCTAATGCTTTTGCAAGCTCAGTCTTACCAACACCGGTTGTTCCTAAGAATAAGAAGGATCCGATTGGTTTTTTATCATCACTCAATCCGGCTCTATTTCTTCTGATCGCATCTGCTACAGCCTCAATAGCTTCATCTTGTCCCACAACTCTGTGATGAAGTTCTGCTTCCAGATTCAATAACTTATCTCTTTCAGACTGCAATAACTTGGTGACTGGAATACCAGTCCATTTTGCAATCACTTCAGATATGTTTTCAGAGGTTACTTCCTCCTTGATAAGCTCATTTTGATGGTTTTGCATTTCAAGTTCAAGCTTTGCCAACTCATCTTCTTTTTCACGAAGTTTTCCGTATTGTATTTCCGCTACTTTGGCATAATCTCCAGCTCTGGAAGCTCTTTCTGCTTCTAACTTCAGAGATTCAATATCTTTTTTGATCTGGGTAAGATCTTCACTTTTTTGTTTTTCTTTCAACCACTTGGCATTGATCTCATTTCTCTGCTCAGAAATCTTAGCAATATCTTCTTTTAAATGGTCAATTTTAGTCTGATTACCTTCTCTTGAAATAGCGGCTAACTCGATTTCAAGCTGCATGAGTCTTCTGTCTAAAACATCCAGCTCTTCAGGTTTTGAATTGATTTCCATTCTTAGCTTAGCAGATGCTTCATCAATAAGGTCAATCGCTTTATCCGGTAAAAATCGATCTGAAATATACCTTTGAGACATTTCCACCGCAGCAATAATCGCTTCATCTTTGATTCTTACCTTGTGGTGAGCCTCATATTTATCTTTAATCCCACGAAGAATAGAAATTGCAGATTCAGTATCCGGCTCTTCTACCATAACCTTCTGGAAACGTCTTTCCAACGCCTTGTCCTTTTCAAAATACTTTTGGTATTCACTCAATGTAGTGGCTCCAATCGCTCTTAATTCACCTCTTGCAAGGGCTGGTTTCAAAATGTTGGCAGCGTCCATCGCTCCTTCACCACCTCCGGCTCCTACTAAAGTATGGATCTCGTCAATGAAAAGAATAATCTGTCCATCAGATTTGATTACTTCATTCACTACAGATTTCAGACGCTCTTCAAATTCACCTTTATATTTTGCTCCGGCGATCAAAGCTCCCATATCTAGTGAGTACAATGTTTTATCCATTAGATTTTCAGGAACATCTCCACTGATAATTCTATGAGCAATTCCTTCAGCGATAGCCGTTTTACCTACACCCGGTTCTCCGATTAGGATGGGATTGTTTTTTGTTCTTCTGGAAAGGATCTGTAATACTCTTCTGATCTCTTCATCACGTCCGATTACCGGATCCAGTTTTCCTTCAGCAGCTAACTCGTTGAAGTTTTTAGCATATTTATTTAAGGATTGATAAGTCTCTTCTGAACTTGCAGAAGTAGCTTTACTTCCTTTTCTTAATTCTTTAATAGCTCCTTCTAATAGTTTTTTAGTTACTCCCATGTCTTTCAGCATTTGAGAAACTTCGGAACTGGTTTCAATAAGAGATAACCATAAATGTTCAATGGTTACATATTCATCCCCCATTTTTTTAGCAATGTTGGGAGCATCCAGCAATACTTTGTTTGCTGATTGTGAAAGATAGATATTCCCTCCCTGTACTTTGGGAAGCTTTTCTAAATTTTCACGGTTTCGTTCTCTTACTAAATTGGCATCTGCTTCAGATTTCTTTAATAAGAAAGGCGATATATTTTCATCCACCTGAAAGATTCCTTCAAGGAGGTGTTGAGGTTCAATACTTTGATTGCCCAATTCCATAGCAACTTGTTGTGCTGCCTGGATGGCTTCCTGTGATTTTACAGTATATTGGTTTAAGTTCATATTTCTATATTTTTGGTAATGATTCGTTTAAAGTTTAGTTTTAAAAAACATCAAGAAACTAAATTTCCAGGCTCAGTTTCTTAATGCCAATCAATTATTTAATCATGTAATCGATGACTGTATCGCAAAAACTGTTCAATTATTAAATTTACAAAAAAAAAGGACAAAATTTCCGGATTATGTATTTTTAACGATAATTTAACTTGACAAAATTTCCGATTCTCTAAAATTTCCTCTCAAATTAATGAACATTCCGTCAGTCTTGAATTTGAAAGCCTGGAGGATGGGTTTGAAAATATATGAATTTGAGTATCAGGAGGGCATAATTTATTTCAGAATAACTACTTTTGCATTTTTACAGATGGAACTTAAAGAAAAACAAAGGAAAATATTAGACGTCGCCGTAGAACTTTTCAAGGAGAAAGGGTATATGGGCAGCTCGGTAAGAGATCTGGCTACGAAGCTTAATATCAAGGCTGCATCGCTGTATGCACACATCCGTTCAAAGGAAGAAATTTTGGAGTGGGTTTGTTTTGGTATTGCACAGGAGTTTTTCGATGAGCTTCAGGAAGTAAAAAATAAAGATATTGCTCCAAGGGAAAAACTGAATTTGTTTTTGGACAAACATCTCTCGGTTGTTCTTAAAAACCGGGATGTGACTCATATTTATTCTATTGAATGGAGGCATCTTGAAGAAAGGCTTCCTGAATTCATAGAACTAAGGAAAAATTACCAACAGGAAGTGGAGCAGCTGATTTCCGAAATCTATCAAGCGGAAAACTGGGAGCTGAAATCTCCATCATTTACTACAAGATTCATTCTCCATACTTTAAACAATTCCTATTTCTGGTTTAAAAGAAGTAGTGATTCTACTGATGAGATCACTGATGAAATAAGAGATAAGATTCTTTATGGACTTCTGGGAAACTAAAAATAAGTAATAAGGTCTTGTCATTCTGACGAAGGAAGAATCTCCACTATTATTCAATGTTATTTAGTCCTTATTTGTACTATAAGAACTTTAATCTTAATAGAAATTTTATTGAGATTACACGCTCCACTTTATTTCTTTCGGAATGGCAAATCAATCGAATTTCAATTTCAACCCAACTTTAGTTATTTAGAATCATTCAAAATATGACGAAAATCATAAAAATTTTGTCAGCTTCCAAAATCTTTTTAAATTTACACCTAACAAATGTTAGTTAGTTTTATGGATTTTTCAGTTGAATATCTGGAGCTGGGTCAGTTGAGACAGCTTCAATCCGACCGCTTAGTAAATCTCATGGGTTATCTGAACGAGAAATCGGAATTTTATAGAAGAAAGTTTGATGAATTGCAGATATCTCCACAGGATATAAGGTCAATTGAAGATATCACGAAACTTCCAATTACTTACAAACAGGATTTAAGAGACCATTACCCATTCGGATTATTTACGGTTCCTAAAACTGAACTTCAGAGAATTCACTGTTCAAGCGGAACTACAGGAAAACCTACAGTGGTAGGATATACTAAAGAAGATGTGGAACTTTTCAGTGAAGTGGTAGCTAGGTCATTAAATGCCGCAGGAGCAAGACCGGGAATGCAGTTACATAATGCGTATGGTTATGGGATTTTTACCGGAGGTTTAGGGCTTCACTACGGTGCAGAAATGTTAGGAATGAGCGTTCTTCCAATTTCAGGAGGAATGACAGCCAGACAGGTAGATCTGATTATAGATTTTAAGCCGGAAGTGATCTGCTGTTCACCATCCTATGCTCTTACCATTGCGGATGAGTTTGCTAAAAGAGGAATTTCAGCTGATGAAATCAGCCTTAAGTATGCTGTATTGGGATCAGAACCGTGGACAGAGATTATCAGAGGCCACATTGAAGAAAGATTAGGCGTTCATGCCACCAATATTTATGGTTTGAGCGAAATCATTGGTCCTGGAGTTTCTATGGAAGATTTTGAAGAGAAAGGAGGAGCTTATATCTGGGAAGACCATTTTTATCCTGAAATTCTGGACCCTGTTACTAAACAGCCTGTCCCGTTCGGAGAAGAGGGAGTATTGGTTATAACAACCTTAACAAAAAAAGCGATGCCGCTTCTGCGTTATTGGACGAATGATATTACAAGTCTCTATTACGATGAAAATGCCAAAAGAACTATGGTGAAAATGAAACCGATTGTTGGCAGAGCAGATGATATGCTGATTGTAAGAGGAGTAAATGTATATCCAAGTCAGATTGAAGAGGCATTTTCCCACGTAAAAGGAGTGGTTCCCAACTATTACTTAACTCCCATTGAAAAAGAACATATGTGTGTTGCTTTGGATATTGATGTTGAAATTGATGATGAACTGGTAAATACACAAAAAATACAAGCCAATACCGATGATTATTTTAATTTTGTCGGAAGCTTCGGAAGAAATATTGAAAACGAAATCAAAAAGAGAGTAGGCATCACTACAAAAGTGAAAGTTCATGCTCAGGACAGTTTGCCGAAGTGCGAAGGTGGAAAAATTAATAGAATACTAAAAAAATAATGAATTCATTTTATAAACTTAAAACTGTAAAGGTTCAGAAGGATACTTCAGACGCTGTAAGTGTTGCAGTGGAGATTCCTGAAGAACTGAAAGACAAGTTCAGGTTCAAACAAGGGCAGTACCTTAATTTCCGAATGACAATCAACGGAAATGAAGAGAGACGTTCTTACTCTATCTGCAATGCCCCAAGCGAAAAAAGCAATACTTTGGAAGTTCTGGTAAAATTGCTTGAAGGAGGAAAAGTATCAGGATACTTCAATGAGCATCTTCATATGGATGAAATGCTGGAAGTAATGCCTCCAATGGGTGGCTTTAATACTTCTTATCACCCTACAAATGTAAAAACATACATAGGATTGGCGGCAGGAAGTGGGATCACTCCGGTTTTATCCAATATTAAAGAAAGTCTTTATCAGGAACCCAACAGTAATGCTTATCTGTTTTACAGTAACAGAAGTATGGATCATGTTTTGAGAAAAGCTGAAATAGAAAAACTGGTAGAACAGTTCAATGGAAGACTTAAAGTGATTTATTTAGTAAGTCGTCAAAAACATGAAGATCCTGTTTTTGAAGGAAGAATTTCTCCTGAGAAATTAGATCAGCTGTTTGAAAGATATACAGAGATTGATGTAAAGGAAGCAACTTACTTCATTTGTGGTCCTTCAGAAATGATTAAAGGCATCTCCGATTATTTAAAGAAAGATAAAAAAGTACCTGCTATCCAGGTCTTATTTGAATATTTCACAGCTCCTGACGAAGAAAATACGGAGGAAATGAGTGATGAATTCAAAGCGATTGCCAACATCGAAAGTATGGTAACGGTAATTATTGATGATGATGAGTATTCATTCCACCTTAATTCCAAAAAAGAGAGTATCTTAGATAAAGCATTGAAAGACAATCTTCCTGTGCCTTTTGCATGCAAAGGAGGAGTATGTTGTACGTGTAAAGCGGAAGTTTTGGAAGGAGAAGTTTTCATGGAGAAAAACTACGCACTTACCGAAGACGAAGTAGCCAGAGGTTACGTTCTTACCTGTCAATGTCACCCGACAACGAATGTGGTGATGCTTAATTATGATGTTTAATTCAATTTGAAAATGTACTAATTTGGAAATTTGAAAATGAGTAATCGTTTATTCTCAGTTTCTCTAAATAATTTTCAAATTAACTAATTTTCAAATTCTCAAATTAAAAGATTATGGACTTAGAAAAATTTGTTGAATACGTTCACGAAGAAAATAAAGTAGAGCCAAAAGATGTAATGCCTGATGATTACAGGAAATTATTGGTTCGTCAGATTTCACAGCATGCCCATTCTGAAATCGTAGGAATGTTACCGGAAGCCAATTGGATTTCCAGGGCTCCTTCATTGAGAAGAAAAATGGCACTTCTGGCTAAGGTTCAGGATGAGGCGGGACACGGTTTATACCTTTATTCTGCAACAGAAACTTTAGGAGACGGAAGTATCAGAGCAGACAGAGATGCTACTTATGATGATATGCTGGAAGGAAAAGCAAAATATTCAAGTATTTTTAATTATCCTACGCTAAGCTGGGCAGATATCGGTGCTATCGGCTGGTTGGTAGATGGTGCAGCCATTATGAACCAGGTAATGTTGATGGGGAACTCTTATGGACCTTACTCAAGAGCGATGGTAAAGATCTGTAAAGAGGAGTCTTTTCATCAAAGACAAGGATATGAGATTCTAATGGCGCTTTGCCGTGGTACCAAACAACAGAAGGAAATGGCTCAGGCTTCGTTAAACCGTTTCTGGTGGCCGGCTCTAATGATGTTTGGACCTAATGACGACAGTTCGCCAAACTCTAAGATCTCTATGAACTACAGGGTAAAAAGAGAAAGTAATGACAGTCTTCGTCAGAGATTTATTGATGTGACTGTTTCTCAGGCTGAATTCTTAGGACTAACGATTCCTGATAAAGACCTGAAATGGAATGAAGAAAGACAGCATTACGATTTCGGAGAGCTTCCTTGGGGTGAATTTATGGAAATATTAAAAGGAAACGGTCCTTGTAATAAGAAGCGTATTGAAACTAAGAGAAAAGCGCAAAGAGAGAATTCTTGGGTAAAAGAAGCGGCAGCAGCTTTTGCAGAGAAACAACAAAAAGAAGTAATATAATTTGAAAATGTGCTAATTTGAAAATTTGAAAATGACTTTAACCACGTTATTTATGCTCAAATTTTCAATGAACACGATTCATCAATTTTCAAATTAACCAATTTTCAAATTTTCAAATTAATTATGGCAAATTTAGATATGTGGGAAGTGTTTATTCAGACTAAACCGGGATTATCTCACAAACATGTTGGAATTGTACAAGCACCAACAGCAGAAATGGCTTTGCAGAATGCAAGAGACGTTTATACCAGAAGAAAAGAAGGAACTTCTGTTTGGGTAGTTCCAAGTAAATATATTGTGACTTCAGAAGGAGTAGATAAAGAGGCTTTCTTTGATCCTGCTGATGACAAACTATACCGTCATCCAACTTTCTACGAGATTCCAAACGACGTAAAAAATATGTAAAACAGCTATTGGCTGTTAGCTACCGGCAATTCGCCAAAAGCTAGATGCCAAAAGCCAAAAGCTAAAATAATGAACCCATTATATAATTATTTATTAAAACTAGCAGACGACAGTTTCATTATGGGACAGCGTTTATCTGCATGGTGCGGTGAAGGTCCTTATTTGGAGGAAGATATTGCATTAACAAACATTGCGTTGGATGAACTTGGTCAGGCTAATAACTTTTATGTGTATGCTTCAAGAGTGATTGACAACGGTAAAAGTGAGGATGATATTGCATTTTTAAGATATGAACACGAGTATCTAAACGCACACTGGACAGAGCTTCCTAATGAAGATTATGCACAGACGATTCTTAAAGTATATGTTTTCTCGATATACCAGAAATTGATGTATGAGGCATTATCAGATTCTGCAAATGAAGAACTTTCTGCGATTGCTCAAAAATCATTAAAAGAAGTAAGATATCATTATACTCATACGGCATCCTGGATGAAGATTTTTGCGCAGGGAACAGAAGAAAGCCGTCAGCGTTTGGAAAAAGCAATCGAAAATATCTGGGAATATACAAAAGGTCTTTTTGCCAAATCAGAAGGAGAAGATGATCTTGCTGTGTTGAATATCGTTCCTAATGTTGATGAATTGTACAAAGAGTTTGTTGCCATTACAGAAAAAGATTTTCAGGATTTCGGATTAGAATATCCATCGAATCCTTTTATGCAGCCAAAATCCAGAACAGGATATCATACAGAATACTTTGGATTTATCCTTTGTGAGCTTCAGTATATGCAGAGAGCGTATCCTGGGTGTACTTGGTAGAAGATTTCAGTATTGAAAAAGAACTATTTTAAAATCCTGATGATTGTACTGATTATTTTAATTCCAATATTTTATTTTGGAATAATCAATACACAAGTTAGTTTAAAGTATGAAACCAATAATCCAGGGGACTGCATTTCACAAATAACCAAAAGAAATTTATGTCAGGATATAAAACAGAATAAAATATTGATTGTTGCAGATCTTGTTTTAATTGTTGTTTTATTAATGTTTAGAAGAAAAATAATAAGAGATTGAAAAATCCTTTAGAAATATTAGAACTAGTTCCCGATCCGGAAATTCCGGTAATTAATATTGTAGAGCTGGGAATTGTAAGAGAGGCACAAATCACAGGAGAAAACTCCTGTGAAGTAACGATCACTCCTACCTATTCTGCCTGCCCGGCAATGTTTACTATCGAAGAAGATATCATGAAAATCATGAAGGACAACGGATGGGAAGCTAAAGTAGTCACCAAAATGTTTCCGATATGGACAACGGATTGGCTGACAGATGAAGCGAGAGAAAAGCTCCGTGCTTTCGGAATTACACCTCCTGAAAAAGGAGCTGATGAACACCACATCGGGAAACCGAAAAAATGTCCGCGTTGTGGTTCTGAGCACACCAAACAGATCAGCAGATTCGGGTCTACCCTGTGTAAGGCTTCTTATCAGTGCTTAGACTGTCTGGAACCTTTTGATTATTTTAAATGTCATTAATAGATAAGATAACAATAAGTCAAAGTATAAGTTTAACTCTAAAGTTTACGGACTATGCAAAACATAACGATGATAAGACTAGATTGTTAAATTGTTAGACGGTTACATTGATTTATATTGTTAAATTAGTGCATTGTTAAATATAAAATACAAAACTATGTATACACAACTCGATATTGAAACGCATTTTGACGGGAAGCTTAAAATCGCCTACCTCAATCAACCTGAAACGATGAATGCGCTTACAAAGCCTGCTTTAGCTGATCTGAGAGATTTTGTTAAAGAATGCAGTGAAGACGAAACGGTAAGATGCGTTGCCATTTCCGGAAGAGGAAGAGCATTTTGTTCTGGTCAGAATCTGGATGAAGCATTCGTGACAGGAAAAGAGCACCACGATCAGGATATCATCAGAAAAATTGTGGTAGACTACTATAATCCATTGGTAATGGAGGTTACCCGTTGCAAAAAACCGGTTATTGCATTGGTAAATGGACCTGCAGTAGGAGCTGGTGCAATGTTAGCTTTAATCTGTGATTTTGTATTGGCTAACAACAAGGCTTATTTCGCTCAGGCATTTTCAAATATCGGTTTGATTCCTGATACAGGAGGAACTTATTTCTTACCGAAACTTTTAGGTAGACAGTTGGCTAATTATTTAGCGTTTACCGGTAAAAAATTATCTGCTGAAGAATCTAAAACTCACGGTCTTGTCGCTGAGGTTTTCACTGAAGAAGAATTCGGTCCAAAATCAATGGAAATCCTTGAGAGAATGGCAAACATGCCAACAGCAGCACTTAAGTTAACGAAAAAAGCCTTTGCTAATTCTTATACTAATACTTTAAAGGAGCAGTTGGAACTTGAAGGTGACCTGCAACAAGAAGCAGCAGAAACAGAAGACTTCATAGAAGGGGTAAATGCCTTCTTAGAGAAAAGAAAACCTAATTATAAAGGAAGGTAAAATTCGTATTAATGTATTCATGTAAAATGTATTAATGATTTTAAAACTGGTTTACATGAATACATTTTACATTAATACATTGTACAGATAAAAATGAATATTGGAATTATTGGGGCAGGAACTATGGGTGTTGGAATTGCCCAGGTAGCTGCAACAGCAGGATGTAAGGTCGTTTTATTCGATGCTAATACCCCACAAATAGATAAAGCACTTATAGGTTTAGAGAAAACCCTTCAGAAATTAGCTGAAAAAGGAAAAATTTCTCAGGAAAAAGCCACAGAGATCAGGAACAATATCGTAAAAGGTGAAGCCTTACAGGATCTAAAAGATTCCAATTTGGTTATCGAAGCGATCATTGAAAACAAAGATATCAAAACCAGAGTTTTTACAGAATTGGAGACCTATGTTTCCGAAGACTGTATTATCGGTTCCAATACATCATCTATTTCTATCACCTCTCTTGGTGCAGAACTAAAGAAACCGGAGCGTTTCATCGGAATACACTTTTTCAATCCGGCTCCGTTGATGCCTTTAGTGGAAGTAATCCCCTCTTTATTAACAGAAAAAACGTTAGCGGAAAAAATATACAACCTCATGAAAGAATGGGGGAAAACGCCTGTGATTGCTAAAGATATTCCAGGGTTTATTGTTAACAGAATTGCTCGTCCATACTATGGTGAAGCATTAAGAATTGTAGAAGAGAACATTGCAACACCAGAACAGGTAGATGAAGCAATGAAGACTTTAGGAAACTTCAAAATGGGACCATTTGAATTAATGGACCTTATTGGGGTAGATGTAAACTTTGCTGTAACCACAACGGTTTATAAAGATTATTTCTATGATCCTAAATACAAGCCCTCTTTACTTCAACAGAGAATGTCTGAAGCTAAACTTCATGGCAGAAAAACAGGAAAAGGGTTTTATGATTATAATGAAGGAGCTGTAAAACAAGAAGCACAAAAAGATGATGCCCTTTATCAGCAGATCTTTTTAAGAATCATTTCAATGCTCATCAATGAAGCTGTAGAAGCAAAAAGATTAGGCGTTGCCAATGATGAAGACATTGAACTGGCGATGCAAAAAGGAGTCAATTATCCAAAAGGATTGTTAGGTTGGGGACAGGAAATCGGGTATTCAAAAATTTCTGAAACCTTGCAGAACCTTTACAACGAATATCAGGAAGAAAGGTACAGACAAAGTCCTTTGCTTCGTAAAATGAATTAGATAATTTGAGAATGTGCCAATTTGAAAATTGATTATAACAGGTTTTCATTTTCAAATTTTCAAATTTATTTAATTTTCAAATTAATATTATGAATATAGAAGAATTCAGAGCTGAATTGGAAACAAGGCTTCTCATTGAAAAGCAGTATTTAACCGAGGAAGCTTCTTCCATGGATAGTCAGGACAGGCTTGAATTGCTGGGGAAGTTTAATGAAAAATACAGAACGTTAATTCAAAGACTAGCTAATGAAAATGGAATTGATTTAAACGCAATGTATGAAGGAGAAAATACCTCTGAAAACACCGATATCCACCTTTCATATGAACAGGTCATTTTAGGTAAAACAATGCGTGTTTACGATAAATTATCGGATGAATTGTATGAAGAAATAATAAACGAATAGTAGAAATGAATCCAAGACAGTTAGCAGATTATATGTTCAATCAGGATTATTTTTCCCAGTGGATGAATATCAAAATGATTGAGGTTAAAGAAAACTATTGCTTGATAGAAATGCCTATCAAAAAAGATATGATTAACGGGCTTAAAACCGTTCATGGAGGAGTAACGTTTGCTTTTGCGGATTCTGCACTGGCATTTTCTTCTAATAATACAGGAGATGCAGCTGTAGCTTTAAACTGCATTATCAATTTTACAAAGGCAGGAAAAGAAGGTGATATTTTCAGAGCAGAAAGTATTTTGGTGAATGATACCAGAAAAACAGCAGTTTATGATATTAAAATCACTAATCAGAACAATGAGCTGATTGCTAAGTTTGTAGGAACAGTATATAAAATCGGGAAAAAAGTAACAGAATTATAAAGAATTTGAAAATTTGAAGATGAGGTAATTTGAAAATTATTGTATTCTTTAAATCTTACTATCAGACATTTTCAAATTCTCAAATTGACTCATTTTCAAATTAAAATTATGAACAACGTATACATCATAGACTATGTCAGAACTCCTATTTCAAAATTACAGGGAGGATTATCAGAAGTAAGAGCCGATGATTTGGCAGCTATTGTTATCAGGGAAGTGGTTGCAAGAAATCCTGAAGTTCCTGTAGAGGAAATTGAAGATGTAATTTTCGGATGCGCTAATCAGGCTGGTGAAGATAACAGAAACGTAGCCAGAATGGGACTTTTATTGGCTGGACTTCCTTATAAAATTGGAGGTGAGACCGTAAATAGACTTTGTGCTTCGGGAATGTCGGCAGTAGCCAATGCTTTCCGTTCTATTGCAGCTGGTGAAGGCGAAATTTACATTGCCGGTGGGGTAGAGCATATGACACGTTCACCTTATGTAATGTCTAAACCAAGTGCCGCTTTCGGAAGAGACAGTCAGATGTATGATACCACTTTTGGATGGAGATTTATCAATCCGAAAATGAAAGAAATGTATGGGGTTGATGGTATGGGCGAAACTGCAGAAAATCTTGCAGACATGCACCAGATCAAAAGAGAAGATCAGGATAAATTTGCCCTTTGGTCTCAGCAGAAAGCTACCAAAGCACAGGAAAGCGGAAGACTGGCGGAAGAAATTGTAAAAGTTGAAATTCCACAGAGAAAAGGAGAACCGATCGTTTTTGAAAAAGATGAGTTTATTAAACCAACCTCTTCTATGGAAGGATTAGGAAAACTTCGTCCAGCTTTCAGAAAAGAAGGAACGGTAACTGCCGGAAACGCTTCAGGAATGAATGATGGAGCAGCAGCATTGATCTTAGCCAGCGAAGAAGCGGTTAAGAAATATGGTTTAAAACCGAAAGCAAAAATTTTAGGATCATCTGTAGCAGGTGTTGAACCAAGAATTATGGGAATAGGACCTGTAGAAGCTACTCAAAAACTATTAAAAAGATTAAACTTGTCTCTGGAGGATATGGACATTATTGAACTTAATGAAGCTTTTGCAGCGCAAGCTTTAGCGGTAACAAGAAGTTTAGGTTTACAAGATGATGACACAAGAATCAATCCAAATGGGGGTGCTATTGCCATCGGTCACCCACTGGGTGTTTCCGGAGCGAGAATCATCGGTTCTGCAGCCATAGAACTTCAGAAGCAAGATAAAAAATATGCATTGTGTACCCTTTGTATCGGTGTTGGGCAAGGGTATGCAATGGTGATTGAAAAAGTATAAATCAATTTGAAAATGAAACAATTTGAGAATTTGAAAATGTTTAGTGGCATTATTAATTTTCAAATTAACTCATTCTCAAATTCTCAAATTAAAAAATATGAACATCTACTCATATCACGGTATCCGTCCCATTATAAAACCTTCTGCCTATATTCATCCACAGGCAGTGATTATCGGGAATGTGGAAATTGGTGAAGAAGTCTATATTGGTCCGAATGCAGTGATTCGTGGCGACTGGGGAAAAATTATGATTAAAGACGGAGCTAACGTTCAGGAGAACTGTACACTTCATGTTTTTCCGAATATAGAAACCATTTTAGAAGAATCAGCTCACATTGGACATGGGGCAATTATTCACTCCGGACATATAGGGAAAAATTGTTTGATTGGTATGAATTCCGTTGTGATGGATAAAGCTTATATTGGTGATGAAAGTATTGTCGGTGCTTTAGCGTTTGTTCCTGCCAACTTTAGATGTGAGCCTAGAAAACTGATTGTAGGAAGCCCTGCAAAAATAATCCGTGATGTTTCTGATGAAATGATTCATTGGAAAACAGAAGGAACAAAACTATACCAGGAATTAGCAAGAGAAGGAAAAGAAGCGATTCTGCCTTGTGAACCATTTACAGAATATGTTCAGCAAATTCCAACAAAGATTGTTGATTATAGTATCTGGGATGATGTGAAATAATAACCATTCAAAATTAAATATGATTAAGAAAATTGCTCTTGTATGCAGCATGATGTTTGCGGTTAATTATACGGTTTCAGGACAGACTGTTACTACAAAACCGCTTACGATAGGAGAAGTGAGGACTTTTAAGTCTAAAACACTGAATGAAGAAAGAACATTAAACATCTATCTTCCTCAAAACTTTGATAAATCAAAAGCCTACCCAATTATTTATCTTTTAGATGGAAGTATGAATGAAGATTTTATCCACGTTTCAGGGTTGGTGCAGTTCTTCAATCAAATGTATTCCATGCCGGAAACCATTGTGGTAGGAATTGCGAATATAGATAGAAAAAGAGATTTTACTTTTCACACGGATTTGAAAGATTTACAGAAAGATTATCCTACAACAGGGCATTCTGATAAATTTATCACTTTTTTTGAAAAAGAATTAAAGCCTTATGTTGAAAGTCAGTTTAAAACAACAGAAAAATATTTGTTTGGACAATCTCTAGGAGGGCTTTTAGCAACAGAGATCTTATTGAAAAAACCTGAAATGTTCAACAACTATTTCATCATCAGTCCGAGTTTATGGTGGGATGATGAAAGTCTTCTTAAACAGGCTCCTCAATTGCTTTCAAAATCTGCTGATACTAAAAAATTCGTTTATGTTTCCGTAGGAAAAGGAGAACATCCTGTGATGATAAAAGATGCAGAAACGCTATATGATGTTTTGAAAAAAGCAGGAAAGAAAAACTGGACATTAGAATATAAAATGATGGAAACAGACAATCATGCAACCATTCTTCACAGAAGTTTATACGAAGGATTGGTGAAATTGTTTCCGTATCAGGAGCCAAAATAAACTATAAGTGTAACAATATACCAATGTAAAAATGTAACAATTCTTTTCATGCCGGATACAGTAAGTATTTATTGGTAAACTATTAGATTGATACATTGTTAAATTAAATTCTATATGGAAAAACTAAAAAACTATATATACGGTGAATGGGTAGAAGGAGTCGGTACCGGAATCCCTTTATACAATGCTGTAACAGGAGAGCAGGTAGCCGTTTCCGATACTGAAGGTCTTAACTTTGAACAGGCTCTTGATTACGGTAGAACTGTAGGGTACAAAAACCTTTCTTCCATGACGTTCTATGATCGTGGGGAAATGTTAAAAAAAGTAGCCCTTTACCTGTTAGAAAGAAAGAAAAAATATTACGAATTGTCCTATAAAACGGGAGCTACTCACGTTGATTCATGGGTGGATATTGAAGGAGGTTTCGGAACATTTTTTACCTATTCAGGATTAGCAAAAAGAATGCTGCCTAACACTTCATTCTGGGTTGACGGTGATACTCAGAAAATTTCAGCTAACGGAACGTTTTTAGGTACTCATATTTTAACACCAAGTGAAGGGGTTTCTGTACAGATCAACGCTTATAACTTTCCTGTTTGGGGAATGTTGGAAAAATTATCCACATCATTGTTAGCAGGGGTACCATCTATTGTTAAGCCATCACCCTTCGGATCTTATCTTACGAATGCCGTATTTCAGGATATGATTGAAAGTGGAATATTACCTGAAGGAGCAGTACAATTGGTATGTGGAGAACCTGGAAATATCCTTGATTATGTTCAGGATGGAGATTCTGTATTGTTTACAGGTTCAGCTACTACGGGAAGAAAACTGAAATCACTTCCATCTGTTGCAGGAAATGCCGTTCGTTTCAATATGGAAGCAGATTCTTTGAATTGTTCTATCCTTGGATTGGAAGCAAAACCAGGAACTCCGGAATTTGATTTATTTGTCAAAGAAGTTCGAAACGAGATGACCACAAAAGCAGGTCAGAAATGTACAGCGATCAGAAGAATCATTGTTCCTGAGCATTTGATTGGTGATGTTCAGAACGCTCTATCCAAAGCTTTAGATCAAACCAAGATCGGAAACCCATTAAGCAGAGAAACAAAAATGGGATCTTTGGTGGGAAGACAGCAATATGAAGAAGTTTTAAGAAAAGTAAATATTTTAAAATCAGAAACAGAACTTGTCTATGACGGAAAACATGAACTTGTAGACGCCAGCTATGAAAACGGAGCATTTATGAGTCCTAAGTTATTCCTGAATGATAAACCTTTCGAGAAAAATATCTCTCATGATGTAGAAGCTTTCGGGCCAGTATCTACATTAATGCCATATAAAGATGCTGAAGAAGCAGCTGCTTTGGCAAAAAGAGGAAAAGGAAGTTTAGTTGGATCTATTGTTTCCCACGATGAAAACTTTATTGCAGAAACATCATGGAAAATGGCTTCCCAGCACGGAAGAATCTTTGTATTGAACAGAGATAACGCCAAAGAAAGTACAGGGCACGGTTCACCACTTCCAACATTAATGCATGGCGGACCTGGTAGAGCAGGAGGCGGAGAAGAAATGGGTGGATTAAGTGGTCTGCATTTCTTCCTACAGAAAACAGCTATTCAGGGATCTCCGGATGTATTGAAAGCTATTACTAAAATTTATCAGCAAGGAGCAGAGAAAAAATTCTCAGATAAACATCCTTTCCAGAAATATTTTGAAGAAGTTGAAGTAGGAGATTCTTTAGAAACTGCAGGGAGAACAGTTACTGATGCAGATATCGTAAACTTCTCAAACGTTTCATGGGATCATTTCTATGCACATACAGATGCTACAAGTTTAACCGGGACCATTTTTGATAAAACCGTTGCTCATGGATACTTCATCCTTTCAGCTGCGGCGGGACTGTTTGTTTCTGGTAAAAAAGGACCTGTTATCGCGAATTACGGATTAGAAGAATGTAGTTTCTTCAAACCAGTCTACGCCGGAGATACGATCACTGTTTATTTAACAGCAAAAGAAAAAATTAACAGAGGAGTAAAAGGAAGAAATATTCCATCTGGTGTGGTAAAATGGTTGGTTGAGGTTATTAACCAAAGAGATGAGGTCGTTTGCGTAGCAACGATTTTAACTTTGGTGGCAAAACAATCTCCTTTCATTGATCTGACGGTGAAAAATGTTCAGAAGATATTAAGTGGATTAACGGAAAGTACTCCTGCACTTTGGGGGAAAATGTCTCCACAGCAAATGATTGAACACTTAGATCAGGCTGTATTGGTAAGTTTAGGGGAACCAAAAGCAGAGAAATGCTTTACTCCTGAAGAACATCTTGAAAAATGGCAGGATTCTCTTTACAACCACAGAGCAATGCCGAAAGAATTTACCGCTCCGTTCTTACCACAGGATGGTTCACTTCCGGAACTTACTCATAAGAATCTGGAAACAGCAAAACAATCTTTCATTGATAACTTGAAACGATTTGTAGTATATTACAAAGAAAATCCACAGGCAGAACACATGAATTTTGTTTTTGGAAAACTAAATAAAGAAATGTGGGAACTGATGCATAAGAAGCATTTCACCCATCATTTTGAACAATTTGGATTGATTTAATTCAAAATAGATACTCATTAAACTCCCTTTCAGCTAAATGTTGAAAGGGAGTTTATTATTCTGTTTTTATTCTCTAAATTCAGGAAAACTTTTAAGATGAGGGATTGGATTATTTTTATGGCTTTTGGGGGACTGGCTTTTTTTTCTTGTTCTGGGAACCCCAAATCTGGAAGTGAAGGTTATTTTTCTGAAGAGAAATTTGTAGACAGCCTAAATGCAGGAATAAAAGGTGAAACGAAAGTAGTCTTTGAAAAGTTTAGGCATACCGGAAATGGAGATGCATATGCTTCCATTCATTTTTATGACTTGAAAAAGATCTGGGTGGAGTCCAAAGACTCAGAATTTACCACATGGGAGCTTAAGAACAGTTTTAAATTTGACAAAGATGGAATCACCGATCTTAATGTGGAGATTAAGGATTTCAATAATGATGGATTTGATGATATAACTTATCAAAGTGCTATAGCAGGAAGAGGAGGAAATATCGTAATGACTTTATTTGTATATGACCCAAAAAGTAAAGACTTTATTCACATTAAAAACTCAGATAGGTATCCGAACTTAAGTTATAATACAAAATTAAACTGCATAAATTCTTTGATATTAACTGGCTATACTACCACAGTATTTCTTAAAATTAAAAATGATTCTTTGGATGAATTTGCAAGAGTAGATGTTTCAGATACCATTAGGGTAGAAGTAAAAGATACTATGGGAAAGTTCAAAATTATTCAAAAGAAACCATTTTTAGGTTCTGATGAGGATACTTACAGAGTCTTTAGAAATTACAATCCCTTGGAATACTAACTTTATAGTATTTATTGTAATTACTACGGAGATTTTTTGATTTATCCTTGTTAAGATTCAAAATCCTGCCATGCATAATCTGGACTAGATTTAAAAATATTTTTTATCTTTCTAATGTTAACTTAAGAAACACAGAAGATGGCAGATATCAGAACTACTTCAATTGAAGCAGATTGTTTTTACCATATTTATAATCGTGGTATTAATGGAGAGAATATTTTCAAATCAGATCGAAATTATCTGTTCTTTCTCAAGAAAATGTCCGAATCTCTTTTTCCTGTATGTGATGTATATGTCTATTGTCTGATGCCAAATCATTTTCATATTTTAATTAAAATAAAATCAGACTTTGAATTGGGCAGCCTTGTCAAGGTTCAAAACCTTGACAAGGCTGGGGCGGTCTTTCCATCAGGTCTTCATTCTCCTCAGAGAATTTTTTCAAAACAATTTGCAGGAGTCTTTAACTCTTATTCCCAGGCTTTTAATAGAGAAAATAAAAGGCATGGAGCTCTTATTGAATCTCCGTTTAAAAGAAAATTGATTACTTCTGATCAATATTTAATTAACTTAATAATTTATATTCATCAAAATCCAGAAAAGCATGCTCTTATAGATCAGTTTTCAAAATATAATTTTTCATCTTATCAATCAATTCTGAGTAATTCAGAAACTTTATTGAGAAGAGATGAGGTTATCGAACTATTCGGTAATAAAGAAAACTTTATATTGTCACATCAAAAGGCCATTGATTTTAATGATGAATTTTAATTATCCTTGTCAAGGTTTTAAACCTGGACAAGGATAGTTAGGAAAAGATTTTGACAATCAATAAACGAATAGTATTTTTAAACTTCAATCATAAAATAAGCAATAATGAACGAAAGCTGGCAGCAAAAATGGGAAGTGATAAAAGACAAATTGATATCTCCTGTAGATATTGAAACCTATTTTACCTCAGATGAAATTATGGAACAGAAAATGGAGACCATGGGAATTGGTAATGTTTCTCTGCCATCAGGAAAAGTAATCGTAAGAGATCCCCTGGTATATCTGAATCAAAGAGAGCAGCCTTTTTTTGTTGAAGTTCCTAAAGGAAATTTTCCTGTAACCATTGCCGTAGTAAAATTGGAAGATTGGGGAGATCGGTATGCTGCTGCAAAAGTTGAGTTTACAAAAGAAAAGCCGGTTATCTATAGAGAAGCATTAATAGGTATTGAAAATATTGAAGATGCCAATGAAGACGCATTTTTTGGTTTCAACGTAGATGCCGGTTTAGCCTGTATTACCGATCCTGAAGTGGTGCCTTATGTGGATAAGTTTATTGAGGAACTGGATGTTGAGAATATTTACGATGATTATTTTGCAGAACTGTTTGCCCAAAGCTATAAAGAAAACCCGAGAAACCAAAGAGATCTTGGAGACTGGATCAATTGGAAAGTACCCAATACAGAGTATCAGATCCCAATATTTGCCAGTGGAATAGGTGATGGAGTATATCCGGTTTTCTTTGCTTATGATGAACAGGATAAATTATGCGGAGTATATATTCACTTTATCGATATTGAGTTAGAATTATCCGAATATGATGAAGACGAGGAGGATGACGATGCAACTCAGTCAGATAATTTTGTCTTTCTAAAATAAATTCAATGAATAAGACTTTTGCAGATCAGGTTATTGAATTCAATGAAAATTTAAAGTATTCAGGAAGTCTTCCTGAGGGCTTTGAAGTATTGAACCCGTACTTGGACAATCCGGAGACGATGCAGGTGATGCAAAAGTTTTATCACAAATATTACAATGATTCCAAGAAGAGAAAGTTTATTATAGGCATCAATCCAAGCCGTCATGGAGCTGGTGTTACAGGCGTTCCGTTTACCGATACCAAACGACTGGAAAGTATCTGTGGAATTAAAATGGAATCTGCCCATACTCATGAAGTCTCTTCCGTATTCATGTATGATATGATCGCAGACTATGGTGGAGCTGATTCGTTTTACAAAGACATTTATATCAATTCTCCATTTCCGTTGGCCATCGTACGAAAAACAAAAAATGGCTGGCTCAATGCCAATTATTACGATGATAAAGAACTTTTCAAGGATGTGAAAGATTTCATGATTGATTCATTGAAAAAACACATCAGCTTGAATCTGGATACCTCAGAAGTCTTTGTCCTTGGTAAAAAGAATGCTGAATTTATTTCAAAACTCAATAAAGAAGCTCAGCTTTTTGGAACGATGACGGTCTTGGAACATCCACGGTATATTCAGCAATACAAATCAAAAGAAAAACAGCTGTATATAGATAAATATATTTTAGCACTAAAAAGATAAAAACCAATAATTTTAATACTCTGTTTCTTATTAAATTGTGAACATGAATGTTTTCCCTAAAAACACAATCTTTAAATACAACTGGCGGGCTTATCAGAAAAGATTTCTGGATCATCTTGATGAATATCTTGTAGATAACCACCTGCATGTCTCTGCACCTCCGGGTTCAGGTAAAACAGTACTTGGATTGGAAGTAATGGTAAGACTTGGCAAACCTACGCTCATTGTTGCCCCTACATTAGCTATCAAAAATCAATGGATTCAAAGGTTTTGTGAACTATTCCTTCATTCAGAAACGGTTCCTGCATGGATATCTTCAGATATCAGAAAACCAGGAATCATTACAGTAACAACTTATCAGGGCATTCATTCTGCTACTGAAGCCACCGAAGAAGAAGAGGAAACACTGGCGAAATCTTCAAAAGTTCCGGCTTCAGAAATTATAAAACGGCTTCAAAAACAAAAAGTAGGAACCCTTATCCTGGATGAAGCTCATCATTTGAAAAATGCCTGGTGGAGGAGCCTCATGGAACTTAAAGATAAAATTGAACCCACTGTTGTATCCCTTACCGCCACACCGCCTTTTGATGTTTCCGGTACAGAATGGCAAAAATATATTCAGTTGAATGGTCCCATAGATGCAGAAATATCCGTTCCTGAACTGATGATTGAAGGCGATCTTTGTCCACATCAGGATTTGGTACACTTTGTATTACCTTCTCAGGAAGAACAAAAGAAAATTGAATATTACCATGAGCAGGCCTTAGTATTTTTTGAAGAAATTAAAAAAGATGAAGTATTTCTTAATGCTATTGAACAGCATCCTGTGTATCAGAATCCACTGGAACATTTAGATTGGATCTATGAAAACATATCTTCTTATACTTCTGGTCTGGTATACCTTCATTTCAGAGGAAAAGAAATTCCAGAAGTTCACTTTGAAATCATTGGTGACCAACAAAGATATATTCCTCAATTTGATTTCTTCTGGATGGAAGAACTTCTCGACTTTTATTTACTAGTAGATAAGGTTCATTTTAAAAATTACGAAGATCACCGTACTAATTTAGGGAATCGATTAAAAAGGCACGGATTTTTAGATCAGAAAACTTTGAGCTTTTTTAATAGTAAAAATGTAAACCAGATTCTCAATTCAAGTATAGGCAAACTTCAGGGGATAAAAGATATCGTCGATTTTGAATTTTCCGTGCTTAAAGATGATCTGAAAATGGTTATTCTTACTGATTTTATCAAAAAAGAATACCTGAATAACGGAACTGAGAATATACTTAACCTTGATAAAATAGGAGCCGTTCCCATCTTTGAAAAGCTGAGAAGGGAAAATTTTCAGCAGAAAAAAATAGGCATTCTTACAGGAAGCCTGGTGATTATTCCGGCAAGTGCAAAAAGTATATTTGAAGAACTCTGTAAGAAAAAAGCATTATTTGGAATAGGGCTTTCACCATTGAGCTATGATCCGGATTATCTCGTAATCAGCCTTTCGGAACAGGCAAAACATGATATTGTACACATTATTACGGAAATTTTTCAACATGGAGAAATTCATGTTTTGATTGGAACCAAATCTTTATTGGGAGAAGGTTGGGATGCTCCTAAAATGAATACTTTAATTCTGGCAAGTTTTATCAGCTCCTTTGTACTTTCAAATCAGATGAGAGGAAGAGTCATAAGGACAGATAAGGATATTCCTCATAAAACTGGAAATATATGGCATCTTGTATGTTTTGATACCAAAGATGAAATCGGAGGCCAGGATCTGAATATTATGAAACGAAGGTTCAAAACCTTTGTTGGGATTTCCAATAAAGATATTCCCACCATTGAAAACAACATTGAAAGGCTCAATATTAAGACCATAGAAAATAATGAGGAAATACAGGAGATTAATCAGTCATTTTTTGTTTTGGCTCAAGATAGAGAGAGCCTTATCAACCGTTGGAGAAAAGCGCTTGATCTTGGAAATATTTTAGTAGAAGAAATACATGTTCCTGCCATCAATATGACTGCCATGAAGGATGTGAAGATGAGTTATATCGAGGAAATGTCTAGAAATATGATTAAGGTGATGGTTTCTTCTATATTATTATTCTGGCAGAATCTTCTATTGGGAATCTTTAGAAATTTTCAGGCAATTGATTCTGTAAAAACCTTTTCATTATTTGCTTCCTTGTTTGGATTGGCAGGTTTCATAGTATATGGAAGAAAGTTATTTATATCCGCAAAGCAATACTGGAGATACAGAGATATAGGAAAACAACTAGGAGCAATGGCAGAGGTGGTTTTATATGGTCTGATTAATGAAAGATTGATAAGAACTTCTTTGGAACAATTGAAAGTTATAAGCTCATCCAATAGCAATGAAGGTGCATTTTGCTATCTGAAAGGAGGTAGCCAATATGAGAATGCACAGTTTATCCAGACTTTACAGGAAATGGTCTCTCCGATAGATAATCCGAGGTATGTTCTGAGACAGAAAAAGAGATCTTTTCTTTTCAAGAATGAACAGTACTTTCCTGTACCTGAAATTTTTGCAAAAAATAAAAAAAGTGCAGAATTTTTTACTAAAACATGGAATAAAGCGGTAGGAAAATCAGAGTTAATTTTTACAAGAACCATTGAAGGACGCAAAATCCTATTAAAACTAAGATTTGAAGCTCTTTTAAAAAGAAATGGAAGAATAGAGCATCTCCACAAATGGACGAGATAAAAAACAAATCCCTCAATTATATTGAGGGATTTTGTCTTTCATGAATTAGAATCTTTGTGGGAACAAGATCGGATGTGTAACTTTTAAATATTAGTTTTTAATAACTTTAGTAGACTCAGTAGCTGTTTTGATAAAGTAAACTCCTTTTGGAAGTTCTGAAATACTGATTTCATTAGAACCTTTTTGAACCTGAACCGTTTTTAGGACTTTACCATCAACACTATAGATTTTAGCCTCTGAATTTTTTTCAGAACTGATAGAAAGAGGTCCGTTTGTTGGGTTAGGATAAAGAGTCAAGTTTTTTTGAGTGCTTTTAGTTTCTGAGGTTCCCAATACAATATTGCTGTCTTTTACCCATGTAAAAGCATCAAGCCCTAGGTAATAATAGTTACCGCCAAGAGTTAGTTGAAGTTGGTCAATCACAATATTGGAATAATTTTGTCCATTAAGATTAGTAAGGTCAATGAGAGTATATCCGTTTGTAGTCCCCAAACCTACTGTGAAATTATTGGTCTTTGTTGCTGAGAATTTAGTTACTCCACTCAATTTTCCTGTTACAGTAAGAGTACCTGTAACATTAGGATTTGAAAACTGATTAGCAACATACACCCAAAAACGGTTTACCTTAAACAGATTGGAAGTTGTTTTTATACTAAACGATGCACTAGTAGGCCCTACATTAGTTGTATTGTCAATATATCTGTTATCGTTTGCGGTACCACTCCATCCTGTACCTGGAAAAACTCCTATATTGAAAGTAGAGGAATGTGAAATGATATTGAAAGTAACTCCATTATCTGTAAAACTGCTACTTCCACTAGATTCGGTTTCAAATGTCTCTGTACTGGTCTGCCCGAATGAAAAAATTGAAATGAGCAGACTACAAATGGTTAAAAAGATAGTGCTTTTCATGATTTCTGTTTTAAATATTAGGTTTATAGTATATTAATCCCGAGGAGGATAAATGCCTTCAATACAAATAATGTAATTTAATCCAAGATAAGGAGGCATATTATTGACTGGAAGATTTTGTCCTACAAATGAAATAGACTTGGTATTGATTGCTGTGTCTGGATCTGCATCTATGAAACTTGGAACTGCCTGAAAATTTCTGCCGTTAGGAATCCCTGTGATAGCAAACGATGAAGCTGCAGAAGGGGTTACGCTGTTGGCATTCTGATTTGCTACCTTAAGTTGAAAACCAGCCCCAACGCTTGGTAGATTTGAAGACAATAATGTGTTTTGTGTGGTTCCAGCCACTACACCCAGTGGATAATTTTCGTTGGCATTTACATTTCCGGCCCCCAAAGCCATTCTTCCCTTTAAGTTAGGAAGGGCAAAGGTAGTTCTTCCGTCGCCACCATAGGTTGTTCCTAAAATTGAAAATACTGCTGAATAGTTAGCGATACTCAATAACCTTCCATCACAGAACATCCATCCTCTTGGTGCAAAATTTCCTGCAAATAATTTAACGATTCCAATGTACTCTTCCATGGTATAATTTTTTAGCCTTTAATTGTCTTACTCTGTTGATGGCTTTTCAGATTCCGCCGTTAAGTGATTTATTTTCTTATCCAAAGGAACAACTAATCAAAAGGCAGTACTAGAGTAGAAAATACCAAATTGATCATTCCGTATTTCTACGTAAAGGGATATTATTTGTGCTTAAAAATTGAATTGAGTATTTTAAATTGAGTAATTAATAATTGTTTGCTCAATAGTAATTTCCAATTTGCTTTCTTTCAGTCTTCTGCTTAAAAAATAAGATGAATTTGTTTGTTTTAAGTTTTACTAAAAGCGCTGTATTTAGTATTTTTGTAAGAATCCAATAAAAATTAAAATGAACGAATTCGTTGCATCAGAAATCAAAAATAATATTGCCGAAATTACTTTCGGAACCCCAAAAAGTAATTCCCTTCCGGGAGCAATTTTAGAGAAACTGGCTCAGACCATCTTAGATGAAGGAGCTAAAGATGAAGTAAAAGCTATTGTAGTAAAAAGTGAAGGTGAAAAAGCATTCTGTGCAGGAGCAAGCTTTGATGAACTTCTGGCTATTGATGAGCTTGAGGCTTCCACTAAGTTCTTTGGAGGTTTTGCTAAAGTACTGAACGCAATGAGAAACTGTGGAAAGATTGTTGTTGTAAGAGTGCAGGGAAAAACAACAGGAGGTGGAGTAGGAATAGCCTGTGGCGCTGATTATTGCTTTGCAACAAAAGATTCTGCATTAGCACTTACGGAAATCAATTTAGGAATAGGGCCTTTCGTAATTGGTCCTTATGTAGAAAGAAAAATCGGAAAATCACAATTCTCAGCAATGGCTATTGATGCTGATTTCAGGTCAGCAGAATGGGCAGAACAACATAATGTATATCATTCTGTTTCAAACAATATTCAGGAAATGGATGAAAAACTGGAAAAATTTTTACAGACATTAGCATCAAGGAGTAGTGATGCTTTAGCATTAATCAAAAAAGTTTCCTGGGAAGGAACAGATCATTTTAATGAACTGATGCCAGCAAGAATTCATATGAGTGCAAGCCTTATTTTAGAAGATTCTGCTAAGAAGAATATTGAAGCTATTAAAACTCGATTAAAAGTGAAATAAGTAATAAAAAGCTATTTTTATTTAAAAATACTTAGCCGTTGATTGTTTCAACGGCTTTTTTGGTTGTGAAATCATTTTATTTTGATGTTTTTCGTATTTTCGAATGTTTTTTAAGTTCTTCGTTTATTGAACTATTATTAAAATTATAAATAATTAATTAATTATTTATTTATAATTTTCATTCATTAATTATATTTAGTTAATTTAACCTTTTTTATTATATTTTGTGATTTATTAATATATATTTGCTTCCACACTGTTAAATTTAGTTAAATATGAAAATGCGATTGTCATTAATGACTACGGCTGTCCTCTTTTTTGCAGGAGGGCATTTCGTAGAAGCCCAAAAGGCAAAACGCGACACCACAACTCAGGAAACAAAGATTGATGAGGTTGTTGTTGTAGCGTACGGTAGTCAAAAAAAGGAAACTTTAGTAGGCTCCAATACAGAAATTAAAGCAAAGCAGTTTGCTGATCGTCCTATTACCAATATAGGACAAGCTATTGACGGGGCTAGTCCCGGAGTTAACGTGAGTACGGGAACCGGCCAACCAGGAAGTGCTCCAAGTGTACAGATTAGAGGAATCGGGTCCTATAATATCTCCTCTGCTCCCTTGTATGTTGTAGATGGTGTAATTTATACAGGTTCTCTTTCAGCGCTCAACCCTAATGATATAGCATCTTTTAACATCTTAAAAGATGCAGCATCAACCTCCCTTTATGGCTCAGCAGCAGCTAATGGAGTAATCCTTATTACTACAAAATCGGGAAGAAAAGGTACTGATGTTTTAAACTTTAGTATGAGTACTGGGTATGTAGGACGTTCAATTCCCGAATATGACCGTGTAAATGCTGCTCAATACTATCCTTTGATTTGGGAAGCTTTGAGAAACGGTAGACTTACATCGGTTCCTGGAACTACTGTTGCTGCAGCAAATGCATATGCTTCATCAAATCTTATTTCTGGGGTGTTAAAGACTAATATATATAATGTTCCAGATAATCTGCTGGTTGTAAATGGTATTTTGAATCCCGAAGCTCAGTTGAAGTATACAGATTTGGATTGGCAGCAACCACTTATGAAAACCGGTTTCAGGCAGAATTATGAACTTAATTACAGTGGAGGAACAAATAAGACAACCTACTTTGCATCTGTAAGTTATACTAATGAGTTAGGGTATATTATTAAATCTGATTTTGAACGTTTTACGGCAAAACTGAAAGCAGATTCTCAAATCAAAAGCTGGCTTAAAGTGGGGACAAGTCTTAATGCAGTCTCTACTTATGGGAACAACTCAGTGGATGGAGCCAATAATAATGCGGCCTATATCAACCCTTACAGATGGACCAGA
The DNA here is from genome assembly GCF_940807095.1 of Chryseobacterium sp. Marseille-Q3244. Taxonomy (NCBI): domain Bacteria; kingdom Pseudomonadati; phylum Bacteroidota; class Flavobacteriia; order Flavobacteriales; family Weeksellaceae; genus Chryseobacterium; species Chryseobacterium sp. Marseille-Q3244. The sequence goes on along the minus strand of NZ_CALNWX010000005.1, from coordinate 47,663 downwards.
TTTATGGGCCCTATTTACAGTCCGTATGCTCACGATCCATCTACTTTTGCTAATCTGTACGATATTTCCGGTAATCTGATGTTTGATGCAGGAAATGCAAGAGGTGCTGATGCGGCGGCAGGAAGAAATGTTATCCAGGAAACCCTCTTAAATAAAGATATTTCAAAAAATTATTATATTATTTCAAGAGCTTATGCTGAAGCTAAAATAGATCAGTATTTAACGATTTCAACGAATGTTGGATATGATATCAGAAATAATAGAAGAAGTACTTACGGAAATAAAATAATCGGAGATGCAGCCCCTGCTGGCTCTGCAGAGAAGACCTCAATTGTTGAGCAGACACTTACTTTTAATCAACTCTTGAACTACAAAAGAAAATTCGGTAAACACAATATGGAATTCCTTTTGGGACATGAAAACTACAAATATCAGTATGAATACCTTTATGGATACAAGCAGGGACAAGTAGTGGATGACAATGATGAGCTTATCAATTTTGTGACAATTAGGTCACTTCCGTCATGGACGGATAATTACCGTAAAGAGAGTGCTTTTTCAAGAATCAATTATGATTTTGCTTCCAAATATCTTTTATCCGGGTCTATACGTTGGGACGGATCATCTAGATTTAAAGAAGATGTAAGATGGCATTCATTCTGGTCATTAGGTGCAGGTTGGAGAGTAAAAGGAGAGGATTTCCTTCTGAGCTCAGGAACTGTCAGTGAGCTTAAACTTCGTGGATCATATGGTGAAGTAGGTAATGATAATACCAACAGTTATTATATGTACCAGAACACATTTGATTTAGGATACAATAATGGAGCTGAACCGGGAATATTGTTTGGGTATTTGGCGGATCCTAAAATCACATGGGAATCTAACAAGCAAACAGATATAGGAGTTGATTTCGGATTTCTTAATAACAGAATTTCAGGATCTGTGGAATATTATAACAGAATTACCGATGGGTTGATCTTTCAGGTTCCTGTACCTGTTTCTGCTGGGGTGCCGAACAGTTACATTTATAAAAATGTCGGAGCAATGTATAATAGAGGTCTTGAAATCAGCTTAAGTGGAGATGTTATCAAAAATGAAAATTTCCAATGGAGTCTGAATGTAAATGCTTCTACCCTTAAAAATCAGATTACAAAATTATCAGATGGAATCACTGAGATTATCAACGGTACCAAAAAAATTTCTGTAGGTCATTCTGTTTACGATTATTGGTTGAGACAATGGTATGGGGTAGATCCCGCAGACGGTTCTCCATTGTTTTTGGTTGCTGATGAGCTTGCCGGAACAACTGCTTCAGATATAAGAACAGTGAACGGAACTTTGGTTACTACCAACCTGAATAAAGCAAAATATGATTACTCAGGAACAGCAATTCCTGATCTTTTTGGAAGTTTTGGTACATCAGTTAGCTATAAAAACTGGTCATTGTCTGCAATGTTCACTTATCAGCTTGGAGGGATGACATATGATTCAAATTATGCTTCTTTAATGTCAAGTTATTCTCAGGGAGGAGCATTAAGTACAGATATTTTGGGCAGATGGACGACCCCGGGTCAGATTACGGATATTCCTGCTTTAAATACATCCACATACGTTAGTTCTAATGCTGCATCAAGCAGGTGGTTAGTAAAATCAGATTTTATTTCTCTAAGACAGGCTTCATTAGCTTATAGTTTTAATCCAAAAGATATTGCTCAATATGGTCTGACATCATTTAGAATTTTGATTTCAGGAGAAAACCTTTGGAGTAAAACAGCAAGAAAAGGTTTGGAGCCTGGACAAAGTTTTAATGGTACGGCTTCTAACAGATATACACCGTCCAGAATTATTACAATCGGGTTTAATGTTTCATTTTAAGAAATTATGAAAAATATAATACAAAAAAATAAAAAATGGGCCGTGTTGTTGTCGGCTACTGCAATGTTGTTTCTAGGATCTTGTAAAAGTGATTATCTTGATACAGAACCTACAGCCGCAGTTTCTGAATCGGTTGCTTTTTCCAGTGCTGCAGGTGTGATGTCGATTATCAACGGAATGCATAGAGATCTTTATTCAAGACAGACCAACAATAATAACAGTCAGGGACAGAATGGACAGGGAGGTATCATGATTATCATGGATGCTTTGGGAGAAGATCTGGTTTTTCCTTCTACCGGAAACAATTGGTATATTTCCACTGTACGATGGCAGGATCAGGCCAATGCCAACAGTGACTATGCTTTTTATCCATATCAACTGTATTATGCGTTGATTAGAAATGCTAATTTGGTTATTGCCAGAGCTCCAGGAGTTCCTGTAGGGTCAAATGAAGAAGCAAATACTATTAAAACAGCAATAGGAGAAGCACATGCTTTCAGAGCATTTTGTTATTATATGTTAGTTCAGATTTATGGTAAAAGATATGTACCCAATACCAACAACAGCCAATTAGGTGTTCCTATAAGACTAGTTGCAGATGAAAGTTCACTTGCAAGAAGTACTGTCGAAGAGGTGTATAAGCAGATTAATCTGGATTTAAATGAAGCATTAGTAAAGCTTGCAAATACCAAAAGAATCAGTAAATCTCACTTTGATAAGCAGATCGTACAAGGGCTTATTGCTAGAGTTGCTTTAACTCAGGGGAATTATTCTTTAGCTGCAGCTTCTGCCAATTCAGCGAGGTCTGAATTTAAGTTGATGGATAATTCAGCTTATCTTTCAGGATTCAATAGCTTAGGAAATCAGGAATGGATGTGGGGGTCAGCTATTGCTGCAGATCAGGGAGATTCTTTTTCTAACTTTGGAGCTTATATGTCAAGAAATTATAATTCTACCAATATCCGTCAGGCTCCTAAGGCTATGAATACAAAGCTTTATGCAATGTTTCCTAAAACTGATGTTAGAAAGAAAGTTGTAGATTCTACCGGAAAACATCTGGATTTAGCACTTCCAGGCACTTACGCAAAATTTCCCTATACAAGCCAAAAATTTTTATCAGTAAGTACTTCGGATAGTAGAGTGGATCTTCCATTGATGAGAGCTGCAGAAATGTATCTTATAGAAGCTGAAGCATTAGCTAGAATGAATCAGGAATCTGCATCAAAAGCTGTGTTTTTGCAATTACAGAAAAATAGAGATGAAAGTTATAAGGGAACTGTAAAGACAGGAGCAGCTTATATTGATGAAATTCTTAACAGCAGAAGAATTGAATTATGGGGTGAAGGCTTTAGATTCCTGGATCTGAAAAGACTGAATATGAACCTTGACAGAACGGGAGCTAATCATTCTTCTACTGTGGTAAATAATTTATTTACTGCCCCTAATACAGATAAACGATGGGAGTTTTTAATTCCACTTAAAGAGATCAATGCCAACCCGCTTATTGTACAGAATCCTTTATAAAGTCACTTTTTAATATATTTTAATGCAAAGAATCCTGTCCAAGAGTGGCAGGATTCTTTATTAAAAAAAAATATAGAAACTATTAAAGAAAACCGATAGCAAAGTAATAAAGCATAGTTGTAATTAGACAACATTAAGAGCCAACCAAAAATTGAATAAAATCCGAGTGCGCATCTATAAGATTTATGATATTAAAAAAAGATGCATTCTTCAATGTATTTAAAGAGCAAGACAAAGACTTAAAAGACTTATTTTTATCAAATAGATTACTTTTATACTTTAGGGATATTGTGATCCTTTCATTATTTTTGGTGAACTTCTTTTTTATTACATCAGCAATTAAAGAAAAGAAGCAAAGAAAGCCACCCGATTAATTTGATTTAATGTTCTACAGTAAACATATTTAAATTCAGTAAATTTGATTACAGTTAGCGACCTTAGATCTATCGCGAAGACCTTGACTATTGCCAACTTGAATAATGACACAAAAATGAAGGTAGAATTTTATAAACCGAAAAATAATATTCTGAAAAATTTTATTGAAGGATACTATTTTATAGCTGATAATCAGAGTTCCGACTCTATAAGATACTTGACTTTTCCTAATAACTTTTGCATATTGTCAGTTATTTGCAATTCTGATCTTATTCTAGGAGAAAACCAAATTATTGTTACTCCTTCTGTTCAAAATGAGATTGTGGCCGGTTTGGTGTTTAGATATAATTATCCGATTGAAGTTATTTGTGAAAAGCCAATAAACGAAATAACAATATATTTTAAACCACTCGGATTAAATTATTTTGTAAATGATTCACGTGTGTTTTCCGAAAGAAAAAATGTTTCAGACTACAATCCATTCTCGGATTTTAAAAACTGTATGAACAAAATCTTAAATCATACAAATCGTGAAGAGCAAATTGAATTATTGGAAAGCTTTTGGCTCTCAAAATTTCAGCCAAAAGATTTTTCGTTAATGAAACAAATTCTGTCTGATATCGAAAGGGATTTGAAAATTGAAGAAATTGCAAAAAAGCACAATTTGTCGAGGCAGTACATTAACAAACTTTTCATTAAGAACATTGGAAAAACACCATCTGAATATCGAAAAATTTATCGTTTCAGAAATGCTGTAATAAGCAAAAAGAAAAGCAAAAACCTAACAGACTTGTCTCATGGAAATTTATTTTTTGACCAATCTCATTTCATCAAAGATTTTAAGGAATTAACCGCTATAAAACCCAGTCTGTTTTTTAAAAATGTTGATACCAACAAAGAAAACGTCTGGCTTTTTATATAGAGTTTCCATTTTTACAATTTTAAGTAGTTACTACGTCCTTTCTTTGCTTTAAAATCACACCAATGAAAAGCAAAGTTTTAATCATAACAGTTTATCTGTAATCAATGTAGCCCAATTCCAGAGGGTAGATGTGTTTCTCAATTTATTGATCTTTATAATGTTGAGGGAAGTTTGAAATGTTTTCATCCAGAGATACCAAACGAAAAGTACAATTGAGAAACTGTTTTTAGGATCTTTTTTAATCAGACTTTAACACCAAGGGGTAAGAGCCTTTTTTCAAATTGAATTTGAGTAAATGTTTCAAGTAGCAGGAAAAATAATGCTCCAGTATTTTCAATTGAGATTCCTGTAAAATATACAACTCAAAATTTTATCAAAAACAAAGATTCTATTTTAGAAAAAGCCAGTGAATAGACAAAAAAGGAAAAAAATAAAATGAAACAACTATTTATAATTGTAGTATTTTTACTCACAACAGGAAATAGCTTTGCACAGCAGAATTGTGATTGTGATGTAGCATTAAGCAATCTAATCACAAAAATAGAAAGTGATTATCCCGGGTTTAAAGAGAAAACCAAAGACAAAGTACTTTACAACAGTTTCAAACTTCAATTGAAACAAGAAACAAAAACAATTGAACAATCTTCATGTTTTGATGTACTAAAGAAATATACTTCTTTTTTCAGAGATGGCCATATATTATGGCTTCATTCTCAAACTTCAAAAAAACCTGAAACTGTCCACAAAAAAGAATTCATCAAGATGGGTATTGAGAATTTTGAAAAGAAGTTCAAAAATAGACATACTAAACTTGAAGGTATTTGGAAAAACAATTATGAAAAATTGTTTGGTGAGTTTGATTATACCATTGGATTGATCAAAACAAAGAAAAATGAATACGTAGGGTTCGTTATTAAATCAGACTCAAGGCTTTGGGAACCTAAAGAAGTAAAATTCCGATTGTTTCCAAATGGAACTTATGAATATTTTGACAAAGACCACAACCTGAAAAAAGGAAATTATACCATTTATAATGAAACTATAATTTCTTTTGACAATTTAGAGATCTTCTTTGTCAGAGACAATACAAAAGATGATTATTCCTTAGATAAAATCACTGAATTAAGCGGTTTTACTTTTAAAAAAATTACCGACAAGACAAGCCTTTTAACGTTGCCTTCTTTTTATTATTCCTACGTTGATATAATAAATCGGTTAATTGAAAAGAACAAGTATTTGCTTGAAAACAGTCCCTATTTAATAGTTGATGTACGAAATAATGGTGGCGGAACAGATAATGCATACCTCAATTTATTGCCTTATATAATGACACAATCAATTAGAACCTTAGGAGTAGAATTTCTATCAACACCTACTTTGATCAATGGCCTGCAAGGGTATATTGACGGAATAAAAGATGATGAGAGTAAACAAAATGAAATAACTCGAATTAAGAAAGAAATCGAAATACTAAAAAAAAATAAAGATCAATTTGTGAATATTTACGGTTCTGAAGTGGATACTATGAATGTTAAAATTGCCGAAAAAAGTCCAAAAAACATAGTGGTATTAGCGAACCAAAATGTAGGCAGTTCAGGCGAGTATTTTGTGATGTTTACTAGACAAAGTAAGAAAGTAAAAATATTCGGAACACCCACTTATGGTGGCTTGGACTATGCCTCTGCACGTGTTTTTGACTTCGGTTGCCCTGAATATACATTAGCTTTACCAACCTATCGTTCATTACGATTACCAGATTTTCCTGTAGATAATATCGGATTACAACCGGATATTTATATGGATAAATTTGTAAAAGATTGGGTAAAATATGCCATTGATTATTTAGAAGAAAATTAAATGCATAAATATACCTTTATAAATTAAAGATCAAGTCAAAAGTCCGTTTCACAAATTGTGTAAACGGGTTTTTTATATTTTTTTTCTATTCCTGATCTGAATTTCTTTTTGTAAATGCACTCATCCACTGAATGCCTTGCCATATTAATGTTAAGCAGTGAACAAGTCATTTGAAAGGAATTATCATTAAAATTTAAAAAATATTTTGAAGATTAAAAATAATTTATAACTTTGTAATTCAAAGTTCTTTTTATGAATTCAAAAAACTATCACGAAGATTTGTCTCATATCCGTTCCATGATGGAGCGGTCTTCCAGATTTATTTCATTAAGTGGACTCTCTGGAGTAGTGGCAGGTGTGGCAGCACTTTTAGGTGCCGGATATGCTTATTTTGCTATGGAAAGTAAAAAGATGGAATACATTAATGGTAGTAGACTTAGTTTTACACCGGCATTGGTACAGGAATTAGTTATTATTGGATTAGTCGTTCTGGTCGTTGCTGTTCTTAGTGGTTATATTTTTACCGCCAATAAAAGTAAAAAGAAAGGATTAAAGATCTGGGACGGCACTACTAAGCGACTTTTAACTACCTTTGCAATCCCGTTAGCAGCTGGTGGAATCTTTTGTGCCGCTCTTATTTATCATCATCTAGTAGTGTGGGTAGCTCCTACTACTTTGATTTTCTATGGGTTGGGTCTGATAAGTGCAGAAAGATTTACTTTGCCCGATGTAAAATACCTGGGATATTGTGAAGTAATCCTCGGATTATTTTCCCTGTTTTTTCTGGGCTGGGGGTTATTTTTCTGGTCTGTTGGCTTCGGCATTCTGCATATAGTTTACGGACTTATCATGCATAAGAAATATAAATAAAAATTAATTTTGCAGCTTTTTAGGTTGTATATCTTCATACGAAGGGGCCTATACCTGCAACCTATTATCGATTATGATCAAAATAAGTCAACTTAATAAAGAATTCGAAAGCCGTGTAAGATTGGGTATTATGTCTGTTCTTATGGTGAACGACTGGGTTGATTTCTCTGAAATGAAAGGATTGTTAGAGATTACTGACGGAAATCTTGCCAGTCACAGTAATGCTCTTGAAAAAGTGGGATATATTGAAGTGAAAAAAGAATTTGTGGGGAAGAAGCCCAAGACCTCTTACCGTGTTACACAAAGTGGGAGGCAAGCCTTTACAGATCATCTGGATGCTCTTGAAAAATTATTGGGACGATAGTCTTATATTTTTTTGAATTTTTACTTTGTAATTCAAAGTTCTTTGTTTTAAAATGAACTAATTATTATAATTATGAAAGATCGGGAAATTATCAATCTAAGTAAATCAATATTTGGAATATGCCTTACCATCGGAAGCATTTGCCTTTTAGGAGGATTATTCAAGAATGAATCATTTGCAGTCGCAGGCTACCTACTGCTTCTTTTTGCTACTCCAATCAATTTATTATTTGTAATAACTTTTTTGATTGGTGGACTTGTCAACAGGTCCAGATTAAGAATTTACGTAAAAGCAATCGGTATTCTTTCCATCAATATTCCAATTGCAGCTCTGTATAGTATTATTGGCCTTTATCTATTTTCTGATGGACATTGGTAGCTTTTATACCCAATTAAGATAGAATCTTTTTTAAATATATATACTATGAAAAAAATACGCGTTCAATTTCTGCTTTTTGTGTACGATAAAACTCAAAAGTTATACAGAAAGTACTTTAAAAAGAAAAAAAGGCAATGGCAGTTCAGTGAAAGACAACTGTTGGAATTCAAGGAAGATTCGTTGGGAAGAAAATTAGGGGAGTTCTACCATAAACATGGGTTTTCAATGATTCCCAAAATGGAAAACCATGATGTCCATCATCTAATCACTGGCTGTGGAACCAATTTCGAGGATGAAATTGCCATGCAATACCTTTTACTGGGAAACGGAAAGCTCAATGCCCATTTGCTGGCGGCTATTGTACTGGGAACGCTTATTCTTCCGGAATATATCAAAATATATGTCAAAGCTTATAGGAAAGGACAGACAATGAAAGCTTTTCACAAATGGGACTTCGAAGGTTTACTCTGGCAGAATTTTGAGCACCTGAAAGATTTTATCCAACAGAAAGATGCCGTTGTTTTACATTAAAGTTATTGATATGGAAAATATAAAGTTTAGTTATACCGGAAAATATACATTTATTATTTCTTTCCTTTTAGGGACATTTCTGCTTATCCTTCTGCTGATAACAAGATGGGACTTTCTTTTGATGCTAGGGTTTATTTATGTGATTGCTGCCATCATTTTAAATGTAATAATTTTCCTGTTAGAGCTTATTGAATACTTAACGGAAATATCTGCGAAAATAACATCCAGAAACTCCATGTTTCTCCTGATAGCTAATATTCCCATTGCTTTTATATACTTTCTGATAGTCATCAATTTTTGTTAACACAACTCGAATTTCTAGTAAAGATTTTTTAATCTATTCTTTTTTAGCTTTTTATCTCTTATTCTAACTTCTAAATCTTAATATCATGAAAACACATCATTATATATTTTTAACAACAGCCCTGTTTGTCGTTCTATTTTACGATCAGGATATGGGGCTGAATTTTGGAATCCTCGGAATTCTATATGCAATTCTGAACTTCTTTAAAACACCGGAAAAAAACAAAACCAGGACATTTTATATCCTTACCGTGGCAAGTGTACTTTCGGGGATTGCATTTGCGTGGTATGGAGACTTTGCGTCATTTCTGGCTGTTGCAAGTTCGCTTCTTTTGCTGGCTTACAAATCAAGAAACAGGAAGATGAAGATCCTTTTTCTGATTCCTGTTTTTATTACCAACTGCTGTACCTCAATTTGTAGAATCTTTATGCTTGATAAATGGCTGCCTCAAAGAAATGTTCCGGGAATGTGGCAGAAAATGATGGCCTTTGTACTCATTCCGTTAGTTCTTATTTCCATTTTCTTTGGAATTTATGCCGCAGGAAGTGATCATTTTGCAGCGCTTTTTACAGATTATGAACTGGATATCAATCTTTGGCAGGTTTTCTGTCTTTCCGTTTTAGGCTTTTTTATTGCTTTTAACTTCTGGAATTTTGCAGTTGAAAAACTGATCTATAAAAACCATCATTTTTTGGATAATGATTTTCAGAAAAGTGCTCAGATTCCTAAATCAACCTATTCGTTTCTTGATCTGGCCGCAGAAAGAACGAGTGGCGTAATATCCTTCTTTTGTCTGAATATTTTGTTGGTATTCTTTATTATTACCTATAATTATGAACAGTTTTATGAAGTTTCAAAAACACCGGTTCAGCTTTCGGAAGAAACCCATGAGCGTGTCAATGCAGTGATTATGTCTATTGTGATGGCTATTCTGGTAATTATGTTTTACTTTAAATCTGGGTTCAATTTTGACCCTAAAGCAAAAATGCTGAAAATTTTAGCAAAAGTCTGGATTGTTTTAAATGCAATACTTATTCTCTCTGCTGCTGTCAAAAACTACGAATATATTGTCAACTATGCCTTTACTTATAAAAGACTAGGTGTTTTTGCTTTCCTTCTTTTATCTCTGATCGGACTTTCTTTAACCTTTATTAAAATCCAAAGACAAAAAAGAAACGCATTCCTGTTCAATACCATGGCTTGGTATCTTTATGGAACCATTTTGATTTGCAGTTACATCAATTGGGGTGGTTTTATTACTTCTCAGAATATTACCCGTAAAAACTTTGATTTAAATTACCATTCCGCATCGGTTAATTTTAATGAAGAAAGCCTGATGAAATATGCAGATGAAAAAAATAATCCAAAGTTTAAAAAAGATCTTCAGAACAAAATTAAAATAGAAAAATCGAAATCATTTCTTTCTAAAATCATTTATTATGAAACTACTAAATAATAAACACACACGATGAAAAAGTTTATAAGATCTCCGAGATTTAAAATGAATGCATTGTTGGTACTTATGACCTTGTTCTGTTTCAGTCTTTCTCTTTTCAGATATTATATCAGTGAGACGAAGGTGTTTTTCTTTCTGAACTGGAACCTGTTCCTCGCATGGATACCCTTGTTTTTGAGTACTTTTATACTGATATTTAATATTAAAAGTAAAATATCTATTGCCGTAATTATTATAGTCTGGATTCTATTTTTTCCCAATTCACCCTATATACTAACTGATTTGTTTCATTTGAAAGCAAGAAATACGATTCCGATCTGGTATGATCTGATTGTAATACTTTCTTATGCCTGGACAGGGCTGATCTGTGGTTTTTTAAGTCTTAATGATATTGAAAAACTCTTATCGGGCTATAGTAAGCAAAGAATTATCAATGGTATTGTTGTCCTCTTTCTTTTTATAAGCAGTTTTGGAGTATATCTGGGAAGATTTCTGAGATGGAACAGTTGGGATGTTCTGAACAATCCTTTTGGATTATTTAATGATATTGTTGTACGGTTGATCTATCCACTCGAATATACAAAAACCTGGGGTGTAACCCTTTTAATGGGAATTATGCTCAATTTTATGTATTTCACGTTTAAGCTGATTAGAAATAATAATGAAAAGCTTTTGGAGCCTTAAAATACAGTTCGTTAAAAAGATTTGGAACAATTTTAGCATTTAAAAAGGACTGATTAACCAGGATTGTGTTGAAAATAGAGCTAAAGACTTTATGAAAAGATAGGTAAGCGTTAACAATATCCTTCTGTAGGCACATCCTTAAATTTAATTATTATGAAAAAAAGCTTATTGTTAATTCCATTGATCATTATTTCATGTAAAAAAGATCCGGCTGTGGCAGATATATCTCAAAAGGATTCAACTAATATAACAGAAATGCCAGACTCTACCTATAAAGCAGATTCTGTAGCTCTAATAAAAAAAGACTCAATTATTAACAATGCCCCTGCTACCAAGGAGGTTTTACGTAAAGGTGTCATGAGAAATGTAAAAGAAGGTCAGATTGTAAGAACAGCAGATGCCTCCCAACTTCCTTTCACCTTGGGAGAAGAATTCAAAAGTGACGATCAGGAGTTGGTCTTAAAACTAACCCATTTTGAAAAATCAAATATCAAAGCAAAGATTTCAACCAAAGAAAAAGATTTTAATATCAGATTCAATCAGATCAAACTTCCCAATGGAGATTATGATGGTCCTTTTGGAAGAGAAATTACCTATGAAATTCCTGATAAAGGAGAAATATGGCTGATTATCGGAAAAAGTAATATGGCTTCTGGAAACACGAAAGGGCATTTTACGGTAAGTATTGAGTAGCATCAATCAATTTGGTACAGTTTCTGCAAATTAACATCATAAGTTTAAATATAAAAATTATGAAAAATATAGTTCTAACAGCAATGGCCGCTTCAGCTGTACTTGTAAGTTGCGGAACCGTACAGTCGCTGGTTCAGAATACATTTCCCTATACAACGAATGTCTTAGTTTCTACAGGAGTACCTGCTGATAAAGAGGTTTCTTCAACAGCAACAGCAACTAATGTACAAACATGGTTTGGAGGAAATAATAATGCTCTGATAAAAGATGTAAGAATCTCTGACGCAAAAATTTCCGTAGCTTCTCCTTCAGGAGGGAACCTAAGCGCATTTAAAACGATTAAAATATATGTATCATCCAGTGGAACAGGGGAGAGGCTGATAGCATCCCGTTCTAATATATCTACCAATTCGTCCAGTATGAACCTGGATCTGAATGATACAGGTTTTCTGGATAGTATTGTAAAAAGTTCAGGACTTACCGTAAGAACAGTTTATGAATTGAAGAACCAGACTTCTTCAGATATGAACATAAAAGTAGCCCTTAATTTCAGCAGCGTTCCTGCGAAATAAGTTTTAAAGGGTAAGAATAAAAAAAACTCCTTTCAATTGCTGAAAGGAGTTTTTATTTATATTAAAGTGAGTTTAAAATAACGTTTAGCCAATTATATGAGTAAAAGTAACTTCAAACCTCATTCTTCCTATAATTTAGTAAACTTTTCCACAACCCGTCTTGATCCTTCATTGATATTGATAATGTACTGACCGATAGGAAGTTCAGAAATAGTAATCTTTTCACCTGGAGAAACCGTGCTTTTTATCACTGACCTTCCATTCATATTGATGATTTCAATGTCCAGCCTTTTATCTTCAGCACTCTGAATGGCTATATAGCTGCTGGATGGATTAGGATAAATTTTCACTTCCAGAGCAGGTAAAGCTTTAGATACGGATTTACCTTCCAATTGCAAAATAGCATTTTTCACATTGGGAAGTGGACCAATTTTTTTATTAACATCGGTTCCTCCCTGTGGAATACCAGTGGAAACCAAAAGATTCCTCATCGCTGCTGGACTTAAATTTTGACCCGTAGTCTGACGATAAAAAGACTGGATAAGTACAGCGGCTGAGGCTACAGTAGGAGTAGCGGAACTTGTTCCACTGAAATAATTGTAAGTCCTGTTATTATCATTATCATACTTTGCATATGATCCATATCCTGCAGCCAGAACGCTGCTTCCCCATCCTTGTACATCCACTCTGCTTCCATAAGTACTGAAGCTTTGTTTTGAATGGGTGGTATTAGGAGTTCCGGCTCCTACGATGATGGCTCCACTGTTTCCTCTTGCTCTGTAAGTTGCATAGAAAGGTTCATCAAGATCCTGATTTCCATTTCCTGCTGCCGCAATGATGATAATTCCTGAATCTGTAGCAGCTTTTGTAAGATCCCATATCACACTATCATATTCAGCAGGACAATATTCACCGTTTTTCCCACCAGTCTGCATTTCATATAAGATAATATCTCCAGACTGAGATGCATTGATGGATCTGCTTACTGCCGAAGCTCTGTTGTATCCAACCGTTGTCCATTCCATATATCCTTTTATTTCTGAAGCATTATAAACAGCACCTGTAAGCCCGATATTATCTTTTACAGATCCTAGAATACTGACCACAGCTGTTCCATGATCCCGGTAATTATTTCCAGATAATCCTGAGTTGGGAGAATAGCCGGGTTCCAGTTGAATAGAATTTTGATTGCTAAGCATTTCATGGGTTTTGTAGAAGCCATATTCTACATCACGAATGCGAATGTTTTGTCCCGTGATTCCTCTCGACCAGGCATATTTTGCATTGATGCCCGGATTATCATTCAGGTAGGTTTGAAGGTTTTCCAGATCCGGAGTCGCTACAAACATATTGACCAAAGGAGGCTCAACAGGAGTACTACTCATTACGGATACATATTCTATTTCAGGAAATTTCTCAAGAATCTGAGTAAGCCTTTGAAAAGAATCGCCATCCTGAACAGGGATATTTGCCTTAAATATCCTTTTCAGTTTTTGAACAGACTCACCGGAATTTCCGTTCTGTCTGCTGCTGGCCATCATTTCATTAATTTTTTCATTGCTAAATCCCAGATCATAAGTAAATGATATTTTATTTTCGCGGGCAAATCTTTCCAGTTCCGGGTTTTTACTGAGGGCGTCTTTTTCTGAAGTGATACCTTTTGAAAAGCATACATAGATAATATCGTTTTGCGGAGCACTGCGACCTAACGGAGATTGTGCAAATGAAAGGAAGAAACAGAATACAAATAGGGTAAGGAGTTTGATTTTTGTTTTCATATTATTTTTATTAAATGATTGTGAATCGGTTTGGATAATATCAAAAATAATAATAAAATGAAAACAAATCACGTTTTTGTGAATTTATTTTTCAATGAACAGGTTTCGCCTTTGTGTAAAGGATTTTTATTCGGTAAAACAAAGGTTGAATTTTACTCAAACCAGTTTTCGTTGACTTTATGATAAAAAATCTGTTTTTTATTCGTGATTTGATATTCGATACCAATACTGTCTTTATTGGCCATAATGAGCTTTACCCTTTGAATGTTTTCTTTTTTGTCATCAACAGGAAGATCAATCGAAGAGCACTGAAAAACCTTTTCTAAAACTTCATTATAAGGTATTCTGCTGATTTGCTTTTCAACAATTCCTTCCCGTCTGTAAATAGTTACCTGTGGGTTATATAAAACATTGGGACGGTTTCTGTCAATGCGATAGTGATCATCAAGTTGAATTCTCTGGTAGCTGCCAATAGTAGAAAAATAATTGACGATTCCGAAAAACGGGATCATCATAGGCAGAATACTCAGAATAATTGCTCCTACTAAAAGTCCAAAATATACCTTGACTGCTTTTTTCTTCCAAAGTTTAATGATGATAAAGACTGTCATGGCCAGCCAGAGCCAGCCAATAATTTTATCAGAATAATATCCGGCGTAGCTGTACTTGTTGAGATTTAAAATAATCTCACTCAGGAGGATTAAAGTCACAACAAGATAAGCGATGACTATATTTTTGTTCTTCATGCAGGTTTTAACTATCAACTTTTTGTAATTGAATCCATAACGATGGTTACAGGTCCATCATTGATTAATGAGACTTTCATATCTGCCCCGAAAATGCCGCTTTCAGTCTTCAATCCGGATTTTACCATTTCTTCTTTAAAATAATCAAATAACGGAACAGCTTTATCAGGCTTGGCAGCTTTGATGAAAGAAGGACGATTTCCTTTTTTATAATCTGCAATAAGGGTAAACTGGCTGATGCACAGGATCTCTCCGGAAATATCTTTTACCGAAAGATTGAGTTTGTCATCTTCATCACCAAAGATTCTGAGATTCAATACTTTCTGAACCAGCCAATCTACATCTGCTTTTTCATCATTTTCATCAATGCCTACCAACAGCATGAGTCCTTTTCCTATTTCTCCAACGATTTTTCCCTCTACTTTTACATGGGCTTCAGAGACTCTTTGTATAACAATCTTCATTTCTTATTTTAATAGTAAATAGTTAAAGTTTTGCTTGCGGGATCATAATTATAAGTGGTATAGGTTTTAGGAGGTAGAGAGGTTTTCGCTCCATCCAATGGTTGACCTGTTCTTAACATCCATTTGGTGCCGTCTTTGGGACATAAAATAGCAAGATTATCTTTAGTAACCTCGAGGGTTGTATCATTATCAGGGCATAAATGAGGTGCGTTGCGATCATAAATCTTGAATGCATTTCCAACGCGGACAATGATTAATCCTCTTGTTCCAGATTGTTGTTCATTAACATAAATCCAACCGTCATCATAATTTAAAGCGTTATATGCGGGAAGGTTTAAATTTAAAGTAACATTGATTGGATTGCTCGGAAAGCAGTTCACAGTATCTTCTCTACTTCCGCATGAGTTGATGGATAAATTGCTGAAAATCAATAAAATGAAAATAGATAATATCGAAAAAGTTTTTTTCATTTCAATTTAAATTTTTATATATTTGTAAAAATTAAACGATTATAACACGTAAAACATTGTCCGACAAATGTCGGATTATTTTTTTATACTAAAACTAAATTTTGAAAATTATGGCAAGCTATGTAACAAAGGAGGGCCTTGAGAAAATGAAAGCTGAGCTGGAACAGTTGGAAACTGTGGAAAGACCAAAAATTACTCAGCAGATCGCAGAAGCTAGAGACAAAGGTGATTTGTCTGAAAATGCAGAATATGATGCGGCTAAAGAGGCTCAGGGAATGCTTGAAATGAGAATTTCTAAGCTAAAAGATGTTATCTCAACTTCTAAAATTATAGACGAAAGCCAATTAGATACTTCAAAAGTTTCTATCTTAACTACAGTGAAGCTTAAGAATAATGCAACGAAGCAGGAGCAGGTATTTACATTGGTGCCGGATAACGAAAGCGACCTTAAATCAGGAAAGATTTCTGTAAACACTCCGATTGCTAAAGGATTACTAGGTAAAGTTAAAGGCGAAACCGCTGAAATTACTTTACCCAACGGAAACAAACTTTCTTTTGAAGTATTAGACATTTCTCTATAGTCTGATACACCCTTTCATTTCTAAACTTCCAGTATTTAATCTCTAACTTTTATAAAAATGAGCACTATATTCACAAAAATCATCAATGGCGAAATTCCCTCTTATAAAATTGCCGAGGATGAAAACTTTATTGCATTCCTCGACGCGATGCCTTTGGTGAAAGGACACACGTTAGTAGTTCCAAAAAAAGAAGTGGATTTGATTTTTGATCTTGAAAGTGAAGAATACAAAAACCTTTGGGGATTTGCCCAAGAGGTAGCCAAGAAGATCAAAACTGCAATTCCATGTGTAAGAGTAGGAGTAGCGGTTGTAGGACTTGAAGTTCCCCATGCTCACATTCATCTTATTCCTTTAAACAAGATGGAAGACATGAACTTCAGAAATGAAAGACTAAAATTAACGAACGAAGAATATACAGAGATTCAAAACTCAATTATTAATTCTTAAAACACAGAAAATCGTAAAAAAGTAATTTTTTACGATTTTCTTTAACATATACATATATTATATAATATGAATCCAAACCAATGTTCTTTCTGCGGAAGAAAAAGAAATGAAGTACAGATGTTAATTTCTGGGCAGAACGGTTTTATTTGTGAAAATTGTATAGAGCAGGCACATGTAATTGTGAAAGACAGTGCTTCCAAAGCAGAATATTCACCAGCAGACAATATGGAAGATCTTAAAAAGCCAAAAGAAATCAAAGTATTTCTGGATCAATATGTCATAGGGCAAGATCAGGCAAAAAAACAGCTTTCTATTGCGGTGTATAACCATTATAAAAGATTGCTTCACGCTCAGGACGAAAACAGAGACGTAGAGCTTGAAAAATCCAATATCATCATGATAGGGGAGACAGGAACAGGAAAAACCTTACTGGCTAAAACCATTGCAAGAGAACTTAATGTTCCCTTCTGTATTGTGGATGCTACAATCCTAACAGAAGCAGGATATGTAGGAGAAGATGTAGAGAGTATCCTTTCAAGGTTATTGATGGTTGCAGACTATGATGTTGAAAAAGCAGAAAAAGGAATTGTTTTTATTGATGAGATTGATAAGATTGCAAGAAAATCAGACAATCCAAGTATTACAAGAGATGTATCCGGAGAAGGGGTACAGCAGGGGTTATTGAAGCTGTTAGAAGGTAGTATTATAAACGTACCACCACAAGGAGGAAGAAAGCATCCTGATCAAAAGTACATTCAGGTGAATACCCAGAATATTCTGTTCATTGCCGGTGGAGCCTTTGACGGGATTAAAGAAATCATCGAAAGAAGAATGAATAAGCAGGCTATTGGTTTCAGTTCCGAAAAAATCAATAAAACTGATGAAGATGAATATGTATTAACAAACATTAATGCCATCGATTTACGTTCTTTTGGATTAATCCCCGAACTTTTAGGAAGGTTTCCAATCATCACTTACCTCGATAAACTCTCAAAAGAGACATTGGTAAGAATTATGAAAGAGCCAAAAAATTCAATTGTAAATCAATTTGTGGAACTTTTCAAAATGGATGGCACGGATTTGGTAATTACAGACGGTGCAATCGAAAAAATTGTTGAGGAAACCATTGAAAAAGGACTAGGAGCAAGAGGTCTTAGAGGTACTACTGAAAAGGTTTTGGAAGACTATATGTTTTCAATCGGAGAGGAGAAAAAGATTGTATTAACGGAAGATAATATTTTGATTAATAGATAAAAAAGTTTTTTTTTTAAAGAAAAAAATAATACCTTTGCGGGTGAAGATTGTATTAACACACAAATAATTTATACAATGAGAAAAAGTTTATTTGCTATAGGTCTTTTAGCAATCAGTTATTCTGTTCAGGCGCAGATATTATGTCATGTTGACACTGGTGCTAATATGTATGTGAGCGAAGGCACCCTAGTGTATAGTGGTGGAGGTGTACAGACAAAAGACAATGGTGTTTTGGATGTACACGGAAATGTAATGGTCGTAGGATCAGGTACAGACACTTTTAAAACGATTACTACCAGTGGTTCAGATAAAACTGACGGTGGAAATATCATTTTAAGAATGAATACACCTGCTACGTATGCGACTTCTACGTATGGTCAGTTGTACATTGATGGATTATCCCAATCCAATATTACTGGTATTGTAAGTAAAGAGTATAGAACAACCAGTCATGGAGGTTCTACAACTCCTAGTTATTATCAGCAGGTTGCTTTGCCTTTCTCTGGCAAGGTATTAAGTACATTATCTACAGAAATTGGTAAAACTTTCGATACAGGAAGATACAGCAATCCTGTCCTTAAATGGGATAATACGAATGCTGTAGCCAATAATTTCACCAGTCTGGCAACTGCAACAAGTGATCCTTCCGGATACTACATGTTAAAGGTTACCAATCAGGATTGGAATGCAAGTGCTCCTACAACAGGTAATGTATTCACGATTAACGGAAAGCCTTATGCTCCTCTTGCTGGTGCTGTTACCCTTCAAAATGCAGCAGCTAATGTAGCTTTTGGTGCAGGAGGAAATAATAACAACGCTTACAACGAGAAGTATAACACTTATCTGGATGACAGTTTTGAGTGGACAACTTCTGCATGGCAGGGAACGTTTGGTAAAAACTGGTATCAATTCGGGAACCCGTTCCTAACGAATATTGATTTATCAAAAATAGGCTACACCGAAGGACCTAACGGAGATGGAAATGCTGTGAAGAATATCTGGGGTGTTGAATATAATCCAGGTACAGTAAACACACTGCCAAGTGGTTCTACTTACGCAACCAATAATAAGGTGGTAACTTTCATGGCTACTGGTGATGGAGTTGCTCCTGCTGTTGGAGATGTTGACTTGGTTGTAATCAAGCCTATGCAGTCATTCAAAATAAAGTTAAGAGATAATTCTCTTCAGACTTTAAACTTTAATACCTTAAGAAGGTTTAATGGAACTGCAAGAGCAGCCGGAACTCCATATGATGTATCTGCTGCTAAAAATACAAATAGTATTAATAGCTCTGTAAAGCAGCTTGGTGTTATTGGTCTTGATGCGAATAAGAATGAAATTTCAAGAACCTATTACGTAGTTTCTAATTCATCAACTACAGGACACCAAACCTCTATTGCAACCACAGTACAGGCTTCTGCTGGTAAGAATATCATTGGTACTTTTGAAGAAGACGTTAATGGAGGTTATGACAATAACAATCTTGGTTATTGGTTATACATTAACGAAGCTAATGAAAATGATTTTAAAGGGAAGAATGTTAAATTGGTAAACTATTATCAGGATAAAGTTCAATTCTATAAATTTGAAGTAAGAGAAAACGCAGAATTAATTCCTGCTGGATCTCACCAATTATCTTCAGGTATCGGATTTTACTATAAAGCTGAAAATGGAAATGTAATACCAGCTAAACAAGGAGATATTATTCCTGTAACAAACGAAGAAGCGAACCTATATTACGGAGAACCTGCTAAGGGTACTCTAGCTGTTAAAGAGAAGAATACATCACCATCAAGAACATTGGTGGTTTATGATCCTTCAATTACAAATTATATTGTAAGATTTGATCCAAATTGGAAGAAAGCTGATATTGAAGTGTATGATATGAGCGGTAAACTAGTTATTTCTAAGAAAGCTGTTGATACTTCTAGAGATTTTGTAATCGAGCTTAATAACTCTATTAAAAACTCTTATGTTGTAAAAATTGTCTCAGATAAGGGAGAAACTGTTAACACAAAAATCTTAAAATAAATAATATGAAAACTATTAATAAGCTAGTATCCGCATTTTTTCTTTTTGCATTAGCATTAGTGCAAGCTGCTCCGCCAATTCCTGGAGGAGGAGGAGGTGGTGGTAATGGTACAGGTGCCCCATCTTCACCCATTGATATGTATGTATACGTACTGGGTATTGTAGCAGTCGCTCTGATTGTTTACTTTACAAAAAAGTACAAGAACGTTAAAGCATAAAATTTTATTAAAATAATATTAAACTCTCTGATTAATCAGAGAGTTTTTTTTATTTTTACTCTATGAAAAAGATTTATACACTATCTGCGGTTTTAGCTGCATTTGCATTGCAGGCTCAGTTTACAGTTACAATTCAGACACCGGCAGATTTTAAAGATCAGGATGCTATTCTATATACACTAAACGGTTCAAAAGATATCATTGTTACCAAAGAACAAAGCAAGAACAATACATGGACGTTTAAATATCCAAATAATTATATGGGGATGATGAAGATTTACTTCCCTACAACAAACAATACCGTAAGTTTCATTTCTGAAAACAAGAATGTAAATATCAAACTAGACATTCAGAACAATAAGGTGAAGGATGTTACTTATCTTGACGAGGCTAATGAGCTAATGAGCAAACAACAGGAAGGCTCTCAAAAGAAAGAACTTATTCTTCCTGCTTTAACTCAGATTAAAGAGTATTATAAAGATAATACAGATTTTGGAAAAGCGCTGAAAACAGAGATTGACAGGCTTGCGGGTACATCTTCTTCCATAGATGCTGCCAAACATCCGTTTATAACGTATTACAATACCAATTATAGCAAGTTCATTGGAAACTCGGCAGAGGGTAATAAAAAGGTTGATCAGGAAGAAATCATCAACTTCCTGGATAAGTCTAATGATATGCTTGAAAGCTCATCGCTATTGAGACCTATATTAGTATCTTATTTGAACTCCGGAGGAAATACTAATGTTGCGGGCTCTGTAGATAAGCTTTTAGACCGTTTAAAGGTAGAAACTCCAAGAGGGCAGACTGTATTATCAGAACTTATCGATATTTTTGATGTTTATCAGATGGATGAGTTTAAGAATAAATATCTTGGCTTAGCTAAAAACCTTAAATGTACTATTAATGATAGGTTGGCTTCTACGTTAAAATCCAATGCGAATGTAGAAATGGGAGCCGTATTTCCTAATTATAAGTTCCAATCGGCAACTAATACGACTGCAAAATCAATTCACGATGTAAAGGCCGATAAGAAGGTCATTGTATTCTGGTCATCTACATGTTCACACTGTGAAACCGAACTTCCAAAACTATTGGAAAAGTATAATGATTTAAAAGCAAAAAATATTCAGGTTATTGCTCTGTCTTTAGACGTGGACAAAAATTCATATTCCAAAAAGATCGCTGCTTTTCCATGGATCAATGATTCGGAATTGAGAGGATGGAACAGTAGTTATGTAGATATGTACAATGTTCATGCAACTCCGACATATTTTATTTTAGATGCTAACAACAAGATAATCAATAAACCAGATCATGTTGGGAATGTTTTAGAATATTTTATGCTAAAATAATTTTGGAGGTAAAGAATATTTTTCTATATTTGCACCACCAAAACGGCGAGGTAGCTCAGTTGGTTAGAGCGCAGGATTCATAACCCTGAGGTCACGGGTTCAATTCCCGTCTTCGCTACAAAAACCGCAATCATTAATTAATGGTTGCGGTTTTCATTTTTATACAGTATACTTTATTTTTCCAGAATAGTTTTTTGCATTACGGTAATTCTTTCCGGCTTAGACATTATAAACTGGTTATTTTAATTCTTAAAAACCAAATTATGTAGATCAACAGGATATCATACCCATAAGTTTGGTAAAAAGCATACAGCTGATTTTACTTTGATCTTTACGTATAATTATTATTAAAATTTTCGTATTCATTTTTAATTGCCTGATACTTTCTGCTTTTGTAGTATAATAGGATGTTTTTTTGTTTTTGAAATACTAAGAACTTCAGTTAAGATCATAAATACTTCGGTAAACCCTTATTATTGTTGCATTTTTCCTCTTATTTTCTTTTTGACGGGTAAATGTCATAATTGAATTAATAAGCTAAAAATGGGCATGAAAAAGCCGTTTCCATAATTTGAGAAACGGCATGTTTTATTTGTTAAAAAGCTTTTATCAGGCTTGATATCCTAATAGCTTTCTGATTTGATAGAAAAATCTTTCAATAAGTCTCAGATCTTCAGTTACAATTTCTGCACTTCCTCTAAGTTCTTTATCAAATTTCAGATTTTTATTATAGCTTGTTTTTAATCCTTTTGGTAAAATCACATCTACATAATAATTTCCTTTATCATCAGGAATCAGGGATATATTCTGAACTTTTCCTTCTACAATCCCATATTCCTGGAAGCGGTAGTTATCCAATTTGATTAATACTTTCTCTCCTGGGTGAATCTTTCCGGAGTTTGCCGTAGGAACAGACATTCTACCTACTAATTTCTCTTTATTCTTAGGAAGGATAGATACAATAGCTTCTCCTGCTTTTACGAACTGATTTTCACCGAAAAACTGCTGGAAGCTGGCTACACCATCTGTAGATGAAATAACAAGATAATTTTGTTCCCAAAGTTTTAGCGCTTTTCTTAATTGTTCAAAAAGCTGTAAGGTTTGTGAAGAATAATTGATTTTATCTTTTTCTGTATTAATTACTGTTCCGCTTTTGGTTTTATTTAGGTTGGAAATCCCTTCTTCAGCCTGTGAAATAGAAATATTGATATTTTCAAGGTTCTGTTGAGCCTGAAGATATTTGATTTTTTCACTCTCAAGCTCCATGGCAGAGATTACTCCCTGGTTGAACAGCTCTTGAGACCGTTGAAAATTCTTTCTGGTAAGATCGTATTTGGCTGATTCCAGACTTTTCTGTTGTTTTAAAGTAGAAATCCTTGCTCTAGACTCGGAAAGACTTAGATTGGTAGCCAAATTTTCCGGAGCATAAGGCTGTAGTCTTGTAAAAAGTTCTTCGTCCTGAAAAGCTTTTGCAAAGCTGTTGTATTCTCCCTGCAGTTCACCCAGTTTATATCTTGAAGTCTGGGCGATAGGAAAGGAGCTAAGCTGATTAGGAGACGTAGAGTCTACCAATTTTTTTAATGCTATTACATCTTTATAATTGGCGGCAGACAGCATTACCATCAGTACGTCATTTTTCTTTACTTCCTGATGGTCTTTAATGAATATTTTCTCAATCTTTGAATTGATCCTCGCTTCTAATTTTTCCGGAGGATTTTGAGAAGTTACGATAATAGGGGCCGGTACAAATTCCGGATATTTTATAATGTAACTCATTATAAAAATGAGCAGAATAATTATGAATATAAGCGTGTTTCCCCAACGGATCATCCAATTAGGCGGCTGGGTAAGGATATCCTGTACACTTTCTGAGCGGAGTTCAATATTGTCTAAAACGTCTTCTTTCATTGTTTCTGAGGTAAAATTTCCCCCAATATTTCAGGGGGAATATAATTTAAATACGTGGGCAAGTCCCGTCATACCATGATGGTGGTGAAGTATCTGCGTCTGGTGGACATGCAATATGATGCATACGACATGGCATCCAGCTACCCAGACACCATGATCCGCAACAATTATCATCCGGAATTACTACACCTCCACTGACAAAAACTAAATCTTTTCTGGAAAGTTTTTTTAGATTTTTCATAATTAATAGATGTTTATAATTTCCTACTCTATAAGCTTTTCGGATTCCGCTGTATGTTGATTCTCTTTGGTTAATTTCCTAATTCAAGCTGATTTCTTACCAATCGGTAATATTCACCGCGTAGATCTACCAATTCAGCATGGCTGCCTTCTTCTACAACTTTTCCTCTGTCCAGTACAATAATCTTATCGGCATGTTTTACAGTAGAAAGTCTGTGGGCAATCACTACTGCTGTCTTGCCTTTAAAGAACTGTTCAAGATTTTCCATAATAATCTTCTCATTATTGGCATCCAATGCGGAAGTAGCTTCATCAAATAAAATGTATTCAGGGGATTTATAAACGGCCCTTGCAATGAAAAGTCTTTGCTTCTGTCCGCCACTTACTCCAACACCTTCATTTCCGATCTTTGTATTATAACTTAGTGGCAATCCTTCAACAAACTCCTTGATATTGGCTATTTCTACTGCACGTCTTAATTTCTTTTTGTCGATATGATCTTCACCAACAGCGATGTTATTGGCAATTGTATCATTAAATACATATCCTTCCTGCATTACAACTCCGCAATGATCTCTCCAGAATCGTGGTGAAATATTCTTAAGGGCGGTATTCCCGATTTTAATATCTCCTTGGTCTGGCTCATAAAACTTCATCAGAAGCTTCAATAGGGTAGTTTTTCCACTTCCACTGGCTCCAACAATTGCTGTCGTTTTCTGATAGGGAATAGTAAGGCTCAGGTTTTCAAAAACCGGGACATCAGATCCGATGTATCTGAATGACATATCGGAAATCTCTATATCCCTTTGGGGAATTTCCATAGCATATTGCTCGTCCTTACTTTCTTCATCTTCTTTATCGTGAATTTCCCCTAATCTTTCAAGGGAGATCTTAGCATCCTGAGTTTGTTTAATAAAATCAATAAGCTGGAGAAGCGGGCTGTTCAACTGTCCAATGATATATTGTACAGAAAGCATCATCCCTAAGGTTAAGTTTCCACTCAATACTAATTTTGCAGAGAGGAAGCTTACCAGAATATCTTTCATCTGATTAATGAAGTTTCCTCCTACAGATTGCCATTGCTCTAAAGACAATGATTTTATTCTGATTTTAAATAGTTTTACCTGAAGGAATTCCCAATCCCATCTTTTTTGCTTTTCAGCATTATGCATTTTTATTTCCTGCATTCCGTTGATAAGCTCAATGACCTTACTTTGTTCCTGAGAAACCTGGGAAAATCTTTTGTAATCAAGTTCTTTTCTCTTTTTCAGGAAGAAACTGATCCATCCGATATATGCTATGGCACCTACAAGATAAACAATGAATAGTCTGTAATCGTAAAGCAAAAGGACAATACTGAAGATAATCAGGTTGACCAATGAAAACAGGGTATTTAATGAAGAGCTGGTAAGGAGTTGTTCTATTCTGTGGTGGTCATTGATTCTTTGCATGATATCTCCGGTCATTCTGGTATCAAAAAAGCTGATAGGGAGCTTCATAAGTTTGATAAAGAAATCGGAAATAATCGAAATATTAATTCTGGCAGAAAGATGGAGAAGAATCCAGCTTCTGATCGTCTCAATACCCATTCTTCCAAAGAATAGCATAATCTGCGCAAGCAGGACAAGATAGATAAAGTTAATATCCTGATTCTGTATCCCGACATCTACAATACTCTGGGTAAGAAACGGGAAAACCAGAGATAATAAACTTCCTGCAAGAAGTCCTACAGCCAGTTGAAGAACAAGTGACTTGTATTTAAAGAGATATTTGGAAAGGAATGAAAAACTGGCTTTACTTTCTTCATTGTCAAATTCGGTTTGAAAGAATGCCGGTGTTGTTTCCAAAATAAGAGCTATTCCTTCCTCAGTATTTTCGTTGGCATTTTCTCCGATCCAGGATTTGATGAATTCCTCCTGATTGTAGGTAATGAGTCCGTAGCTGGGATCAGAGATGTATATCTTATTATTTTTATCAACCTTATAAACAACTACAAAGTGGTTTTTATTCCAGTGTACAACACATGGAAGCGGAACTTCTTCTACGAGGGTTTTAAAGTCGACCTGAACTCCTAATGAACGGAATCCAAGATTCTCTGCTGCATCACTCAATCCTAGAAGGCTGCTTCCTTCACGGGTAGTTTCAGAAAGGGCCCGGATTTGTTGCAGGGATATACTTTTACCGTAATATTTACTTACAATTCTAAGACATGTAGGTCCACAGTCTTTAGTGTCTGGTTGTTTATAAAAAGGAAATTTTTTCAAAACTAATAATCATTATAAAATGTCGTCATATTCTGACGACATTTTTACTTTATTCAATATTATAACTCAATGAAATGATGAACTAGTAGTAGCACCATTTGTTACATGCATTTATAGCTCCCTCCTTAGGTGGATTGGTTTTGGATTCACAATAGCTCGCTTCATACTGAATTCTTGCACATTCCTGAGTAATACCACCTTTCAGGATTCTTAGGCCTTCTCTTGAAAGTTTTTTTAGATTTTTCATAATAAATAGTTTTTGGTTTTCCTACTCTTTATAGCTTTTCGGATACCGCTTTTATTTTTCCTAAGATAGGGAATTTTGAATCACGAGGTATGATTAAATTTCTTCGTCTTCTATTAATTCATCAACAAAGAACAGAATATCTTCTCTGTCATATTTTTCCGGGAACTGATAGCCGTTAATCACGAGAATAGGAGTGAAGTTAAGTCCTGCATTACTGTTTTCTACGGACATTTGAACTAATGGATTCAGGTTTTCTGATGTAACAACTCCTCCAGATAAAATGTTGACTTTGTTTTCATCTCTTGTTTCGAACCATTCTTCAACCGCATGTAAGAATTCTTTTTCCGACTTATTGTTGTAAATGTGGGTTAGATCTGAGATCAATGCATTGTATTTTTCATTAGATCTTTCAGGGGTATAATTGAATCTCATTTGTAAAGAAACATCATCCGGATATTTCTTTAAAAGACTTTCTGCCAGTTTATGACCATCTTTACAGAAACCACAATAAGGATTGGAAATAATGGAAATACGAAGCCTTGCATCTTTTTTCCCCAGTGAAAATGTTTCAGTATCCTGAAATTCTATTTTGTCTCTTTCTAATAGCTGGCTTTTGAAAAGCTCATAGTTTCTTTTGAATCTAAGATTTTTAGCATTCGATTTTTGAAGTTCCTCTTTCTGTTCAAGAAGGGTGTTGGAATACATTACAGCTGAAAAGATGATTGCCCATAAAATGACTGTCAGTAAAAGAGCACCAATCCCAAAAGAAAGATTCTGGAAAAAGAAAGCACTAATAACTAATTGGCCTACCAGAATAGAGATGATTAACAGACAAACTCTACAAAATGTTTTTTCAACAAAAGCCTGGATATACAAAGAATAACCTATTGCCAGTACAGAAACGAAAGTAAATCCTTTTACGATATAAGCTGTAGCGGGTAAAAATAATCCTAATATGGCAAGCCCGGTAAAGTAAATCAGCGAAAAGTCTGAAAACTTTAATCCTAAAATACTGGTTTTATCTTGTTTAATAATTCTGTCACATGAATTAGCCGTTTGAGTAGCTGGAGCAGCTCCGCAAATACTTCCAATTACACTGGAGGTGTTTCCAAATTTTTGATTAAATAATTCCAATGAAATATAAACACCGGCTAATGAAAGAAGATTAAAGATTGCTTCAAGTGGTCCTTGATATATAAATGAATAGATAAGAATCACAGCAAATACAGCATATAAAATAGGTTTGAAATTGAAAGCTACTTTATTTTCTGCATTTTCAGTCTTTTCAAACAGAAGAACAAAATCTGTAGAATTCTTGTAAAGCTCTTCTTTATCTAGTGTTTTTGCTTTTTCGGAATACACAGAATAATTACTTCCAGATTTTTTCACCAGTGAGAAGGAATTGTCAACAATGGCAATAAATTCTTCCGGAAGCTCGTCCCAATATTCTTTGTCAAGTTGATAGGCATCATTTTTTACTCCCAAAAAGTTTAGTGTATCACTGAACGCCAGTGCGGACGGATAGTTGGGGTGAGAGTTAAACTGGAAAATAAATTCCTGCTTATCAAGTTTTAGGTAGTTAATTAGTTTATCAAAAATCATATTAATATTTTCAACTAAAATACACAGATGTTTTAAATTAACAAAAGAATTTTTCTTTTATTAGTGAGATATAAGGTGGTATTGGTAGATTTGATTTGAATATCAATATTTTATTTTATAGAATTCGGCTTTAAAACCAAGTTTCCTAAATTATAATATTGCATTGCTTCTTGATGCAAAGGATTTTGGCTCCAGTCTTCCCAAGTGCACGTATATGGATTATAGCCACATTTTAAAGGTTTTGAAATATCAAGGCCCTCTTTATTCTTGTGGGTTCTTTCTGTGTAAGCACGGCAATCAGTGCAAACATACCGAAACTCACAATCTTTACAAATTTCTATTTTGTCTTTAGTGAGGTTCCAATACTTTTTGAAATTGTTTTGTATCAGAACCTCTTCAAGACTTGATTCATGGATATTTCCAAATTTTTCCGGCATTAAAGGGCAGTTCTTTATATTACCGTTGATATCAATTCCTATTTTTTTGTGTAAACAGGAATTGTGATTAATTGCTTCAAGAACTTTTGGAAGATTGGTATTGAAGTATTTTAGATCTATTTTTCCGCAAGCGGATATTTTGATGTTTTCATGGTTAAAGTTTATCGTAAATCTAAATACTTCTGTGGTCTTAAAAGAGATCTTTTTGCAATCGTAAAAAAAGAAATTATAAATTCTTGTGGTTGTTTGATTGAGTATTTGGAAAAACTCCTGATCTAAGGCATTATGAAATGGAGAGTATATTTCTATACCTTCTAAAACAGAGCCTTTAAATTTATTGTCTATAGCCTGGCATTCTTCAAGAGAAAGTTTCTTAGTACAATAAATTGTTAAATGTTTTACCCCTAAGTTGTTGATAGAGTTTTTTATCCTGTCAAGAATAATGATGTCATCAATTTCAATGAAAACATTTGAGACTTTGCTTACTTCCTGGAACTCATAGGACATGGGAAGGAAATTCCTATCCCAATCATCATTTGTTATAAAACCATATTCTTTTTCAAGCAGAAAGTCTATATATTCATGAATAATATCTTTAGATTCAGCATCATAATTTTCTAAGATATTTTCAATAGAATCATTTTTCAGCTCCTCGATAATATCATATAATTCCAAAGGATAAAGATCCGAGATTTTCCTCTGAAGATCCGAGATCAAGATTCTTCCGGCTCCTTTGGTGATTAAAATATTACTGAATAGGTTAAAATATCTCATAATAATCTTGTAAGTGCTTTTATTGGCCTTTCCCTCATCAGATAATCTGTTTGATAGACTTCACACTCTATATAGTTTATGTTAATACTGGTTTTATCATTAGATTTTTTAGTGCCAAGCTTTTCAATAAATTTAAAGGTAAGAGGTAATTTATTTTTTTCTTCTTTAAATAATTTTTTCATAAATATTGTGCTATTTCTTTTTCTAATGAATAGTTGCAGATTTCTGATAGCCCAATGAACTGACCTGTAGGATTAACTTCCAAAAAGTAGAACGTGTCTCCACTTTTTATAAAGTCTATCGAGCCACAGCTTAAGTCCAGTGATTGCATAAGCAGATGCGTTTTTTCTTCAATGTCTTCAGGAAGTTGGTATTGTACTTTTCTATTCGGCTTTTTATAATTATATTTTCTAAAATCGGTTTTAGTCTGCTCATCATTTTGAGAAATAATAGCAGTAGACCACATTTTACCAGCCAGATAAAAGCTTCTTATTTCAAAGTCCTTTTCAATTTTTTCCTGAAAAAAGGTGATGAAGAATTCTTCTTTCTCTTTTTCCTGTATTACTGAAGTGTAAATGATGCCGTTGAAGTTTTTCTCGACAGAATCTAATATTACATTTTCTGTAATGGGTTTTGTAATTGTTTTATTGATAACAACTTCATCAGTATTTTCTGCTAGAAAATATTCTGGAACTTTTAACCCAATTTTCTTTGCCTGCTCCAGGACCAAGAGTTTATTAACATGATTGTTGCTCTGTTTATTAATGCTTTTTTTTGATTCCAAGGTTTTTATCACGTAATCTTCCAGCCAATGTTGGTGCTCATCCATATGGTGGTTGGCAGCATTATTATCATAGGATAGGCGTTTGAATTTTAAACCTCCTCTTCTATACCATGTACTTGCAATTTCATCCAGAAAAAAATTGTTTCTGTCACTCACCAAATAAATTCTTTTTTTATCAGCCTTAATTTCAAAAAACTCATCTTCATGCACTCGAATAAACTTCTTTCCCATTGCCGAAAGATATTTGATAACTTTTGTGGTTGTGGAATCTCCGTTATTCGATATGATGAGTATCATCTTGTTTTAGTTTTTTAAAAAAATCTTTTCTTATTTTGGAACTGTGTTTCATGCTTGGAATTCCCAGACTTTTCCGGTTACGGTCAATCAGTGAACTGTCTTTTACAGGAATCATATTAAAACCATATAGTGTAATTTTTTTATGAGCTCCTAAGTAGGTATCCTCCATCCTTGCATAGTCACGCGGGGAGAAGTCTCCTGATTTTACATATTCCAGTAATTTTTCCTTTATAAAAGGATAATTTTTTTTGGACTCAACCATATGAGTAATAAAGGTTGGCATTGGAAACCATCCTATTTTTTGAGGTGTTGGAAATCCATGATTTTTAAAGGTCCATATAAGAAGATTTGCGTTTTTCTCTACATTTTTTCTGGTCAATGCTGTATCAAGGGGACGACCTGCCTGATCTCTTATCAGAGCAATCTTGAAAGAATCAACCAGTTTTTTATCTAGTCCTTGTTTCCATTCTGTTATTTTTTGTTCAACAGATGCATTGTCTATTCCATATTTATTAAAAAGAGGCAGATACTTTTTATATTCGTCTCCATTAGGGGCAATCAGAGAAATTAATTGATAAAGACTTTTTTTTCCACCAAAGTCTTCATGATACTGATCAGCAAGAGTGATATAAGTTGCATATTCTTCAATACGGTCCTGATTTTTAGGATCATATTCTTTGAAAATTTGCCTGTATTCATTTACAGCTAATTTAGGATTGTTGGCCAGTCTATATATGCTGTCAATCTCGTTCACCTTATTATAATAAGTTATATAGTTCTTTTTACAAGATGTAAGGAATAATAAAATGATAAGAGAGAGAAATGGTAAAATTTTCATAAATAATTCAATTTAATAATATGGATAAAAAGGAGGGATATTCACCCTCCCTTTTTCTTTTTCATATGTTTAGCAAACTTCTAGTCTACCAATATAATCACCTCCATTAGATGTATAATGGTCAGCTTCATAGCACCCTGGTGTTGTAACTGCAGCACTAGATTCGATAGCATAAGATTTTAAACTACCATTAACTGATTTTAAATCGTCTCTTTTCAGTTTTTTGTTTTCCAAAGAAGAAAAACCTTTCTTCATTCCTGTTAACTTTTTCATTGTTAAAATTTTTTTTAAAATTAATATTTGCTTGCCATATATCCCAGGCTTGGGAAGGTGCTGATCAGCTTGTATATTCATATTTTGTACTGTACACATACAAAAAAATAAATTTTGTGTTTTTACCTGGAGCAAACTTACACAAGAACAAATCGTAAAAAAAGTCTTAAGGTTGTAGATTTATAAATCTACATATATGAATTTATAAAAATAGAATATTAAATCACTTGTATATCAGTTGGTTATTGTTGTTTTGGGAATCGTTTAAGCTATCAATTTCTTTAATGTACATAGAAAGAGTAGTGCCTGTTTTTTTCTTAAAAGCTAAAGAAAATGCCTGTTCATTATTGTAACCCAACTCTTCAGCAATGACAGATAATTTGTAGGAACGGAATTTTTTATCTTTTACTAACCTGTCTAAAGCAAAATCAATACGGAGATCATTAAGATATGCTGCAAAGTTTTTTCCTTTGTAGGTATTGATAATTTCTGATAAATAAGTGGTATTGGTTTTTATATTTTTGGCTAGGCTGGCTAATGTAATACCTTTTTTCAAAAAAAGTTCCTTAGATTCAAATATTCTCAATTGTTGTAATATAAATTGAGTAACTTCTTCCGATATAACCTTAGAGGCTTTATCATTTTGTTCTGGAATTGCCAGATGAGTTATTTCAATATTATCAGCTTCATCTTTTTTATCTGCATTTTTCTCTTCAATATTTCTTTTTTCAACCAGATTGATTAAATCTTGTGCAATTTTTCTCTGTTCTTTTTCTGTTTTCTTAGATTTATAATATAAATATATAATGAATAAAAGTATTAATAAAAGTATCCCAATAGAAATATATAGTATTCTTTTTCTAAGTTTTAATTCCTCGATGATATCTTCTTTTTCTTGCAAAAGATTGGGGGTATCATACTTCTTTGGCAATTCAGTAGATAAATATTGAATCTGCTCATCAAGCTTCCTATCAACAATTAGAAAACGGTCAATATAGTAAAGTTGCTTTTGTTGGTTATTATTTGCTTTATAATAGTCTATAAGATAGGTGTAGACTTCGCGGAGTTCAGGAAAAGTAAGATTAAATTTTTGCACATTGGCATCTAGTTTAATATAGGTTTCTAAAGCTTTTTCCTCATTCTTTATTCCCTGATAAGCTTTACCTAAATTATTAAGAGCGTAGTTAGCATTGGTGCTTTCATTGTTATTGGTGAAATAAGTATAGGCATTAGATAGCTTTATAATTGCAGTATCATATGCTTTTAATTTAAGATCATAAGTTCCTGAAAGATATGAGTATAGATTAGGATCCTGTTTGTTTTTACCTGTGAGAATAGCCTTTTGTCCTTCTTTTATTAAAATATTGGCGGAATCTAATTTATTAATCTCAAGATAACAACTTATCAGAGCAATACGCATTTGATTATGTTGATAGTCATCTGTGATATTATTTCCATTGTATAGATAATACCTGAATGTTTTAGCTGCTTCTATATTCTTACCTATATAGCTATTGATGTAAGCAATATTCATATTGGCATAGGCCGTTTGTTTTTCGTCGTGTTGTTCTTTTGCATATTTAAGCCCCAGAATATAGTTATCCAATGCCGCTTTTAAATTATCGTGCTTATAATATAGATTTCCTTTGCTCAAATAGGTTCTGGCAGGGTATAGATTTCCTTTTACATTTTTTGTGATGATCGTTAAACTATCAAGATATTTTAGGGCTGTTGGAAAATCTTCATAAAAGTGTACAAGGACATAGCCTTCCGCTATTTCGAGAGTATTTTTTTCTTTTTTAGCCTTTTGTAGATAATATCTGGCTATCTGTTTAGCCTCTGAACTTTGATTATGGTCATAATAATCATAAAACTTATTCCTTAGCTCCGGATAAGTAAATTCATATAAATTACTAAATTTGTTCTTTTGAGCAATTGCCAAACTATTGGTTAATAATAATATAATTAAGACTATATATTTCATTATTTTGTAAATACGAAACAAATTTACATTTTTATTTACTAATGTCTCTTATTGATGAGAAATTCAGTAAAGTAGTATTTAAGTTGCTGATAATTAGTGTTTTTTATTATTGTTGTTATGGTATAGATTTATTAATCTATGGTATGTTTTGATTGTAAATTTGAAAAATATTCTTTTATTTGTATTTAGAATTTTATATATAATTTTAATGAAAAAAGTAATTAAACAAGAAAAAAAATTATCGTTGAAAAAATTACAGATAATGAAAATTAACGATATGAAAACAATTAATGGTGGTTACGGAGGCAATCAGATGGTGAATTATAACACTGGAGAAGAACCACCAACACAGATTCCTCCAAATACAATCATTGTAAGACCATGAGGCAATTAATATTTATCATTATTTGTGTTTTTTATATCTCCTTGAATGCTCAAAAAAATAATCCAGCTCCATCTGTTCCTGCAACTAATGAATATTTTGGAACCCGGATCGTAGATGAATATAGGAATTTAGAAAATTTAGAGGACCCTCTAACAATGAAATGGATGAAAACTCAAACAGAGTATACCATTTCTATTCTTAATCAGATCCCTAAAAGAAGCTATTACTTAGAAAAAAGATTAGAACTTGATAAAAAGCAAGGATATTCTATATCTGATTTAAAAATTACCAATAATGATAAATATTTTTATTTAAAGAAAAAGGGAGATGAAAAAGTAGCCAAGCTTTATTATCGTGAAGGATTTTTAGGAAAAGAAGAACTCCTGTATAATCCAGCTGATTTCAAAAACTCTGATGCAAACCATGAGTTCATCATTAATTATATTAGCCCAAACTTAGCCGGGGATAAAGTAGCCATCGCAATGGCTGAAAAAGGAAAAGAATTGGCAGAGGTTATTATAATGAATGTAAAAGACAAATATATTCATCCTGAGATCATTACCAATACAACTCCTGCAGGTATAGGAGGAATAAAATGGCTGGACGATAGTTCTGGATTTTTTTATACATATTTTCCGGTTAATGATTCCAAATCCCCCAATTTTTATAAAAATACAAAAGTTATCTTATATAAAATTGGAACAAGCCCTAAAGAATTGACAGATGTTTTTTCAGCTAGTAATAACCATGAACTAAAATTAGATGAAAAAAAATCTCCTATTATCTTGGATTCTAATGATAAGTATTATGTAGGAATGCTGGTTGATAATAATTATTACAGGCAAACATTTGTAATTTCCAAGGAGGATTTACTACATGGTAAAAAAACATGGACGCCTCTTTATAATAAAGAAGATAAAGTGAGGTCTTTACAACTTTTTGATAATGAGTTGTTTTTTTTATCGCAATATAATTCTCAAAATTATACACTTTGTAAAACCAATCTTCAAAAACCGAATTTTAGAACCCCCGAAATCTTAATTCCTGAAAAGAAGGATGAAGTTATTGGGCAATATAGGTTCACTAAAGATGGTATTTATTACACGACAACTAAAAATGGTGTAGAGGCGAAGTTATACCTGTATAAAGATGGTAAAGATATTTCAATTAAGCTCCCTTATCCTTCAGGAACTATCAATCTGCAAGCAAAAGGAAAAGATTTTTCAGATATTTGGATCAATTGTTCAGGATGGGCAAATCAGGAACAACGTTTTAGATATGACTTAAAAACAAATTCTTTTTTTACTGAAAATATAGCTCCTATTGTGGAATATCCTGAATTTAAGGATATTGAAGTTAAAGAAATAATTGTAAAAGCAAGAGATGGTGAGGAAATACCATTGTCCCTCATATACAATAAAAATATAAAGCGAAACAGCAATAACCCGGTATTAATTGATTCCTATGGTTCTTTTGGAGCTTCCTACAATCCATACTTTGCCCGTATTTATCTATTATGGGTAAATCAAGGAGGTGTTATGGCTATTGCTCATGTAAGAGGAGGTGGAGAAAAAGGAGAACGATGGCGTTTGGGAGGTTATAAAGAAACAAAACCCAATACGTGGAGGGATTTAATAGACTGTACAGAATATTTAATAAAAGAAAAATATACTTCAAAAGATAAAGTTGGGATTTGGGGGGCTAGCGCAGGCGGAATTACAGTAGGAAGAGCTATAACAGAAAGACCTGATTTATTTAAAGCAGCAATTTTAGAATTGCCAATAACCAATACATTAAGGGATGTGCTGAGTATTGCCAGTAATGTTGATGAATATGGGACTTTGAAAGATCCTAAAGAGTTTAAAGGTCTATTAGAAATGGACGCTTATCATCATATCAAAAAAGGAGTACAATATCCTGCAACATTTATAACTGGAGGAATAAATGATCCAAGAGTACTTGCTTGGGAACCTGTAAAGTTTGCGGCTAAATTAATGGCAGATAATGTATCAAAGAATCCTATATTTCTTCAAATAGATTATGAAGGTGGGCACGGAGTGAATACAACCGCTCTTCATGCGCATTCAAACCTCTCGGATATTTTTGCTTTCGCCTTCTGGCAACTAGGACATCCTGACTATCAGCTTAAAGAAGAAATAAAAAAATAAATGTCTCGTTTTCCTTATCAATTTTTCGAAGAATATATTGTACGTACTCCTTTATTTTCATGTAAAAGATTTCTTGAACTAGTAAATAAAGATGAAATTTCAGATGAAGATTTAAAAAATAAATTTGCTGATCATTCAGTTTTTCTTGAAGCACTTTATTTAGCTTCACCTGATTTGTATGAGGAAATTACAAGATGGCTTCACTCAGAAAAAGAACTTTTACCAAAAGAACACCAAAAATTAAAACATACTTTATTAAAATATTATAGTCGAATGAGTACACGATGTACTCCATTCGGCTTATTTTCTGGAGTTGGTTTGGGAAAATTTAATAAAGATTGGGAAAATAGAGAATCACATGAAGATCATTCATATACAGATTATTTAGTTCGGGATACCAAATTAGATATGTACTTTCTTGTATCTCTGGCTCAACATTTTGAAAAAAAGAAGGAAATAAGAAATAAGCTTTTGTTTTATGCTAATAATACTATTTATAAAGTAGGAACAAAAATCCGATATATAGAATATCAATATTCAGGGGGAAAAAGAGATTATATTATCTCATCAGCTCCGCTTTCTGAAGAACTACAAAAGGTATTAAAATTTTCGGAACAAGGAAAAACAATAGAAGAACTTACAGAGATTCTGATTACGAAAGATATAACCAGAGAAGATGCGTCAGAATTTATAGAAGAACTGATCGATAATCAAGTTCTCACAAGTGAGATTGAGCCTAATGTTTCGGGAGGGGATTTTTTAGATACTCTAATATCTACTTTACAAAGACTTCAGGTAAGTGAAAGCGATATTTTGATTTCTATAAAAAATAAACTTCATCAATTAGATCAAAATATTGGCAATTCGATTTCAAGCTATGCAGAGGTTGAAAAACTCATTATCTCTTTTGGGATAGAATATGAACAAAAATACCTGTTTCAAACCGACTTATATCATAAAGATAAATCAATTTTATCATCCCATTGGAAAAAAGAGATTAAAAAGGTTTTTAGCTTTTTGAACAAAATAACTTTAGCTCAAAAAGATACTCGTTTAGAGAAATTCAAAAAAGCTTTTAATGAACGATTTGAAGCACAGGAAATGCCTTTGCAGTATGTTCTTGATTCCGAAATTGGTATTAGTTACAAACAAAATGCCTCATCAAAAGGTATTCATCCTTATTTAGATGATTTAGAACTTCCAGTCTTTGAAAAACATAAAAATATAAGTATTGAATTTAATCCATTTCATACGATTCTTAATGAAAAATTACAGGAAGCTTTATTAGAAAATCAATATACAATAGAATTATTAGATGATGATTTCGAAGAGTTCGAAGAGAAATGGGATGATCTGCCCGATACAATTTCTTTTTTAACGGAAATTATATCAGACGATGATAAAGAAAAATTATTCTTAAATGGTAGTACAGGAAGTAGTGCCGCCAATTTATTAGGAAGATTTTGTTCTGAAAAATCTGAAATACAAAATCTAACAAGGACTATTGCCCAGAAAGAAGGAATTTTGAATCCTGAGTATATTTTGGCAGAAGTGATTCACTTGCCTGAAGCAAGAATAGGAAATGTGATTAGAAGACCTACAATAAGGAATTACGAGATACCTTACATGGCGAAATCTGTTTTGCCGGAAGAGAATCAGATAGCGGTGGATGATCTTTACGTTTCATTGAAAAATAATAGAATTGTTTTACGATCCAAAGAACTTAATAAAGAAATAAGGCCTTATTTGACTAATGCCTATAACTATTTTTATAATACTTTACCGATTTATCATTTCCTTTCTGATCTTTATTCCCAAGAAATAAGAAATGGGTTACATTTTAATTGGGGAGGATTAAAGCATATTTATAAGTTTTTTCCAAGAGTTGAATATAAAAATATCATCCTTGCAAAAGCAGCCTGGAAGATCTCTGATAAAGATATTGTCTTTTTAGAACAGTTCATTTTAGATAAAGATAACTTTTTATCTGAATTGAAAAATTGGAGAACTAAAAGAAAAATTCCTGTATGGATACAGTGGGTAGAGGCAGATAATACTTTAACCTTAAGCCTTGAAAACTACGATATGGCTACACTTTTTATTCAGACGGTTAAAAAGAAAAAAACAATCGTGATAGAAGAGTTTTTTTTTAATGAAAATGGAGGATTTAAACATGAATTTGTTTTTCCAATGTATAAATTAAAATAAATTTTAATGAAAAGAAAATTTATTCCCGGAAGCGAGTGGCTGTATGTCAAAATTTATACAGGAGTAAAAACTGCAGATGTTATTTTGGAGGAGGCTTTAATACCTTTATTAGAGCAATTGCGAGAGGGAAATCTAATTAAAAAATGGTTTTTTATCCGTTATAATGATCCACGGGTCCATCTTCGACTTCGTTTTGAACTTTCAGACCTTAATAATTTTAGTAGGGTGGTTTCGTTAATAAATAACTCCCTGCAGGAATATAGAGATTCTGGAGAAGTATCGGAATGTATCATAGATGTTTACCGGAGAGAAATTGAGCGGTATGGAGAAGCTACAATGGAAGAAGCTGAACTTTTATTTTACAAGAGTAGTGAGAGCGTGCTTTATGAATATCTCCATTTTGATGATGAAGAAAAAATTATGGTATGCCTTTATTATATTGATAAGGTATTAGAATATCTAGGGTTGTCCATGGAAGAAAAACTAAATTGGATCCACGAATTTAATTTTGCTTTTAAACAGGAATTCAATGCAGATAAAAAGCTAAATACTCAGCTTGATAAAAAATATAGAATATTTATTACTAAATATCAGGAGTTTATTGAATTGGAGGATTATATTCCTTTTAGATCTGCTATTCTCAATAATATTCATGAATCTAAGGAAGCCCTGCAACATATAAAACATCATTCAAACTCTCTTCAGCGCTTTTTTTCTAGTGTATTTCATATGCATATCAATCGGATGTTTGTTTCAAATCAACGACTGTTTGAAATGATTGTTTATGATTATTTATTCAGATATTATAAGAGCCTGGCTTTTAGAAGTAACAGAACGATATAATATGGGGAATATTTAATCCATATCCCACTATAATTTGGGCTCAAAGAAATTCCCATTTCTATTAAAAATAGATGGGGAATTTAATGAAAGAGTAGGAGAGTAATAGTGGAGATATTTTGAATTTTCGGAAGGATAACTCTAATTTTTTACTCATTCAAAATTCAGAATAAATGGAATATTTTATGTTTAAATAAATATTTGGTTTTGTAAATTTTTCGCAGTTTAACTATAATTTGTTTATTATTTTAATAGTATATGTAAGGTGTGATTGTAATTCATGTTAACTACTGTCGAACTCAAAAAAACTTAAAAAATCATAAAGTTTTCATAAAGTTTCAAAAAAGAAAAGAAATGTTTTTGTATTTATAAAATATGTCGTACTTTTACATCGCCTTGAATGAGGGAACAAGTCAAGGTAATAAATTTTTTTTCATCATTTGTGTTTTTAGAATCGTATCGCCTGATACGATTCTTTTTTTATGCCTATTTTTCATAGTTTAGAAGGAGATCAATAAAGTAAGAATAGGTGACTGAACCTTCCTGTTGGTTGCTCTTCAGAAACAGATTATTCGTGAATCCAAAGAAGTTATCCAACCAACCCTGATGCCTGAATGCGAAACTTTTCTCATAAGCCCGGTCTCTTTTCATTCCGGGAGAGTAATTTTGGATAACAGATTTTACAAATTCCGGATCTTTGTCAACTATAAAACGTAAAAGACTTTTCAAGGTAAAATATTCAGTACTGTATCTTAGCTCAGAATTACTGGAATGAACTCCTATCAGATAACCAATAAAATTAGCCTCTTGTTCTCTCGCGAAACCAAGTTGATGAGAACTTTCATGGGCTGTTGTAAAAGGGATGAAAGTATGGGGTAATTCAGCGTTATATTGTGCTTCTGCGGTAAAAGGATTGTAATATCCTAATATCCCTGTAAAGTTCATTACATTTTTAAATAAACTAGGTTTAATAGAAAGAATCTGAGGTGA
The DNA here is from genome assembly GCF_940807095.1 of Chryseobacterium sp. Marseille-Q3244. NCBI lineage: Bacteria > Pseudomonadati > Bacteroidota > Flavobacteriia > Flavobacteriales > Weeksellaceae > Chryseobacterium > Chryseobacterium sp. Marseille-Q3244. The sequence goes on along the minus strand of NZ_CALNWX010000005.1, from coordinate 7,675 downwards.
CTTTTTATCCGAAATATATTTTGGAAGCTGAGTTTGCTGGAATAAAATTTCCTGTTGTACTGCCCTAAGATTGGTGACAATGAAGATCCCATTATGGTCCTCATGTATGGATGCACGGGTAAGTTTACATTTTTCCAGATAATGTAAGGCCAGTTTTTTTGCTTTATTTAGGTCAGGAGTGTCTTGACTGGAAAGTTTCTTAATGATTGGAGCCTGGAAATAAAGCATTCCCCAGAATATCTGATAAGTAAAGTAAAGGATGTTTCCAATGATAAGGATTCTTAACAGGGAAGTATGCCTATTTTTCTTTTTAAATAAAGCAATAAGGCTATATAAAAGAACAATTCCCAATACGATATAGATAATATCTCCCACTGAAAAAGAAAGCCCACTGAAGATCATCTGATGAAGTCTTTTCTGGAATTCGAAGAATTTTTCAAAAAAAGAAATCATGAATAAAGATTTTGAGAAACCATAAAACAAAAGAAATTGGGCAAGTAATACACCTGCCCAAAATCTTTTCTTCTTATATATATGTAGTCTATTTTTAGTGTGCACCTTCGGATTCTAAAACGTCAACGTTAATTCCCTGTCTAAATAAAGATTTTTTAGCCAGATAAGCAAATAAAGTAATGTAAACAAAACACAATACAGGAATTACATAAGAGCTGTGAATTCCGATAATGTCAGAAAGCTTACCCTGAAGCGGTGGAATAATACCTCCTCCAAGGATCATCATTACAAGGAATGCAGACCCCTGAGCGGTATATTTTCCTAAACCAGTAATGGCCAGTGTAAAAATAGATGGCCACATAATGCTGCAGGCAAGACCTCCGGAAAGGAATGCATAGATCGCCACATTTCCTGTAGTTAATAATCCTGTAATCATAGCAGCAGTTCCAAATAATCCAAAAATAATTAGCGTTAATGCCGGTTTATTTTTACTGATTAGGAATAATATAACCTGGATAGCTACACAAACTGCATAAAAATACAGATGTGACATGTCTTTTTGAGCAATCGTATTGATTCCGATAATCACAGAAAAAGCAATAAAAGGAACAATGATGGTAGCAATGGTCTGTTGTTGTTTATTCAGGTTAAAAACCGCTATAGCACCGGTCCATCGTCCGATCATTAAACTTCCCCAATACATGGAAATGTAAGGAGCAAGATCAGAAGACTGATGTCCCCCAAATTCAGGCATGCTTAAAAGTTCTCCAAGATTACTTCCTATGGCAACTTCCACTCCTACATAAGCAAGAATAGCGATCATCCCCAATACAAGCTGTGGATATTTCATCGCACCCCAGCCTTCAGCATTTTTCTTAGCACTGGAATTAGCAAATACAAGAGAAACAATGACAACAAGTAACGCACCTCCCAGGTACATCATTCTTTTTTTCTCCAATGGATGCTTGATGGTTTCAAGTTCTGTTTTCTTATCTGAAATATGTTGCTTGAGTTCTGTGATTTTTACGGTATCAGTTTCTTTTTCAAGAGTTTTGTCTAATACAGTAATTTCATTGCCCAAAATTTCAATATTTTTAGCTTCATCAGAATTGTAGCTGCTGAATACCGGAATAAAGAAAAGAATAACAAGAATTGTCATGGCAATCAATGTTTTTCTTGCTTTTCCAGCTTTTTCCATAGGTTCGGTAGAAATTCCGTCAGGAAGCTTCTTTGAAAAGTAAAAGATTCCTGCAGCAATCAGGAAAAGAGCTCCCACTGCTGTATAAAGAAGGATTACTTTGTCAAGAGCAAGATGTTTGATCTGGTCGTCATCTACTGTTGCTGTAGTTCCAAAAAGTGCCAGTCCAACGATAATAGGTCCGATGGATGTTCCAAAAGAATTGATTCCACCTGCAAGGTTTTGTCTACTGGCTCCTGTTTTAGGATCTCCCAACAATACGGCAAAAGGGTTTGCAGCAGTCTGTTGAATAGAGAATCCTAATGCAACCACAAAGAGTCCGATGAGCATACCATAATATACATTGCTTTTAACAGCAATAATCATAATAGCAGCACCAAGGGCTGAGAGGAGAAGTCCGTAGACAATACTCTTCTTATATCCCCATTTTCCGATAATGTCAATTCCTTTTATGGTACTGAATATAAAAAGCAATAAAGCTCCCAGGAAATAAGCAGTATAAAAAGCAAAATCTATTAATTGGGACTGAAATTGGTCGAGAGAAAAATAGTTTTTACAGAATGGGATGAAAATACTATTGCCGGCAGCAATAAAACCCCAGAAAAAAAATACAAGTACAAGTGTGTACAGTGCCGGGTAATTAGTCGGCTGGTTGGTTTTTGACATATTTTATTGAAAATTTCGCAAACAAATATAACTAATTCTTTTAAATAGAATGCTCTGTCAAAGTTTTTTTAATTACTTGATAAGCCTCTGCTTTTAAGTCTTTTGGAGAATTAGTAGGTTCTATAATTCCATTGAAATAGACCTTTACTCTTCCGGGATAACCCTTAGAGCTATCAAAAGGAAACATTTCTTTAAGTCCTATAAAGGTATAAACAGCAATTGGAGAGTTATGTTTTGATGCTAACATAAACGCCCCGTCTTTAAAGTCATCCAGAATAATAGACGTGTCATCCGGTACACCCCCTTCAGGAAAAATGGCAATACTGTTGCCTTCCTCCATTTTTTCAGCACATCTGCGGTATACATCAGCACGGCTTTTTGCGCTTGATCTGTCTACCATTACACATATCCTTTGATAAATAGTTCCGAAAATAGGAATCTTAACAAGTTCTTTTTTTCCAACAAAACAAATTGGGTGATGTGGAAAAAGGATGCAGGTGAGCATAATATCCATAATAGAAGTATGATTCGAGATGAAAACATATTCTTTGTTTCTGTCTTTTTCTTGCTCAGAAAGTTTAATGAGATCATATCGGAAGCCCATGCCATAAAACATGCCGAAACACCATAGGCGGACAAATTTATAAGCGTATTTATAATGCTTTTTACTAAAAGATAAAATATAAACGGGGATCCCGAGAGTGGTTGTTAGAACAAATGCTAATAACAACAGCCAAAATCTCCAGAGATAGTTTAGAATTTTTGCCACAGTTTAACCGTTAAAAATTACTTTCTTTTTTACAGAATAATTAAGAATGGAAACCAACAGGATCGCTGCAATCTTGCTTATCATTTCCGGACTCAAGGTATAAAAAATTAAATTGATATTATCCTTAAATATAAAACTGTAAAATATCTGAAAGAAACTAAGGCTTAGTAAAGTAGAGAAAAAGGATACTGCCATAAAATAAGCAAACTCTTTTTTCTTAGAATGTTTTCCTCTTTCAAAAACAAACCAAATACTCAGAAAATAATTGCTGATGATCCCACAGCAGGTAGAGAAAATATTGCTTAAAGGATAGTGTATACCATGAAAATTAGTTTCTCTTGCAAAGAAGTGGGGCAGGTAAGTGCTGAATATTTTAAAGCTGCCAATCTCCACAATGGCACTCAGTCCTCCGGCAATAATGAAGAACAAAACTTGTTTCTGGCGTATGAGTATTTCTTTCATTTAATTAATATAAAAGCTGAAAATATATCTTATATTGTATTAGATACCAGGGTGTTTTATAAGAAAAACAATCAGGAATTCTTTGGATCCTATGTGTTCATAATGTTTTTCAATTATTTTAAATCAGGATTCTTTACAATATCAATCTGCAAATTTATAACTATATGTTAAACACTGAAAAAAGTTGTTAAAATATTTTTTTAAATAAAAATTATTTCTAATTTTAATAAGCGGAATGATGTCACTATAACCTGATAATAAATTCATTTTCAAATCCTTGTGATGTGGGTTTTTCTATCTTGTAATGCCTATTTGAAAGCATACTACTCTAATTTTTTATGACCAATTGTTAATAATATTTGTATGAAAAGTCAAAACAAATACAGAAAATTCCAGCTTCAACAAAAAAATATTGAAGCGTTGGAAAAAGAAAACTCCCGCTTCAAACGAGTGTATTCTGAATATGAAAATATGTCTAATGAACTTTGGAATCTTGAAAATTCCAATGGTGAACCCGTACCTGATGATTTTATCAATGCAATGGTACTGCAGGCATCTTATCTGGAAGATGAAATTGAAGATTGGCTTCTGCAATTCAATGAAAAGAAAACTAAGGTTAAACATTAATGATTTTAGACAGCTTCCAGGTTGTTTTTAAATGCTAATTGAAGATAAATTCATAATTTAGCACCCTTAAATTAAAATCTAAAATATGGTTGCTATTGTAGATAGTGGTTCTACTAAATCGGATTGGGTAATATTGGATGACTTCAAAAAGGTTTTTCTGAAAACGGAAACCATCGGCTTTAATCCGAATTTTATCAACAGAGAACTTATCACTCCTGAAATACAGAAGAACAGCAACCTTATATTGGTCAAAAATTCAATTACGAAAGTCTTTTTCTATGGCTCTGGATGTGGTGTGGAAAAAAACCGTGAGATTATAGAAGCTGAACTTAAAAAAGTTTTTAGCAAAGCTGAAATCATTGTAAAAGAAGACCTGATGGCTGCAGCTTATGCTGCCTATAAAGGAAAACCCGCGATCGTGTGCATTTTAGGTACAGGATCAAACTCATGTTATTTTGATGGCAAAGAGGTGAAGATTGAATTGCCATCCCTTGGATTCCTGATGGGAGATGAAGGAAGCGGAAGTGCCATTGGAAAACAGTTGGTACGCAGATACTTCATGAAAAAACTTCCCACAGATCTTCATAATGAATTTGAGGCAGGTTATAAACTTACCATAGAAGATGCATTGAAAAATATGTATCATACTCCAAGACCAAATGCTTATTTAGCTGATTTCAATAAATTTGTTGTCGAAAGAAAAGATCATCCTTATTTCATGAACATGGTTTTCGAAGAAATGAAAAGCTTCTTCGAATATCAGGTTATGCCTTATGAGGAAGCTCATGATGCCGAAATCAATTTTATTGGCTCTATTGCTTATTATTATGAAAATATTTTACGCTCTGTAGCGGAAGAACTTAATTTAAATGTGGGACATGTAGTTCAGAAACCAATTGAAAGCTTAGTAGATTACCACATTAAATATATACTCTAACAAAAAATAAAACGTATGTCAAGTAACAACAATCGCGACGAAAAGAATTTCAGTCAGGCCGCGTTAGATTATCATAAAGCAGAACCCAAAGGGAAAATCGAAGTTATACCATCCAAGCCACACTCATCTCAAAGAGATTTATCATTGGCTTATTCTCCCGGAGTAGCGGTTCCTTGTATGGAAATCCACGACAAGCCGGAAACTGTATACGATTATACAGGAAAAGGAAACCTGGTAGCGGTAATCTCTAACGGTACTGCAGTACTTGGATTGGGAGATATCGGAGCAGAAGCTTCAAAACCGGTAATGGAAGGGAAAGGACTTTTGTTCAAAATTTTCGCTGATATCAACGTTTTTGATATTGAGATTGATGAAAAAGACCCAGATAAATTCATTGAAATTGTAAAAGGAATTGCACCTACATTCGGGGGAATCAACCTTGAAGATATCAAAGCTCCTGAAGCTTTTTATATAGAGCAAAGACTGAAAGAAGAATTGAATATTCCTTTGATGCACGATGACCAGCATGGAACAGCAATTATTTCTGCTGCTGCATTAATCAACTCATTACAGATTGCCAATAAAGATATTGATAAAGTAAAAATGGTGGTAAATGGAGCCGGAGCGGCTGCCATTGCTTGTACCAAGCTTTATATTTCATTAGGACTGAAAAAAGAAAATGTCCTGATGTGTGACAGTAAAGGAGTAATCAATCACAAGAGAGAGAACCTTACTCCAGAAAAATTAGATTTCATTGCTCAGACAGATATCGAAACATTAGAAGATGCTGTAAAAGGATCTGATGTTTTCGTAGGATTATCAAAAGGAAATGTGATGACTCCTGAAATGCTATTAAGCATGAACGATAACCCTATCGTATTTGCTTTAGCGAATCCGGATCCTGAAATTGCTTATGATCTTGCTCTTGCGACCCGTAAAGATGTGATCATGGCAACAGGAAGAAGTGATTTTCCTAACCAGGTAAACAATGTATTAGGGTTCCCTTATATTTTCCGTGGAGCATTAGATGTTCAGGCAACAGGGATTAATGAAGAAATGAAGCTTGCAGCGGTACACGCTATTGCTGACCTGGCTAAAGAACCGGTACCGGAAGCTGTAATTCTTGCCTACAATGTTCAGAACCTGCAGTTTGGAAGAGACTATTTCATTCCAAAACCATTTGACAACAGATTGATTACAAAAGTATCAAGTGCTGTTGCGAAAGCAGCTATTGAAAGTGGAGTAGCAAGAAAAGCGATTACTGATTTCGAAGAGTATGAGCACCAGCTTTTAGACAGAATGGGTCGAGATGAGAGATTGGTAAGAATGATGCAGAGCCGTGCAAAATCTAATCCGAAGAGAATTACGCTTGGAAATGCTGAAGAATATAATGTATTAAAAGCAGCTCAAATCCTTTACGAAGAGGGAATTGCGTACCCAAGTCTTTTAGGAGATAAGAAATACATCAAGGAACAGATGGAACGTTACGGGATCAACCTGGATATTCCAATCATTGATCCAAGTGATGACGATCAGAAAGAAAATAGAAAAAAATACAGAGAAACACTTTGGAAGCTTCGTCAGAGAAAAGGGATGAACGAGTACAAAGCCAAGAGATATGTTCGTCAGAGAGATTATTTTGGACCTTTAATGCTGAGACATGGTGATACTGATGGTCTGATTGTTGGTTTCTCTAAAAACTATACTTCTGTATTGCGTCCTGTTTTAGAAGTTATTGAAAAAGATAAAGGAGTAGATAAAGTAGCTGCAATGATGATGATCTTATCTGAAAAGAAGCCTATTTTCTTCGCAGATACTTCTATCAACCAAAATCCTACCTCTGAAGATCTTGTTAATATTGCTAAAATGGCTGAGTTTACAGTGAAATCTTTCGCTATCGAACCTAGAATTGCAATGCTTGGATTTGAAAATTTTGCTGCCATTTCAGATACTTCCAAAAAAGTGGCAAAGGCTGTAAGCATTCTTCATGAGAAATATCCTAAGATGATCGTTGATGGTGAAATTCAACCGGATTTTGCTATGAATGCAGATCATCTAAGTGATTATCCTTTCTCAAAATTAGGAACAACTCCGGCAAACACCTTCATCTTCCCGAATCTTGAAAGTGCCAATCTTTCTTACAAGATTCTAAGAGGAATGAAAGTAGCACAGGTAATCGGGCCAATCCTGATGGGATTAAAACAACCGGTACACGTTCTTCAAATGCGTTCAAGCGTAGATGAAATCGTAAACCTTGCAACCATTGCTGTTCTTGACGCTCAGAGAAGAGAGAATTTTTTTGAGATCTTTTCAAAGTTTTTGAAATTTGAATATATGAAGACAAAGCTCTGGCTTCCTTTATATTATGCACTCTATTCAACTCATTTATAATCAACAATGGAACAACAGAAACAGCTTATTTTAAACGGAAAAATGCATAAAGTAATGTGGCAGATGTCCTGGCCGGCTTTAAGTTTTGTAGCCAATTCTTCTTATCAATTCTGGAAGATCCGTTTTTTCCGTTCCTGAGCTCGTTCTACTAAGGAAATAACGTCTCCCATGC
>NZ_CALNWX010000004.1:0-440308 GCF_940807095.1 Chryseobacterium sp. Marseille-Q3244 | reverse complement strand
TTAAACCTCTTGTAAGGCTGCAAAAGCTTTTGGAGATAAGAATACCCAGAGAAACATTAGATACAGCAGAATATGCCTTTTTAGAAATTGCTAAACCAATCGCAATAAAAGGGTTCGAAAATGAAACAATTATATAAAAATATTCTATTATCAATTGTACAACAGGAGAAGAATCTGAAGCGAAGTACGAAAAGCACCATTGAAGAAGCTTATCATATGGTTTCTTTTCTTCGCCAATTATTAAGCGATCTTAAAACCCAAATTGCTAAAAATGGTTTTGCTACAGCCGACGACGAAGTAGTCTTTTTTAAGACTGTCAAGCCCGAGATTTTAGGAAAACTCATTTACTATAATAAGCTTGTCCGTTTGGAAGTTATTAACCCGGAACTTTATGATTTGGTACAAGCTTATTACAACGAGCAGATCAAACTTTTAAACAAAGAATATAAAAAGCACCTGGAGAGTTCGGATTTTTACTGGTATTATCGTTCTGGCCGATGCGACAAGGACAATTCATATTTTAGATTGGGCAATATTAATTTCTTCGATGGTGTAGACAGTTTTTTCTTTGAAGTTGATATTGAGTTTTCTACCTATTATGATTATAAAGTCGCTCAGATCATAGCGATGGACTTGCTTTTTTCCTATTATTTGTCGAAAATTAGTCAGAAAGACTCCAATAACACCGGCAGTTCCCCTATGCCTGAAAATGGAAGTTTTTCTTGGACGGATTCCAAGAATGCGTTAATTGAACTGATTTATGCACTACATGCAGCAGGTAGTGTGTCTAATGGAAGAGCTGGCCTGCGAAAAATGAGTAAACTATTTGAGGAAGTGTTTGAAATCAAATTGGGGGATATTCATCATGCATTCCATCAGATGAAGTTCAGGGCAGGAGAGAAAACCAGCTATTTACTTTTCTTAAAAAGTTCTCTAGAACAATATATGGATAGAGAACTTTAAGGTAGGTAGTAAATCTATTGTACAAGACAGGTAATCAAATCGATGACCTGTTTTTTTATTGCCGAAATTTATGCTGTCCTGTTATACTGAATTTATTCGTAGAATAACTAACCTGAAATTTACACAGCTGGCTTCGACAGTTCATACTTTTAGTATGTACCAATATACTAGTCATAGGATACCAATGCAAACTGGCGCCACTATTAAAAAAATAACGAAAAAAAAGTTCATTTCTCTTGGTATATCCTTGGTACTACCTTGTACGATTTAGCGGAAAATCAAGGCCAATTTTGGTATGTAAACCAAATGTAAAAGGCTATGAATATAGATCGAGTTGAATTCCTCGCGTGGATGGATCGTATCATGAAGCGATTCGATATACTCGCAGGGGATCTTGAAATCCGCGACAAAAAGAGATTGAGTATCGACGGTGATGAACTGCTCGATAATCAAGACGTGCTTCAAATGCTAAAGATCACTTACCGATGTCTTCAGCGTTACCGTACAATCGGCAGAATAAAGTTTTTCACTATCAGTGGTAAAATTTATTACAAGAGTTCTGATGTGCAACAGTTTATTAGAGACAGTTATCACGGCGGAAAATATAGGCAAAAATAGGTTTCTAACGGAATAGATATAATACTGTAACGATTCCCATTCTACTTTCGATAATCTTAAAACTTTTTTATTATGAACGAACAAACAATCACCGACGAAAAGGTAGCCAAAGCGTTAGAGCCGCTGTCCGATATCCTATTGGTTCTTGACAAAGTTAAGAACAGGATCGAAGCTGTAAAAGGAGTAAATAAGGATGGGAAACTGGAAACAGGAGAGCCCAAACAGAAGAATTTGCTGGATTTTATGCGCGTAGACAAAAGCGATATTTTCAGCAATTTCTTTTCTAATTTCTGGCGAAAACTCAACGATCCTACAGGATACAAGTTTTTTAAAATTGCCGACATCGATATGGAGGCGGTAGCGAAGAAATTACAATCTGCGCTCGATAATCCAACACCGGAAGGAAATAAATTGCTGGACGCATTGGAAGTGAAACATGACAATAAACAAAAAAAGCAGGATATGGAAACGAAACAAGAAGTTAATCAAGGGAAAACCAAAGATGATGCAAAAAATGTGAATCGTTATAATGCAGATGAAATTGACTGGAATACAGCTCATAAATTTGGCTTGAACAGGGAGCTGTTAGAGAAAAATGGACAATTGGACAAATTGCTAAAAGGATACAAATCAGATACAATATTTAAGATTGAAGGAAATTTTGAAGGGCTGGCATTAAAAGGTGATGCTCGTCTTTCTTTAAGACAAGTCGATAATAAGATTGTTATTTTGACGCATGGTATACGACATAAAGCTCCTTTGGAAAATCCTTTTTATGGCCATAGGTTTACAAGAGAGGATAAGGAGAACCTGATAAAAACTGGAAATATGGGACGGGTGGCTGAACTGACGAATACACAGGGTATTACAGTAAAGTCATTGATCAGTTTGGATAAATATACAAAGGAGCCGGTATCATATCCGCTTGAATGGATTAAAATCAATGATAAATTTGGTGGCGTAAAGTTAAGTAAGGAACAAAAGCAGGAACTCATGGAAGGAAAGCCCGTGCTCGTTGATGGTATGGTAAATACAAAAACAGGGGAACTGTTCAGCCAAACGTTGCAGTTCAGTGCGGATGACAGAAAAATTGTATTTGCTGGCAATAAAGAAACCCTAAATATTGAACAACAGCTTACAAGGGTAATTCCACCCGTCTTCAGAGACCGACAGCTTAGCGAAAAAGAACAGGATCAGCTAAAAGAGGGTAAAGCTATTTATCTGGAAGATCTTGTCATTAGGATCAAAATAGAATATATTCAGGTTACGTCTTCTACAATGAACAAAAAGGAAAGGTTGATTTCTCCTTCCAGAAACCTCATTTGGAAAATCAGCTGGAGCAAGTCCTTGGTGATACAAATCAAGAGAAGAAACAGCGACAATCTCCGGTGCAAAAAGATGATTCAAAACAGGCCGCACGTAATACTGCAAAGACTGATGCCCAAGAAAGAAAGACACCTACAAGACGACCGAAACTTCACTAAAGTAAGCCATTATGAAAGCAATCTTAGCAGAAAAGCCTTCTGTAGCACATGAACTAGCCCGAATTGTAGGAGCGACTGAAAGAAAAGATGGATATTTTTTGGGGGGTGATTTTATGGTCACATGGGCTTATGGACATCTTGTAGGACTGGCGATGCCTGCGGACTATGGAATAAAGGGATTCAACAGGGAATCCCTTCCTATCATACCAGAAAATTTTATGCTTACCTGTAGAAAAGTAAAGGCTGGTAATGGTTATGATTACGATGAAGGTTCAAAACGGCAATTAGAAATAATTGGCGAAGTTTTCGAAAAGTGCGACAGCATTATTGTTGCTACCGATGCAGGTAGGGAGGGTGAAGTAATTTTCCGATACATATATGAATATTTAGGCTGCCATAAATCATTTGAGAGGCTTTGGATCAGTAGTTTAACAGAGAAAGCAATCATAAGCGGATTAAACAATTTGAAGTCCGGGGCTGATTTTGATGGTCTTTATTATGCGGGACGCGAGCGGTCACAGTCTGACTGGATGATCGGGATCAATGCCACGCAAGCCCTTACGATCAGTTTAGGGGATGGTTTATATTCTTTAGGACGTGTTCAGACACCTACTTTATCGCTTATCTGCAAAAGATATATAGATCATAAATCGTTTGAAGTAAAAAGCTATTTCCAGATTGAGCTGGAACATCAAAAAGAGGGTATTATTTTCAAGAGTTTATCGGTTGATAAATGGGAAGAACGAACTAGAATAGAATCTGCAATAAGATCTATTGAGCGTGCAGGAACTGTACTTGTTGTGGATGTTGAAAAGAAATCCGGTTCCTTGCAGGCACCATTACTTTTTGATTTGACAGGCTTACAAAAAGAGGCCAACAGGAAGCTGGGTTTTTCCGCGGAAAAAACACTGGAAATAGCGCAGATCTTGTATGAGAAGAAATTGATAAGTTACCCCCGTACGGGATCAAAGTACATTCCCGAAGATGTCTGGAGCGAAATTCCAAATCTGATTGTCGCTTTAGGGGCTTCCAACGCTTTTAAAGAAAAGGTTGAAAAAGTTAAATGGGAGAGATATAACAAACATATCGTCAATGATGTAAAAGTGACTGACCATCATGGAATTTTAATAACGGAGAATATACCTAGTATTTTGAACGCGCAGGAAAATGCACTGTATGATATGATCGCCTGCCGACTTCTTGAAGCTATTTCACCAGCCTGCCATAGGGAAACTACTTCGGTAACGTTAGAAATCCTACATTATAATTTTGCAATTAAAGCAATAAAGATTACTTCCCCAGGCTGGAAGCTGATCAATGGAAATTTTAATGAAGACGAGGAGGACAATGTTTTTGACCTGCCGGAACTCCACAATGGCGATCTCTTACAGGTAACCGCTGCGACGCTTCTTTCCAAAAAAACAAAGCCACCTGCATTATATACTGAAGCAGAACTTCTATCAGCAATGGAAAATGCCGGTAATACCATTGCGGATATTGAGGAGAGAAAGGCACTTAAAACCATTGGAATAGGTACACCAGCTACCCGTGCTTCGGTTATTGAAACGCTTTTCGACAGGGATTATATCCGCCGGGAGAAGAAGTCGATCATTCCTACTGAGAAGGGCCTTCTTGTTTATCAGATCGTAGCGGATAAAAAGATAGCAGACGTGGCTATGACAGCGCAATGGGAACTTGCATTTGAAAAGATACAGAATAATGAAATGTCTGCTACGGAATTTCATGGAGAACTTGAAAAGCTGACACAAGAGGTTACCAAAGAACTGTTGACCGAGAAAATTGCTGAGGCGGGTCCTCAAGATCTATACTGCCCAAAATGTAGTAGTAAAGCCTATTTGCGTGAAAAGGTAATCAAATGCTGTAGTGATGAATGCGGATGGATACTTTTTCGAAAGGTGTGCGGAATACAATTAACATATAAAATTGTAGAAGCTTTGCTTACCAAGAAAAGAACACCATTGATCCGCAAGATGGTCGGTCACAGTGGAAAGCCATTTGATGCCTATATTGTGTTATCGGAGGACGGTACTACTTCTTTTGAATTTGAGCAGAAAAAGAAACGAAAGTTCAGATAATTTTCATGATGTGATTTGGTGTGAAGCCTGAGATCCCCGGTGATTTCAGGCTTCTTTTTTTTACCTCATTTTTTCAATTAGGAAAATGACGGACTTCTTAGGTTAGAATACCTCACAAACTGCATTACGAGAGCTTCTGTGGCTAGGTTTACCTGACAAGTAAACAATTGACACATGAAAAAAGAGCAAAAGGATTTTTCCTACTACCAATTAAAGCTACAGGAACATATAGAAGCGAGTTTTCCTGAGAAATTAGAGGATACAAAATTTATCGGCCAACGGGCTCGATGGGCGGCCAATGCGTATGAAGGAGCATTCAGGTCTGGCAATGGCGTTCACAAATGTGATGAAATAGCCGACTATATTTTGTATGAAGGTCTACATTTTTCAAAATACGACAGTCTATTTGATGTCCTGACCAATGAGTTTACAGATCTGTTCTTTGACTTTGAATATCGGGACTTTGCATTAAAAATACTTCCTATCTGTGCAGAGGTTTTTGCAAAGTATGATCTAGCCGATGATTTTGCATATTCAAATGATTATGACCTGCTATATACGGAACTGACAGGTTTCATCGCGATATGGATCGAAAAGAATGGCATTCAATAAGAGGCAGCACCTCCAGCAGAATATTGATGCCCTGAAAATTGCTTTTCTGTTGCACAAAGAAAAAAGGGAAGGAAGTTCGGAGGAGCTAAGACAAATGTCGTTGTATGCCGGATTTGGAGGACTGAAATTTATCCTAAATCCAGCAGAGTCTGTTGATGACATTGAGAAGTGGAGTGTGGCTGACCGACCTCTTTTTGAGTTAACGAAGACACTCTACGATCTGATATTGGAGAACAGCGAGAATGACAGAACATATAAGCAATATATAGATGGAATAAAGGCATCAATTCTGGATGCCTTTTATACCCCTGTACCCATTTCAGAAACGATTTCAAAGGTTTTAATTAATAATGATGTAGAGATTCAGACATTATTGGAACCATCAGCGGGTGTAGGTTCATTCATCAAACCATTTTCAAACCTTCCTGATCTTGAAATTACAGTATATGAACAAGATCCACTCACAGGTTTGATCCTAAAATTATTGTACCCACAGTCTAAGGTCAATGTCGAAGGTTTTGAAAATATAGGAATGAAGGAGGATGGTAAGTACGATGTAATTCTTGGCAATATTCCATTTGGAAAAACTTCTGTGTTTGATCTTTCTTATTCAAAAGGAACTGATCTGGCCCGAAAAGCTTCTATTTCAGCGATTCATAATTATTTTTTTTTAAAGTCCACAGATAAGTTACGGGAAGGAGGAATTTTGGCATTCATCACTTCTCAGGGAGTGATGGATAGTCCTTCCAATCAAGCGATCCGGGAAGTGTTGATGAAAGAACATCATTTGGTTTCTACGGTAAGATTGCCAAATAACCTATTTGATGAGGCAGGCACTTCAGTTGGAACGGACCTCCTTATTTTACAGAAAAGAACTGAAAACAGGGAATTGTCCCAGAGGGCCAGAGATTTCATAAAAAGCGGAATCAAGCCGGGCGGAGAGAACTGCAATCTACTTTTCTATAATCCTAATCACATTGTTTATACCAAAGCTGTTGTCGGTACCGATCAATACGGTAAACCCGGTACAGTATATCTACATGAAGGGGGACTGGCTGGTATCGGTGAAGATCTTGCGAAAAAGCTTGTGGCTGATTTTAAAAATTATTTTAATCCTGATTTGTACAGAAAATTTCAAAGAGCCAAATTATCAGATTTCAGTGCTTCGGAGAAAAAAATAACTTCTACGGTAAGCGATAAATTATCATATAATCTACCTGATACGACCACATCAAATGCAGTTCAGCTCAACCTTTTTACAGAAGATGAGATTGCTAAGTCTACAAAGTCACCAACAAATAGGAAAAAGCGAAGCAATACGCCAAATAAGCCCACGGTAACTGAACAGTTGTCACTGTTCGCGGAGAATTTGGATGAACAGGTGCGGTCACAGAATACTACAGTAAAAATAAAGCCTTCCAGCGTAGATAAGAAGCAAGATGGCGGGAACAAACACGTTAAAGCAGTTTCCATGGTTTCCTTATTTCAAGATAATGAGGAACAGCGTAGTTTGGAACCGCAGGTTTTTGATGCTGAAGTTAAAAGCTACTATCGAGAGGATACCCTAGTTAATTATAGGGGACATGTTGGCAGGATCAAACGAAATACACGCGATGGAAATTATAGTTTTAAACCAATAGCGCTTAGCGAGATCCAGCGAAAACGAATTGATGCCTATATAAAAGTAAGGGACTGTTATAATGATCTGTATAATTACGAAACTAAAAATCAGGAAGAGGATAGTACCAATCGGGGACTCCTGAATAAGCTCTATGATGATTTTGTCAGAAGATATGGTCATCTAAATGCTGCCGAAAATATTAAGGTTATAAAAATGGATCCCTCGGGCAATGAAATTCCCTCACTTGAACGGGTTGTCGGAGGTGTAATCCATAAGTCGGATATTTTTGACCATCCGGTTAGTTTTGCAAGAATGAAAATCTCTGAGGCTTCTCCGCAGGAAGCTTTGTCGGCTTCTTTGAACCGCTCCGGTAATGTTGATATGAGGTATATGGAACAGATCAGTGGTCTGTCTTCTGATGCATTAAGAGAAAGCCTACAGGGACGTATTTACTATAATCCGATAAGTGGCGAGCTGGAAGTCTCTCAAAAATTTCTTTCTGGTGATGTCGTTGAAAAAGCAAAACAAGTAAAAGCTTACATTGTCGATAATCCTAATGATCAGGAAGCTCTAGTAAGTCTTGAAGCACTTGAAAAGGTACGGCCTGAGCCTATTAAGTTTGAGGCTCTTGACTTTAATCTGGGAGAACGCTGGATCGGAACCGATATCTATAATCGTTTTGCTACCCATCTTTTTGACACAACGATTAGTATTCATTATTCTGAAAGTAGTGATGACTATTCTGTCAGTGCAAAATCCAGCAATCTGAAGATCACAGAAAAGTATGCGGTGAAATCCGAAAGCCGCAGTTTTGACGGTTTGAATTTATTGCGACATGCACTTGTTAATACTACCCCAGATATTACAAAAACAGAATATTTGGCTGATGGTACGGCTGTGAAGGTGCGGGATATGGAGACTATTCAGGTTGCCAATACGAAGATAGATGAAATCCGTCACGAATTTACAGAATGGCTCTATCAGCAGGACGATGCGTTCAAAAATGAACTGACAGAACGGTATAATGAATTATTTAACTGTTATGTACGACCGCAATACGATGGTAGCCATCAGAGCTTTCCCGGACTGGATCGGAGGGCGGTGAACATTGAGGACCTCTATGGCAGCCAGAAAGATGCTATCTGGATGGTAAAATCCAATGGCGGAGGAATTTGTGATCATGAAGTGGGAGCTGGCAAAACGCTGATTATGTGTGCAGGGGCCCAGGAGATGAAACGATTAGGGCTTGTCCATAAACCGATGATTATTGCATTAAAGGCAAATGTGCATGATATTGCCAAGACCTATCGGGAAGCTTATCCCCATGCAAAAATACTTTATCCCGGAAAAAAGGACTTTACCCCACAAAAGCGGCTTAAGATTTTTGGCGATATCAAGAATAACGATTGGGACTGCATTATTCTCACGCATGATCAATTTGGGATGATCCCCCAGTCGTCAGAACTTCAAAAGGATATTCTACAGGCTGAACTGGATGGCGTGGAGCAAAATCTTTCAGTCTTAAGAAGTCAGGGTAAAGATATTTCGGGTGCTATGCTTAAAGGAGTAGAAATCCGTAAGAAAAACCTGAATGTTAAACTAAAGACCTTAGAACATGATATAGAAAACCGAAAAGATGATGTTGTGGACTTCAAAATGATGGGGATCGATCACCTTTTTGTGGACGAGAGCCATAAATTCAAGAACCTTATGTTCAATACAAGACATGAGCGTGTTGCCGGTCTGGGCAATTCGCAAGGCAGTCAAAAAGCACTTAATCTTCTTTTTGCCATAAGAACAATCCAGGAAAGAAGCGGTAAGGACTTAGGGGCAACTTTTCTTTCGGGAACGACCATTTCCAATTCACTGACCGAGTTATACTGTCTTTTTAAGTATCTACGTCCAAAAGCATTGGAACGTCAGGGTATTAATTGCTTCGATGCCTGGGCTGCGATATTTGCGCGAAAGTCCATTGATTATGAATTTTCTGTTGCAAATAATATTGTGCAAAAAGAGAGATTCCGTCATTTTATCAAAGTACCCGAGCTGGCACAATTCTATGCAGAGATAACCGATTACCGTACTGCTGAAGACATTGGTATTGACCGGCCTGTAAAAAATGAGATATTGTATAATATCCCACCAACTCCGGATCAGGAGATTTTCATCAAAAAATTGATGGAATTTGCTAAGTCTGGAAATGCAGAATTGCTTGGAAGGCCACCATTAAGTCCGACAGAACAAAAAGCCAAAATGCTGATTGCTACAGATTACGCGAGAAAAATGTCGCTGGATATGAGGTTGATTTCATCTAAATATGCCGATGATGCTGGAAATAAAGCCTCTGTATGTGCCGCAAACATAACTAAATATTACAGAAAGTATAATGCTCAGAAAGGTACGCAGTTCGTTTTCTCAGATTTAGGAACCTACAAGCCTGGTGAATGGAATATCTATTCCGAGATAAAGCGAAAGCTTATGCAGGATCATGATATTCCAGTTGATCAAATTCGGTTTATACAGGAGGCCAAGACGGAGGATCAACGTAATGAATTGATAAAGGCCGCGAATGATGGAAGGGTAAGAGTTCTTTTTGGTTCTACAGATATGCTTGGAACTGGTGTTAATGCACAGAAAAGAGCAGTTGCAGTACATCACTTGGATATTCCATGGCGACCGTCAGATCTTGAACAGCGCAATGGCCGCGCTGTCCGCAAAGGAAATGAAATCGCGAAATTCTTTGCCAATAATACAGTGGATGTCTTTATTTATGCTGTTGAAAAATCGCTGGATGCTTATAAGTTTAATACGCTTGCTAACAAACAGCGATTTGTTGGTCAGTTAAAAAGTAATAGTCTAAGTGTGCGTACTATCGATGAGGGAGCGATGGATGAGGTTTCCGGGATGAACTTTTCGGAGTATGTTGCCTTACTCTCAGGAAATACTGATCTATTGGAAAAGGCAAAAGTAGAAAAGAAGATTGTGGCGATGGAAAATGAAAAAAGTGCTTTTTTACGGTCTAAATGGAGTGCAGGCTCCAAACTTGGATTGTTGCAAGAGGAACTGGAAGGGCGAATTTCAAAGTTGGAAAGATTTATAGTTGATAGGGATAATCTTCAAAATCGTATTCTTAAATCTTCTGACGGTACTCTATTAAATCCTATACAATTAAATGGGCTGGCAAAAAATGCAGGAATTACCGAAATTGGTTCATATCTTAATAAAATTGCTTCAAACGCCCGAACAGGCGGTGATTACGAAGAAATTGGTTCTCTCTATGGTTTTCGTATTCTTGTAAAAACGGAGATTCGGGAAAAGGAGAATATAATGGAAAGGGATAACCGTTTTTATATCTGTGGAGAGGGGAATATAAAATACACTCATAACAATGGAATTATTGCTGCAGATCCTGAAAAGGCTAGCTTGAATTTTCTTAATGCCCTAAAAAAAATACCACGTTTAATTGACGAAGAAAAAGTACAGATAGAAGTCATAAAAAAGGACAAAACTATACTGGATGATATTGTAAATGGTGAGTGGAATAAGGAAAAGAATCTAGCTGGTTTAAAGACTGAACTTGCAGCAGTGGAGCGTAACATTCAGATTTCGTTGGATGAAAGCAAAAACAGAATTGTTAATTCAGAAGACGGACAAAACAAAATAGAAAATACTAAAGTAGTCAATAAGCATAAGATCTAATTTTAAAGTTCCTTTAGAAGAAAAATGTGAATTGCTGTACAATTAATGGTTTATCGTGAGATTCCTAAGCCGTTCTTTTTGACTTTATCGGCAGACAGCTTTAGAACCGGTGATTTTCCGTCCAGCGTACCAGGCAACTCTCGATATAGTTTCCCCTTATTTATAGAATAGCACAGAGAACCTTCTGTATTATCTTTCCCAGCCAGTATCTTTAGTTTTTTAATATTATCTATTTCAAAACCGTCTATTTTGTTGGGAATACTATTGATATTTTTAAGCAGTTGCTTATACAGGATATTTAATTCCCGATCATTCTTTGATTGTAGAGCTTTTAAAATATTTTCAATCTGACGGGAATTCGCTGGCAATACGGAAAGGTACGCATTCTTTGGAAAAAGAGAAATAAAATCCTTATGAAGAATTGAAATTTCAGCAGGTTCAAAAATGCAATATTCTACTTTATCCCTGGCGAATCCAGCTATAATATGATCGTAACCACGTTCTTTAAACATATTGAGGTTATCTTGTGAGTTAAAGGCTTCCATAAATTCCATATATTCCCCTAATCCGATATTATCATCTATAAATTCCAATGCTTCATTAGGATCGGTAATATCCTCTTCAAATATAATATTAACAATGTCGGGTGCTTGGTCAGTGCAGCCAAAGACATCATCCAAATTCAGGCATTTTTTTAGGTGAACCTGACACTCAAAGACTTTTTCACCAAAAAGTTGTGCTATACCAATTTCCTCCGTTAAATGAATACCCCGATGACAATTGTCTCTATCTGTATTTTGGCCTAGATATTCTAGTGAAAATTCATTAAAATAGCTGTTGGTTCCGTGATATAAGGTTTTAGTTGTAGATTGTCTAGGTTTGATTGAATCCATATTAAATTTATTTTTTTTAATTTCTATTGGTAAATGGTAGGTTCGTTATGATCAGTGGGAGATAGGAGGGTACATTCTCAGCCTATGCTCTCGGGTTATCCTTCATCGTATTGAAATCATTCCTGTCGGATTAAATGAGCCAGTTCAGGATCATTTTCAATTCTCGTCAATTCGTTCGAAATTATAATCGAAACATCCAATTTTATCTGCCGGTAATTTTCGTTAATTTCCTGTTCCATAATATCTGCCCCAGATTCGGATAGAAAGGATCGTATCTGTGGAATAGGCTTATAATTTTTCGTTTCATTAGCTACCTTTTCTGTATCGACTATGATCTGGGCGTGAAATATCTTTTGTTCTATTTTTTCACCAAAATTGTCCGCTACGGCTCCGACGAACATACCCTGTGATAAGGTTGAAATCTTTGATGCAGGAATCAAACTATCGAGCTGTGTGGAAATCGAAGAACTGGTATCATTTCTGTTTATACTGATGGATTGTCTTTTTTGTACAATTTTCCCGAACCTTTCTGACAATGTTTTTGCAGTGTCGCCAACCACTTGTCCCGCGAAAATATTACCTACTATATTTTGGATTACTTTAGATTCTTTATCGCCATAATCTCTCGTTAACATTGAAAAGTCTTGTAATCCCAAGCATACGGATATTAAATTACTTCTGGCGGAGGCAATCAAGTTATCCAAGCCTCGAAAATAAATTTGGGGTAGCTCATCGATAATCAGGGAGCACTTTAGCTGCTTTTTTTTATTGATTAGACGAACAATTCTTGAATTATAAAGTCCTAGCGCAGCGGAATATATATTTTGCCTGTCCGGGTTACTACCAACACATAAGATCTTGGGTTCATTTGGATTATTTATGTCAAGTGAAAAATCATCTCCGGTCATTACCCAATATAATTTTGGAGATATAATTCTTGATAATGGTATTTTTGCGGATGCGATCTGACCCTGTAGCTGGTCTTGCGCTCCACCTTCCCACGCATCCAAAAAAGGGCTTAAGTAGTTCTCAAGTTCTGGATAGCTTGTCAGAATCGTAAATAGATCGGAGTATTTCTTATTCAGAAGTTCAATGGCATGGGGAAACGTACAATAGATACCGTTTTGATATATCTTGAGGAACCAAATAATGGAGGCGAGAAGAATGATGGGTGATTCTACAAAAAAATCTCCCTGTTTCTGAATCCATGTCCTGTTTAAATTTAACATTATCGTATACGCAGATTCGTACGCATCGGAAATATCACTCAAAAATGAGGGGCTTAAAGGATTACATCGATGACTGCGACGTGGATCATCAAAGTTTAAGACGTAAAACTGTGGTTTGACGTTATACTTATCATAATGTTTTAACAAATGGTTATATACGATTAATGAAAGATCGTCGAATTTGAAATCGAATACATACATAGAGAATCCTTTCTCAATGTGCTGCTTGATATAATTGTTTATAATAGCATAACTTTTTCCTGATCCTGGAGTACCGGCGACTATTGCAGCACGGAAAGGATTAACAACATTTATCCATCCATCGTTCCATTTTCCTTGATAATAGAATTTTGTAGGTAGATTAACGGAGTATTCATTTTCGATAAGGCGGGTTTCCTGCATGAAACTTTCATTTTCGTTGTTAAAAGGGTCGTCCATTAACCTGTTTTTTAGGAGTCTGCTCATCCATAAGCCAGCTACCATCAGCAGGACAAATCCCGCTGAAGTGGTAAGCATATACAGAGGATTGGAAATTTTAAGGAGTGGAAAATTTAAAAGAAAAAGAACTGAACCGGATATCAGGCATATGTAAATGTTTTTCCATTTAATTTTTTCATTTTTTACACCTTTGGTCCCAAGGCAGCTGAGCGCCAATAAGATCAATGCAAATACTTTGCTATATTGCGAATTGTCGAACAGGCCGGCTGTCCTTTGAAAGTTCTTTAATATCCTTTCCAGAACCTCAAGTGTCCATCCCTGGTCGTAGAAAAAAGAATAACAGAACCAGTAGAAATTCATAAGTACCAATAGGATACTAACCGCACGCATAAAGGCCATAATTTTGGCTAATCCTCGCAAATCGTCTTCTTGCATAAGTGAAAATTTTCACCATAGATATTATCTCTGCGGATGAAAATTTGGGAAGTTGTTCCAAGCGGTATAAGTTGTCCTGTAATGTCTTATATCAAGGATAAAAACAAGTTTTTAGAGACACGAAAAATTGGTTTGAATGTGGGTTTTTAAAATTGGAATATTTTCAGAGAATTTCTATTTTGAGACAAAATTCATATTATTAAAAAGAATTTCGAAAGTAAATATATTATCATGCTGGATACAATCGGACAATATGAAGAACATTTTAATAAGCAGACTTTTAGGATTACATTTAAAAACCGTGATTTCCAGATTGTTTTATTGAAAAAAGATTTAACGAAGGACCAAGAAGAATTTTCTGTTTTATTAGATGGGCTGGTTCAGACTCTTATTAAGCGAGATGGAAAATGGCATTTTGCACATGGCGAAGATAAGGATCTGGCAGAAGACATCTGGCGCCAAATAGCTCTTCGTTATAGGTTATGATATCCAAGTTAGCCTAATCGTCTACATTTTTGGGAATTCAGTCAATAAAAATTATAGGTCATTTATGAAAGTAGATTTGAGGATACCTAAAAAGTTTGTTATATACCAAAAATGGTCGGTCTTTTCAAATTTTGATAATGAGGTGGATTATAATGTGGCATCGTGGATACAGGGAAAGAATTACTGTGCTGAATTTACGGCCAGTAATTTTCACGGGCTTGTATGGTGGAATGATGAACTGGGATATTGGTGCGATGAAATATGGCAGGATCGCGTCCATAAAAGTTCATATATGGCAGAGAGATTATAAGACCGTATTCAGGAAATGTGGGCCACTTACGGTTTTTTGTAGGCTGTACCATCTTTCTGACGCTTTTGCTGGCGATTATCAGGTGGGGCGTTTTTTTCGTTTTTTCTTCATCTGATATTCAAATGCTTGCTCTTCGGAATCTTCGGCAAATGTGCCAGTGAGTAGTGATTCGAGGAACCCAAAACCATCAATGTTAGAAAGATTTACCATAAAATCAAAAAACGGATGTAAGTTATCTGATGTGGCCGTATTATTAGTTGAATTTGTCTGATTAATAATAATTGGCTGTACTATTTTATTTTGGTTCAGTTTTAAGTCGTGACTAGAAAATAGTTCTTGAAAGGCATTCGCTGAGAATTGCTTTCCTAGTTGGGAACCGTTAAACACATTCCTTGTATTATGGTCTATGAAGGTAATGCCGTAAATTCGGTCTTGCTCATTTCTCCTGATAACAGTGTTAATTCCATGTTGGATCAAATATTCCTTAAAGGTCTTTTCGTTTGAATTTAGCTGCATTGCTTGCACTATAATTTGCGTAAGCGAAGATTTTGCTGATGCGCTCTTTTCCTTGCTTTTATCAAAATGCGCTCTGAGTTCTTTTAGGCCAGACTGTTTACCAAACAATGAAGATTTAAAGGGATTGCTTACTTTATTCCCATTTTCATCTGTAGCGAAATACACCAATCCCTCTTTGATTTCCCCTCGGTGTTCCTTTTTGATGTACTCAGACGTTATATTAAAAAGTGACAACAATGCATTATAACTTCCTAAGGTCTGGAAATGGTAGTACTTGGGAAGATAACGAACAATAGATGCGATCTGAGCTTTAATGCTTCCTGTCATGTAATGAACTGGATTTAATGGGATGCTGGGATCGCCAAACTGCTTTTCTGTTGCAGGAGATAGGTTAAACTTTGTTTCGAGTTCTCTACAGATATCCATTGATTTTTTCTTTTCAAATGAATCCGGAATTTTAATACCCTTACAATCAACTGTTGTTGATACAATGTGTATATGCGTACGTTCGATGTCAGTATGCTTGAAGACGACATAAGGTTGTTCGCCATAGCCCAATTTCTGCATGTATTCCTCAGCAATCTTTATATAGTCCTCATCAGAAATACTATCGTTTGGATCTGGATTAAGTGAAATATGAAGTGCCGTTTTCTCGGTGTTTTTATTTGCCAGTAAATAAGGGGCAAAAGAAGTTAAGAGTTGCATTGCCGTATAATTTCCGTCAGCAGTTTCCTTCATATGATGAAGGTGCAAAATCTCGCCATTATTATTGAGTACTTTGCCTTGGTTGTACAGTAAAGCGCCATAGATATTAGTTCCTCTTCCTATTTTTGCGACCATTAATTTTCTTTTTTTAGCAGGTACTCTGTTTCAAACTGTTTGGTGAGAATCAGTATTTCCTTACATAAGTTGGCTAATTCAAGGGTGTACTTTTCCAATTTACCAACATATAGTATCGTTTTTTTATCACTGAAGTTCGTATGTATCACCTTCACTACCTGATTGTAATTTACACCAATGGCTCTGAATTGTGCGAAGAAATGCGATAATTTGGTTGTGTATTCATTTGCGCCAGCATCTATTTTAATTGATTTTATGCGTCTCTCAAATAATAGTGATACAATAAACTTTGCTTTTGTATCCAATCCGCTCTGCTCAAAAAGTGATAGAAACCTTGTGTTTTCTGTTTCTGTTAATCTGAAAACATAGCGGTGTACCGCCCTGTTTAATTTTGGATTTCTCCCGCCTTTGTGTTGTGCATTCATATCTTTTTGACAAAACTTATCTGTTTTGAAAGCAACAAACCACGTTTTTGCTTATTCTTTCCTAAGTCGGCGTTTGATAGCCGAAAAGAATACAATAATTAATAAAATATTCAAATAGTACATCCGACTTCGGAGGATGTACTGAGCTCTCGGCAGGAGCAAGTCGTTTTGGGGCACAAAACGAGTTTTGAGGCACTCAAAACACAACTTGCTCTGTTCACGGGAACAGAAATAAAAAAAATACTACAGTAGAAGTTAATCCTAAAAGGATTAAGTCAATTTCGGAAAAGATAGGTTAGTATGTCCCTGATAGCATTAATGCCTATTAAAACTGTTTTCCTTTACAACAAATGGGGAAGATTGGTAAACCTGCATTTTGGTCAGGAATGTAACATGTCAATAAGTAGGTAATAAAAGTATTAGGTTTTAAAAACATAAAAACATAAAAGTGTAAAAGCGTAAAAGCGGTAAAGTTGGCAAAATGTCTTTTGTATCTACCTGTGAATGATTTTACATTTTCATTTATGGTCATATTTCCACCTTGGTAATCATATAAAAAGTAATATAACAACTTGTATACAAGGTATTACACACTGCAATTGTCGAAGTAAAGAGATAAAATATGTTTCTGCATTCCCGCTTTTGGGGTTAAATGGTAAAATGATTAATAATATATAAGCAATGGAAAAAAAGAAGAAAACTTTAAAGGTCAGCATTTATACTCAAAAAGGAGGAGTGGGGAAGTCCACAATCACAACTTTGCTGGCAAGTGTGCTGCATTATCGATTAGGTTTTAATGTTTTGGTTATGGACTGTGACTTCCCACAGCATAGTCTGAGTAATATGCGAGAAAGAGATAGAGTAAGTATCATGAATAGTGAATATCACAAGAAGGCAGCTATGAAGCAATTCCAGACCATTAATAAGAAAGCTTACCCGATTATTAAGAGTAAGGCGGATATAGCTCTGGAAACAGCTTTAGAGAATATAAGTCAGCTTTCTGTTGAGCCAGATATTATATTCTTTGATTTACCGGGTACAGCCAATACAAAAGGCGTGTTAACCGCGTTAAAGTCGATGGATTTTATTTTTTCTCCGATCACTGCTGATCGTCTTGTCGTGGAGAGTACACTTGCATTCAGTAAGGCCTTTCTTCAACTTCCTCCCTCAGATGATGAGAACGAAAGGCTAGCCCTCTGGCTGTTTTGGAACCAAGTTGATGGACGTGAAAAGACAGGTCTCTACAATGCATACCAAGAGGTGATCGAGGAGCTTGGTCTACTTATGATGAAAACAGGTATTCGGGATAGTAAGCGGTTTAGAAAAGAGACGGATGATACGATTAATTACGTTTTTCGATCCAGTCTGCTACCAGCTGAATTGCAGCTATTGAAGGTTACCCGCTTTGACCTATTTATAACGGAGTTTCTAAAGATCATTCACCTATAAATTTTAAAGAAATGACAAGAGGAAAGGAACGAAAAGATTTTGACAGACCTGTCGTCGATGAAGATTATCTCATGCAGATTATGAGTGGGGATGAGCCGACTCTAGATAAGATTATCGATAAACAGGATGAACCAAAAGAGAGCAAACCCCGCGAACGGGCAAAATCATCATTAGCTAAGAAAGTTGATTATGAAGAAACGTTTCTGGTCAACCGTTTTCCTTCGGGAAGAAGTGGTAAGGTTGTATACATTCGATCGGAATTCCATGAACGTTTGCTTCGGATCGTACAATTGACAAGGGAAGATAAAGTAACGCTGTACTCTTACATAGACAATATTTTGGAATATCATTTCAGGGAATTTGGGGGTGACATCACTGATTACTTTAATGACCGCTTTAAACCGATAATATAATTGACAATGAAAAAGACACAAAACAAAGTTGAAGTTACTATTAAGGTAAATCAAGAAACAGGAATTGCTAAGGGAACATATGAAAAGTTGTTCCTAGACAAAAAAAATATGGAAAAAAGAGGTGAAAAAAGTATCTATATGCGGGAAGAGTACCACCAACGTTTATCCCGGATTGCCCAAATCATTGGCGGAGATAAGATCCCTCTCTATGCCTACCTCGACAATATACTTTCACATCATTTTGACCTATTTGAGTCGATGATAATTGAGGAATTTGAAGCTAACTGTAAACCTCTTTTTTGATGTGTTATGGAAGGTTTAATACAAATTGTGATCCTGGTCTGCCTTTTTACAATTATCGTTTTGCTTGCTATTGATAAGGTTAAAATAGTTAAGTCCGTGAAAACACCGGAACCGAAGGCGGTTTCTTCCCAATTACCTGATGTTATGGGCAAAACCCATAAGGACACAGATCATAGGTTAAGTGAAGACAGAATTAGCGGTAGGCCATTGATAAAACCTAAAACTGATGAATTGGATCAACCTAACAAAGTTTTGGAAAATCAATTAAATCCACAACTGGAGGGCGAAGTACCTATTGATCCGATCGAAGATGAAGAATGGTTGGAGGATGAATTTCCACCTTATGATGAAAGATTCAGTCAGGGTGTTTCCCTTGAAGAGTTGTTGACGGTAGGAAAACTTCTCCAGCAAAATGATCTCGAATCGGAGCAGCAAAATAAGGTAATTGATGTTATGCAAAAAATACAGGGGACGGATTTATACAATGTTTTAGAGAATACAATTGAAGGTGCTTCCCAAAGGGTAGCAATTTTACTTGATAAAACTTTAGATAGCAAGAACTTGAACGTTGTGGCACCATCTGAAGGCCAGTTGGACGATTTTGATATTGGTAATTTTTTATGATAGGATCAAGTTCGATTGCAAGGTAGAGCTTGACGAAAACAATGCATCAATGGGACACTATAGGAATAATTAGTACTTAATTATCTCATTCTGTTCATCCTTTTCCTGTTTCCGCAGATTTTAGCAGTCTTGGAATTAAGAAAAACTAAAATCAAAATGTTATGGAAACAAACCTGCCTATTTACAAATGGGAAAATTTCGAATTTCTTGTTGATGTTGAAAATAATTCTGTGCGAGAAACGTCAAATCCCAGAAATACTTATTCTATGTTTCAAATGAACGATCTAGGGAAAGAAGGTTATTCGTTTGAGCACTACGATGAATCTACCGGTAAATCCTTTATGGTCGATCTGCCTCCACTGGTAACCTTGGATCCGAATGGTATGGCATTAAAATACAATAAGTCAGTGGAAGAAATTCAGGGGTCAAGTGATTTTGAGGTTATGGTTGATCAGGACTTGCTTATAAAGCGAATTTCTTCCGGCCAACTTCCAACTATTACAATTGCCGATAGTATTTTCTATGCAGATGCCCGAATAGATTTATTAAGGCCCAAAGATGATTTTTCAACAATGGGAATCCGTTTTGACGACCTTGACGATTATTATGTTGTGGAAACCAACACTTATGCATTTCCCTACAATCCACGCACGCATGAAATTGGAAAGCTGGACTATGAGAATATCACTGAATATCCAAAGGATCTGTTATTCGTTGAAATTCCAGATGTGAAAGTACTCGATCCTGTCGGCTGGAACAGGCGAAACGGATGGCCTGAAACAGATGATCTAAAGTGGGTTGGATTGAAGCTTGAATTTGAGGCTAAGATTGTTCCCTGGAAACAAACAGGGATAGATGATCTTATTACTGAAAACAGATTAAAGAAACCTATTCAGAAAGCCGTCAAAGCACAGGAAAATTCTTTCAAAAACAAAAGAGGACCAAAGCTATAAATATATAAATGGCTAATAGTAAGGAGCCGCCAAAGTTGAGTACTTTGGCGGTTTTTTTTGTATCAAGAATATGTTCAATTAGGAAACCTTAGGCCAATTTAGTCCACTCTATACCACTCTCCCCAATTTCATTTCATTCCCGTGACACCTTTGTTTCCAAGCCCGCACAGGCGGGGATTACGAACTAAAAATGTAATGAAACATGAAAAATCGAAGACTAAAAATTCTGTTAGTATTTGCCATTTGCTTTTCCTTCCAAAATGTGCTCCTAGCCCAAGGAAATGGTGTAGCAGGTATATCAGAAGCAACCCAAATGGTAACCAGCTATTTTGATCCTGCAACCAAGCTGATCTATGCGATCGGTGCTGTCGTCGGACTGATTGGAGGGGTGAAAGTGTATAATAAATTTTCATCTGGAGACCCTGACACGAGTAAAACGGCGGCGAGCTGGTTTGGGGCATGTATTTTCCTGATTGTGGCTGCAACAATATTGCGTTCATTCTTTCTATAAAATTGCTATGAAGTATCATATTAATAAAGGAATAGGGAGGACGGTTGAATTCAAAGGTTTGAAAGCTCAATACCTTTTTGTTTTTGCCGGTGGGCTGCTTACTGCTCTCATCCTTGTGATGATCATGTATATGGTTGGAATCCACATGTACCTGTGTCTTAGTTTCTGTCTCAGTACTGCTTCACTTATTATCTGGAAAACTTTCGCGCTTAATGCAAAATATGGCGAGCATGGTCTGATGAAGCTTGGCGCAAAAAATAAGCACCCAAAGTATATCATCAGCAGAAAGATTATTACCAAGTATCTAGTATGTAAGTCACCTAATGGAAAATAACATGGATATGGCGAATGAAGAAAGATTGTTACCGATGATCAGTTTAGTTCCAGGGTCGGACTTTTATGTGGATGCATTGAACTATCGGTTGATTGATACGCAGGATAGAAACAACATAATCAGTGGACGAAATATTAATCACTGTGGTCGTGAGCTTCACTTTCATTTTGATGAAGAGACCAGAAATGTCGGAGAGCTTTCGTGCGGTAACAAGGATCAGTATAAGGAAATTCATTTGCAGCAACTTGAAATTTACGACCGCGAGGGATCGAGGTTACTATGGGAATATGTAGGACAGATGCATCCACGTGTCAAAGCAATCGAAGTTGAAATAGCAGAAATAAAGTTTCTCTATGAGTTTCAGAACATTTGCTTTCGCGAAAAGGAAAACCCCTTCAACTTGTTGACTCGCCAGGATCTTCACTTGGATATTAACAATGACCAGCTAGGATTCTACATTGACAGAAAACTTCGATGCCCACCACTGTGTAAGGATCTTCGGGATCATAAAAACGGTCAACAGAATCCTGATTTAATCTTTGTAGACACGGTAAAGATTGGCAGGTCAATCGAGTTGGTCCGAAATGAAAAATGGGTTGCCACTCAGCGGCTTCGAGCCCAATCAAGAAAACTGCGCAACCGTAGATAATAAAAAAACAAAAATCTTTACAATGAAAAATATTAGCAAGGCTACCACCTTGGAAAGTAGATTTCCATTGCTGGCCGTAGAAAATAACTGTATCATCTCAAAGGAAGGGGATATCACGTTATGTTTTCAAATTTTTCTTCCTGAGCTCTTCACCGTAGGAGCTGATGTTTATGAGTCTATTCATTCTACGTGGAGCAAGGCTGTTAAAACACTTCCTGATTTTACCATCGTACATAAGCAGGATTGGTACTTAAAAGAAGAATATAGACCCGACTTAGAAAATGCTGAGCACAGTTTTTTATCGCGTTCCTTTCAAATGCATTTTAATGAACGCCCCTTTTTAAATCACTACTGCTATGTTTTTATAACTAAAACTACTAAAGATAGGATGCGTATGCAAAGCAACTTTAGTAGTCTTTGTAAGGGAAACTTAATCTCAAAGGAGGTCAGAGATAGGGAAGGTATGCGACGATTTGTAGAGAACGTTGCGCAATTCCAGCGTATCATCAATGACAGCGGATACATCAAAATGAATCAGCTCGAAGAGTCTGACATTATCGGAACTAAGGATGGAAGTGGAATACTGGATCAGTATTTCACACTGTCACGCGGAAAAGATGTGCCCTTAGAAGACCTGGCACTAGGTGCTGAGGAACTACGAATAGGAAGCAACCGAATGGTTTTGCATACGCTTTCAGATACCGATGATCTACCTGGTGTCGTTTCTGAATCGCAACGATATGACAGATTATCGACCGACAGAAGTGACTGTATGTTATCGTTTGCCTCCCCCGTTGGGCTAATGTTGAGCTGTAATCACATTTATAATCAATACCTCTTCATTGACAATAGTTCCGATAATTTACGAAAGTTTGAAAAATCTGCCCGTAATATGCATTCACTTGCAAGGTATAGCCGTGCCAATCAGATAAATAGGGAATGGATCGAAAGGTATTTGAATGAGGCACATTCTCATGGGTCTCCTTCTATTCGGGCGCATTTCAATGTATTTGCGTGGTCTGAAGATCGAGAAGAATTACGACAAATAAAGAACGATGTAGGAAGTGCCTTGGCATTGATGGAATGTAAACCACGTCATAACACAGTTGACGCTGCCACATTATTTTGGGCGGGGATACCAGGCAACTCAGGTGACTTCCCTTCTGAAGAATCCTTTTACACCTTCATTGAACCAGCTCTTTGCTTTTTTACGGAGGAAACGAACTATAAGGATTCATTGTCGCCATTTGGGATCAAACTCGCAGATAGGCTGACGGGTAAGCCAATCCATTTGGATATTTCGGACTTGCCTATGAAAAAAGGCATTATTACCAATAGAAACCGTTTCATTCTGGGGCCATCTGGGGGTTGGCGGGCTACCCTTAATTGAGTAGCCCGCCAACCCTTCAAAAAAATGGAAGTGGAAAATCATTCTTCACCAACCATATGGTGAGGCAGTATTATGAGCAGGGGACGCATGTGCTTTTAGTGGACACTGGAAATTCTTATCAAGGTTTATGCGAGCTTATCAAGGGAAAGACGAAAGGCAGTGATGGCGTTTATTTTACTTACACCGAAGATAATCCGATTTCGTTCAACCCTTTCTTCACGGACGATAATGTGTTTGATATCGAAAAAAGAGAGAGCATCAAGACGCTTATCCTTACCCTTTGGAAACGTGATGACGAAGCGCCGAGGCGTAGTGAAGAGGTGGCTTTGTCAAATGCGGTTGCGGGTTATATCGAGCAAATAAAATCATCAACTGTTCAACCAAGTTTTAATGGCTTTTATGAATATGTGAAAGGAGACTATAGAAGGGTACTTCAGGAAAAGGAAGTCCGCGAAAAAGATTTCGACCTTGCAAATTTTCTAAATGTGCTGGAACCATATTATAAAGGTGGAGAATATGACTATTTGCTGAACTCAGAAAAAGAGCTTGATCTACTTAATAAGAGATTTATTGTCTTTGAAATTGATGCTATAAAAGATCATAAAATCCTATTTCCTGTTGTGACAATAATCATAATGGAAACCTTTATAAATAAGATGCGCAGATTAAAAGGTGTTCGTAAAATGATACTAATTGAAGAAGCCTGGAAGGCCATTGCGAAGGAAGGAATGGCGGAATATTTAAAGTATCTCTTTAAAACGGTTAGGAAGTTTTTTGGCGAAGCGGTAGTGGTAACCCAGGAAGTGGACGACATTAT
Source organism: Chryseobacterium sp. Marseille-Q3244 (assembly GCF_940807095.1). Taxonomy (NCBI): domain Bacteria; kingdom Pseudomonadati; phylum Bacteroidota; class Flavobacteriia; order Flavobacteriales; family Weeksellaceae; genus Chryseobacterium; species Chryseobacterium sp. Marseille-Q3244. Next base: position 416,200 of record NZ_CALNWX010000004.1, on the reverse strand, counting down.
TCATTCACCGATTGTACGTGAAAGTATCATTAATAATTCAGACTGCAAAATACTGCTCGACCAACGAAAGTACGCTAATAAGTTTGATGACATTCAAAAAATGCTGGGGCTGACCGAACGCGAAAAATCTCAGATTTTAAGTATTAACCAGGATAATGACCCCACACGCCTCTACAAAGAAGTTTGGATCGGTTTAGGTGGAACGCATTCCGCAGTATATGCCACAGAAGTGAGCCACCACGAGTATTTGGCGTATACAACGGAAGAATCTGAAAAATTAGAAGTGATGAATCTTGCGCAGGAAATGGGTGGCGATGTTGAGGGAGCGATCAAGAAAATATCCCTACGAAGGATCAAGGGACTGTCGAGAGAAGACAATTAACTATTTAATAACAATCCTAAAAATTTAGAAAATGAAAAATTTTATTATCACCGTAGTAATGGTGTTAACAGTAGCCATTACCCAAAAAGTACAAGCACAGTGGGTCGTAACCGACCCGACAAATCTGGCTTCTGGAATTTTAAATTCTGCCAATGAAATTGTACAGACCTCCAGCACTGTATCAAATGTTGTGAAAAATTTTAACGAAGTCAAGAAAGTTTACGAGCAGGGGAAGGAATACTATGATAAGCTAAAGGCCGTAAACAATTTAGTCAAAGATGCCAGGAAGGTGCAGCAGACGGTATTGCTGGTCGGAGATGTCAGTTCAATGTATGTAAACAATTTTGGGAAAATGTTGAATGACAATAATTTTTCTCCGAATGAACTTATGGCTATCGGTAACGGCTATTCTGCACTATTAAATGAGAGTACTGAGCTGCTTAAGGATCTCAAGCAGATCGTCACTTCAAGCAGTCTTTCATTAAATGATAAGGAACGAATGGAAATTATCGACCGCGTATATAAGGAGGTCAAAGAATACCACAGCCTTGTTCGATACTATACGAGTAAAAACATTTCTGTCAGTATTCTTCGCGCAAAGAAGCAAAACAATACCAAAAGGGTAATGGAATTATATGGAACAGATGGACAAAAGTATTGGTAAATCAAAAGAAGAATTATGGAATTTAATAATCTACATGAGCTCCTTCGGGGGCTCTACGATGAGATGCTTCCGATGTCTGCTACAATGGCAACCGTTGCCAAAGGTGTTGCCGGATTGGGTGCATTGTTCTATGTCGCACTAAAAGTGTGGCAGGCATTGAGCAGAGCGGAACCTATCGATGTTTTCCCTTTACTTCGACCGTTTGCGATTGGAATGTGCATCATGTTCTTTCCAACCATCGTACTGGGAACCATTAATGCGGTTTTAAGTCCGGTTGTGCAAGGAACACATAGTATGCTGGACAATCAGGTGCTTGACCTAAATAAGCTACAGGAGCAGAAGGACCTATTGGAAAAGGAAGCAACACTGAGAAATCCAGAAACAGCCTATCTGGTCAATAACGAGGAATTCGACAAAAAACTGGAAGAGTTGGGCTGGGCGCCAAATGATCTGGTTACTATGGCAGGAATGTATATGGATCGCACGGCTTATAATATGGAGCAGGCTACAAAAAAGTGGCTTCGGGAACTGCTGGAAATCCTCTTTCAGGCTGCTGCTTTGGTCGTCGATACAATTCGAACATTTTTTCTGATCGTGCTTTCTATATTAGGCCCCATAGCATTTGCGATCAGCGTATGGGATGGTTTTCAGAGTACATTAAGCCAGTGGCTGACACGGTATATAAGTGTTTACCTATGGCTTCCTGTGGCGGATATGTTCAGTGCAATGCTTGCGAAAATCCAGTCTTTGATATTAGAGCGGGATATTGAAATGCTCAACGATCCAACATTTATTCCCGACACCAGTAACACCGTATATGTGATATTCATGATCATTGGAATTGTTGGTTACTTCACCATACCTACAGTGACGGGCTGGATTATCCAGGCTGGAGGCGCTGGGAACTTTACCAGAAATGTTAGTCAAATGGCTATGCGTAGCGGAAATGTCGCTGCTGCTGGTGCTGGAGCTGCCATCGGCGAAGTTGGAGGTCAACTTATGGGTAATAATCAAGGTGGGCAAAAAACGAAATAGTTATGGAGTTTAAAACTTTAAGAAATATAGAGAATAGCTTTAGACAGATCCGGCTATACGCTATTGTTTTTGCATTGCTTTGCTTTGGAGTGACTGGATTTTCAGTCTGGAAATCCTATTCTTTTGCAAATGTGCAGCGGGAAAAGATTTATGTTTTGGATCAAGGTAAATCCCTAATGCTGGCTTTATCACAGGACGCTGCCATTAATAGGCCGGTTATGGCCAGAGAACATGTGCGTAGATTTCACGAGCTGTTTTTTACGCTTGCTCCCGACAAAGCTGCCATTGAAAGTAATATGAAACGCGCATTTGATCTGGCGGACAAAAGTGCCTACGACTACTACCATGATCTTGCAGAGAAGGGATACTATAATCGGATTATCTCTGGTAATGTGCAGCAACGTATTGAGGTTGATAGCGTTGTATGCAATTTTAATTCTTACCCCTATGCTGTGACTACCTATGCCAAGCAGTTCATTATAAGATCCAGTAATCTGACCAGGCGAAGTTTGGTTACTTCCTGTACACTCTTGAACAGTGTGAAATCAGATAATAATCCACAGGGATTTCAGATTTTGAAATTCGGTGTATTAGCAAATAAGGACGAAGAGGTTATCGAGCGGTAGAAACAAGTAGTAGACGAATGAAAAATCTGCACAACGAAGGTTCATTATAGCTAAAAAAAATAACATGAAAAATTTTAGAAATACAATCGAAAGCGAGTTAGAAAAACTCGATAATAGGTGGCAGGCACTACCGCTAAAGACCCAATGCAGGTATGTCATTATTCTTTTTGCTTTTTACCTCACAATGGGCATTGGTGTGCTTGTCAAGGTATGCTATGATCTGGGCAAAGAGGATCGACAAATGGAAATAAGCCATATAGAATCTCCCTCCATTAATGATGGTTCATCTGCGAGGAAGGATTCTATCCTAATTAACTATAAAAAATATAGAAATGGAAGAGAGAGAGAATAAACGCATAAGTATAATCGTCGATGATGAAACTGGCAGTGATAGTTCCAATTTAACCGATAGTAAATCAAAAGTTGACAAGTTCAAAAAACCGTTGATTTTTGGAATCATGGGAATTGTTTTTATTGCGTGCCTGTATTTGATATTTAAGCCAAAAAGTTCTGGTAGCGCGATAGATGAAAAGGGATTAAAAAATGTTGTTCCCGAAGCTACGGACAAAGGTTTGCAGGCGGATAAACAAAAGGCATACGAGAAAGAGATGTTGGATGAAAAGGAAGCTGAAAAAAGAAGTTCATTGCAATCACTGGCTGATTATTGGAATAACAACGGCGATAGCACTACAGCAGGAGAATTTCCTGGGTCTACCGCAAGTGTTGGAAATACATCAGGAAATATTGGAAACCCAGGTTACCAAAATAATTCGTTAACGAGCTACAGAAATGCACAAAGTACGCTGAGTTCCTTTTATCAAGATGATGACAGGGAGAAATTGGAATTGCGCAGGAAAGTTGATCAATTGCAAGAGAAGCTTTCTGCAAAGGATGTTCCGGCTGCTCCTACCTTGAATGACCAGCTAACTTTAATGGAAAAGTCGTATCAAATGGCATCAAAATATCTTCCCAGTGGAACCCAAGGAACGGATATGACAGCAGCAGCATCTTTTAAAGATTCAGCAAATTATAATTATCATAAAAGTCCAAGCAAAACCGAAAAAACGGAAAGTCTAAAGGGACTACGAAAAAGTATAGTCAGCGCTTTGTATCGCGAACAAGATGACAGCACTTTCCTAGCAAGTCTGGAAGGTGAAAGGAATCATTCCTTTTTAACGGTAGGGGCAAGAGAAAAAATGGGGATTGCAAGGAATAGTATACGTGCTATAATTATGGAAACTAAAACTGTTACGGCGGATGGCTCTGTAAAGCTGAGATTACTGGAAGATGCAACGATTGCGGGCTACAGCGTTCCCAAAGGGACAGAAATGGAGGCTGGTACAAAATTTCAGGGGAATAGGTTACAGTTAAAAGTTTCATCAGTTGAGGTCAAGGGGAATATCCTGCCTGTTGAGATACTTGCTTATGATGTGAATGGTCAATTAGGGTTATCCGTTCCAAGGTCTGATGAAATCAATGCCGCTGGTGAGATAGCTGCTAATATGAGCCAAAGTTCCGGTATGAATATTTCCATGTCGCGTTCAGCAGGACAGCAGGTTGTTGGCGACCTGACACGCGGTCTTGTGCAGGGAGTTTCGGGATATTTTTCAAAAAAAATAAGGACTGTCAAGGTGACCCTTAAAGCCGGTCAGCAAGTCTTGCTGGTTACGAAAAAGAATAATTAACAAAAATCAAAAAGATGAATATCATAAGGAATACAGTTTTAATAGTCCTTTTGGTGGGACTATTTATAAAAACTTTTGGACAACAATCCGATCTTGAAAAGGGAAGGGTCGAAGCCTATAGGCTTGAGGTAACATACAACAAGACTACTCATTTAATCTTTCCTGTTGCGATAAGATATGCAGATCTGGGTTCAGAGTTGCTTACTGCTGGAATCGCGGAAGATGCTCAGAACGTGCTGCGTGTTAAAGCTGCGGTAAAGGATTTTAGTGAAGAAACTAATTTTAGTGTAATTACAAAGGATGGGCAATTCTATAATTTTAATGTGACATACAATGGTTATCCGCAAACATTAAATTATGACCTGCATAAAATGCAACAAGAGGGGGAACGTGTCGAGCAAAAAAATGTCCAGTTTGAGGAACTAGGTTTTAACCCACCATCATTAACGGAAACGGTGATGAAGACCATTTATCAGCAAGACAAACGGTACATCAGACACATAGGATCTAAATCGTATGGTGTGCAATTTATCCTGAAGGGCATATTTGTGCACAATGGTAAATTTTACTTTCATACGGAGGTCAAGAATAAATCGAACGTTCCTTACTTAATTGATTATTGCACTTTCAAGATTGTGGATAAACAGGTTGGTAAAAGGACAGTATCGCAGGAAAAACAGCTTGCACCATTACGTGAATATCCGATGATGGAGATCGTTTCAGATGAATCATCGGCATCAAATGTCGTGCTTCTCGATCAATTTACCATTAGTGATGATCAGGTTCTAAAGATCGCATTGTATGAGAAGAATGGAGGTCGAAATCAGGTGTTAGAAATAGAAAATTCCGATCTGGTGAATGCGAAATCTGTTTCGGATATGAAAATCAAAATTAGTCAGTAAAAAAATATCTTATGAAAAAGTATATCATTGTTTTGATACTTATGCTTATAAGTATTCATGGATATTCGCAACGCATGGTCTATAAACAAAAAGCGCTAGAGGTAAGTGGCGGAATGCTGGCAAGTAAAGATGTAAGTTCTAATTACTACGTCAATTTAACCCTAAATAGCTTCGGCAGGCGCGGGAACTACTGGATTTGGAGTGCAGAATTTCAGCGTCGTACTACAGATTATAAGCAGTGGACGCTCCCGTTGGAAAATTATTTGGGTGAGATTGGATATAGTGTACAGTTGCTTTCGGATGCAAGAAAGTTTATCACACTTAATGCGGGATTGACCGGTGTTGCCGGATATGAAGTTTTGAATCGTGGCGATAGAATACTTTCAGACGGCGCGCTGTTATTGAATGATGGTGGTTTCATGTTCGGCACGGCAGGTAGATTATCTCTTGAAACTTATTTGTCCGATAATATCGTTTTGCTTTTACAGGGACGCATTAGAGTGCTTTGGGGAACAGATTTGGATCAATTCAGACCCTCTTCAGGGATTGGATTACGCATTAACTTTTGAAAAAATAATGTTATGAAAAATATAATGCATATTAGTCAAATGTCATTTGGTACGCTTGTACTGGGGTTGATGGCGATTGTTGGAATTATCTTCTTGTCAGGCTGTACAAAAGATACTTTGGATATCCAGGAGAATTTTCCTTTTGAGGTAAAGGTAATGCCTGTACCAAAAGATATAGCACTGGGTGAAACAGTGGAAATGAGAATATCGATTATCTCGAGTGGTGAGTACGCTGAAAATAAGTATCACATACGTTATTTTCAGAACGACGGACAAGGAACATTGAGGTATTTTGATCATAAACCTTATCTGCCAAATGATCTATACCCGTTAATGCAAAAGGAATTCAGACTTTATTATACCTCTGAGTCATTTGTAGCACAGAATTTTGACGTATGGATCAGTGATAGTTTTGGTAATGAAAAGCAGCTATCATTCCAGTTTAACAATAAGAAGCTAGGCCCCATTATTATTGGCCCAGTTAGATAATTTCTAAAGCTGGAATTGTTTGTTACTTTTATAAAACGAAAATCCTACACTACCAGAATGAGCCCATGCTCGATTGGACGGCTTTAAAGCCGTCCTTTTTTGTTACAATTAAAGGATCGGTAATGTGTTGTAACGCATTTAATTGGTAATTTATTGTATGTTATTTCTTTATTAGATTAAAAATATTATATTTAAAAAACTATAGGCCGTAAATTACACTATACGAAAACTTATTATAATGCCAGTTCTGAGATCGGTCTTACTTTGAAAACTAACTATAGGTTACAATGAATTTTTACACCATTTCATTATTGGATGATTTGGCGGGGCGAAATATCTCTAAATTTTGCAATTTAAACTTTGTGAAGCCAGCCGTTTTGTTCTCCGATCAACTGGAATTATCTATGCGTTTGCAAAGTATTGTGGATAGCTTTTATGCAATTTTAAAAAAGCTTGATATTATTCCGAATGAAGCATTCAAGAAGGAATATGTGTGTAGTTTTGATTTTACAGATTTAAATGATTACGACCCCACCGTGCTCGATGTTATTGCTAAGACGAATTGGAAAGCTCAGGCTTATAAGGATGTATTTCCAGTTCATCACCGTTATACTGAAGGGGACAGCATGCATCTTGTCGTTGGAATAGCATACTTGGAAGATATCAGGAATGGTTACTTGCATTTTGTCGATCTTTTCGTTCCAAAACATGTACTGCAAGATGTTCCATCCGATGTCTCGTATATAAAGGATCTACTAAAGTCATATAACCAAGGATTTAAACAGACTCTTCAAAATTATATTGAATCCGAAGGTTATATTTATGAGCATTTTCAGCGCGACTCCAAGATCTGTCTTGGTGATTCCTTTTATCGGTTTTGGTTAAAAATTAAGATGTTGGAAGCTGTGAGTGATATCGCCTTTACAACCCTTAGTCTGAAGGAAATAGCATTCAAAAATAATTTCTCTGATTACGAGAACATGCACAAGGTTTTTGTAAGGAATGGAATTCGTCTTGGTGATATTCCGCGATTGGCAAAACTGAAGGTTCGTAAATAAATATTTGGCATGTTTTTCCCCAAAATGGAAATATTATCATCAATATTGTCCGTATTATATTTTCCTGTATTGGCGAAATTTGTAATAATCAATGCCAATGGTTATGAGGGTTATTAATTTTATTTGGAAACACTTAGTAAAGATTGTCAGTATTTTACTTGCCTTACTGTTCATTTATGCAGCTGCCAGTAAATTATTTGACTTTGAAGCATTTCAGGTTCAATTAGCCCAATCTCCACTATTGAGTGCCTATGCTGGAGTTATTTCTTACGGAATTTTGGTCATTGAGTTTTTGGTGGCAATCATATTATTGATTCCAAATAGCAATAAGGTAGGACTATATGCATCAATTGGCCTTATGTCAGCATTCACACTGTATATATATCTTATCTTAAAATATAGCGATTTCGTTCCATGCTCATGTGGAGGTATTCTAGAAAAATTAGGATGGACTGAACATTTGATCTTTAATATTTTCGTTTTAGTGTTATCATTTATTGCGCTAATTGTTTTGGTGAAAAAAATGGGAAGGTCTGGACTTAAAGAACTTGGAGTTGGAGGACTAATTATTGTTATCAGCTGTCTATTCGTTTTTGCACTTTTCCGAAGTTCAGAACATATTATTAAAAGTGATAATAATTTCACCAGAAGGTTTTTGCCGCACCCTGTACTCATTGAAAAAACAAAAGACTTAAAAGTGAACTCTTTCTATCTGGCAGGAATTGAAGAGGGTATTTTATATCTTGGAAATATCAGTGCACCGTTGATTGTTACGACAATTGACACATCATTAACCGTGTTTTCCCAAATGCATACAATAATTGATAAAAAAGATTATAATTTCCGGAATGTAAAGCTTCAAGTCCGAAAACCATATTTTTATGTGTTTGACGGTACAGTTCCTATAATATATAGAGGAAATCTTGGTGATTCTATCGCACGGACATTAAGTTATAAGGATGCATTTTTTAATCAAATGGTCATTCTCGATTCCACGAGGTTTGCCATCAGAACACAGAGAGGATCAGACCGGAGTTATACATTAGCTTTGCTGGATCTAAGTAGGAATTCGAAGGTAAAATTAAAATCAAATATACTTCAAGGACAGATTGATGGTGTATTTTCTGTTGATGGCTCACTAATTTCCAACAGCAATGCGACGAAATTGGTATATACATACGTTTATCGAAATCAGTTTATTGTGATGGATAGTACGATGAAAATTGATAATCGTTTTCAGACAATCGATACAACCACACATGCCAAAATAACAATTACAAAATTGTCGGACGGGAGCAAAAAAATGGGAGCACCTCCATTTACTGTAAATAAAAGATCTGTTATTGCTGGTAAATTCTTATTTAATGAATCTAATTTGAAGGGGCAATATGAGACCTCCGAGTCTTGGCGAACCTCGTCTATAATTGACGTCTATAATACCGAGCAACAGCAATATATAGGTAGTTTTTATATTAACCATAAAAAAGGTGAAGCGCTGTCTTCCTGGTTAGTAAGTGGGAGTTATCTGTATGTAATTGTCGGCAATGAGTTACGACGTTATAAAATTAGGGGGGAGGTTTTTAAATAGAATTATTTCGAAATCGACAGTTCTGGGAGCCGTCGATGGATAGGATTGATAGGGAATTAGCCGAAAACCCTGTAATAGATTAGGCGATAACCGATTAAATTATGATAGCATGAAAAAATTACTTATTCCTGTTCTTACTGTAGCAGTAGGTATAGGGGCAGCTTTTGCTGGCAATCAGGTAAGCAAATCATCTAAAATTATTCCTACTTTCCGTATTGAAGGAAATCAATGTGTACAAGTAGAACAAGACTGTGATAATGCAGGCTCTTTTCTATGTACTTTAGATGGATCAAGTTCCGTGCAGTTGTACCAATTCAAATTGAACGAAACAACCTGTTCAACTGAAATGCACAGAAGTCAGCCGTAAAGAAAAGAAAGGATGCCTAATCGGCATCCTTTTTCAATTGATTGATCCAGTCTATATTTTTTTCATTTTTCAGATGGTAATCCCACCATTGTATTATCCGTGTACTAAGATCTTGTTCAGCTGATGTACCGTTGATAAAAGCATGGCTTTGGTTTGGATAAAATAAAGCTATAACATCTTTTTTATAGCGTTTTAAGCCTATGAAAAATTCCATTACCTGGTCCCATTGAATATTTTCATCTTTTTTGCCTGCCCAAAGAAGTATTGGGGCATTCACTTTTTCTACATTTAAAATAGGACTGTTTTTCAGATATAAAGACTTGTCTTCTGCAACGGATTTCCCCAGTTCATATTGTTCATTTTCAAACTGCCAATAAAAGGGACTGATAAAGTTGTAATTATAGGAATAGTAAGAGCGAATAATATCACTGTTACCAGCTCCGGAGACATATGTGGCAAATCGGTTTGAATGGGTGGCGATAAAATTTGTCTCATATCCACCATGTGAATGGCCCCCGAGCCCAATTTTTGTCGCGTTAATATTGGGGTTCTTCAGCACGCGGTCTAAACCTCGTTCTACGCATTCTAGCGCCGATAACCCGGTACCTGAGTCATTATATAAAATATCTGGTAGGAAGACAAAGTAACCCCTTTCAATTAAAGTCCTTATCTGGAATCCGACCGGAAACTCATTATTGGGTGAAAGATATTCATTTGACTCCTGTCTTTGTCTTTGGTAGATGTGAACAACCATTGGATATATCCGTTTTGGATCAAAATTAGTAGGATAGTATAAAATGCCATTTAGTTTTTTTCCGATGGCATCAAAAGAAATGATTTCCTGTTTGATCCTTTTGGCACTTTTATCATGTGAATAACATTCCATGATTATCTTTGCTGTCTTTGCTCCACTATAATGCCGTAAAAACGGTGGTTTATTGAAATTTTCCTCTACTGTATAGAAGTTCCTAAACTTTTGATCAAATACGATGTGGTTGATCCGATTATCAGTAGACGGAATAACTGTTTTTGATTTTCTATTTTCGATAAGGTAGTAGGAGGTTGTATTGTTCAGCAAACTATAACCTTCAACTAACAGTGGTTCTTGCACAGACAGAGATGGAGCGCGGTTATCATTTTTATAAACGTTGTTTTTAATCCTAGTTATTTGACCATGTGCAATATTCATTGGACTAAGCTGTTCTTTCTTGAGGTTATAAATCCAGAAGTCATCCGAACTTTCAAAAAAGATTTTTTCACCGTCTTGCGAAAAGACAGGAAGCTCTAATCCTTCCTTGTCTATTACACGTTTAGTTTTTCCTGAAACATCAAATAAAGTCCATTTAAGTCCATCTGTGCTCGCAAGGAATCTGGTGCCATCGGGCGAAGATATAACTTGTTCAAAAATTGTTTTATGTACCTTTCTGCGGTTTAACCTTCTGACCGCTTTAAAATTGCCGATGGGGATGAAGATATCCGAAAAGCTATCATATATATGGGCATCATTGAGGTCTTCTGGACTGAGATTAGATGTCAGGTAATTGAAGTCTTTACGGGGAATATAGGTTAAGAAAAATCTTTCATTATTTAGCGCTTTAACTTCGAATCCTTTGGTCGATGTTAACTCTTTAATAATGGATTTAGTCGGATTATAAAACCAGAATTTTTGTGATTTGGCTTTAAAATACAGTTTATCCTGTCCCAGATACGTATCATTACCATACCAAATTTCTACATCCTCCTTCTGGATCTCGTCAAATTTAACCTTCGCCTCCAGTAGGAATGCCTTACCTTTCTGGATTTCTGTAAAACTTATTTCTGCCAGTTTGGGTATTGGAATTTTAATGTCAGTTCCAGTTGTTCCAACAATTACAAGCTGGTCATCTGGCTCACCTTTAATCCCTTCGGTAATAAATAGTTTGTCACCAGAAATACTAATATCGGTTTTTCTTATATTATGAGGTGTACTATAAGCACAACGGATATGTTTCGAGGAGAGATCCCAGATTTCATGGCTGTTTTCAACTTTGCGTACCACATACAATCTATTTTGTTTATTGATACCAAATCCCTCGATATTGTTTAACTGTTCTAATTTACCGCTCTGATCATATATTTCGATTGTCTTTGCCCTTGTTAGCAGAGCATATCGATTTAGAGCAGTTAATGCATAAACATTGCTGATATTTTCGTGCAAAGATTTACTTCCATTTTTAAGATTGATAACTTCAACGTTATCCCTATTTTTTCCTATGACGAGCTGGTCATTTAAAAAGGTGGCACTGCCCGCTATTTTGTGGAGGTTTTTTCCAGACAGACTTTCAGCAACGTAGGTAGTGTCTGTGGCGTTCCTGGAAAATTTATTGATAGATATCCATTTACCTGCGGGAGAAAGTTTTGGTGCTCCTCCCAATTTGGCGAACTTCGTTTTCCAGGCTGTTATAGTGTCCGGATAGCTTTGTCCCGAAACGCAAATGCAGCCTGTAAACAGCAGTAATATTTTTATTGTAGTCAACATTAATATCCGGGGTTTTGAGGTTTCAGGTTAGCATTTAAAAGAATTTCTTTTTGAGGTATTGGCCATAATTGATGGAAATCTTTCCAGTTTTGTTTTGTCGCTTGTAGCGTGTTCAATTTTCCTGTTCTTTTTAAATCTAGAAAACGATGTCCCATTTCCACAAAAAATTCTCTCTTATCTTCAAGTAGGATCTCCTGCAGAAGTAGTTCCTTAGCGATTGGGATTGTAAGAGGAGCAAGTTGCGCGCGCAGTTTTATTGCATTGACGTAGGGCAGTGCCTCATCAACCTTATTCTCCTGAGCAAGTGTTTCTGCCAGTAAGAGATATGCTTCTTCAAGCCTAAACACAATCGAATATTCGTTGGTATTGGTGTTATTACGATTTTTATATTTCTCCACTCTGTAGTAGGAAACGCCACCAAAATCTACACGTCCTATCCAGTTCTGTTTACGGAGATCATTATCCTGAAATGTGTTGATCAACGATTCCGAAATTGCGTAAATATTTGGTAATGAATTGGTGAAATAAAATATTGTGGCCTGCTGTAAAGAAGCATTGTTGTTAGGTTTTAGTTGCCATATTACTTCTTTTCCAGATTTTGTAAAAACCTTTGTAATGTCAGATTCGATCTGATACATGGGGCTCTGTATAATTTCTTTCAATAAAATTTCAGCTTTATCCCAGTTCTGCCTCGCCATATATACTTTAGCCAGTAGCAGTTTCGCTACAAATCTGTTCGGGTAAATCCTCTCGGGATCTTTATATTCATTTTGAAGTAGCGAAGAGACTTCCAGAAGATCACGTTCCAAATTTGTCAGTACGGTGATTGATGATGTTTTTTCAATGACATTATTGACTTTGTAATCTGTTGATTCAGGATAGGGAATATCTCCATAAAGTTGGTTTAAATAGAAGAACATAATACTTCTTGTCAGTAGAGCCTGCCCGCGGAACCAGTTTTTGTCACTGGCTGAAATTCCTTGTGAACCTGAAATTCCCTCTATAATAGCATTCGCAGTGTAGATGTGCTTGTAAGCGGTTGCCCACGCGTTCAGCATGATACTGTTTGTATCTGTGTGCAGATTTAAAAACAGATCTCTGCTATCAGATGCGGTTGTCGTATAATTTCGGAGTTCATCTGTATATGAGCTCAAATAAGTCTCAAGATCACCGCCCGCAATTGGGGAACTTTTCATCAGGTCGGCATAGTGTGCAGCAAGAGCAGCATTTGCTGTCTGAATATCCTCGAAAACTTTACTTTGGTCGATCTGGTTGTCAGGTGTATTTACATCTAATAATCTATCGCATGATGCGGCTGTTAAAATGAATATCATCAGTATGACAAAATTTATCTTTTTCATTTTCTTTTTTTTAAAGGTTAAATTGAATTCCGAAAGAGTATGTTCGGAGTGGTGGTAAAAAACCAGATGTCAATGCTTCAGGGTCTACGCCAAAAAATTTTGTCCAGGTGAAGAGGTTCTGGCCCTGAAAGTAAATTTTTACATTTTTGAATGTACCCTCAGTTAGTGGTAGCGTGTACGCAAGCTGAATGTTTTTTAAACGTATGAAGGAAGCATCAGAAACTGCGGCAGTACTAATACGGAATAGGTTATGTATATTCGTGTTTAAGGTACTGTATGGCATGTAGTAACCTGTAGGGTTCTGTGGTGACCAAACGTCAAGTACTTGTGTAGGCTGATTGCTCATTGTTCCCGGAAGTGACATGATGGAGTTGTAATTCCAACCTTTCTTTTTAACAAATTGAAAGAGAATTGATAAATCCCAGTTTTTGTATCGGAAATTGTTGCTCCATCCACCGAAATATTTGATGCCAATATCGGCTACAACCTGTCGGTCCTCCGGGCTAGTAATTTTACCATCACCATTAAAATCCTTGAATCTATATTGACCGGTTGAAGGGTCGATTCCCTCGAACTGATATAATTTTACAATATTTGTGGGCTGGCCAATAACATATTGATTTGCATAGGATGAGCCTGCCAGTCCGGGAAATGATAGCAGCTCGTTACTGGGGAAGCTTATGTTAAAACTTGATTCCCATTGCAGGTCTTTCTTTGCGATCGGGCGACCTGTGATTTCTATTTCCAGTCCTTTATTTTCTATAGTCGCGTTCAGATTTGCCATAACACTGGAAAAGCCTGTCACTGCGGAAAGCTGATATCCAACCAACTGACTTGAAGAGCGGTTGCGATACATGGCTGTACTGAGGTTTAATCTATTTTTAAAAAAGCCCAGTTCAACTGCGGCCTCCATTTTTTTCGTTATTTCCCAGCTGTAATCCGGATTGTAAAGACGGGAAGGAGATAGGCCAGTAATATTGTTGTAGATCAATGTTGATGAAACAATATAATTGTTAAGAAACTGAAAATCACCGATATTGTCACTTCCAGCAGATCCGTAACTAGCACGTAACTTACCTGTGCTCAACCATTCCATATTTTTTAAAAGGTTTTCTTTCGAAAAATTCCAGGCTGCCCCTATGGCACCAAAATTTGCAAATCTATTATTGGGGCCAAAACGACTGCTACCGTCGCGTCTGCCTGTTAAATTCAGTATGTATTTATTTTTAAATTGATAGTTAAGCCTACCATAGATTGCGGCGTACTTGTACTCAATGTTGGAGTTTTCCAACATCATTATAGTTTTTGCAGCGGCTATATTACTGATGAACTGATTGCTTTCAAAACCAAAACCCAGCTCTTCTTCGGTATCTCTGACCATACTCTGAAAAGTTCCTCCGAAAAGAATCTGTAGATTATGTTTGCCCCAGCTTTTTGCCCAGTTCACCTGTGGTTCTATAATAAAGGAGAAAATGTTCTGTTTTTTCTGGCGTGCCTGTGAATTTGCACTCGAAAGGCCACTTCCAATGTTAGGATTATAGATGGTATTTGGCTGTAGGGCCAACTCATCGACCGTCGTATAATTTAGTCCTGCGTTAACCTTAACTTTAAAGTCTTTAAAAAGCTTGTATTCTGAGTTTAAATTTGTTTGGAACAGCTTTGTGTCATTGTTATAGGATGCATTATAGGCTGCTAGCGGATTTGTAAATGTATTGTTAGCCCAGTTCAGACTACCATCAGGGGTGTAGAGCTGAGGTGATATAGGAGATAGTGTAAACGCTCTTGTTGTCAGATCACTATAAATAACATTATTTTTTTGTTGTGTGAACAAATTTGAAACATTGATCTGAAATCGGTTATCTTCTGAGCGATGTGATAGATTTGAGCTAAAATTATTAGAAGTGTATTTAAAATCCTGTCCATATACCGTTGTCTGTTCGTTATGACCTAAACTCACCAGAAAGCTTGTGGTTTTGCTTCCTCCATTTGCTGATAGCTGGGTATTATTGGTCGTAGCCTTTTTACCTATCAAAATTTTTTGCCAATTAATTCCATTCTGCTGATCCCACACACCATTTACATCATAGGCATTTGATGGGTAGGCAGTAATACCATCATTTTTATAGGCTGTACGGCGCATGTTTAGATATTCATCTTTATTGAGCAGGGTAAGATTGGATATAGCTTCGCTTATTCCATAATTGGTAGAAAAATTCAGGCTTACTTTGCCGGATTTACCTTTTTTTGTAGTGATCAGTATAACACCATTCGCTCCTCTTGAACCATAGATTGCTGTGGCATCGGCGTCCTTTAGTACTTCGATGCTTTCGATATCATTTGGATTGATTGTATTTAATGGGTTGATATTCCCTCCGGGTATGATTGTCGATGAGATCTGAGATTTCTGGGGACTTATTTCACTAAAGGGAACGCCATCCACAACATAGAGAGGGACGTTACCGTTTTGTTCTGTAAAAGTTCCTGTTCTTAAGCTGTTTTGTCCTCTGATCTGAATCTCAAATCCTGCGCCAGGTACACCACTATTCTGAATAATGTTGACCCCTGTCATACGCCCCTGAACAGTTGATAACACATTGGTAACAGGCTGGTTTTCTATTTCTTTTGCTGTTACCTTAGAAATACTACCAGTGCGTTCCTTGTCTCTCACTTTATAGTAACCAGCATTTAGGATAACTTCTTCAATGGTTTGAGTTTTAGATGCTTCGCGTAAGGTATCTGCTTTTGCGATAGAGGGTTCAGACAATTCAATATTATCAGATGTTATCTTGTTCTTTTTTGGTCGAATAATAACACTATTATTATTTATTAAAGCTTCAACTGGTATATCTCTTAATAGCTTGTTTAAACAATCAATTACAGGTTCGTTCTTACACTTTAGCGGTTGAACCGTATAATTTTTGAGGTCATCATTAGAGTAGTTATACGGTATGTTATTTTTGGTTAGAAATTTTTCAACTGCTTTTGTTGCAGGAGTTTTACCGATTTCAAAACTTACCCTCATTTGGGAGAGATTCTGTTGGGCATGTAGCCCGTGCCAGCCGAATAATAGAAATACAGCGGCACTGCATAAAATTTTCATATTTTTGCATGTATTTAAAAATTAATAATTCCGTTCAGTTTTATTAGTTGGATACAGGACCGACGGTTGCGCCCGTCGGTCTTCTCTATTAAGTCCAACCTAACTTAGGGCAAATGTCTGGGATCATGTCCGCAGTAATCAAAGACCGGAGTTTACTCCTCCAGTTCAAAAGTATTAACATTGGCTTTTTTTATATTTAGGTTTAATTGTATAGAAATATTTTCCATTAGCTCATCTACCGTGGCATCCTTACTCAAAATAGATATTTTTGAAGAGGCCCGGTCTGCGGGAAATATGATTTTAATCCCATAAGTCCTTTCTATGATCTTTAAGGCATCCTGTAAATAGAAGTCGGTAAAAGCTAGCGTAGCGCTTATCTTTTTCTTTTTGAAATCGTCATGGACTGTTGGTACTACAGTAGCAACTTGATTGGAGCCCATATTTGAAAATGTTTCTTTGGGCCGTATGATATAAGATTCTTTGGGTTTTGTAGAGTTGCTCACCTGAACTTTGCCCTCATACAGATCTACTTTAAAAGTAGCCCCTGTTTGCACCACTTTAAATACAGTTCCTAAAACTTTAGCTTCGTAGGAACCAGCATGTACAATAAATGGATGCTCTTTTGATTTGCTGACCTTAAAGACTGCATTACCCTCAAGAAAAACATCCCTTGTATCAGAAGGAAAGGTTTTGTATACTGTTAATTTTGCACCTTTGGAAAGGGTAATATGAGAATTATCCGTTAAGGTTATTGCCAAATCATTATCCTTAGCGAAGTATATGTCAGGTAACACATACATTCTGTAAGTTATAATAGTACCGATTAACAGCAGGATTGATGCTGCAATTGCAGATACAAAGCGGGTGATTTTTCTTTTTCTCTTTTTGGCTTCGTGGGCTCTTATCCGAGCGATAATAGCGAGCCAATCTTCTTCTGCCTCCTGGGGGGTGAGTGGTTCTATGTAAGGTTCATTATTGTTCATAGAAAGGGGTCTTTTATTACATTTAGGAACGAAATGAAAAAAGATCCCCTCTTGGAGCATTTATTTAACTCTTTTTAACTGACTTTAACTCGTTTTAAGAGTTTTTATGAAAATTTTGAAGAAAAATTAGTGCTTCTGAAATTTGTTTTTGCACAATTTTTTTTGACAAATTAAGCTGAACCGCAATTTTTTCCTGAGTGACGCCCTCAAGCTTGTTCATAGTGAACATTTTCTTACTTGAAGTCGGAAGTAACTCAATGCTATCCTGCATTGCTTGCAATTGTTGTTCTTTAATGAGTTTAGAATTCAGCTGATCGACAGCATCATCAGGTGTTTCGGAAATATTATAATTATTTTCAAATATATGTTTTCGTTGTGTTTTGAAAAATTTTGAAATTTCTTGATTACAGGTCTTAAAAATTATATTTTCAGTGTTAGCACCTCCCAGCGACTTCTTATATTCCCATAGATGGAAAAACACATTTTGTGCGATATCACGAATATCATTTCTGTCCTTAACCTTTCCATTGATATAATGAAACACACGTTCCCGATATGTATTATATATGGATTTATACATATCCTCGACATCAATTATATGTTTAGAGAAGAAAGTCATTAAAAAGGTTTCGGAAGTCTCGCTTTACAAATTTAATTATATTTTATTGAAAAAGTTAATTTTTGTAATAGATTTGCATTAAATCTTGCAATTGTTTGAATAATTTTATGTGAAATTGGAATTGCTCAATAATTGTCTACGATATGTGTAATTACATCCTTTGATGGTGAAATTAAATTTCGTTTAAAAAATATTTATATATTTACATCCTAAAATTTATCGAAAACAAATAAAGCGTAAGCTGTCAACTGGTTAGAGAAAACTGCGAATCTTCTTTACAACCATTTTTTGACAGACTTACGCCCGTGTACCATTATATGGGCATGGGCTAGGTCGTCTATATGGTTGTCGGGTTCTCGCAGTACCTCTCTAACATAGCGTCATAGTTCCATGCCTTTTGTATTTTACCCCTAAAAAGTACAAGAGCGCAAATTCGTAATAACATCTATTATATTACGACAGGTTTTGGCGTTATCGCAGTTTAATTTTGTTTTTAAAGAATTAGAAATGAAAAGCTAAACAGAGAGAATTATTCAAAATTCCGTGAAAACCCCTATGTTTTAGTTTTTATAAAATAAATATATTGCGAAGCCAAAATCGACCTATAAGAACACATTAAACCGATGAGACAAATTATTTTACTTTACTATTTTATAGTTGGATGTTATTGCTATGGACAACGATTACCAAAACTTCCTGAAACTCCTCAGCAAGCTAATTTAAATAGTGTTCCGGTGATTCGGAATGAGACATCCAATTTGTCTTCTAGAATGAATAATTACCCAAATTATGTAAATCCACAGAAGAAAGTTAATTACCAGTCCGATCAAGAGCATCTAAATAAAGAAGTTGAACGTCAGATGGCAGAGATTCGTGCGGAAGCATTTTCAAGAAATTTTAAGCTATCTCCATTGTCAGACAAGAAAGGAACTAGCGCATATTACAATGCATTTGAACATCTTTCAAAACTTGATTCTGAAAGTTATTCAATTGCTGATGCAGTTTTTATAGTGGAAAATGCATACAATAACAATGATAGAAATTTTCAGGTAACTTATCAGGGTCAAATCCAGAAAGCCACAAATATCATTCGTAAAGAAATAAAAAATAGTAGAATTGAAGATTCCGACAATGTTTCTAAAAACTTATCCATTTTCAAATACTTCGCGGAAGACAGTAAACTTAACGGAAAAGTAGTGCATAAAGCAATGAAGTATGATTTTGATGATTATATGGGCGCAAAGGATTACTCCAAAATGTTTGTTTCCAAGTTGATGAAAACCAATACAGGACAATGTCATTCGATGCCCTTGTTATACCTTATTTTAGCTGAACAGATCGGTGCAGAAGCTTATCTGGTTATGTCTCCTAATCACTCCTACATTCGGTTTAAAGATGCTGATGGTGAAATGCTAAGTGTAGAGCTCACCAATGGAATGTTTTCTGCCAATTCATTTGTGCTTAATTCTGGCTATATCAAGGCTGAGGCATTAAAGAATAAATTGTATATGCAGAACCTAAGTAAGCAGGAGATCTTATCACAGACCTATGTTGATCTTGCCAGTGGATATATTCATAAATATGGTTATGATGAATTTGTATCCAAAGTTTTAGATAAAGCATTAGCATTAAATCCAAATAATATTAATGCTACGCTATGGAAGAGCAATACCGATCAAATGCGCTTTATGCAAGCCTGTGCTAGATTTGGTATTGATCCTGAAAATAAGGATCAGCTACAAAATATCCGTAATTATCCACCATTGGAAGAACAATTTCTTCAAATTAAGTCTGACTTCGATTATATAGACCAATCAGGCTTTACGCAGATGCCACTTGACCAATATGAAAAATGGCTTGGCTCATTAAGGAGTACAGAAAACAAGCAAAAAAGTGACGAAATCGCCGAGCGTATTAAAATCATAAATGCGCAGAAACTTAGGAAAGCGAAGGAGCGACCAAAACCGGTGCCGCCAAAAAAGGAAAAGCCTAAAGATTATAGAATACTTAGAGAATTATTAACCATTAACCAAAAACAAATAAATTATGAGAAAGATTTTATTTTTTCTTGTGTTGTTCCTGCTAAGCTTTTCCCAAGCGCAGGTAAATCACAAGAAAAAGGTTAGCCAAAAAAAGGAGTGGATCAATCCTGTTAAGCTGACAAAAGAAGAGCGCTCCCGTCCTTACATGGCGGAAGTTCTAAAAACTAGAGATAGTCTTAGTCCGGAAGAGGCCGAGAGAAGGAGAAAGAATATTGCTGCTGGAAATCCTTTTAAAAAATATGGGTACTATCCAAAAGTTGCAACATTAAGCAAAGGAAAATACCTTGAATTTCACGATCAGGATAGTGTTGTCACTATCGGATCAGTACGCTTCAATGTCAAAAAGGGTGAGGTTGTCGATTTTCTGGAAGTCGATCTCGACGATCCAGATGCCCAACCAATTGGAGATACACATGGTCGTTGGATAAGTCCCGACCCACTAAGTGAAGAGTTCTCAAGCTGGACGCCATATAATTATGTATTTAATAATCCTATCAGCAATATTGATCCTGATGGAAGAGAAGGCTTAGGATGGGGATTAGGTAAAGATAATGTCTGGCAATGGCAAAGTGATTTAACAGCAGATAATTATCAATCAAAAGGTTTTAGTGAATATAAAGCTGACGGATCTGTAATTAGTAATGCGACTATACAAGGCCAAGGAGGTGATGCTGGTGCTGTTTACTTAGGATTTAATGGCCAAGCTCAATCACTTCCAGCGGGTGGGGCTACAGGTGCTCTTCAACTGTCTAATTTTACAAGAGATGCCATTTCTTCTACACTTTCAGCAGTAGGTTCAGCTATTAATGGCATATATGACGTTTGGATGATTGCGACTTTTAGTCCAGATCCAAATATGAACGTGAATACCCCAAGCGCAACTACGCCAGTTGGGAAGGCTTTTGAAATGGCTGGAAGTGTTGCTCCATTGTTGGGTGCAGAAGCAAGTGGCACAAAAAATGCTCTTACAGAACCGGTCACAAATACACTATATAAAAGACCTAATAATGCTACAACCGCTGCACAACGTGCGGCAGTTCAAGGAGAGCCTTGCGTCACTTGTGGGGTTACAGATACAAAAATGGTAGCAAATCATAAATATGAACTTGTCAAAGAACATTACCAAACGGGGACTATTGATACAAAACGAATGAAATCATTAAATGCAGTGAATTCTCAGTGTCAAACTTGTTCTGCAAAACAAGGAGCAGCAATGAGTCAATACTCTAAGGAAATGAAAAAAATAATACAACAAAGAACAAATGGAAAATAAATATATAGAAGAGCAAAAAGAGATTTGCATAAAATATAATCAGGATTTTTTTAATACAAGCCTTGATTTGAAAATTGGTATATCTGATAACTTCAATAGTGGTGAAATACCTTTAAATGGATTGAGACATTTTCCCGAAGGAGATACTTCTGGCTGGTATATATGGGCCGGAGAGTATTCGGAATCCGAAGATTTTTTTAAACCAATTCATATTTTTCATTTATTGGAAAGTTTTCCTGACATAGTAAAATTTTTGGGACTTCCTCCTGGCAATCGATTTTTGATTGACAATAAAGGCTATGAAGATGTTTGGTTCGATGATGGTTTATTGGTTTATGATACTCAACGATCATAGATATAAATAAAATATCACCATAGAAAGTCGTAGCAATGGATGAAAAATATTTAATCTTTAAAAAAGATGAACTGGCAAAATCAAGAATCTTGGCTAGGGAACTAGCTATTTCTGAGAGTGATTTCATTAAAATCCAAAACTGGTTTGACTTATTACTTTTTAAGCATGAAGATGCAACTAGTGATATAGTAGAACAATTAACGACAGAACGGGACCTCGAAATCGCTTTTAACGAACTGATTTCAGCAGAAATTGAGCGAAAAAGCTATAAATACATTTTGCCTAAGTTATTAAATTATAATAACGAATTTAATGGTGCTTTTTTAAGATCGTTATATGTAGCCAGATTAGGAGCTTTACTCAGAGATAATTTGATATCCAAGTTAGTAAATGATAAGATGACTGTCTATTCGCCAGAAGATTTTTTTCATATTACTGTTTATCTTAGAGATAACTATTTCGTTTCGCCCAACAGTAATTTCATAGAAGACATTCTAAAAATAGAACATGTTCGTGGGATTTTTAAACAGGCTACTAACGAAGTTAAGTTTTCAACTTTGAAAAATATATTGCACATTATTCAGCAAAAGACCTTTCACCATGATATTATCTGTTTTAAAAAGATTTTGAAATTGGTTTCGCCTAAGGATGTCGCATTAATTGATTATCTGAAAAAATTTCAAGTGGAAAATCAGCAGGGCTGTTATAAAATCTTGAATGGCATTTTTAATTTAGAAATTGCTGAAGACGATTGGGATGATTTTGACATTAAAGTTCAGCTTATTAATTTCTTTGACACTGGGCGTGGTGCTAATCCATCCGCAGGTTGGAAGAAGAAATTTCAGGAGCTTTCAGGAACTATTGATAGTAAAAAGCTTTTACTAACCGCCAATACAGTTTTGAAAAATGACAATTGCAAAAACTTTGAGTTTGATTATGGGGCGCAATGGGGGGATGATACAGCAAAACGATTTTTGAAATCGGCACAGTGGATAAGAGCTATTTTGTGATGAATAATCCTCGATAAATTGATCTGTTTGAACTGCATTGTATAACCCAAAATGCGATGTGTAAAGTTATAAATTAAAAGATGTCTGCTCGACTATAATAATGTAACCCTAAAACAACGGTGACATTCACCTGTGAAACATGAATAAAAGTTTTCAGTTAGAGGTAAATCAAGAATATCTCTATTTATTATATAAAGCAAAAAACACAATCTGGTATTTCAACGAGCTTGTTAAAAGTGGTTATTCTGGTTATTCTGCGATCAAATTTCAGAATGAGAATGGCATTTTTGTCTGGTTAGAAAATATTAGGATTGAAGATAGCTATTACTGTGGAGTTTTGTCTGAAAATAATGAGCCGAAAAAAGTCCCTTTAAATACAGCTATAGACTGGATGATTATTGAGGGGCAAAGAATGCTTGGAGGCTATTCTATAAGACATTATTGGAATACGCTGGGAGAAGAGGAAAAACTCAATTTTGAAATAGAATGTGGATTTCGAATTGATGAAGGGAATGATTTTTTCAGACCAGACCGGTCTACGCCTGAAGGTGCAATTTTAGCTATTGAGGAGTTTTATAGTCACAAAGATCTTGATGGAATTATTTCCTGTAAAGATTTCAGAAAGGAAGCTGAGAACATTATGGTAGAACATTCTGTGGAGATTAATGAGAAGACCCATGAGATGATAACATCAGCCTTGAAAGTATCATTTTTTGAAGAGTTAGAGTTAAATGGGTTCCCCAAATTTGAAGGTTTAGACAGGGTTTTCACCATGGAATATCAAAGAGAAGATCAGCAATTAATAGAGGAGAAGGTTATTTACAGTGACGGTACAGTTACTATAAATAGACTGTGGGTATGGTATTCTGGCAAGGATGGCTGGAAAGTATTGAACCTTGTTGAATGAAATTAATTATGAAATGCGATAGAGATGAAATTAGAAAATATTATTAAAGCAATCAGACGCAATTCACTAGCTACCTTGTTAGGCGATCAGTATATAGAGCTGGATTTTGACAAGATTATAATTTTTGCAGAACATTCTGTTAGTACAGATACAGAATATCGGTTTTTTAAGTCAAAAAGAGGCATGGGAGAATTGCTAAAAGAGGATAATATTAGTTATGAACGTCTGTGCTCGTTGAAAGAACTAAGCCGACTAATAGATTTGTTCCTTGCGAAATATGATAAAAAAACCGATGATGTATTGGTGATCGAAATCATTGATCATCTTGATAACAATAAAATCTAATACTCTTTATGATTAAGAGTTCCAAATTATGAAATACTTTATTATTACCCTAGTTCTTTCAATAACCAATTTTGCCAAAGCACAGCAAAATAAGTTTTACGATGATGCTTTTCAGACGATAAATAATATGTTGGCTGATAAACAGGCTTATAGTTTTAAAAGTGCTGTGCTAAGTGTTGAAGATGCTTATTATCAAGGTAAGCTGGATACAGTCGAAGTAAACCGGAAAATAAAATTCATGGCCAACTTTGCAAAAAAAATTATAGCAAGTAGAGACTTGACCTATGACGGAAACGATAAAGTAGCTGTGAGTAAATATGCCGCTATATTTTCAATTATCTGCCAAGAAACACCGATTGTTATGAATAAGGATACGCTTCATTATAAACCCTTTTCTTATGATTTTAATGACGTATTTGGTCATAAAGAGTTAACAAACCTTTTTGTTTCCAAACTGGTCAATACGCAGAAAGGTAACTGTAATTCTCTACCATACCTATATAAAATACTTGCAGAAGAGATTGGTGCTGATGCGAGTTTGGCGCTAGCTCCAAACCACATCTATATTAAGCATAATATAAAGTCAATAGGTTGGTACAATACGGAATTGACGAGTGGTGTTTTCCCGCAGGATGCATGGCTTATGGCATCGGGATTTATACATTTGGATGCGATACAGAACGGTGTTTATATGAAGGCCTTAACTGATCGTGAAAGTCTTGCCCTATGTTTGGTGGATCTTGCAAATGGCTACAAGAGATCGTTTCCCGAAAATGATGGAAGCTTCGCCCTGAAATGTGCGGAAAGAGCTTTACAGGTTTATCCTTATTTAGTGACCGCATTGATTTTAAAAGCTGAAACTCATAAGGAGCAATATCAAAAATTAGTTGCTACTGAACCAAAAGCAAAAGAATTGCTTTCTTTGTTGAATAAAGAATATAAGCATATTCATGAAATAGGTTATCGAAATATGCCTGAAGGAATGTATTTGGAATGGTTGGTTTCTTTGAAAACTGAACGAAAAAAATATGAAGACACGAGGTTGTCCCATTAGTTCGGTTTAGTTTTTAAGTGTAGACTCAAATAAATTTCCATTTAACAAAAGATATTATAGTATTATAGCAGTCCGGAATTATTAAATTATGCCAAAAATTATGAACTTTAAATCATAGTTAGGACATATAAATAATTCAAATTATGACGAATGAATATAGAGATGCTGTAAGAAACTATTATTTGACACTCAAAGAACAAGGGATAATTTCAAATAATATGCTGTACTTAACCCCAGCAAAGGTTAGAAATGAGTGTATTATGAGCTACATGGAAATTTCAAACCATTATGATATGCGTACACTCAAAAATTTCATGGATAAGTCCATGAAGGATGAGGTTTCGCTTTTGGAAGTTAAAATGATAAATCCGGCAAAATTTAAGCCTTTAATTTACTTTCTGAAAAAGGACAAGAATACTTCTGAACTAGCTATAGAAATGGCGGCCTGGCTTTTGAATTTTACACCACGACCATATAGCTATTTTGCATATTTGAAGCACAAAGAAACCGGAAAACCAATCAATCCATATCTGGAACAACATGGTGTCTCCGATTCGATGTTATCTGTTCAAGTGAAAAATTCAGAAACCTTTCATGAGCCAACTCCACCGCAAAGTCATACACTGGAGATTGTGAGAAATGAATTAATGAACGGGAATGCAGTGGAAGGAGATTCTAACTATGCTGAAACTCCAGTCATGATAGAATATCCTTCTGGTGTTAGGGTCATAGTTAAAAGTTCGGATATTTCTTTTATATCGAAGCTGATCAAAATATAAATCTGATTATTTCAAAGAATTACGGTAAACCGTAAAATCTCTGTGTTTTGTTTATTATTTTTGGGATAATGACGAAAGAAATAACGCTAGGATCGCTCCCGGAGAATAAAAAGTTTATTTTTGGGGGTGTAGAATTCACTAAAAAATTCAATACGGATAGGGAAGACGAGTTTACGATCTGCCACATTGGGGATACCGAATTTGCAGTTTATATTTCAGGCTGTGCCTGGGTTAAATATGAATCTGAATAGCAACAGTTATCTTCAAAAACAATCGGGAGTCTCCTCAGGTGACATCCTCCCGATTGTTTCCTAAATTCACTCAATTCTTTATAGCTGCCTTTAATTCCTTTATTTCCTGCATTAATCTCAATAACATTGATTTTACATCTTCGCTTGCAAAGTCAATAATTTCAAGTTCCTGAGGTGAATAGCTGCCAGCATGTTGCCAGATTTCCCATAAGTCAGAAAAAGGAATTTCATAGTTTTCATAGAAGCTTTCATTTGATTTCACGGTGATGGACTTTTTATTTACGCTTTCTATCCGCTTAAATATAAAATCGGTGCGCGTGATAAGGAGATAGACTTTACCTAATTTTATATCACTAATACGCTCTACGTATTCTCCAATAACATACGTGCCATCTTTGTAAGGGGGCATGGAATCGCCTTCTGCGGGAAAAGCCCTATACTTACCATTTCTTAGAAATGGAAGAGACATTGTCTGTAACCCCTCGATGTATTCAGGATCTGCATATCCTTTAAGATAGCCCATTTTAGCTTTGTAAGGAACTATTTCTATCTTGTTTTCCCCTAATGAGTCCGTCTTTATAGGAAGCAGTATTCTGTTATCCGGCAGATTGAGCATTTCTTCCAGTTTATATTTTCTTAGGTCAACAGTCAATAATAGATCTGTACTGATATGATAATAGCGGGAAATAGCTAACAATACATCCAGGGGAGGAGTGTATTTCGCAGTCTCATATTTTGCGTATGAGTCTCTGGAAATCATCAATTTCTCAGCAATTTTTTCTTGTGAGAGATTAGGTGCCTGTTTAAGTCGCAAATACCTTATGTTATCCGCTAGAATAGAGAGTGTTGACATTTTGTGACAATTTATCACAACAAAAGTAATATAAATTGTGATAAATCTTCTCAATTTTGCTAAATAATTTAGTAAACATGAATCGGTCTATCGTACATATGGATTTAGATACCTTCTTTGTTTCCTGCGAGCGGCTTGTAAACTCACAGCTTAATGGTATCCCATTGATTGTTGGTGGAGGAGACCGCGGTGTGGTTTCTTCCTGTAGTTATGAAGCAAGAACTTTCGGCGTTAGATCCGCCATGCCAATGAAAATGGCGCTACGTCTTTGCCCACAGGCTAAAGTAGTGAAGGGCGATATGGAATTGTACAGTAAGATGTCCCAAACTGTTACAGAAGTTATTGAAGAAAGCGCACCGGTAATGGAGAAAGCTTCCATCGATGAGTTTTATCTTGACCTTACCGGTATGGATAAATTTTTCGGGGCATATAAATGGACGAATGAGTTAGGTGCCAGAATTGAAAAAGAAACAGGACTTCCGATCAGTTATGCGTTGTCAATAAATAAAACAGTGAGCAAAATTGGAACGGGGGAATCCAAACCTCACGGTCATCGTGAGATACCTTCAGTAGGCGTTCATTCATTTTTAAACCCTTTGTCGATCAAAAAGATGCCTATGGTAGGGAATGCAACTTTTCAGCTATTTTCAAGAGTTGGAATAAGAACTATAGGCACTTTATCTGAAATGCCGGTTGAGGTGCTCCAACAGATGATCGGAAAGAATGGTGTTGATCTATGGAAGAAAGCCAATGGAATTGATGAAACTCCTGTCGTACCATATTCAGAGAGAAAATCAATCTCAAAAGAAAGAACCTTTAATAGCGATACGATGGATGTGTATGAAGTTAGAAGTATTATTTCGGGAATGGCTGAACAGTTGGCCCATCAGCTTCGCCAAGAAAAATGGTTGGCAGCAACCGTAGTAATTAAGATCAGGTATTCAAATTTTGATACCGAAACCAAACAGAGCCGTGTAAGCTATACATCATCTGATCATACTTTGGCAAGAGTTGCGCTTGAACTTTTCGATAAGGTATATGTGCGAAGGATGCGTCTCCGTTTAGTGGGTTTAAGATTTACTGATCTTGTCCACGGTAGTTATCAGATGAATTTATTTGAGGATAATGCTGAGCTCATCAACCTTTATCAGGCAATGGATAATATTAAGAATCGTTTCGGAAAAGATGCGGTCGGCAGGGCCGTGGGTTTTAATTTTTCACGCTAATTGCTCAACTATGTATTTGAACTGCCATTCCTATCACAGCTTACGTTATGGAACGTTATCCATTGACGATCTTGTATGCCAGGCGTTCGCAATGGGTATTAAAGAGCTTGTTCTTACTGATATCAATACGATTACGGGCATTTATGAATTTAAGAAAAAATGTGAAGAGAAAGGAATAAAGCCGATTGTTGGTGTTGAGATACGTAAAGGGAGTGAATTGCTCTATATTGTCATTGCAAAAGAATTTACAGGGATAGGAGAGGTAAATCGGATTCTAGCATCTCATAATTGTGATGGTATCGATCTACCTGAGCGACCAGATTTTGCAAACTGTTTTATCATTTATCCACTGAATGCTCACAGACCTGAACAGCTTGATGATAATGAATATATTGGAATTCAGGAGGAACAACTAAATATTTTGATCCGCAAAGAATATCAAAGGTTAATTCCCAAAATGGTCATATTACACCCTGTGACTTTCAGCACGAAGAAAGAATTCAATCTGCACCGGATTTTGAGGGCTATTGATAATAATATGTTGCTTTCTAAATTACCAGAAAGTGAAGTTTGCTCGAAAACAGCATATTTAAAATCACCACAAGTAATTTTAAATACCTACCGGAATTATCCGCAAATTATCCAGAATACAACTCTAGTTCTTTCGGAGTGCTATTTTGATTTTACATTCGAAACACCACGCAATAAAAAATTTTATACAGGGTCTAAGAAAGACGACCTGCGACTTTTAACACGGTTAGCTTTTACTGGACTGGAAAGGCGATATGGGAAAAGTCACGGAAAGGCAAAACAGCGGATCGAAAAGGAATTGAAAGTTATTGATGAACTTAATTTTAGTGGATATTTCCTGATCACATGGGATATTATCAGGTATAGTAATAGTGTGGGCTTCATGCATGTTGGTAGGGGTAGTGGTGCAAATAGTATTGTCGCTTACTGTCTGGGTATTACCGATATCTGCCCCTTGGAACTCGATCTCTATTTTGAGCGGTTTTTAAATGAGAACCGAAAAAGCCCACCGGACTTTGATATCGATTGGAGCTGGCAGGATCGGGATACTATATTGGATTATATCTTTGACCGTTATGGTAAAAATTACGTTGCGTTCTGTGGGACGAATGTTGAGTTTAAGTACCGATCTATTATCAGGGAGGTAGGGAAGGTGTTTGGTTTACCGAAAGAGGAACTCGATGAATTGTCGAAATATCCTGAAAGAGTATTTCGAGATGAGATAGTACAGCAAGTTCAGAAATATGGAAAGCTCTTAGAAAAGTTTCCAAATCAGCGTTCCATGCATTCTTGTGGGATTATTATTTCTGAGGAACCCCTGACAAATTTTACTGCACTGGAAATGCCGCCCAAGGGATTTCCGATCGTGCAGTGGGATATGCATGTGGCAGAGGAAATCGGATTTGAGAAATTCGATATCTTATCCCAGCGGGGTCTGGGTACAATCAATGATACAGTTAGGCTTCTGGAAGAGAAAAGAGGAATTAAGGTAAACATCAAAGACACTAACATTTCCAAGGATGAGGAAAAATGCAATGAATTTTTAAGCCAGGGAAGGACAATAGGTTGTTTTTATATCGAAAGTCCTGCAATGCGCGGGCTGCTTAGAAGGTTAAAATGTGACAACTATAAAGTTCTGGTGGCAGCATCGTCGATAATTAGACCAGGAGTGGCGCAGAGTGGCATGATGCGGGAATATATCTTTCGGCACAACAATCCAGATAAGTTTGAATATTTTCATAAAGTTTTTGAAGAGCAACTCGGAGATACCTATGGCATCATGGTGTACCAGGAAGATGTTATTAAGATTGCGCTGCATTATGGGGGAGTATCCGCAGCGGATGGTGACATTCTCAGAAGGGCAATGAGCGGAAAAGGTAGGTCACTTTCGGCACTTCAAAAAGTAAAAGACGATTTTTTTGCATCTTGCAGACAACAGGGACACCCGCAAGAACTGAGTGCAGAGATTTACCGACAGATTGAATCATTTGCAGGCTACTCATTTTGCAAGGCACATTCTGCATCTTACGCTGTAGAAAGTTATCAGAGTTTATATCTGAAAGTATACTATCCGTTGGAGTTTATGGTGTCAGTTATCAATAATATGGGTGGTTTTTACCGGACGGAGGTGTATGTTCATGAAGCAAGGATGTCTGGTGGAAAGATTATGAATCCATGTGTAAACAGGAGTGAGCACCAAGCTACGATTTATGGCGATGAGATCTATTTGGGATTTATGCATCTTGAAAAAGTTGAATCAAGACTCGGACAATTGATTCCCGAAGAAAGGAGAAGAAATGGACAATACAAATCCATTGAAGATTTTATCAAACGAATACCTATTGGTATAGAAACATTGCAGATTTTGATTTTTATTGGGGCATTTCGGTTTACTGCTGTACCGAAGAATGAATTGCTTTTAAAAGCAAGGGTATTGCTTGGAGACTTTAAACCCGAACGTAGATTTGAAACGTTGTTTGAAGAACCTGTGAAGGAATTTAAATTTCCAGAGTTGAAAAGGAACATCTTTGAAGATGCATTTGATGAGATTGAGATTCTATCTTTTCCGGTGTCTTGCACACCCTTTGATCTGTTGCAGACAAAGTACAGAGGAACTGTGATGGCCAATGACCTTGTACAATACCATAAAAAGCAGGTGAAGATGCTTGCATATCTGATTTCGCGTAAGCATGTACCTACAAAGAGGGGGACTATGTATTTTGGAACCTGGGTCGATGTCAATGGAAATTACTTTGATACGGCTCATTTTCCAGATTCTCTTGAAAAGTATCCATTTCAAGGGGGTGGGTGCTATCTGCTTTTGGGAATAGTAGAAGTAGACTTTCATTTTCCTACGATTACAATAACTAAAATGGCAAAGATGCCATTTATTCCTGATCCACGATATTCGCACGATGAGGATAAGAAATACGAAGCACAGCAACGTATGAAAGAAGATGTGAGTATGACTTTTCGGGCACCTTATCCTCAGGAACATGAAATTGGATTACCAAGAATAGGTTTTGATAGCAAGTTAAAAGAGTAAATTAATTCAGATTTTGTATTATTTTGTTAATTGATATCTCTTTTTAGATTCGGATTTCCATATAGGTGTAAACATGCCCAAGCTGCTGGTGTAGGATATCGCTCATATACTTTCTTGTTTGCATTGAACATCGCCTCTGATACAGTTTGACCTTCTTCAAATGACTTTAAAAATTCTGGTAACCAATATTTTGGAACTGTAACATCTAGTGCCCAGCATGGCGCGATGACAGCATCATAGCCCTGAGCAATAAATCTCTTAATCAAAGACGTTACGTTGTTCCTGAAAAACTCTGTTTTCATAGAGGCTGAATGGCAAACAAAGAAGATCAAAATTTTCCCTTTTCCAATGATGGTGTTTAAGTCATATGTGAAGTTACCTCCCTGAGAGATCATTTGGGTGTCGGAAATGTTTTTTGCACCGTGCGAGCATACTATATTGATCTCCGCAGATAGAGGAGTTTGTAATTGTATTTCCTGATGAACAACAAAAGAAAATTCTTGCAGCGTATTTTCAATATTTCCATATAAGTAGCTCAGCGGAATATCTCCACTTTCAATAGGTATCCAGATAGATTTCCTGTAATCAAAATGTAATGGTTTAGTTCCCTTTTTTTCTAAAAGCCATTCGGTCGAAAGGACATTAGTAACAGGAATATGTTTAGCGATAAAGTCGCCTACGCCATTTAGAAATAAGTTATGAGGAAATCTTGCCAGCTCCATATCATTTACAATATACAGTCCCTGAGCCATATTATGAATTGACAACTTTCCAATACTAAGCTGTTTGATCATTCTAATTTCTTCATTTTCATACTCTTCGGGATAGACCTGTCGTATACTTCGACTCTCTTTTACGGTATCATTAAATTCAAGATCAACAAAATAGTCACTATCAAGTAATTGTTTATATATACTATGATTCCAGTCCTTAAGAAGATGAAATGAAAATACATCATTAAATAACTGCAACTCGGATAATTGCTCCTCCGCAGAGGCAAGCCAGCACATTGCGATCCTGGTACTGAGTGATAGTTCCTTTTTAAATTCCTCCGTATTATCATAGAGTGTTTCTAATTCATCAACATTTATCTCCGGTAGAATTAATGGGACAAGTTCGGCTGATTTTTTTTCTTGAAACAGGATACTGTAATCAGACTTTAGTACCATGGACAAAAGGAAAGCTGCAGCATTCTCCTTTTTTGTGCTATAGTCAATAAGTCGTTCTGAAATCATGATGGCAGTTTTGTTATCGTAAACAAAGTCTGCTGTATTTCTTGTTTCATTCAATTTAACAAGAGATTCCTTTAAATGCTTTTTTAGATCCTCTGAATCCGCATGAATGATATCCTTGTATTTTTTAACGTTCTCCGGTGGAACAATCATTTCAAATGTGGAAAGAAAAAAACCAAATCCACTGGCACTAAAGTCCGCAGATGGGTAAGTTCTTTTGATATTGTATAGGGTTAGAAGCCAAGGCGTAGCGTCGTTAATTCCTCCAGCCAAGATGTTTTCTCTTTCTGTACGCAGATAATCGAGTAATTTCGATGGAAGAGATTGATCATGCATCATTAGTAAAACGGTGAAATATCCGTGATCGAGAGATCTCCTTTCATAGGCCGGAAAATTGATTTCTGCAGGGATTTCAGTATACAATTCAATGGCAAATTCATAAAATTTAACATTTCTAAAAAATTTAAAGCTTTGCCAGATAATTTCCCTTGTTAACCTATCTGAATACGGCGGTTTCTTTTCTAGTAAGCAGGTTAAAGCAAGATTAATATAAATTAAAGAAGCATGGATGCTACCAATGTTGGAATATATGCGGAAACTATTAAAATAACCCGCTTCAGGGATACCGTCTTTATAGGATGACAGTATGACCTCTTCTGCAAAATCGCGTCCGGGTTGATAATATTCGGAGGAGCTTAACCTATCAACAATAAGCCCAACGCTATGATAAAATAATTCTGGATTGTTGAGTGCTAGCAGTATTTGACGTAAGAATCCTGCCAGAGATATATTTGAGATAACCAGACCTTCATCCCAATTTAATTGCTTGGCATCATTCTGAAATTTCCGGATAACCAAAGTAGCCATCTTTTTTTTATTCTGATCGGAAATTGTTGAAATATCAAAATTATTTTCTGATAACCTCTGTTCTTTTTTCTTTTTATAGGAAGCTTCTAAAATCGGCTCCATCATTTTGATTGTATGATCATCCGGTTTATGATCCATAATAGAGAGGTCAAATAAATTAAAGTTCTTTGAGCCCAGAAGTTTGTTATATAGCTCAAGGAAAAGATCAATGGAATACGGAAGAGAATGATCACTATTTTGTTCTAAACTATGTAAGAAAGCTGGTATATGGTTCCGATACTCAAAGTAGTCCGTAGCCATACCGGAAATAATCTCCCGATAAAGGGTTGTCAGTTCATTTTGGTATCTGTTATGATTGTGAAGTCGTTCATCAGTAAGTTTTCTGTTGAAGTCCTGTACTTTTATTATATTCATATACTTTTACAAATCTTAGGGTGATAGGATGGCTTTATTACAGGGAAATCACAATCCAATTATACGGAAGTATTTGCCTTAATAACAAATTTAACTATTCTTGAGTATCGAGGCAATCAAAATTAGATTTAAGCAAATAATTCGGCTTTTTTTAGTGCTGGAAAACAAGCTGTTTTGATATATAATGAGCTGAACATTGCTGTTATTCAGGATTTATTACTACCATTAATGCCGCTTAATAAACAAATCTACTTTTTGCAGACCTTAAGATTTCTTTTTTGAAATAAATATTTTCTAACTTTACTCTTCTAACAATAGCCTTATTATGACATCCAGAAAAGAGATCGAAGAAAAGGCACTGCTAATAAAGTTCCAAAGCGGTGATAGGAGAGCAATGGATACACTTTTCCGGATCTACCATCCCGCATTGATCTTTTTTGCCCATAGACTACTTGTCAATTTTGATCAGGCTAATGCACAGGAGATTGTTCTTGACGTTATGCTCAAAACATTTGAATTACGGGAAACCTTTAAAAGTTATGACAGTGTTAGAGCATTTTTGTATATCTCCACAAAAAACAAGTGCTTTGATGTTATTGAGAAAGAGAAGGTACGGTTAAATCGGATGAACAAATATTCGCAGGGGCTAGAGGAACTCGATGAGGAGAACATATTGAGCAAAATGATCCATACAGAGGTACTTCTTGAATTGAGTCAATCTATTGAGCTTCTTCCCGAACAATGTCGGAATATTATGCAAAGTTTAATGGATGGAATGACACCTAAAGAGATCGCCGAAGAATTTCATATTAGTGTCAGCACTGTAAACAGCCAGAAGGCACGGGCTATTTCCATATTGAAAAAGACCCTTTCCAATAAGGGGATTGCACTTTTGCTTTTATGCATTTAACTTGTATACCATCCTTTATTCCTACCTAAATAAGTTTATTTCTTTGGTTAAATATCTGTATTTTTAGCGTTTTAATTCCTAATTTCTTCTCGTGGAGAAGTATGATTTCAAACAATAATAAATGGAAAGAGTAGTATTTGATACCAATGCATATAGGTACCTAATTAAAGATTTAAGTTTTGATGATTTAGATGATTACATGCTTGAGATCCGAGCAAAGGAAAAGAAAAATAACCTGGAAGCATCCATTAGTCCAATTGTCATACAGGAACTCTTGGCACATGTCGCGGGCCGAAGTGGGAGCAGTTTATTTCAAAAGTCTTTAAACGCGATTAAAGCAATGTATCTTCATTGTTTTGATAATGGGTTTTCTAGAATGTTAGCTAGACCAGAAATGCTTGTGGCCAAATATATGTTTGGATTATCAAGTGAAAAGAAAGTGCAAACAGGCAATGCATTTATTGAAATTGTACGTGATTTGGCTACGTCTCCCACCAATGAAATCTTTGAGCGTTTGGAAGATAACCTTAATAAAACCAAGAGTTTCGTAAAAAATGCAGAGCACTTATACGCGACATCATTTTTGACAAAGCTAAAGGAATATGATCCTGAGATGGAAGATTGGGCTGTTTTTCCTAATAATAAAGAGAAGCGGAGGAAACTTTTAAATGAGATCCGATCCGCTGAGTTCTCTCAATTTTTAGCACGAGAGTATATAGAGCCAGTATTTAATTATTATGCTTTAGAACATCCTACACTAGTTAGGCCAGATGAGGTTCAGTGGACATTTTTGTGCACTAAATTTGTGAATAATTTTCCAGAGTATATTGCATTGTACAAGTCAGTTTACGAAAATATAATAAACAGCCAGATCAATATGTTTGAAAATAATAGAGCTAATTTTTGGTGGGACACCCAATTGATGTTAAATGTCGGAGAGCATAAGATCGAAAATGATAAATTGTATTTTGTAACCTCTGATAAGGCCATGCTGAAAGTAGGTAGGGAGAACAATGCGAATTTATCCATTTTTACATTTGATGAATATATGGACTATCTAGGATAACTATCCGATGATATTGTAAGCATTTTTATTACCGGCAAAAGTAGCTGAAAAATTCCAGTGTTATTTTATTTAAAATATTTTCATTTTCTTTTGGACAAGCCCTCTATGTTTCCCGTTTCTATAATAAATACGAAACATGAAAGAGGAAGAAT
Organism: Chryseobacterium sp. Marseille-Q3244; assembly: GCF_940807095.1. NCBI lineage: Bacteria > Pseudomonadati > Bacteroidota > Flavobacteriia > Flavobacteriales > Weeksellaceae > Chryseobacterium > Chryseobacterium sp. Marseille-Q3244. The sequence continues at coordinate 380,442 of NZ_CALNWX010000004.1, read as the reverse complement.
TGTTCGATGGATTTGAGATCACGGAACTACTCCATAAGTATATTACTGGACAAAAGCTCCCGTATTGGGACAGGGAGTTCCTGGAGGACTGGATCGAAGAAAGTGAATCCAATAGAGTTATTTTCCAACAGCTGTTGGATCAACACCGATTGGCTGTTGATCTAATCGAACTGAAAGAATCAGGTACTACAACCAAAGATGAACTTGCAAGATTCAATAAAATACTTGACAAGCCACAGCCAAAGAGCATCTGGTTCAGGCTTATGACAGCAGCAGCAGTCCTTTTCACGATTTCAATTTCCATATGGCTTTATAAATTTTATCAGTCAGACAAGATTTTATCGACAGAAGTCGCAACAACTACCTTATCGGGAGATATTCTTCCGGGAAGTAATAAAGCAACGCTAACTTTTGAAGATGGTAGAGTTCTTTCGCTCGCAGGGGATAAAAAAGCTATAAAAGTAGATGAGCAGGGCACTTCCTATATGGATGGCACGAGCATATCACCAAATAAGGTACAGTTTGCAACACTAACAACGCCACGTAAGGGACAGTATAAGATAACACTTCCCGATGGTACTAAAGTTTGGCTAAATGCGGAGTCTTCTTTACGGTATCCTACAAAGTTCACTGATAAAGACAGGTATGTTGAATTGCAGGGGGAAGGCTTTTTCGATGTGGCGCACGACCAGGCAAAGCCTTTTATCGTTGCTTCTAATGGCCAGCAGGTGAAGGTACTTGGAACTAAGTTTAACATCAACAGTTATTCCAATGAACCTTCTGTCAGAACTACGTTAATCAGCGGAAGAGTTGAATTGTTAAGTAGCCGTGACAAGGCAACTGTTATACTTGTTCCCGGCCAGCAAGCTAAGCTAGTCAATGACGGTTTTGCCATAAATTCCGTAGATACCGAACCTTTTACAGCATGGACTTCAAATGAGTTTCAGTTTAAAGGAGCAGCTTTGCAGGAAGTCTTGAGACAAATTGAACGATGGTATGACGTTGACGTTGATTACAACAATATTCCAAATATCAAGGTTAACGGAACTATTTCAAGAGAAAAGAAACTCTCCAGTGTGTTATATGCACTTGAAAAAATTACAGATTTACAGATCAACCTAACGAAAGGAAGGAGGATTGAGATTCAGAAATAAGAATTTATAGTTTCATATGTTGGCCTGAAAATATGCCGGAGTGTTAGCGCACTCCGGCGATCGGGTCTACATCATAAATTTCCAGCAACGAAAATTACTTTTTAACCCTACACAAATCTATGAAAAAACATGATTTTTCCAACAAGAAAAACATACCGCCATGGGTGGATATGTTTTCCCACAGGAGAAAACTTCTGCGCAATGGTATAAAGAGTGCAACGCTCTTTATACTGCTTGCCAGCGGTACAGCTTTACAGGCTCAACAGATTAGCCTTTCCTTGCATAAAGCGCCTTTGTCAAAAGCAATTTCAGAAATTCGGAAAGCGACCAAATATGATTTTGTTTACAATGAGGATCTACTGAAAAAAGTTGGCCCCATTACTGTAAACCTGAAAAATGCGTCATTAGAAGAGACATTACGAACACTCTTCGCAAACCAACCGATCGCATTTGAAATTGCGGATGGGATTATCATTTTGCAGGAGCGGAAAACATCGAATACTTCCAATTCAAAAAAAAAGGAAACCATAAAAGGAAAGATCGTCGATGAAAAGGGCAATCCATTAGCAGGGGCAACTATTCAGGTCAAGGGAAGCAACTTTGTGACGAACTCCGATAATAACGGAAATTTTGAATTACCAGCCGAGTATACTGAATTTGAGCTAAAGATCAGCTTTTTAGGTTATGCGCCATTGTCGGTATCAGCAAAATACATTGACCGTATAACATTGACAACCAATAACAATGTTATAGATGAGGTATCCGTTGTTGCCAGTGGATATCAATCTATTCCAAAGGAAAGAGCAACAGGGTCTTTTTCCAAGGTTGATAATGCTACTTTTAATAGACAGGTTTCAACTGATGTGATCAGCAGGCTGAAAGGAATTGCGCCATCCATTTTATTTGACGAGCGTTCAGGAAGCCCGAAGCTAACAATACGGGGACAAGCTACGATTTTTGGTAATGATCAACCGCTAATTGTAGTAGACAACTTCCCATATGAAGGTGATATCAACAATATCAATCCGAACGACATAGAGGACATTGATATTCTGAAAGATGCGGCGGCGGCTTCGATCTGGGGAGTTCGTGCTGGTAATGGTGTGATCGTCATAAAAACTAAAAGAGGACGAGCAGACCAGCCTATGAACATAGGGTTTATATCTAATGTCACCATAGGACAGAAGCCAGATCTGAACTATATTCCACAGATCAAACCAACCGATTTCATTGATATTGAAAAGATGCTTTTTGATAAGGGTTTTTACAATACTATTATTAGCAATACAGCATCAAATAGACCATATTCACCAGTTGTCAGCATACTCAATGATAAAAAAAATGGACTGCTGACGGCTGATGAAGCTACAGCACAGATTGACGCACTGAGGAAATATGACCTGCGTGATGAAATGAGCAAGTATCTCTACAGAAATAGCGTTAAACAACAATATGCTTTGAATTTTAATGGTGGAACAAATAAATACACATATTATTTTTCAGCGGGATTGGACAAAAATAGTAATTCGGAAAAGGAAAGTGGATTCAATAGAGTAAGCCTGAATAGTAATCAGGTGTTTAGACCAATTAAGCAACTGGAGATTTCTGCTGGACTTTCTTACAATCAGAATAATAACTCAACCTCGAATGTTGTTTCGATGCTATCTAATATGGGACAGGAGCAGATGTATCCATATGCGAGATTGGTTGATGATAACGGAAATCCCTCAATTGTAACAAAAGATCATAGCAATATACTTAAGCAAAAAGCAATTACAGATGGGCTGCTTAATTGGAATTTTGTTCCACTTGATGAACTTAAATATCAGGACAATAAAATAAAGCAATCTGAGATGCGTGTGAATGCCGCTCTTAAGTACAGTATCCTACCATCTTTATCAGCTGAAGCCAGATTTCAATATGAAAATCAAAAGGGAAATGGTCGAAATTACTACGATAAGGAAAGTTACTACATGAGGAATCAAATCAATCTATATTCAACATTTACTGACGATGCATTAATTAGAAATATTCCCTTGGGAGGGATGCTAGATAATTCCAATACAGAGCTTAATGCGCTCAATGGACGTTTCCAACTAAATTATGATCAAAAGTGGAATAAACACCAGATAAATGCAATAGCAGGATTTGAAGTTCGTGAGACAAAAGCAAATGGCATTTCAAATAGACTGTACGGTTTTGACCCCAATATTGGATCGAGTCTTATTGTAGATAATTTGACTCAATTTCAACTATATGGGAAGGGTATAACGGAATCAATTACCCCTTTAAACGATTATTCTGAAACGCTCGACAGAATGAGATCCAATTATGTTAATGCAGCATATAATTATGATTTACGATATGTTATATCAGGTAGTGCCCGCATAGATCAGTCTAATTTATTTGGTGTACAAACCAATCAAAAATCTGTTCCACTTTGGTCATTGGGAAGCAAATGGAATATTAATAAGGAAGCATTTTATAATATTGATTGGTTACCCGAATTAAGTTTCAGAGCAACCTATGGATATAGCGGAAATGTCGATCGAAAACTGACTGCCTACACAACGGCAATGGCCAGTATGAATTATACTAATAATCTACCAGCAGCATATTTGCTTAATCCACCAAATAAAAACTTGAGATGGGAGAAAAATAGGATGTGGAACATTGCGATAGATTTTTCGTTAAAAAGAAATCGTTTGTCAGGAAATATTGAATACTTTAATCGTAAAGGGACTGATTTGATTGGCAATGGTGCTATAGATCCCACAACTGGATTTTCTTCTTACAGGGGAAATGTGGCAAATATGGAGGGGAAAGGTTTAGATATTGAACTTAATTCTATAAATATTAAGACAAATAACTTCACTTGGCTAACAAATATAATTTTTTCATATGCCAAAGATAAAGTGACAAAATATCAGCGGACAGTAGGCATCAGTAATTTTTTAAATGATAATAGTCTTTATAGAAATCCTACGACTTATACACCGGTTGTAGGTAAATCCTTATTTAGTATATATTCTTATCCTTGGGCTGGGCTAGACCCCGAAACAGGTCAGCCTCGTGGATACTTAGACGGGCAACCTTCCACAGAATATACGAAAATTACAGCTTCTTTAGCACTAGATCCTGTTAATAATCTTATTTTTAATGGAAATGCATTACCTCCTTACTTTGGAGCCTTTCGGAATACTTTTAAATGTGTGGGTGTGGAACTTTCTTTCAACATCACATATCGTTTCGGCTATTATTTTAGGCGCAGTTCGATAATGTACACTACATTGTATAATAACTATGCAAGTCACGGTGACTATTATCAAAGATGGCAGGCTTCTGGAGATGAGATGAAGACCAATGTTCCTGCAATGATTTATCCAGCTAGTAGTGTTACAGATCAGTACTATAGGAATTCTGAAACGCTGGTAGAAAAAGGAGACCATATTCGATTGCAAGATATTCGCTTGTCATATAGCTTCAATGAAACATTCTTAAAGAAATTGAAAGTAACAAATTTACAAGCTTTTGCATTGGCAAATAATTTAGGAATTCTTTGGAAAGCGAATAAAATGGAATTAGATCCTGATTTCCCCTCAAACAAGCCTGTAAGAACATTAACATTTGGACTCCATTGTAATTTTTAAACTCAATTCCTATGAAAAAGATAAATTTTATTGTTATAATATATATTCTATGTGTATTAAGCGGTTGCTCCAAAGAATGGTTAGAAAAGAAGCAGGATATTAAATTGATTGTACCCACTGAATTAAATGATCTGGATATGTTACTTAACAATCCCAGCTTTTTAAATGATGGTCGTGGTGCATCAGAAATGTCTTCTGACGATGCGACATATTCTACGGAACAATTCAACGCATTGCCAAGGGATTTTTTAAGGAATCTTGCAACTTGGCAAGTCTCAGAATTTATTCAATATGGTACAGTAAATCAAGATGAATGGGATATTTCTTATAATCAAATTCAGATTTGCAATGTCGTTCTTGCTGCCCTTGAAAAAATTAGTAGAACAAATGAAAATGCTAATTTATATGATCGTATAAAAGGCACAGCCCTTTATCATCGCAGTAGACAGTTTTTAAATCTAGCGATGACATTTTGTAAATATTATGAACAATCAACGGCGAAAACTGATCTGGGTATACCTCTGAAAATATCAGATGATATAGATGAAAATATTTTCAGAGCATCTTTGGAAGATACTTATCGGAAAATAGTTTTTGATTTAAAATTATCTTGTAGCTTGTTGCCATTGCAAAAGGTCTCACTAACTCATATCGCAAAGGGTGGCGCATATGCATTGTTAGCAAGAACCTATTTGTTCATGGATCAATACGAAGAGGCTAGGATGGCTGCGGATAGTAGTTACAAATATCACAGTTTTATTGAAGATTATAATTCTATTAATAGCTCTCCATCACGTCCTTTAAATATACAAAGTAAAGAAATCCACATTCCATTAGAACCAAGAATCGCGGTGAGTTATGCCACTACTGGTAGGATTGATAGTATTTTATATGGGACCTATGATAAGAATGATCTAAGAAAGAACTTATTTTTTAAATTGGAATCAGATGGTAAATATTCCTTTAGAGGTCATTACAGATCCGCTTTGTTTTCCGGCACTACAACACCGGAAGTATTACTAATTAGTGCCGAATGTAATGCAAGGCTTGGCAATATTGCTATTGCTATGCAAAAACTAAATCTCATCTTGGAAAAACGCTTCAAGAAAGGAACGTATGTTTCTCTGCAGGCATCAACAAAAGATGAATCTTTAAACATAATTTTGTTGGAAAGAAGAAAAGAACTCCTTACTAGATGTCTTCGCTGGCAAGATTTAAAGCGATTAAATAGAGATCCACAATATACTAAGACTCTTAAAAGGTCAATAGGACTACAAAATTATTTATTGCCTCCAAATGATCCACGGTATGTACTGCCCATACCGCAGTATATTATCAATTTTAATGGCTTAGAGCAAAACAAATATTAACCATGAAAAGCCACATAATTCTTATAATATTTATGAATCTAGTAGCTATAGCTGGATTCACCCAGAAACTTACAAAAGTATCAGGATACATTCCCGAAAGTAAAGATTCGTCTGTATTAGTTCAATTAATTATCAACGACCCTAAAGCTATAAAAATTGCCAATCAAAGGCTATTGGAGGCAAAAACAGATCAAGGATTGTTTTCCTTTGATTTCGAAATCGATACGCCAAGTATGATAGTAATAAAAGCACAAGGTCGAAACATATTATTTCCTGGGGTGTATAATTTATTGGTTGAACCGGGTGATAGCTTGAACATCAAAATACCCAGTCTGAAAAAGCTTGGATTACTTAATATTGAGGTTACAGGTAATGGAAAAGAGAAAATTGATTTTTTAAAAGAAATTATTAAACCGCTCGTCCCCATTTATAAAACAGATCCTCATTATCAATCCCTGCAATTTCGTTTTGAAACTACTGACAGAAAATTAAACTGTATTGATTCAGTATACAGATCATTTAAAGGAAAGATAAGCCAACATGCTAAAGATATCTTGCGAGCCTACCAATACCATTATACCCTCGATATACCACTTCTTGGTATAGCAAGAAATAAAAGCGATTCTGTTCGATATTTCTTTGATAAGTATATAATCCTGAAAAAAAGGATGAATGTCTTGTTAGATCCCGAGGTGATAAATTATTTTCCACCCCATGTTCTTTATAATTATGTCTATTTAGCATCTTTTACCAATCCTGCACAACAAACTGGTATAAATTTCATAAAAAACAATCCAATCGATTTCGCTAATTTAATAATTAAAAATTTTGATAAGAATTCTGCTATTAAGGAATATCTGTTAGCGGATTTAACTTTAAGCAACTTAGCTAGGAACATGCTTAGTGACAATGCGAAAGATTTATATAATTTTTATGGTGAAAATGTATCAATTAATAGTGTTTTTTTTCTGGAGGTACAAAATTTATATAATTATAATATCTTAAATCTCGCGCCTGGGTCGACATTTTTTAAATTTGAGTTGCCGGATAGTACTGGGACAGTACACAGATTAAATGACTACAAAGGAAAAGTTATCGTTTTAGATTTTTGGTTCTATGGATGTGTGGGCTGTGCACAAATTACTAAAGCATTGGATCTGTTGGAAACTCGATTTGATAGGAACAAAGTTGAATTTATTTCTGTAAATATAGATACTAGAAAGACGTGGTTAGCTGGTATTGGTAAATTTACAAGTCTAAATGCCACACATTTGTATACTGATGAACAGCATGCTAATCACCCCCTTATCAAATATCTTAATTTTACAACATATCCAAAATTGGTTGTTATTGACCAAAATGGGAAAATGGTCGGGAGCCCGCCTGATCCTAGAAGCAAAGGTGAGGAATTTGTTAGATTTATTAATTCTCTATAACAGAAAGGAGAACCTTTTTGGTTCTCCTATTTAAATTTACTCCTCTCTTTCACCTGTTTTAATCAATGCAGGATTATCAGTTGGTTCATGTGTTGATAAATCATACTCTTGGGAGCATATTGGTCCTTCTTCATTATTGCAATCCCCCTCACCCATAACTTGTTCAGGTGTCCATGATCCATCTACTGGATTTGAATAAAAAACTCCTGTTGATAATTTTGAATCAACTTTTGCCGGAGCAAAAGAGAAAGCTGTAAACGTACCTAGTGCAATTGCTGCAACTCCTAAGGTAATTCTAAGTGATTTCATGATGTTTGGTGCTTTTATAGATCAAAAAGCTAAACTTTAGTTTTTTGCCTACTCTGGGTTTCAGGTTTTCGGCTTCCCCTGTTTTGGTTATTAGTTTTAAAATTTAGTACGTGGTCTGAACATGACTACTGTGTGGCGGACTTTTATACGAAAACATGATCAGACCAATGATATTTAGCGTCAGCACCGCAAGATTAATCCACAGTTGATCATTCCAGTTCAACCCTCTAAAAAGTGAAATACATGAACATGGTATGCTTGGTGCAAATTTTAAGATATAGATGAGATATCCTGTATATAACAGCAGAACAGATAGCGAGGTAATAAGTCCAATTTTCCTCCAAGACTTCTTTAGCAGCAGTAACACAAGTAATAAATGCAGTAGTTGTAAACAGTAAGGCAAAGCTGATCCCATGGAGGACAGTAGGTATGCACCATTGATCTGCCTTCTGAAAGTGTCAAAATCAAGAACCTTACTGGCAAATGTATATGCCCACATGAGTAGGAGTAAGAATATAATTGTTTCGGCTATCAAGTTTTTCGTTCGCATGGTATGAGTATTTTGTGATTCAAGTTGAAAGGTTATTCCACACACTGTTTAAATCGAGCATTATTTCGAGGTCCTCCATTGGCCACCATGTCTGATCGGTGGGTCTTTGATCGTCTCATCAGTGTCGGCGTCGTTGGAGACTATTCCTGCTTGAATTGTATCGCTATTTTTTGACATTTCTGTTTTTGAGTTGACAGTATTCAGTTTTTCCAGTTCTAGCGGTTCCTCAATTTCGGATTCTCGACAGGAGTGTAAAATGACCGCTCCTGCGATGATTAATATTGTTGAGATAATAGTTTTCATTTTGTTAAAAATTTTAAGAATTATCCCGGCCGGTTATTTCGAATTCAAGAGCGAAGGTAGAGGGCATTTGAAGACGGAAAAACTGTTTATTGCGCCCGTTGAACAATTTGAATGCGCAAATTGTTCAAATTGAGCATTGTTATAGAATTGATAATCAATGTTTTAAAATGTTTTTATGGTATGTTGCAGTTTTTCGTTTTTGATAAATCATGGTTTGGCGATTTTTACTAATTTTATATAAACTTGACCTATGAAATTCTCCTCTTTTCATATCATAATTGTTTTATGTTTGTTGCACTGTGAATTTCTCTGTGCCCAGCAAGAGGAATACAGTAAGTATTATTATATCAGGAGAAATTATGAAGTATTCTCAGAGAATGATTTCAGGGCGCTTCCATTCATACGTCAGTACATTGCTGAAGCAAAAAAGGATAAGGATTATGATAAATTATATCAGGGATATGCAGACGGTGTCGAATTTTCCGCTGATCGCAATGAAAAGCTAAAATTTGCAGACAGTACAATCATTGCCGCCAAATTATCCCGCAAACAGGCGCTAGTAAGTTCTGCATGCCTTGAAAAGGGAGTTGTCTACTATTTCCATTTCAAAAAATACCAATTGGCATTGAATGAGTTTCTTATAGCAGTTCAGTATGCACCAAAAGATACAGATCCCTATTATCAGAACCGGCTAAATTATCTGATCGGTGTTGTCAAAAGCTATATAGGCTACTACGATGAGGCATTGCCCATATTTATAAAGACACGGAACCATTTTGCGTCAGAGCTAAAGAAACAGCAAGATCCTAATATTCTATATGATTCTAGGAGGGGTAACTATAATAGTCTTCATCAGATGGCTATTTGTTATCGAAATATGGGAAAATTTTCACTTGCCGATTCTATTGTTAGCATCGGACTTAAAGAAATCGGTTCCACCCGTGAACATAGGCAGGAATCTGGATATTTTATAAAAGAAAAAGGAATTTCAGAGTTTCGGCAAAAAGAATTTTCAACTGCTATCGCCTCACTTATGGCTTCATCAGTAGCACTTTCAAAAATTAATGATTTTTCATGGTTAGCTGTAAACTATTCATATTTGGGGAAATCCTATCTTGCATTGGGTGATGAACCAGATGCTTTAAAAAACTTTGAAAAAGTCGATTCCATTTTTCAGAGGCATGGTTTCATTGTTCCAGAAGTTCGGGATACCTATGAACTTTTGATTGATCATTACAAAGCAAACAATGGAGTAGAGAAGCAGTTATATTATACCAATCAGCTTTTAAAAGTAGATAGTGTCTTATTCAGAGATTTCAATTATCTGTCCCGAAAGATAAGCAAGGAGTATGATACACGTTTACTGAAAGAAGATAAAAAACGACTAGAAAAGAAATCCATAAAAGATAAAGTGGCCCAATGGGGTTTAGGTACAGTGGCAGTCACTTTTGCTGCGACTATGTTGTTTTATAAAAGAAGAGAAAAAAGAATCCGAACGAAATATGACATTCTGGAGCAAAAGATCAAAGCTAGAGACAGTGCCAATATAGCTATTAAAATAGAAGAAAAGCAAGATGGCAATAAGCTTGAAATTGACCAAAAAGTTATAGAGGAAATACTGCATAAATTACAGGATTTTGAGGATAAGGGAGGATTCAGGGAGAATGGGATTACACAGCATAAATTGGCTGATAAATTTGATACTAATCATTTCTATCTGTCACAGATCGTGAACGAATACAAAGGCATGAATTTTACGAAATACCTCATAGATTTAAGGATAAAATATATAACTGATAAACTCTATAGTGACCCGGAATACCGCAAATATAAGATCGAAACCCTTGCTGAAGAATGTGGTATGGGCTCAAGAAATCATTTTTCGAAACTTTTCAAAGAAATCAATGGAATAGGCCCTGCCGAATTTATCAAGAGACGCATGCACGATATTAATATGGAGCAGAACCTCACCATTGAGACAATAGTATAGCGATTCCAATTTGAGTTTTTAATTCACCCTGTCTTAATTCAGGAGATTACCTGACATCAGGCAGGAATAATTTACAGTATATTATCTAAGTCATCAATTATTAGTTTATAAATGTTGTCCTTTAAATTATCTGTCTGTTCATTCTTGTCCTGTAATAAATTTTTCCGGTTATTATTGATTAACTCATTCTTAATGTTATCAATGCTATGTTCAACCATTGACTGTGTTACCTGAAACTGTAATGCTAAGCTTTTCGTCGTTACTGGACTTTCTTTCTTTGCCATTAGTTGTGAAGTAATACTGAGACTCAGCCAATCTTCAAGTCGAAGCTTCTTAGGTTTAGGTAAGGATTTTATTATTTTTTCATAAGGGTTATTTTCCAGTTGAAAAGTTTCGAAAATCCTAATCTGTTCCGAATAATTCCATACTACATCTTTATAAGAGTTTTCAAGAGGTCTATATGATGTCCAGGCACAGTCACTATGTAGATTTGAAATAATTTCTTCACACATGTCATTTATAGTAATCTTGTCAGGATATTTAATGGAGTGCTCAATAAATGCTCTCATTCCTACATTAAACATGCAAGGTTCCTGCAACTCCATGTGAGGTATAGGATCTCCGAAATGATTTGCGGCCAGTAATCGTAGTGCTTTTAGGTCAGAAGCATTTTCCAGGGGTAATATCCTTTCTTCAATATTCCGCAGCATTATACGAAAAAGATTGTCATTTGTTTCTTCATTGCTAAGTAAATAGGCGTAGCAAACCGCAATTGCTAAAATGGGATTGCGCCATTTTGAATGTGCAGTATTACTAATCAGAGACTGTGGAACATAATAGATCCCATTTTCCAGATTTCTTAAAATTGCGTCTAACTGAATTGTTTCCTGTTCTTGCAATCTATGATGGCTGTTCTGTCGAACAAGTTGAACCCTTGCTGTCGAAAAAATAGGTGTGCGCTTGAAAGTGAGATAGAATTGGGTTTGCCATTCTGGAAATACATACAATGGAATTTCTCTTAATTTAGAATTACCTTTATATACAAGATAGTAGATACCGGGTTCTATTTTTGCGTGGAATGCCAACCAACCGTCACGTGTATCTTCTTTAATGTTTGTTTCATTATACAGGCGATAAATTACCTTTCTATCACTATCCAATATTGAAAAGCGCCATCCCATAGACTGGGCTACATTTTCCTGCTTTCCTTTTATAATTTCATCGGGGTATCTAAAAAATAAAAACAACGATGCATCATTATCGCTAATTTCCATGTTATCCATAGTGGATCTTTGGCACCACTGATTAACAGCAATTTGGTAATAATTTTTGGTACTTCGCAAGAAATCTGCCGGAATAGACGAAAAGGAGCCTTTATTTTCCCATGTTAAGTGAAGATCTTCTTCCAATCTGATGAATTTCTGTTCAAATTTTTCATTGGAAAAGATCTGTAATTGATAAAGCCCGCGGGGTAAATTTTTTGTTATCTCCTCATGTCGGCTAACTAACATTTCTCCTTTACCACTGAATAGTTTAAGTAAAACAAATTCACTTAATGGCCCTACAACAGAAAAGTTAAAATTAAACTCTTGTTGTTCATTTATTTCTTGTGTTCTAAATACCATAACTTACTGTTTTTAGCGTTCCATCAATCCTTATCATTTTTGCAAAAGATTGTTCATCTTCATAATAAATGGTGTAAAGGCCTTTGTAAAGGTCTACTGTCCAAGGTTCATTTACATCTGAGATACCTTCTTTTAAAACTTTAAGTTCTGAATCTTCCAATATTGCCTTTTTACCGCTGACGGTAAAAGTAATCTGCACATTGGTAATATTTACAGTCAGTCCATCTATTATTGTCGTGTCAGCATGATCACCCTGAATATTTGGGACCTGAACTTTTTTAGTTTGCGCAGCGATCTTTGGCAGATCTCTTTCGAGGTGATTTGCTAACGAAAGGGAAGTTATTTTGCCATCTTTTTCAGCTGCTCCCCTTAAGCCGCGTAAAAGCGATTCCGTAAATATTCCCCTGATTCCATCTTCTTGTAAACTGCCACTTTCTGACTGTATAAGCGCTTCATAAGCTTGATTAGTAAATTCGGAAGCTGAATAGACATATGATCTGCATGCTCCTGCCGTCGCAGCAGGCATAACGTTGCCAAACGATGGTGGCGCACCATTCACGGCTACTTTCCGATTTCTGCAACAATCAAAGAAAAAGAATATTTCACTGAAAATTCCTGATTCGATCAAAGTGGTACGGTAATCACCTGATGAAAGGGCGTGGTTTCTAAAAAAGGTATCCCACTGAGGTAGAACAAGCGCTGTGTCATTCCAGGATAAACCAAGACCATGTCCGGAAAAGTAGAAATATAACCTTCTGCCTTTTCGCCTCTTGGTTCTGCTGTTGATTTTACCGAAACATTGATCAATGGTATACTGTATAGGTAATAGAGAATCTTTTTCTGAAAGTACCAGATAGCAGTTATCAGGTGGAACATATCCTCCCTTTTCGTCAACAACCCAATTATGAAATCTTTTGGCGTCCTTATCCGGCCCTTTTAACGTTGCTAATTCAGCATAGTGGTTAACACCAACTATTACTGCATAATCGTCTATATTTGCAGGCATTTTGTTATTGCTTTATTATATGTATAATACTATCCAATGTCGTTTCTTCATCATCGTCAAAGGCTCCATGTTTTCGTGCTCCAGATCGGAATCCGTCTAACGCGCTTTTATCCGTCACTGAATAAACAGTATGACCTTCTTTTTTTAGAAAATCTGATATTTGGATGGCATTATTATCATTATATGGGTGATTCCCTGTCGTATGTCTTTGGAGCCCTAAAATCAATGCATCGCTCTCATCTTCCAGTATCCCTGAAATTAGATATAGGAGGGATCTTGGGTACACAAAGTAAAACAGTCTATCCTTTTTCTCATATTCGTCGGACATAGTGAAACATCTGAATGAAGTAAAGATCGAAGGGTTTTTAAGGATGGTATCTTTAAAAAGATCTGTACGACATGCTGGAGCCATGAAAATAACATTGCGAAATTTTATGTCATAGCCTTTGGCCGATATCATTTTTATCAATTCACAGATGACGATAGAACCAGCAGAATGTCCCACTAAATCGATTGTTAATTTTTTGCCTGTTTCTTCTTGATACTCAGCAAGCTTTTTTATGAAATATAATCCTACAGGCCACTGAGTGTAGTCTCCTTCAAAGTCGCTGTGCTTCCACATATCTGTGGCTTTCTTTTTCATATTTCCCCAAAGCCAATTCCCAAGTTCCGAAACATACAATTCACGCATGGTCTCTTCGGCGACTGTTGGATAAAAATCATGATTTCTTTTTTTTATATAACGCTTTATAACACGGATTGCAACTTTGGTTGCTCCTATAATCACTTCCATTGTGGTGATTAACCCTTTGGCATTTTCTTCTAAATTGTGCTTGTACTTAGGATCTAAGATATCTTCTTCAGCCTGACTTTTTTCAGTAGAAATAAGTTCCTGTAGCTCTGGGTCGCTTTCTATTTCTAGTTCGAGCTCTGCTTGCAATTCACTCTCTAGGATCTGAATACCACTTTCATCCATTGCAGATTCAGCATCTAAGATTGTTGCCGATTTTGCGCCCGCATTAATCTGATAGCTTTCAAAAGGTGCTTCTTTTCTGAGTTCGGCTTCAATTTCTTCTTCTGTAAATTGAGCAAAACCTTTTGCACCGTCGAAAAGATCATCAGGTTCAATTCCTAATTTTGGACCTGTGACCTTTAAAACTTTTATTAAAATTTTCCTGAAAAAATCAGAATTAGAAATGGTCGTTAGATTATCTGTAATTGTCTTCATCCAGCCTGTTTCCCAGACAAAGCAGAATGCATGGGAATCAGAACCTGAGCTGCTATACCTTACAATTCTTTCAGCGGTTTTCAATCCTTCGTCCGCGGGAACCAATCCACCGTGAAAGTATAACAGTAACTTAGATTTATTATTATCCTTTAAGAAGTTGAACAATGAATCAACCTCCTCTGGTGTTGAATTGTACAGGGGATTATTGTCAGGGTAGAATGTCCCATGTTTTCCAACATGGACGTAATTGATCCGGTTTAATAGGTTATTTGGCATTAGTAATGGCTTGTTAGTTTCTAGCTACAATATAATAAATTTTTGAACACTAATATGCAGGATAAATATTGTTTTGCATTTCAGTTAAAAAAAACATTTGTTTGCTGGATCAATCGGGATTTTCTAATTTTTGCTATAAGCTCATTTCCTATATTTAACTTATGATTGGTGAATTAATTAATGTAAAATGGACAAAGCGAGTTGTAAAAGAACAAGTGCGAGTTCCTGTGGAACTGCTGGAATTCATTGGCACAAATGAACAAGGCGATACTTTTAAAGTTTATGTTTACAAAGTTGAAAAAATAGAAAAGGACAGTAGGTAAACACTGTAAAACTCTGATTAGTAGAATTACGACAATTTTTAAAATAATGTCAAAATCATTTTGCCGTGAAGTTGTAAGGTATTATATTGCAAAACCAAAATCATTAAAATGCTTATGAAAAAGAATGAATACAACCAAACAATAGTTCGCGTATCTTAATACTTAAAGAGTAATTTCGACCCACGGAATTTCTTTTGGTACCATTATCAGATCTCTACTACGATAGCCTTGTGAAAGTACTACCTGCTTATTAATTTGTAGCCCTGGTAATTGAATTCACCGCTCGGTGATAAACCTTTTTAAATAACACAACCGAAAAAAATTATGTTATCATGTTTCAACAAGAAGATAATCTTTCCAGTAAGGGAATAGATTCATCCAAGAAAAACGTTTTGGATTCGTTAAGTGACGTCAATTTAGATGACGTTACTAATATTCCGGGTCCACAAAAAGAGTATCTTAAACAAGCAAAAAATATAACCGACACGGGGCGGCAGTTTCTGAATCAGCCGTTATTACCAAATGACCCCACCACTCTCAAGGAAAAAGTTTGGTCAAACCAGCCTACTTCCAAAATATTTAATGCAGCAGGGATTCCTGAAAATGCAATTGCAGGGATCAATAGGGTAGTAAAGCTCGATATTTTTGTCGATGGAAAAGAAATCAAATATTTCAAGCACCTTAAACTTACCCAAAGCGCTGTGAAGCACCATGAATTTGAGCTTACACTTGCTCATGATACCTTAGGAGCGGCGGAAAATCACAATCTGGAAGAGGCGCAAAATTTTCTGGGAAAAAGAATAACCATTGTCTTTAAATATAAAGATGTAGATAATAGCCCTGAGAGAAATTTTGTAGGAGTTATTACAGAAGTAGGTTTTAGCCAGGAAAAAGGAAGTCTAGGCAATCTTGTCATGACAGGCTATAGCCCCACAATATTATTGGATGCAGCACCGCATATTCAGAGTTTCGGCGGATCAAGACCTATCAGCCTAAATAGTATAGCAAGTGAAGTCATCAAAGAAGGCTTAGGTGCAGACAAATTTGATTTCAGGGTTGATTCCCGCTATGGAAATGTACCTTATAGTTGTCAGTATGAGGAGACACATTATAACTATCTGGCTAGAATGGCAGAAGCTTATGGTGAACAATTTTTCTATGATGGTGAAGTCCTTCATTTTGGACAGTTACCGCCGCAGGAGAAACCCGTTGTACTTACTTATGGCAGCAATCTGACTGATGTGAAAATCAAAATGAAGGCGCAGCATGTAAATCCAACATTCTATGGTTATAACAGTAGTAAAGATGAAAAATTCGCTGGTGGAAAAAGTAAAATTGACCATAAATCAGATATTGCCAAAAGAGCATATGAGATTTCTGAACGGACTTTTCAAACACCATCTTTACGTGTTGCCCCTATAAAAGCAGCAACCTTTATGGATATTGATGCATCGCAGAAAGGCACTGCCGGGAGTAAAGCGTCGGAAGTTTTTGTTACCTCAGGAAATACAACAGTTCCGTTTCTTCATCCTGGCTGTATAGCGGATATCGAGATGAGAAAAGCTAATAGTAGCGAAACCTCATACTTTACAAAACTGATGCTTATTGAAGTGATGCACGAAGTTGACGCTCGCGGGTATTATGATGGTTCATTTCAAGCGATTGCATCCGATACAGGATTCATCCCAAGGCCGGAATTTGTAGTTCCAACTGCGGAACCGCAGTTTGGGAAAGTAATGTCAAATACAGATCCACTCAATCAAGGGCGCGTACAGGTGCAACTGGACTGGCAACGTGGAAAAGATTCTACTGAATTTATCCGTGTAATGTCTCCCGATGCAGGTAGTAGCGATAAGGTCAGCAAAAATCGTGGATTTATGTCTGTACCTGAAGTGGGGGATCAGGTTATTGTAAATTTTGTCCATCTGCATCCCGATCGGCCATTTGTTATGGGAGGCATGTTTCATGGAAAAGTTGGCGCTGGTGGTGGTGAAGGGAATAATGTAATGAGTTTCAGTGGTAGGAGCGGAGCAGAATTGAAATTTCATAATGGTGCAGGTTCCATGAATCTACAGGATCAGGGCGGAGCAAACATGCATTTTGACGGAGCTGGAAATGCCACAACAAATGCAAAAACAGCCCATAGTGTAAATGCTGGCAGCAATAGTTCCATTAATGTCGGCGGTAAAAAAAATGCCCCGCCACAATCTCTCTTAAATATGGACGCAGCAGGTAATATTACGCTTGACGGCAAGACAAGTATAACCTTTCAGGTTGGCGGAAATAAAATTGTCATCGACAAAAAGGGGATTACCGGAACAGTTACCAATGGAAACATCAGTTTCGATGCGACTGCGGGAACATTTACTATTCATAGTAATGGCAACATGGATATCACGACCGATGCTGACTTAGCTATTGACAGTAAATCTTCAAAGATCAATTCAAGTGGGCCGACCAATATTACAGGGGCAGATGTAGAAATTAATAAAGGATAATTATGGAGTTCGATATTCAGGATATTGGGAAAACAAGAAAGTATGCTTTTCTCAGGGAAGAGCGCTATCAATTTCAGGGTTTGCGCAATGAGAATCATTTGGAAATTGGTCTCGATGTAAAGTTATTGTCCGTCTTTCAGGGAGTTCCCACCTTTAAAATCAATATAATTCGATATAAACAGAGTAATGCTACTGGCTTGTACAGTTGGGTGGGCGATATTCATGAGATTAGGAGTGAACTGATTTTTACACTAAATGAAAAAGGGCAATTAGGTACAATCTTAAATATGGAAGATATACGCCGGAAATGGGAAAAAATTAAACCTGAGCTTATAAAAGTACATAAGAAAGACTCGCACAAAGATATTTTTATTACAGGTATTAATGAACTTTTGGAAAACGCAGACAACTTATCGGATGCTTTACGTTTTGCACAGCCTTATCTTCTTTTATTTCCGGGTATTCATGCAAAGCAGTTAAAAAAAGATGAAGAGACAACTGGATATCGTGAACTTCCCAATTTTTTGGCGGCAAAAATGGTTCCGATTAATACCGTGGAAACGCTTACAGAATTAGAAGGCGGCAAAATCCAGATTGAAGTTAAGGGGACAATTGACGATGAAAAGTTTGAACAGGAGAAAGTTACTGCCATGATCAGGATTTTGAAAAACAGGCCACGCGTTCCAACACAGCTACAGTTAGGTTACATCGAAAGATACCGTTTGGATGAATGGCCTTGGTCTGAACAGAGTATGTGCATGAGTATAGCGGAAATTCCTGGTACGCTGTACCGTGAAGAAAGAAATATTTTAAAAGCAATATGATTTTTAAGATAGAGGATCTTGTCTTTCAAAATGACCGATACTTTATACTACTGAGCAGTAAGGATGCCGATAAACTAGCAGAACTAAACTGTCTAGATATCTATGCCGACAACGTAAAGATTAAACGTTTATCAGGTTGTCTGGTATCGGAAATATTAAAGATTCCTGATTTCACGGTCTTGGAGTCGAAAGAAAACCTAAGTGAATTGGAGCGGATTTTTAGAAAAACCAAATTGGTAGAAATCTGCACCTGCGTTAAGAACGTTAACTATAAATAAGTGGATCATGGCAAAAAAGTATGTGCCAGAGGGTGCTTTTCTCGCCTGCGATAAAGGAACGAGCCCATCGACATTACGGGTTAGCTTTAACAAAAATACGACAATATATGCGGTGCCAATGGCAACCGAGGCAGATAAGTTACCTTTTTTTCACCTTAAACCAATGGGACTTTGTACCTGTCCTGCAAAATGGGCTACGGGTGTTACCTGTTTACCTACGACCTTGCAATGGGATAATCCGAAGGATGGTGTAAAAATTAATGGAAACAGGATGCTTTTAGAAGATTCTACCTGCAATTGTATTTTTGGAGGTAAGATCAGTATATTTTTTGATAGGGCTTCCGCCGTTGCCTACGGTATAGGAGAGGGGAAAATGCCCAGCGATTACATTAAAGAAGGATTTGACTGGCTTGAACAAAAAACAAAAGAAAATCGAGCTGAGCGTGATAAAATGATTCCTGACTGGATGAAGCCAATAGCGGGAGCAAAGGATTGGTTTGATGATCTTGGAACGGGATTGGTGGAAGGCGCAGTGAATGGAGTAGTTGGACTTGGGGAAGTTATCTATCAGGTTGGGCAAGATCCGGTAGGTACTGCCGAAGCTTTAGGAGGTATGGTGAAAGAGGGGTATGAGGCGACCACTAAAGGACTTAATGAGGCATACAAATGGAGTACGACACCAGGCAATTTAGAAAAAGCAGCAAATTCAACATGGGATTGGGCTTCCAAAGAAGAAAATTGGGATAAGCTTGGAAATGATATTGTCAAGGGAGCTCAAGATACGGGCGAATGGATCGCTAAAAATCCTCGGAAGATCGGTACTACCGTTGGAGAATTTATACCAGATGCTGTTGCAGCTGTGTACACGGCCGGTGGCTCACTAGCAGCTACAGCAGGTAAGACAGCTTTAAAGGAAGGTGCAGAAGTAGTTGTTGAAAAGACTGTAAAGGAAGTTGCAGAGGCAGGTGCAGAAAAAGCAGGTAAAGAGGCTTTGGAAGCAGGTGCAAAAAAAGGAATAAAGGAAACCTTGGAGCAGCTAGCTAAAAAAGAAAGTGATGAAATTGCTGCTGTAGTTACTAGAAGTTTGCTTCCTAAATTTAAGGTAACTAATCCATTCCTAAAAAATATTGAGCATGATTTAGATGAGTTCATCCGACAATTGAAAGGTCAACAAGAAGGTTTAAATAAACTAAGTGTTGATGATTTTTTAAAGAACAGAGATGAATACCTGAAAAATGGAAGATCAGCAGAAGGTAGTGCTGCTCAGAAAAGGTTCAGACAAGAAGCATTGCAGGAAAGAATTGAAAACAATATTGAAAGTGGAATGTCTCCTAAAAAAGCAAAATTGGAAGCAGAAGAATGGATGAGTGATAAAGCAGCTCTACACGATCCAGATCAAATTGCTGGCGGATTCGGAGATAAAGTAACTGGGATGGGTGATAAAAGAGTAAATTCAAGCTTGGGTAGTCAGTGGAAAACAAGGATAGATGACCTTGATAAAAATGTCAGAGATGCTGCTGAGAAAATGAGCGAGGCGGAGCGAAAAAGTACATATTTAAACGTCGAACTATACCCGTAATAGGCTTTAAATGATTATATTTGTTATAGTAAAAAAGATATCATGTTTGAAAAATTTATTGAAGAATACGGAAATATTGAGCATAAAGTTGAGTTGCCAAATGATCACCTTGAGCAAGTAAAAAGCTTTTTACCGGATGAGCTTTTCAGTTTTATATCGAACGGTGCGGGAAGTTATATGGATGGTTTTTTTTGGGTAGTTGATCCGGTACAATTTGATCCTATTTTAAAGGAAATTTATGTTCCTGTCCATGAACCATCAATTTGTTTTGCTAGGGATGCTTTTGGGGGATTATATTCGTATGAGGGTGGAAGTGTGATTTATATAAACATCCGTCATAGCGTTTCAAAGGTGATTGGAAGAAAAGTCAATGTTTTGTTTAATTCGATAATGACTGATTGGGAATACTTTTCGGAAGAATTATTATTAGATAATTATGAACCAGCGAAAGAAAGACTTGGAAAAGTTGAAGCAGATGAATGTTATGGTTACGTGCCTCTTCTAGGGCTCGGGGGACCGGAAAAAGTAGAAAATTTACAAAAAGTTAAATTAAGAGAACATATATCCATAGTTGCACAAGCTTTAGGAAAGATCGAATAAAAGGAAAAATACCCTTAAATAGATATTAGTGATATAATGGAAGCTGCCTCTCAGGTAGCTTTTTTATTACATTTTGCCAGAGGAAACAGAATAGATTGATAGTTATTTTTTCATAAAATGCTTTTATAGATGAAACCAACAGAAAGACAAAAAGAATTATATAAAAAGCTCGCACCAATAGTAGGTACAGAACCTAAAGTCATTAAATATGGAGATGATACGGGTGAAAATGCTATTTTCATTATGGAATGTCCCGATCCTTTAGATAAAAATGTTATTTTTTATGCTACAATTGGATTGTCTGATTATTCCGTAGGTGATAAAAACTACGAACTAATGATTTCAGGATATTCGGCGCAAGATAAAGTGGGAAATATTGTGAGTACAAGTGCTTTTTTTTGTATTAAAGATCAATGGAAGGTTTCTGAAGGGGTGGTTTTTGAAAAACTTGTTGAAATGTATTACCCTGCTTCTGAAATGAAACAAATTTATTTTACTGCACCGTATTTGTGGGAGGATAAACTTGAAGATTTTATGGTGCAAAATGAAGAAGTCCATTTTCTTCTTGCTATTCCGATATCAGAACCTGAATTTGAATTATTTAAGCAAAAAGGTTCCGATGCTTTAGAGACATTGTTAGAAGAAAATGAAATTGATATTTTTGACATCAATAGAAAATCGATTTTATAATAAAATTAATGTCTAAAATATACATCAGAATTTGTTTTATGGAAGGCTGGATAAATATAAAATCATAGCATTAAATGAAGTTTGAAAAGCACCCGTCGGTGCTTTTTTTGTTTATAAACTTTGAAAATAATCCTTTTTATAATTAGATTTTCTTTTGAAATCGTGGCAAATTTGTTGGTTAGATTTATGGTGAAAGAATTAGCAAAAAAGTATAAACTGATAAATAGAATTTAGCTGTTAGAAGAAAACAAACCAAAATAATGAACGAACCGCAAGCGGTTTTAAAAATGGAATGGCTTAGCGGAAGCTATTTTTAAAAGCGCTTGCACCGCTTTTCTGCCAAAATTCGGTTCCGACAATAGGAGGAACCGAATTTTGGCGCGGGCAGTTTTTCAACTGCCAACGCAAATAGGTTGTGTTCTAAAATTCTTTAGATTTAAAAAGAAGCCCCTGTTTTCTGTCATTCCCGTTGTAAACAAATTCCAAAGTAGGGAAGCTCCCATTTGTGCAATGGTACTGTTGATAAAAAGGTCCTGTTTTAAAAGAGCTTCAGCCAGCGAGCAACTTGGGGTGTTATCCTCTTTTTCAGAACTGAGCATTGCATCACCGTATTCCGCAATAATGGAGGGAAGCGAATCAAAGGTTTGAAATTTTTTTGATGTGGGCTGTTCTATTTTTCCAATGGTTGACAGTATTGCCTGCCCTGTGTATTTGGTGTTCCCAAGGTCTAACCAATACCTTCCTTTATTCCTATGGTTTGGGTATTTGTTATTTAGTTCCTGTAATATTTCTGACATCGTAAATCTTGAATGCACGGTATCTACACAGGATACATAAATTGATGCACCTGCATGGAGCGGTATTTCTCCATTTTCAACCCGTTGGAATTTTTCTGTTTTGGCTTTCCAGTTTGTGCCCGACCAACGGTTAAGTCTATTGATAATTGCCTGAGATTTATAAAGTCCCTTTTCTGATTCTGCAAATCTTTGGCGACCTACGTTTGCGGAGGTTATCATATCGTCATCCCACAGATGTACCTCCAATCCTGGGTGGTTAAGTTCCAATAAACTGTGGTTGATTTCCATCAGCGCAGTCATAAATTTCGAACCTGTTCCCCCTGCACCGATTACGTTGACACGGACGGGGTTTGTTGGGCTTAGAAGGTAATTGTCCAGAAAGTGGACATTTGTTTTTGGTGATCTCATCGTAATATATCTTTAAGTTTTTGATTGCTTTTGATAAGTCTATCAGTTGGGAACATGGTATCAGTTCCGATTAGGCTTTCCCATAGCAGTACACAGTTTCCGTTAACAGGATTATGGTCAGCCATCAGGTGGGAGAAATAGCTATTAAAAAAATAGTTTTCCCATAAGGTCATCAGCTCTTTTATGGAACCTGTTTCGGTTGCTTTTATGTCCACTGTTCCCATACAGACCTCACCACTTTCATATACATTGAAAAAAGGTGCATAATGCAGGGCGGTGTTTGCTGTTGGTTTACTATTTATCGCTAAAGCATAAACATGGAGTGATTCTCGGTCTGCCATCCAAACCAAAGGCGGAATTTGTGCTGTTCCAGACTTTATTCCAAGTCCCTCAGAAAATATAAGTTCTCTTTTTTGAGCTTTACTATACCAAATTATGGTTGCGGATTTTGCGTCAAATGACAATAGGTTATTGGGTAAAATGCCATCCGATTTTAACTGAGTGAGACTATCTTCATCAATATTTAGTGCTGTCGCCAACCTTTTTGCTTCACTTATCGTAAGGGGGTGGGGATTGACGGGCGCTCCATTACTGTCCATATCAAAGTGTTCTACATAAGTATCATTTAAGCCACCGTTGCTTTGATAAAAAACCAATGCGCTTGAGGGGTAAAAATAAGTTCCAAAACTGTTTGTAATATCTTCCATGATTTCTAAATTTTAGAGTTGATGTTCCTGCCAAATTTGAATAAGGTTATCAATGGCATTAAAAACCTTGCTTTCAAAATCAAAATTGTTTTCTTTTATTCTCCTGTTGTCGTAGGGGATAAAGCGTGTAGGCTCGTCTATTTCGCAGTATTCCTGTAAATCTTCGTTAATGGACTGGCAGAGCGATTCAAATAAACTACCGTGAATCGAAGCGCAAAAAGAAACATAGTTATCCAATGAAACTGCACGCTCATCAATTTCTATTCTTTCCCTGAAACGCAAGGGATAGAATTTTCTATTGATTCGAACATTAGGATAGGCGCTAAAAATCTTATAAAAAGACTTTGCAACAGTCAGGCATTTTTTATCAAAATCGGTTTTTGAGACAAATGTTTTTAAACGGCTTGTGTAACTGCGCAGGTTTATCGGGTCACTGATTATTTTTTTGATAAAATCACCGATGCGTTTAGCATCATTGAAGTCGGCTATAAACTCTTCCTCCGCACCGTCATCGTACATCCAATTTTCATGCATTTCATACATAGAGTACAAATAGCAATCATCAGCTCTATAGTAGGGTACACCGAGAACCTGATAGATGTAGGCATATACAGAAAGTAAAAGCTTACTAGCCTGTTCAGTTTCTGAATTGTGCAGGATACCATAAAGTGGAATCACAGGGATATAGTATAAAGTCATTCCTGTGTCGTATCTGTCTTCTTTTGCAAAGTAAGTGCTGTTATTATGATGTATCAATCGGACTTCTTTCCAATCCGTCTCCGTAATTTTAAGCTGTTTTTTAAGGTCTACCAATGATTCAGCAATGTTATACGGAAAAGGGATATTTCCACAATCCTGTAAAGAAAGATTAAATTTTTTAGCGATTAGAGACAGGGATTTTTTAAAATCCCTATCCATTTTTAATCTATCACAGTCCTGTATAGTTTCGGTTTCCTGCAATCGTGGAGGAAAGCGCATTCCTAAAAAGGCATTGGCAACATCGCAGGTGGTACGGACTTCTGTTTGTCCTTTTGTATTTCCCCTGCATCCTTTGGTTTTCTCATCCACCGTTCGAACTGCTCCAACTGTCGGTGCAGTGGCGCTTGGTTTTCTTTTCTTGGTAACTTTACCGTTTCGGGATATTGTGTTTGCATAATTCATGTGTTTGATTTTTTAGTTAACCTTTAGTTCCGATGACCGTCTCAAAACGATAGAGAATCGTATCATCCGCAATCGTGGGACGTGAAATTTTCGCAGTGGTGAGTACAGGATAGTTATTTGAATAAAAATTAAGGACTGCCTGTACGCTCCATTTTGGCTCAGGGTCGTCAAGCCTGATTTCCTGTTCTTTCTCTTTGAGTACGAATACTCTTGGAAGTGCTGTTGCTACTAACATACTATTGATTTTAAGGGTTATTCTCGTGAGTGATTTCGACTGTTTCTTTTCCTGTATCTGAAAATAGGCTAGGGGCAAACTGTCTTTCATAGATTTCCTGTTTGTTTTTGATAACTTCGGAATGTTCAGGATAATCCCCGACTTTAGGGAGTGCAGTCCAAGCATCTTTGTATTTTCCCTCCTTTTCAAAGGCATCCGCTTTTAGCATGGCTTCATTATATTTCTTGTTTCTGTTGTCTTTGTCCTTTTGTTCCTTATTGGAGTTTTGTTTTTCCATCGCAGAATTAGCCTGAGCAAGTTCTACCTGTTTCATAAAATGTTCCATATTGGAGAGCAGGCCAGAAGCTGTCTGAACAGGTTTTTTGATGTGGGAAAAAAATCCCTCGTCAAGTTCTTCGGGCGTACCTTTCAGGTTAAAGGGAGGAATCAGGTTTTTAGCCTTGTCCCCACAACTGTCATTTTCGATCAATATCGAAACGATAATTATATTTTCTGTTGCTTTGGTAATGGTTAGCATCAATTTGCTGTTCATTTCCATTTTCGCAATCTGTCTGAAAAAATTAGTTGCTTCCATAATAATTCATTTTTTTGTCGCTTACACGGTCGGTGATGTATGATTCGGAAAGACCGATTTCCCTTAATTGTGCTTCATATTCTGCCATTACCTTATTAAATTCTGCTGTTCCTTCTTCGTCTGCAAGGTGAAGTCTGTGCGCTGTTCCTTCTTTCAGTGCCTTAGTGACGGTTCTGTGCAGTTCTTTGATATGTCTTCGTTGGTCAGAAAGTTTGCGTATTTCCTGTGCAAATAGCTGATAGCGTGAAAGGATGTCCAAGAAAATGAACGCTTCCACGACATTTTGATTTTTATACTTTTCGACAAATCTGTTGAATAACCAATCTGCGAACTTGTATTTTGCCAAAGTATCCATAGTTATCTTTTAATAATGTTCTGCTTAATATTTTTATCGTAGTTCATTCGGTAGCCATTATCGTGAATGACCTTTTCAAGCCTGTCCCTGACGTACTGTAGTTGCTCCCAATCTTCGGATGATATATTGAGGACGTAGAGCTGTCCGAATTTCGTTACCATTTCAGCGATAATGGCGAGCGCCTGAAACGATGTTTCATTTTCCTTTTTCATGGTTTCCATTATTTAAAGTTTCTAAGTAGCTTGTATAGCGTTCTGTTAAATCACTACCCTTTTTAAATCGGTCTGTGCGGTAGTTATAATTTTCCTCGAACAGGGTAACTGTTTTGGTTTTGAGGTTTATGCAATAGCGGTACGATGCATTTGTCCGTCTCTCGTCCATTGTGCAGTACTTTTTGATTAAAGAAAGTTCTCTTTTGCTATTGCTTAATGCGAGTAAGGGCGTAAGAAGTTCCTCTACGATATAACCCTGTTCGGGGGCACTCGAGCTGTCAGCAACGCATATAATTTCTTCGCCGTTGCTTAATGTGATATGAAGATTTGAACGTGTCATTTTTGTTGATTTTTTTGTTCTAAAATTTCTAATAGTAGCTCAAGGTCGAACTCCGCTGTTTGATAACAAATGTCCTGCGTTGTCCTGTAATGAGAGATACCGTCATACGTAAAAAGGAGCGTGTCACTTTTCATGTATTCGTTGTCAGCATACAATTGCTCAATTTCTTCGGGGTCAGCTTCTATAAAAGCAATGTCCTTTTCACCGAAAAGATGCTCATAAGGTGGACAGTTACATCCGATATAGACCAAGAATTTTGCAGAGCCATCCCTATATCTGTCCCTTAATTCAAGTCCGACCCCTGCCGATCTGGCGATGGTAAATATCCGTTTCGTCGAATTGAACCAAGTGTTGGTCAGGTTTACAATTGCAATTTCATAGTTGTTCCGATAACCATTGGAATAGGCTTTGAGCATCATTTTATCAGTCACTTTTTCTGATGGTTTCATGACTATGATTTTAAATCAATCTGTACAAGTTTACTGTCTCCAAACAGCAAGTAAATCGCATATTTTAGCTTTTTAGAACACTGTGGCTCTGCTGTAAATTTGATGAGAGCATTGATACTGAACAGCGCATCGTAACCGTCAAAAAGCTGGTCCCTGAATGTTTTTTTATTTCTGTACAGTCTTGTACCGTTCTTTTTGTATCTACGCACAAAAAAGGCTATTAAATTGTACCATAGTTCGGCAGTAATATGCTCTGCTGTCCAATCCTTTAAAATCTGTTCCTTGTTATCTTGGCAGAAATCTGCTTCTTTTTTGATGAAATCCGTCAGATTTTTAAGTTCATCGGGAAAAAGGTTGGCAAGCAAATAGGCTCTATCAAGGTTGTCCATTTGATTTAGTGTTTTCATTTGTACATCTTTTAGGATTAATTTTAGGTGGCAGACTTTTGCAGGACTGCCACCTTTCAAAGTTTTATTAATTCAGTTCAAACACATCAGCACCGATTTTCTCAAATGAGGTGCATAGTTCAAATGCCTTTTGGGTTTTAAGCTGTGCAGTACCGCCCAGAACGATGCTCTGTAGTTTTGCTTCGGGGTTTTTGTAGTTTCGGACATTTTGAAAGTACCCCGTCACGGCATTATAAGCGCCGAACAATGTCCCTTTTGTGGTTTCCATCAATTGGGTATCGTTAATCATGGCGTATGCAAATGCATCATCCACCGTGTTTTTGAACATCGTTGACAATTCATCATCCGCCCCTTTTTTCAGCAGGTCAAATGTTTCCTTGTTCGGACATAGGGCGAGCTGAATCAGCTTGCGGATTTCGCTGTCCTTTACTTTGACCTTTGCCCAACTGTTGAAAATGCCATCCATCTGCATGGTCAGGCTATTCGCCAATCCCATTACTTTGTGGGCATCGTTCAGGCGCTGTTTTGCTCCTGCGGTGTGCTTGATGCGTACTACATTGCTCATGTTGCGGAGTGAAGCGTTCAGTGTGTTCTGACAGACGATTCTGATAGGGGTGAAGGCTGCCGTGATGCTTCCGCTCCCGTCATGGGAGGTCGTCAGGAAGATATATTTTTCAATCACATCATCGGAATTGCCGATGCGGATGTAGTTAGGGAGTTTGGCGGTTATAAAAATACGTTCTCCCTGCCCCAATGCCCCTGCGGTTTCGTAGAGGATGCCACTTTCACCGCCTACGATAGCATCAAAAAAGGTAAAGGCATCTTTTTCTGCACGATATGGTAGTCTTTGCCCACAACACCGAGTACGGTATTGTTGTCCGTGCGGATGTTTGCAAAATAATTGGGAACCTCGATTTCCGTGTCCTGAATGACGATACCGTCTGCAATTTGAACGATGCCCGAACCTTTTGTAAATAGTGGGCTTTTTTCTACTTCGTAGTCCAGACCTGCGTGCCGGATTGCCTCGGCACTTGTCGGGTAGTCCTGAACAATCTGTCCTAGTCCGTGCCAAGCCTTTTCCTTTACCGAGAAAAATGAATATCTGCCTGTTCTGTTGTTGTAATTTAGATTATGTGCCATGATTTCTGATTTTAAGGTGTTCTGTTTATTGATGAATCTGTGAGATTGAATCGGACAATTAGAAAGGTAAATCGTCATCATCCGAGCCTGACACTATTGCGGTGTTTGCGTTCTGTTTGCCTGCGCTGGCTTGTGTACTTTGTCCGTTTTCCTGCTTTGAGGATTTTCCTAAAGGCTTGATCGCCGAGGTGTGGAAGTTGAGCCCTGCTTTTGCTGTTCCGTCACTTGACAGCCATGCCCTTGCGCTGATTCTGCCCGATAGTTCAACCAATAGCCCTTTGACAAGGAATGTCACGGCTTTAGGCGTAAGCCAATAGGAGCAGTCCACAAATTCGGTCTGCTCGATTCGCTGTCCTGCTTTGTTTTTGTAGCTGTCGTTCACTGCGATGGAGAAGTTTACAACTTCTTTTCCGTTTGGTGTTTTGCTGACTTCTGCATTTTTTGTCAGCCTTCCGATGATGTTCATAATCGTCTGTTTTTAAGTTATACAATCCTGTTATGCTTCCCCCTTTTCCTGTCTTGCTGAGGCTCGGCCCCGAATCATTTTTTTCAAAAGAAAAAACAGGAAAAAAAAGAAAGTCAATGTATACGCCGGTCAAATGGTGCAGAGTCAAGAGAAATCATGATTTAATGGGGGGGGACCCTCTGGGGCGTAGACCGTTCATTCGTTATTTCTCTTGCAGGGTGGTGTCGGTGGCTGGCCGACGTATTTTTACTTCCCTTTTTCGACTGTTCTTTTGATAAAAACTGATTAAACAAATCTTATTTTTCCTGAAATTTCAATCGTGGTAAAGCAGTATTATTCATAGGTAATTGAAAGCTGCGTATCATCCGGACGAGCTTAGGAGAGCGGCTTTCAATTTTCTATGTCAGGGAAGCAGAAAGCTCTTTTACAATGAAGGAACGAGCATGGCGTAAATGTGCTTTTGCTTTTGTGGGCTGGCAATGATATTGATGTTTTGTATTATGGATTTTGAAACGATATCTTTTGCGTGAGTGATTGAAGTGGAAAACCCACAGGAACGAGGACTTGTAACGGAAAGCGCGGTGCCATAGAGCACACGCCATAATAATGTTATACATAAGGCATTTTGGGAATAGCGTTAAGTGGACTGAATAGATTTTTTCAAACAGAGTAGGAAATGCACTGCTGAAAAATTACGCGGTCTTTAACTTTTCCTTGATTTGTTTTTCATATTATTCGCGTGGATCTGTTGCTGGTTGCTTTTAAACACAAAGATTTACTTACTTTTGTGTAATAGAAAGCTGGAGAATTTATAGCATTCTTTACGCAAATTTTAAACCTAGAATAGCACAATTTACATGAGTAAAAAAGTATTTATTTCCTATGCATGGGGTAATAGTGAGCATCAACAATGGATAGTTGATCTTGCAACAAGACTAATGAACGACAGCGTTGACGTTGTGTTGGATAGGTGGTCACTTCAAGATGGTCATGATATCCATAGTTTCATGGAAACTATGGTTAAGGCAAAAGATATTTTTCGGGTACTTATAGTTTCTGATAAAACATATACAGAAAAATCTAATGATCGATCTGGGGGCGTGGGAACCGAAACCCAGATTATTACGCCCAATATCTATTCGAAGGAAGATCAAGTCAAATTTATTCCACTCGTCCGAGAGAGGGATGAGGATGGACATGCATTTCTTCCTGTGTATTTACAAAGCAGAAAATATATCGATTTTTCTAGGGAAGAGGATTTTGAAAATAGTTATGAGGAATTGTTAAGAAATATTCTTGAAGCCCCATCGCTTCCTAAACCTAAATTAGGAATGAAAGCGCCCACCTATATCACTGATTCTGTTGTAAATCTTGCTGAAACCCACAATAAATTAAAGACAATAAATAACCAGATCAATAAGAATGGAAAGGTTGCATATAGGGAATTGAAAAATTTTATTGAGATCTTTCAGGATAAACTTTGGGATTTTGAGCTTGCCAATACGCCAACTGATATAATCGGTTATGGCGAGAAATTATATGATACGCTGAAATCATATAGACCATTGAAAGAGGATTTTGTACAATTTATTGAAATTTTGGCAAGTAACGAACTGGAAAATAGCGATGAATTATTAATCGAATTTTTTGAAACTGCTCCGCTTTATGACAGTCCGAGAGAACACGAAGGCAGCTGGAGCCCTGCTAGATTTGACATTTTTAAAGTAATTTTTCATGAACTGTTCCTGTATGCAATAGCTGCTGCCTTAAAAAACAAAAACTACAAACTCGTTGCAGATCTGCTACATACTAAATATTACAAAAAAGAAAAATATGCAAGGAAGACCGAAGCTTCAAAGTTTACTTTTATTGGGTGTTACCATGAATATCTGGAACAATATTTTTCTAGGGAACACAAGAAGATTACAGGTTTTGGAGAGTATATTATTATGAATTTGTGCGAAGATTTTAAAAAGACCGACCTTATATTAGCTGATATGGTATGTTATTTTGTTAGCTATCTGAAAATAGTTGATTACGAAACGTGGTTTCCTTATACTTATATTTATGGTGAATCACAGCCTATCAATTTTTTCGCAAAAATGACATCTAAAAAGCATTTTGAGAATGTAAAGGCAATTTTTGACATAAAAGGAGCGATTGAGCTTAAAAATATACTGACAACTTACAAAAGTGAAAATAATGACCATATTCGTTATGGAGGGAACGGGTATTCGAAAGTTCCTTCCATTCATGAGCTTGTAGATCCGGATACAATTGCAAGTGAAAGGTAAGCCTGGAATGCGTTTTACAAAATAACTATCCATCCTAATTTATTTAGTAGAAGTTACGAAAGATAAAAAAAAACAATATCTTTACGCAATAGGCTTTTCAAAAGCAAGAATTAATTTTTCTGAGTTATCTCCCTTTTAGTAAGGTGATTAAGTGCTTTTGTTTCAATATTAATTTATGTGATAGAAAGGAGCTTCACAAACTGACAATATGTTTGGCTTGAATGTTTTTATAATAAAAGGAATGAAAAGCTAAATAAAAGTACTATTTTTTAAACAATAAATTTATGAAAGATACTGTCTCTGTTAGTAAAAAGTTGCCATTCAAAGTGTCAGCGAGAACTGCTAAGCTTATTGGACTAGAAAATTTCTCGACTGAGGAAGGCGCTATTATTGAGTTAGTCAAAAATACTTATGACGCAGACAGTAAAAATTGTTTGTTGATTTTTGATTTAAAGTATCATAGCAATGAAGGTGACATTGAGCCGTCCATCAATAAGGAGTTTAGTAAAATTTATATAATCGATAATGGTATTGGAATGACTGAAAAGATCATTTCAAATCAATGGATGACGATCGGTACCGATGATAAATTATACGATCCGAGATCGGATAAAGGCAGAGTAAAAACTGGAGCAAAAGGGATCGGACGCTTTGCCTTAAATAGATTGGGATTGTTAACAGAACTTTCGACAGTCTCTATCGAAGAAGGAAAAGGTGTGGAGTGGCTGGTGGACTGGCGAGATTTTGATCGGAAGGGAGCGAGTGTCTCAGATGTTGAAGCTATTTTAATTCAAAACGAGTCATTAAATTTAAAAAATGTTCTTTTAGATAGGTTTAGAGAGTATGAAAGGATAGGTTCGTTAATTAATGATATTTCATTTGATTCAGGTACAGTTATAGAAATTACGGAACTAAACGATGATTGGAATCTATCCCAATTAACAAGATTGTTTGAAAATTTAGAGATGTTATTACCACCGAAGGAACAGTCAGATTTTAGAATTGATATGTTTTCGCTGAGTAATATTAGTGATTTTGGAAAAGTAAAGACCGCTTTCTACGATGATTTTGATTATAAAGTTGAAGCAAGTTATGATGAAAATAATGATAAAATACTAAACTTAGACATAAGTCGCAAGGAATTAGATATTGAAGCATTAGAAAAAAGGTATTTTGAAGTTTTTGACTATGAATCTATGAAAGTGAGCCCTTATACGTTGTCAGATTTCAAAAAAGATAAGATTAAAATTTCGAAGCCTCTGTCTTCAATAATGTCAAAAGATGTGAGCCAAGATTTACTTGATCAAATAGGTAAATTTGATTTTACTTTTTATTTTTTAAAAAATACAATATCTGATGATAAGAATGACGGTAATATAAAAAAGTACCCTTATCGGTCATTCAACAGTGCTAATAGAAAGGCTTGGCTTAAAAAATTTGGTGGGGTTAAGATTTTTCGAGATGAATTTAGAATTAGGCCATATGGTGAAAAAGGAGAGGATTGGTTAAGACTGGGAGAGAGGCAATCTCAAAGTCCAGGCGGTGCGGGTCAGCGGTTAGGTGGATATAGAATTAGGCCTAATCAGATTGCAGGAACGGTAAACATTTCGAGAATAAATAACATAAGTTTTCAAGATAAATCAGGTCGTGAAGGTATCATTGAAAATGATGTCTTCGAACTATTTAAAAATGTTATAAAGGATATTATTTCTTTATTTGAAAAAGATAGAAATACTATAATGTATTATTTATCTGAATTACATAAGGATAAAAATAAAGAAGAAGAGTTAAGAAGGAAGGCTCAGGAAGAAGCCGATAATATAAAAAAAGAAGAGGAGGAAAAGGAAGAGGCTACGAACAATCAACAAGACAATGGAAGTTCTGATGGGAAATCTGCCTCTGCTTATACTGATAGAGAGAAAGTTTTAGCGGATGGAGTTCAAATTTTGACTAAAGAAAATGAAGAAAAGGATGATGAAATTAGGCTATTACGAAGTTTAGCAAGTGTTGGTCTAATTATTTCTTCTTTTGCTCACGAAGTTAAAAGTTTGAGATCGAGGCTTATTCCGAGAACAGAACATTTAATTAATGAATTAAGCAAGTATTTAAATGAGGAAGAACTAGCTAAGGATAAAGAATTGGATAAGGATGATAATCCTTTCTATATGATAAAGTTGATGAGTGAAGAAGATACAAAATTAAAACATTGGTTAGATTATTCTTTAAACACATTAAAGAGAGATAAAAGAGAAAGAGTAGGTTTAAATTTTTCTGATTATTTTGAACGTTTTAAATCTACTTGGAACAAAGCCCTTCAGCAGAGAAATATTAACTTAATTATCGAAGGAGAAGATAATTGTAAAATTCAGGCATTTGAAGTGGATATGGATTCAATTTTTAACAATCTTCTCTCAAATGCGATAAATGCAGTTAAAGGAATAAAAGGACGAGAGAAAACAATTACAATAAATTGGAAAAAGGTTCAGGATGATATCGAAATAAGTTTTTTTGACAATGGAAAAGGGCTTGATGAAAAGTATAAAGAGGATCCTGATGAAATATTTGTTCTAAATGAGTCTTCTAGAGAAGATATTAGAGGTAATAAAATAGGAACTGGATTGGGACTGTATATTGTTAAATCAATAATTGAGGAATACAATCAATCTACAATAAATATCATTGGGGTTGAACAAGGATTAAGTTTAAAAATAACCTTTAAGACAAGGAAATGAAATATAAATTAGCGCATATAGATGAAAGTGATCAAGCAATAAGTCAATTTTATCATAGCTTTAAATCTGATTTTGAAATTGTAAAAATAAAAGTAGATTCAGAATCTGATGTTCCGTCTTTAATAAGTAAGGCACTCGAAAATGAGGTAGATGCTGTTGTAGTTGATTATCTTCTAGAGGAAGAAGGCGAAGTTAGTTTTAATGGAAATATTCTGTTTGATGAGTTTAAAAAAGTAAGACCACATATTCCGATTATAATGTTGACATCACATGAGCCAGAGGCCATAGATCATATGAAGAATGTTCACATAATTTATAGTAAAGATCTAATGGATGGTGAAAGTAAAGAGGAATTGGAATTGCTAAAGACTAAAATCAAAATAAGCATTTCTAACTATTATAAATTAATTGATGATACGCGAAGTCGTATTGAACAACTTGTCAAAAAACGAAATGGAGAGGAAGGTTTGACCATGTCTGAAGAGGAGGACTTATCAAAAAATTTTGTTATAATGGATGAGCTCGAACCTCAATCAAAAGGTATTCCTTCTCATTTAACGATTCCACAAGAAATTACAAAATTAACTGATTTTGTGTCTCAAACTAGACAGATATTAGAAGAATTAAGAAAAGCTAATAATAAATAGCATGGGATTATTTAGATCATTTACTCCTGTAAGGAGGCCTATCACTAAAGCAGTATCACATTATCGAGAGCATCGAGAAGATTTAATGACAGATTATCAAAATAGATGTGGTTATTGTGATGATATAAATATTTGGAGGACCGTTTGGTTTGAAATTGACCATCTTGTTCCTCAGAAATATTTAGTAACGATAAAGGATACAGATTATTCAAATTTAGTCTATGCTTGTAGGTCATGCAATAATGCAAAAAGAGCAAATTGGCCAACACAAAAAGAAAACATTCATAATGAAAATGACGAAGGTTTCATTGACCCATGCAATGAAGATTATAATAAACAATTTTCAAGGCAAGACAATGGAAGAATAAAGGCAGAATCAAATTTGGGAGAATGGATGTATAACAAGATGAAATTATATAAACCACAACATGAAATTATTTGGAATATTGAACAATTAGATATTTTAATAGGCGAATGTGAGGCTTTTTTGGCTATTATGCCAAATGATCATTTGAAAGATAGATTATTAATTTTATATAGAGAATATAGAAAATATACTAAACAGCTGGGGGCATAAAAATTTTTGATGAAAGTTAATATTTTGAGATACTTGAGGGATTATTCAACAAAACCATTGTTGATTGACAGGTTGCTTATCTCTTCATTTTTATATATAAATAGTTTAGAAAACATTAGAAATACATTTCTATCGAGTTTTAAAATTTCTGAAAAGGATGTAGACTATCAAAACTTAGTGGATTTTGTCTCAATATTAAGTAAAGATTCGGATCAATTCTTTATTGAAGATTTAATTGAACTTTTTGAGTTTGTAATATCACCTTCCGATAGGATTGTAAATGGTGCCATATATACTCCTTCAGGTATTCGGGAATATATTGTTGAGGAAGTGTTAGCAAGGGATGGTATCGATTTTGAAACTGTTAAGATTGCCGATATTGCTTGTGGTTGTGCTGGATTTTTATTTACAGCTGCTAAAGAACTCAAGGTCAGATCAGGTTTGAGTTATTATAATATTTTTCAAAATCAAATTTTTGGACTAGATATTCAATCGTATTCTGTTGCACGAAGTAAAATGCTTTTAACACTGTTGGCGATTTCGGCAGGTGAAGATTGTGAAGAGTTTCAATTTAATTTATATCAAGGTGATACATTGAAATTTAAATGGCAAGATCATTATGAAAATTTTAATGGGTTTGAAATAATAGTAGGAAACCCTCCGTATGTTTGTGGAAGAAATCTTGAAGACAGTGTTAAAGAAAATTTAATCAATTGGTCAGTAAGTAAAAGTGGTAACCCGGATCTTTATATTCCATTTTTTCAAATTGGTTATGAAAATCTATCTGCTAACGGCGCCTTAGGTTTTATAACTATGAATACATTTTTCAAAAGTTTAAATGGCAGGGCTTTAAGAAAATATTTTGAGGATAATAAAACTTCAATCAGAATAATTGATTTCGGTACTTTGCAAATTTTTAAATCGAAGAGTACCTATACTTGTATATGTTTTCTTGAAAAAAGGGAGAGTACGAATATTGAATATTACAGATCAATTCAAAAAGAATTACCCTCTGAAGATGAATTTCAATTAATTTCTTACAAAAATCTTGATGCTAAAAAAGGTTGGAATTTGCATTATAATGAAATTATATCTAAAATAGAATCAGTAGGTAAGCCATTTGGAGACCTTTATAGGACAAGACATGGAATAGCAACTTTAAGAAATGATCTTTTTATTTTTGAACCGGTAGCTGAGGACGATGATTTTTTTTACTTACAAAATGGAGATTTATATCCAATTGAAAGAGACTTATGTCGTAATATTATAAATTCAAATAAATTAAGTAGGGTTGTTGACGTTAATGAGATAGTAGAAAAAGTTATTTTTCCATATGATAAAGAGCAAAAGCCGAAACTGTTGGAAGAAGATTATTTACAAGATCAATTTCCAAATGCTTATAATTACTTAATGAAAAAACGGAGTGAGCTTAGTAAACGAGATAAAGGTAAAGGAAATTATGAAAAATGGTTCGCCTTTGGAAGAACTCAATCTTTAGAAAGGGTGCAGAACAAAATGTTTTTCCCAAAATATTCTGATAAAGTTCCTAATTATTTGATCAGTAATGATGAGGATTTAATGTTTTACAATGGTCAAGCGATTGTTGGACATTCCGATGAACAAATGAGACTAATTAAGAAGATAATGGAATCTCGCTTATTTTGGTTTTACATCAGAACAACTAGCAAACCATACTCTTCTAATTACTTTTCTTTAAACGGTAATTATATCAGGAATTTTGGTATTCCAGATTTTACAGATGACGATATTAGGTTTATTCTTGATGAAACGGATTCAATTATTTTGGATGAGTTTTTTGAAGATTATTACGATGTTAGGTTTAATGAATTAAATTTAAATTAAGAGTTCATCTGTGATATTAAAACGGATTTATAAAGTATCATTCAAATTGTCAAATATTAGGTTTTTTGTCCTTGAAATGCGTATACAATCCTGTTAAGCTTCCCCATTTTCCTGTCCTGCTGACGCTCGGCTCCGAATCATTTTTTTCAAAAGAAAAAACAGTAAAAAAAAGAAAGTCAATGTATACCCCGGTCAAATGGTGCTTTGGAGAGAGTTCACTGATTCGGTACAATAATAGGCGAAACAGCTACCACCCGCCTACAGAAGAAACGGTAGCATTTGAAATTTTAGAATTATTATAAGGATGTACGATCTATTTAACCCAGTACCTGAAAACTTGGATGATATTCCTTCTATAAATGAAGGCGTTAACCTTAGTGCTATAAATGGACTGAAGTATATTCCGAATTTCATAACATGTGCAGAGGAGAAAAACCTGATAAATGCAGTCAATAGCGCACCTTGGTTGAACGATTTGAAAAGACGAGTTCAGCACTATGGCTATAAATATGATTATAGAGCACGTGCGCTGAATTATTCCATGTATCTTGGGGATCTACCTGAGTGGGCTGCACCATTCATAAAAAGGATAAGTAGAGAGAATTTAATAAAGAAAGATCCAGATCAGCTTATTGTTAATGAATACTTACCTGGACAAGGGATTGCAAATCACGTGGACTGTCAACCCTGTTTTGACGAAACAATTTTTTCATTGAGTTTGGGTTCCACATGTCTTATGGATTTTGTCAACGTCCAAAGCAAGGATGTGATGGCATTGCTACTGGAACCAAGAAGTCTTTTGGTGATGTCTGGTGAAGCACGGTATGGTTGGAGTCATGGAATTGCAGGTAAAAAATCAGATGAATATAAGGGGCAAAATTTTCCAAGAAGCACCCGGATCTCACTTACTTTTAGAAAAGTAATTTTTTAAAAGTAATATCCACGTAGAATGTAACTTTGCAAAGTTTAATAAGGTCCCTTAGACGATTTGTAATTTTCGACGTCTTGCTCTAATTGAAACAATACATTTTAGATCTCATATGTAAGTTCAGGGACATCCGCATATACAAATGCTTTTGTCGGCGTTCCAGTCGTTCTGAAATCTTTTTCAATTGTATATGCTTTCATTTCAGAAGTGTTGATCTGATAGGTTGCAAGTTCCGTTATTCGTTCCTCACTAAGATCTTGCATCATCCATTCCCATGCAAGTTCATCTGGCAACATAGTAGGCATACGATTTTTAGAGTTATGAATTTGTCTCATTAGAGGATTTGCTTCTGCTGTTACCAGAGCCACGGTATCCACCGTTTCTCCTGTGTCCTTATCAGTCCAATTTTGCCAGATTGCAGCAATAAAAAAATAATCCTTGTTTTTGAGACCAATGTGATAAGGATATTTATCTGCTGTTTTGAGCGGTTGATTAGTTCTCTTGTTTAGACGGTAAAGATGTCTCCACTCATAAAATTCGCTTGACAGTATTAAACATCTTCTTTGCAGGGCAGCTTTCCGAAACATTTTTTCACGACCTGTATTTTCATCCTTCATAAGCAGCTCTTCACCTTTTGCATTTAATGTTGTGTAAGCCTGGTGCCATTTTCCGTTTCCATCTTTATAGCCAAAACGCATTTTCTTAACATCTTCTCTGTTTTTTGTATAAGAAGGGATAAAGCCCCACTCCATTTGGACGATATCGAAATTGCACCTATCTTCTGTTGGTCGTAAAACAGCGATGTTTCCGTAATTAAAGCCTTCGTGTATTTCTTGATCTAAAAAATCATAATTCATTACCGCCTTTTCCAGATCCATTAAGCGAATGAATTCGTCTCTTGATACCCGTTGTCCATTGTAATAGCACATATGGTTAAGATTTTAAATGTTTACTAATTTCTTTACCGAATAGCTCCGCCTCTTTTTGTCTCCCTTGTGGAATACTTGTCCAGATCGTACCATTCCAAGTTTTGGCCGAAGTAATTACTAATGGCGCTCTATTATCATCAAAAACAAGACGATAAATCTGCTGGTCCTTTAACATATGTTCATTTACAGCAATTTTCAAGCCTTCGACTTCGATTTCAAACTTATTGTTCTCGAACAGATTACCCATTTTATATAACATTACTATTCGCCTATATAAATTTAGCAATTCTTGTTGATAATCAATGCAAAACGATGCTTTTGCGTTATACAGCGGTTATTAGGAAAATGTAGGTTATTTAAGGTAAGTTTTACACTGATAAAGATGTTGGTCATGCAATGTTGGTAATTTTTCGATTCCGAAATAATTATGCAGAATGGCTACAAAAAAAAGAAGAAATGGAAGCGGTTATAGTGCCAATGGTTCAAATTTGAAAGATATTGGACTTGACAACCTTTTGAAATTGGATGAGTTGCCCATTGAACAGTCAATGATAATGCTCAAAGATGCAGGTATTGATGTGGATGAAGAGGAAGCAATTAAAATCATGGAGTTTTTGCATCTATTGGCAAGGATTACTATAAAGGAAATATTCTCCCCTGATTAAAAGTTTTTTGTAATTTTGTGTAATTAGATTTTCCAGTAAATTTTTAAGGATCAGACGGTTGCTAATTCTCTTATTGGCACTTCTGATTTCATTACCAAATTAAATAACTGAGTTATGATCGCAGATTTATATATCCGAGTATCTACAGATGAACAGGCAGATAAGGGGTACTCGCAGAGGGACCAGGAAGAGCGTTTACGACTTCATTGTGATAGGCTAGCTATTAAGATCGACAGAGTAATTTTCGAAGACCATTCAGCCAAAAGTTTTGATCGGCCTGAATGGAAAAAGTATCTACAAAGTTTCAAACGGAGTCGCGGATATCGCGAGGAGCGCTTAATATTGTTTACTAAATGGGACAGATTCAGCAGGAATACCTCCGAAGCCTACCAAATGATTGGTCACCTTAAAAAAAATAATGTATTACCTCAGGCAATTGAACAGCCATTGGATTTAAGTATACCCGAAAATAAGGTACTCTTGGCTATTTACCTGTCAACGCCTGAAGTTGAGAATGATAGGAGAGCACTAAACGTGACTAATGGAATGCGACGTGCTATTAAGGAGGGCAGATTGATGGGAATTGCCCCGTACGGATATGTAAACAAGTGTACTGAAGATGGTAGAAAGTATGTTGCGGTTAAACAACCAGAAGCTTCAAATATAATCTGGGCTTTTGAACAAGTGGCAAAAGGCCACCTTCCAACTGCAAAGGTGAGAGTGGAAATGAATAAAAGAGAGGGTAAAAATATTTCTAGTAATGCCTTTATGGTTGCAATGAGGAATGTTACTTATTGTGGTAAAATATTTGTGCGTGCTTATAAAAATGAAGAGGAGGATATTGTGCCGGGAAAACATGAGGCATTAATTTCGGAGGAGTTGTTTTTAAAAGTTCAGCATGTCCTGAAAAAGAAAGGTACTAAAGATCTTAGATTACCAGGCGGAAGGATAATCAATGAAGAAAGATATCCTCTCCGTGGTCTTCTGCTTTGTCCAAATTGCGGAAAGAATCTGACGGCGAGTAGTTCAAAGGGGCATACCAAACATTATTACTATTATCATTGTACCACAGCTTGTGGATTTAGACACCATTCTGATAAAGTAAACAAACTTTTTGAAGAAGAGCTTTCCAAATATGATTTTCCGACAGGAATCCTAGAAATATTAAAGAAGATCATCGTAAAAAATACAAAGTCTACTTCAGAGAATTTTGATGGTGAACGTAGTACTCTTAAGAGCAGAATTAGTGAATTAAATGATAGAATTAGTAAGGCGCGGGATATGTATCTGTCCGACAAAATTGATGAAGAGGATTTTAGGGATATTAAAAATAGATATAAAGGAGAACTGGATGACCTTGAATATAAACTTAGCCTATTGGTAAAGTCAGAACAAAAAGAAGGGGTAGAAGATAAAATTAGCAAAGCACTAAAAATAGTAGGAAATATTTCAGAGAGGTATATAAAAGCTAGCCCTATAGACAAGCGCGCAATTGTAAGTTTGATGTACCCTGAAAAGATAATTTTTGATGGAAGCGATTTTCAAACTAGTAAAATCAACTCTTTTGTTGATAATATCTTCCTGATTAGGAGGGAGTTATCTAAGCAAAAAAAAGGGGATTTAAATTCGAAAAATTTAAACCCCCGTCTTGTGACCTCGACAGGATTCAAACCTGTAACCTTCTGAGCCGTAATCAGATGCGCTATTCAGTTGCGCCACGAGGCCGTTTGTTATCTTGTTGTTTAACGGTTGCAAATATACCACTTTTTTCCGTTCTTTGAAAGATGAAACAGAAAATTTTACTTTTATTTACGGCATTTTCGCTAATTGCCTGTAAAAGAGAATCAAAAATTTCGTCCTCAGACTGGACGACTCTCTCAAATCGTACCCAATACAAGGAACAGAACGGAAATCTGGAGCTTAAATCGGGGAATTTTACCTATAATTTTAAGCAAAATCAGACGCCTTTCAAGAAAATCATCCTTCTTAATGCCAGTATGGCGGGGTATATTTCAGAGATTGGAGCTGAAAATTTAATCATTGGGGTATCAAGTCCGGAGTACATTTATTCAGAAAAGATCCAGAATCTGATTAAAGAAGGAAAAATTCAGAATGTAGGAAGCGACCAGAAGTATGATGTGGAGAAAATTATTTCCATGAAACCGGATGCTATTTTTACTAATTATATTGCAAGTTTTGATAACGCTTATCAGTTATTGAAGAACAATGGAATCCAAGTTATATTCCTTGATGAATATATGGAGCAGCAGCCATTGCAAAAAACCGCTTACATTAAACTGTTCGGAGAGCTTTTTGGAAAGGAGAAAGAAGCCGAAGCTAAGTATCAGGAAGTGGAAAAAAACTATAATGACCTGAAACAATTGGCGTTAAAAGCAAAAGAAAAGCCTGTTGTTTTAGCCAATGAAATGTATGGCGATGTTTGGTATCTGCCGGGTGGAAATACTTCAGTAGCTCATTATATTGCCGATGCTAATGCAACTTATATTATGAAAGATAATAAGGATGAAAAAGCGCTGACGATGAGTTTTGAAGAAGTGTATGCTAAAACAAATGGCGTTCAATACTGGGTAAATGCAGGAAATCACACTTCAAAAAAGGAAATGTTGAAAATGAATCCTTTTTATGGAAAACTGGAGGTGTTCAATAAAGGAAAGCTGTATACAATGGCAGGAAAAGAGAGAGAGAAAGCCAACGATTTCTTTGAAAGCGGTGTGGTAAGAGCAGATGTAATCCTTAAAGATTATATTAAAATCTTCCATCCTGAACTTTTACCGGATTATCAGCTTACTTATATGAAAGAATTGCAGTAAATCGGACTATTTGCTTATTTTTGCCTTTCCTTTTTATAAAGTTATGTGGAAAAGAATTAAACAATTTATTTTCATCGTTCTTGTATTGAACGTAGTTTTCATCATCTGGGGAAGATTTTTTAATCCACCCATTACCTTTACCCAGATAGGAGGCCTTTTTGAGTACGGAAAATTACACAGAGACTATATTTCCTATGATGAAATGGGAAGTAATGTAAAAAAAGCAGTGATTGCTTCAGAAGACCAGAAATTCTTTGACCATAACGGTTTTGATTATACCGCCATTGAAAAAGCAATGAAGTATAACGAAAAAGGTAAAAAAATTAGAGGAGGAAGTACTATTTCTCAGCAGACTGCAAAGAATGTTTTCCTTTGGCAGGGAAGAAGCTGGATAAGAAAAGGATTGGAAGCCGTTTATACTTTCATTATCGAGAAAGTATGGAGTAAAGATATTATCCTTGAAAGATACCTGAATTCCATTGAAATGGGTCAGGGTGTATTTGGTGTAGAAGCAGCAGCACAATATTATTTCGGTAAATCATCCAAAGATCTGAGTACCTCAGATGCAGCCTGGATTGCTGCTGTATTACCGAATCCGAAGAAATATGATCCAAAGAATCCATCTCCTTATTTGAGAAAGAAACACAATTGGATCATGAGACAGATGAGGAATGTAAGTTTGAAATAGTATCTTTGTACTAATGAAATTCTTTAATTCCAGCACAAATTTTGAGTCAGTTCTTAAAAAATACTTTTCTTTTAAGAACGAAACCCTTTCTTTGGAACCCTTTGCAGAGTTGTTAGAGAGTGTAAAAAGGGCGGACTTTACAGATGTGCTTAACTTTCTCAGAAACAATCCGAATTTTGCGGAAAACTTCAAACATTATATTCATAATATTTTTAAAGGAAGACCATTCAACCTGTCCTTGACGGAAGCCAATATTCTTTCTGAAAATGCCTTCTTCCCGGAGCTTAAAAAAAGAATCCTGAATAAGGTCCTGCCACCTGTAGAAAATGAGAAAACAGTGTGGTACATGATTGATAATGTGAGTTTCAGACCTAAAACCGACCTGAAATACCTTCACAATCTTCCGGAAAATGAGGTTAATGAATTCCTGGCACTCATAGGAGCTTCAGATTTTATCATAAAACCTAATGTAAAAAAGGAATTGATCTTTTCTATGAATATCCTTTCTTGGAGGGTGACAGGAATGGCGATGGAGGTAGAAGTCGTAAGAATGGCGCCTCAGTATAGGAATCTTTCTAATCCATTTTTAGCGTTACAAAACGAATTGGAAGCCCTGGCAGATGACCTTGTTAAAGATCCTGAACTACAGTTGCATTCCAAAGACAGCCGGTATAAGCAGATTAAAATTTATTCGGAACAATGTCTGGAATTCGTGAATATAGCCTTTAAAAATTCAGCTAAATATGGGATTTCAGGAAAGATCAACCAATCATTGCTGAAGATTCGTCAGCAGACTGAGAGAATTTATGAGATTGTACAGCTGTTGATTATTGATAGTGAAGAAGATGTTCTTGTAAAATCAAAGCAGCTGATTTTTAATATCCTGAATTATAAATCTCACAAAAATAATATTGCAGACCTTATCAACGACAGCACCCGACTGATTTCCCATCTTATCACCAATCACACTGCGGAAGCCGGAACGCATTATATTACCTCTACAAGAAAGGAATATATGACGATGTTCTACAAGGCGAGTGGGGGTGGAATTATCGTAGGAGCACTCTGTGTTCTGAAAATGTTATACGGATATATCCCCGGAAGTGATTTCTCTCATGCATTTTTATATTCGATGAACTATGCGATGGGATTTGTGATGATCTATCTGATGGGATTCACGCTGGCCACAAAACAGCCGGCAATGACTGCTGCAACCATGACTAAAGTTTTGTCTGAAGAAGGAAACAGCCAAAGAAACAATACCGAATTTGCCCATCTTGTATCCAAATTGTTCCGAAGTCAGTTTATTGCTTTCGTAGGAAACGTTTTGCTTGCATTTCCGGTAGCGCTTGCCATTATTTATGGGTTGGATGTATTCTTTTCGCAAAACCTTGCGGTTGACAGATCA
This sequence comes from Chryseobacterium sp. Marseille-Q3244, assembly GCF_940807095.1. Taxonomy (NCBI): domain Bacteria; kingdom Pseudomonadati; phylum Bacteroidota; class Flavobacteriia; order Flavobacteriales; family Weeksellaceae; genus Chryseobacterium; species Chryseobacterium sp. Marseille-Q3244. Next base: position 335,940 of record NZ_CALNWX010000004.1, on the reverse strand, counting down.
GATAAATTATTAAAAGACCTTGATCCTTTTAAATCGAAAGCTATTCTTCATGCGAGTATTGCAGGTTTCTATCTTTTTATTTCAGGGATTATTTCAGGAAATATAGGAAACAACTCTGTATTCTATCAGATTCCGGAGAGAATTGCCAAAAACCTTTCGATCCGAAGCTTTTTTGGTAAGAAATTTGCGAAGGGATTATCAAAATATTATGCTAAGAACTGGCCGGGAATCGTTTCTAATTTCTGGTTTGGGGTTTTCCTTGGAGCTACGGCACCTGTAGGGTTATTCTTCGGGCTTGATCTCGATATCAGACACATTACCTTTGCTGCAGGAAACTTTGCTCTGGGATTGTATGGAAAAGATTTCTCTGTAGATTCTTATACATTCTGGATGTCCTTTTTTACTGTTTTTCTAATTGGTTTCTTCAACTTTCTGGTGAGTTTCAGTTTATCTATGTTTCTGGCATTTAGATCAAGAAAAATGAACTTTGGACAGGTAAGTGAGATCTATAAGGAGATCTTCAGGTATTTTGTAAAACATCCACTGAAATTCTTCCTTCCCTTGCGTTCAGGATTAGACAAAAAAGCAGATGATCTGATGAGCAGTACGATCTCTCATAAGTCGGAAGAGAAGGATCATTAAAATAAAGAAGCGAAAATAAAATAGAAAAGTCCCGATAGAGTTCGGGATTTTTTATGATAATAAATTCTCAATAATGTGAATTAAAAACAATTGTTTACTTTGCCTAAAAATTATTTCGCCGTGGTAAGATTTGATATTTTATGGAAGAATCATCCTGGAACATTTAAACCATGCAATGTTACAGAGTTTCCCAACCAGTGTGCCATACGCATGAGTGAAGCATTAGGTGAATCAGGAGTAGATTTGACTTCCTTTTCCGGAGAAGATGTTGGGAAAAGCATGAAGATAAATTTAGACATATCCTGAGAGCCCAGGAATTGGCTGATTGGGTAGATAAACATCCAGAGGTTTTTGGAAATACATTGAAACTTTCAAGAAAAAAATATCCTAAAATGGATAGTAAGAGTTTTAAGCATAAAGGATTGATTTTCATAAAAGATGGCTGGGGAGCTACTGATCACATTGATTTGTGGGGTGTCGAAATATGGTTCTGGCCATTAATTTAAATGCTTTTGATATGAGAACACTAGTTTATATTTCTGCTATTATTTTATGTTTGCAGGCTTGCAAGGATAAAAAAGAAACATCAGAAGAAAATCAGACAATGGTAATAACGGATACCACCAGAATTAATGGGGTTCTATTGGAACTAATAGATGATAATGGAGTAGGAAAATTAAAAATTACGCCTGATAAATATAAATTGTCAGGGAATATAGAAGTTAAGTCTCCTTGCTATTTCTTAAGGTACAATGGAAAAGTAACTTCATACACATATCCAGACTTTAATGTTCAAAAGATCATAATCATATTGGGAGCAACTAAAAAAGATCGTCTGAATAAAATTACCGGAACCGAAATTCAAGGGCTTTTATTTAAAAATGATAGCATAAAAATTGCTGGAGTTTTAAAAAACTACAGTCCAATTAATCCGGAAACTGGAATTGATGAAAAAGATTATTGGGGATTGGCTTCAGGAATATATGAAAAATAGAAGGTAATAAACTTTATTGGAATCTTACTTTTAAAGGATTTGCAGATTATCAAATTTATCCTCCCCAAACTTATCCTGAAACTTTTTCAGATAAAAGCTTTTACGCATTTTAAAATCATTCTTTAGCAAAGGAGAATCAATTTTAATAATGATGCATTTATTTTCAATATTCACACTTCTGATTTCATTGAACAGACTTTGATCTAAATAATCTTCAAGAAAATCTTTAATATCAAAAGCCACAAGTTTATCTTCAAAACCATAGATTCTTGCAAAAGATTTTACGAGTTCCGAAGATTGGTATTCGCGTTTTTTCTTCTTCATAATTGTGTTGTCTGGTTCGTTATATTTCAAAAATAATACTTTCTTCATTAATCTTTTTCACCACACTTTCTGTACGTTCTCTATGCGTATCGGTAATGAAAATTTGTCCGAAGCTTTCACGATTCACCAATTCAATTAATTGAGAAACTCTGGTGTCATCAAGCTTATCAAAAATATCATCCAACAACAGAATGGGTGTTTTCTTAGTCAGTTCTTTAACAAGGCTCATCTGAGCAAGCTTTAAAGAAATCAGGAAAGATTTCTGCTGTCCCTGAGACCCCGTTTTTTTGATCAGAATGCTGTCCATTTCAAAAAGAAGGTCATCTTTATGAATTCCTTTGGATGTGTACGTTAACATACGGTCTTTTTCCAGGCTTTCTTTTAAAAGATCCTCAAAAGTATTTTCCAGCAAGTGAGATTCATAGATCACAGATACTGTTTCTTTTCCACCTGAAATAATTTGATAAAAATTCTGAACAATAGGATTAAGCTGCTCTACAAATACTTTCCTCTTATTGAAAATTTTAGTCCCGAATTTTATAATCGGATCATCATAGATTTCTAACGAATCTTTATCCCAGGTTCTGTTTTTAGCAAAATACTTCAGTAAAGCATTTCTCTGTTGGATCGTTTTTTGGTATTGAATCAGGTCAAAAAGATATTCAGAATCCGTTTGAGAAATCATGGCATCCAGAAACTTTCTTCTGCTTTCTCCGGAATCAGAAATAAGGTTAGAATCGTAAGGTGAAATCATGACACTTGGAAGATAACCAATATGATCGGCAAGCCTGTCATAGCTTTTATCATTCTTTTTTATCACCTTTTTAGCTTCTTTCGGCTGGGTAATTCTGATATTATCTTCACCGTCTTCATTCCGGATCTCTGCATCAATTGTGAAAAAATCCTCCTCTTTTTTAATGTTGTTGAAATCCGTATTTCCCAAAAAGCTTTTACCTACTGATAAATAATGAAGAGCATCCAGAATATTGGTTTTACCTACACCATTATTTCCCACAAAACAGTTGATCTGGGGGGAAAATTCGAACTTTTTCTCAGAATGGTTCTTGAAATTGTATAGCGAAAGCTTCTTGATAATCATTCGTCAAAAATACTCCATTATTAGTAAAAATAAAAAAGGAAGTGCGGAACAAGTTTCCACTCCGAATGAAAAATAAGTGTCATCTCTTTTGTTTTCAGAGAAATAAATAAAAATATATGTGATAATACTGGATAGAAAAAATGCAGCAGCGTATAGTGGTTTTAGGTAAAAAACTCCAATAAGACTGCTTATGAAAACCATACCGTATGCAATATACTTTGTATTTTGGACGCCAATCAACATAGGGAAAGTCTTTACCGTATCACTATTCATATCCCGAATATCAAAGGGAAGTACCAATGCCGTAATATAAAAGAAACTGATAAGGAAAATAGGCAGGCTGAACTCTGGAAGGGTAAGCCAACAGTTGACCAACGCCCAGACCAGTCCTACATAAAATACTTTCAGTAAAGGTATTTTCCGGATGTAAACATCCAGAAAAAAACTATTGTATAATAGTCCCAGGATAACAATGATAAACCATTTCAGTAATCTTACCTCATTGTGATTATGAATGATTAAAAAAGCACAGACAATCCCGGCAACAGCATTAAGGACCAATATTCTGAAAAAATATTTAGTGTATTGGTACTTCGTATAAATATACCCACTGAAATACGTGATGAAAATCAGAAGAATAGTAGGGAAACGGAATGTGTTTTGCTCTTTCATGAAAAATACTGCAAAAAGAGTTCCCATTAAGGAGACATAAATTTGACTGTCTATGACGGTTTTTTTCAGTATTTTTATAATATTCATTTATCAAAATTAATATATATGAAAAGATTTTCCAAGATATTTATGCTTTCGTTGCTATCATTGGGATTTTCACCGGTTTTCGCACAGAAATATTATGATGACCAGTGGAAAAAAATAGCAGAAAACAGTCAGAAAGGAGCGTATAAATCTAATCTACCCATTATTTTAGACATGGAAAACCAAGCTATGAAAGAAAATAATACCATTCAGTTAATCCGTTCTTTGAAAGCGGAGTTCAGTATTGTAAACCAAACTGTAGATGATGATCAGAACGATGCGGCTTCAAAATTCTTTAAAAAACTTCAGGAAGCAGAAGGAAAATTGAAAGGAGATGAGAAACTGGTCTATAAAGTTCTGTTGAATGGATTTTTCCTGGATTATTACAATCAAAATTATTGGAAGATCAATGGCAGAACCAATATTAGTACGCAGGATCTTGCTCAGATTGAAACCTGGACCAAGCTTGATTATAAAAACTATTTAAATAAAAGCTATAAGGAACTGGATCAGCAGAAACAGGACATGAAGAAAACTTCATTGGAAAAATATAAAGTATTGTTTTCGGAAACGAAGGATATCGCTTATTTTCCAAGCCTGTATGATTGGTATAGTCTTAAAAAGATCGCTTTTTTATCAGAGAATAATATTTTCACAAAAAATGAGCTTACAGAGAACAGAACCTCTATTAATGCAATTTTCGATGAATTGATTGCACAGAATAACGGAAATCCCAAACTGTATTTAATGAAAGAAAAATTGGTGAATAATTGCGATTTCAACCAATGTAAAGATAAACTTGAGCAGCTACAGAAGCTTGCCAAATCCGATGTACAGGGTGATTACAAAGTGGTCATCATGGAAGGGATTATGGATGAACTTGTAATGAAAAAGAAGGCAAAAGAAGCTATTGCTGTTGCTGCACAGGCTAAAAGTGAATATCCGAAATCTCCTTTCATAGAAAATATCAAAAACAAGGAAAACCAGATTACCAATCCGGTACTGAATATCAAATATGAAAAACAGACCCAGAATAATCTGCCAATTCATTTTGTTGCAGAATACCAGAATGTTTCGGAGTTTTCATTGAACATTTATGAGGTAAAAGAAGATTTTTTATCGCTGATGAAATATGTGCAGAATTCCTATGCAAATAACTATTTTGGGCAAGTGAAAAAGAATTTGGTGCGAAAGGAGACTTACCAGCTTTCAGACCCGAAAGATTATCAGTCTCATAAAACCTCATTGGAAATTAAACCACTTCCTGCCGGAGTATATGTTGCAGAATTTTCAGTGCCAGGAACCGATACAAAAGATAACAATCCTGAAAAGAATTTCTATTTTCTGGTTTCGGGAAATAAGATTATTTATCAGTCAAAATCTTCAAGAACTTCACTTTCAGACGACTTGAAATTAGTGAATAGTGAAAACGGAAAAGCTGTAACGAATGAAAAGCTTAATTTTTATGAATTTGTAAATAATAATTCGATTAATAAAATTGAAGGAAAAACCAATGAGAACGGAATTTTTAAATTTCCTGCCACTGCTAATAAAGAATACTACAGAACATATCTGATTCAACAGCCTAAAACCAATGATTTCCAGATCATGCAGGTGTACGGGAACAATAATGTTGAAGATTACAACCCAAACAAAGAAGCCCGTTCCAAAGCTCAGATTTTTACAGATAGAGCGATCTACAGACCGGGACAGATAGTTTATTTCAAAGTAGTTAATACCCGTTTAAATAATGAGACTGAGTCTGTACTTTCAGGATTGAAGCAAAAAATCACTTTGGTGGATGCTAACAACCAGGAAGTTTCTTCCCAAAGTTTTACCACTAATGAATTTGGCTCCTATCACGGCAGTTTTATGCTTCCAAAAGGAAAGCTGAATGGTACTTTTTATATAAATACTGATGGTGATAGTCAGGGATATAAGGATATCAGAGTAGAAGAGTATAAAAGACCAAAGTTTGAAGTTACTTTCGACCCTGTAAAAGATGAATATAAATACGGACAAACCATAGAACTGAAAGGAAAAGCTATGATGTTTTCCGGGGTAGCTTTAAGCAATACAACAGTGAACTATGAGATCAAAAAACAAAACATCCGTTGGAGATATTTCTGGTGGTATCCAAGAGATAATGATAATGAAAACTCAATCTTAGGAGAAGCCAAAACCAATGAAAAAGGAGAGTTTGTGATTCGTTTAGATCTTAAGAAAGACGAAAAACTGGAAGGAATTCAGATTGATAACTATCAAATCAATGCTTCCGTTACTGATATCAATGGGGAAACTCAATCAGCTAATACAGATCTGAAGGTGGCTTCCGTTTCCCACTACATCAAAGCTGATGAAATTAAGAATATATTCAGTGATGAAACGGCGAAATTAAAAGTAGAAACCAAGAATCATAACGAACAGATTCTTAAAAAATCGTACCAGGTTAAGCTATCAAAATTAACGGCTCCGGATCGGATTTTTAGAGATAACTTCAAATCAGAAGTTCAGAATCTTCCACAATATTCAAAAACAGAATTTATTAGCAAATTCCCACACGATCTGTTTGATAAAAATGATGATGTCAAAAACTGGAAAACAGAAAAAATAGTTGTTGAAAGACAACAGCAGCCATCTGCAGATAATGCTCAACTTTCAACAAGCTTGGATCTTGGAAAACTTGAAGCGGGAGATTACCAATTGGAACTGTTCAATATCGAAGGAAAAGATACGATTAAAGCTTCTCAATATTTCAGCGTTTGGGATAAAACGTCCCTGAAACCGGCTCAAAAAACTTTCTTAACGGTTATTGCAACGAAGGAGGAGTTTGCAAGAGGTGAAAAAGCGAAAGTATATGTATATTCTGCAATTCCTGATGCGTTGGTGAATGTATTTGTTCAGAATGGGTCTGGAAAAACGATCACGGAAACCCATCAATTTAAAAAAGGAATGTTGGAATACACAGCAGATATTCCAAAAGATAAAAGTGTTTCCGAACTTAATCTTCAGTTCCAGCTGGTAGCATTTAACGATATACAGACAGAAACTGCAGTTTTAAAGATCAAGGATACGGAGAAACCTTTAAAAATTGAGACCGTCACTTTCAGAGATAAGCTCGAACCGAATTCAAAAGAAAAATGGACGGTGAAAGTTACCGGAAATGATAAAGAAAAAGTGAATGCAGAAGTGTTAGCTAATATGTATGATATGTCTTTGGATCAGTTTGCAGTGAATAACTATGGCTGGGATAAACTGTATACACCATTCAATATCATTACATCTTATGATATCAGAGAATACCTGTTACAAAAAAGTTATCAGAACCGATTGAAATATTTTAATGGAAATTATGTAGCCGTTCCTGAATTTAATTGGTTTGATGGTAGCCTGTTTTATAGCTTAGGAGGAAATGGAGTGAAATCTCCTAGAACTAGAAAAAATAAAACTGCTCTTCCTGCTCCTACAGCAGCTCCTATTGCTAGAAATTCAGTAGCACTTGAAGAAGTGGTAATGATTGGCTATGGACAAAAAAAATCAGCACTACAAGGTAAAGTAGCAGGCGTTGAGGTTGCAGAAGCTGATGCCGCTGTAGATCAGGTTGAATCACAAGAGGCATTGGAAAAAGTTCCGGTACGTCAGAATCTAAATGAAACGGCATTCTTCTATCCGGACCTGAAAACCGATGCAGAAGGAAACGTCAACTTTGAATTCACTTCTCCGGAAGCTTTGACGAAGTGGAAACTGATGTTCCTTGCTCATACAAAAGATGCAAGAGCAGCTACCTTGGAGAAGGAAGTGGTAACTCAGAAAGAATTCTCTGTAACTCCAAACTATCCGAGATTTTTAAGAGAAGGAGATGAACTGAACTTACAGTCAAAGTTATCCAACCTTACCAATAAGAAAATGAATGGTTCTGCAGAACTTCAGATTTTAGACGCATTTACGAATGAAAATATTTCTTCAAAATTCGGAATCAACTCAGGAACACAGAACTTTGATTTAAATGAAAATGGAAACGGAGCATTAACATGGAAGCTAAAAGTTCCAAACAATGTTTCTTCTATTATTTTAAAAATAGTTGCGAAGGCAGGAGCTTATTCTGACGGTGAGCAGCAGGCTGTAGCCGTATTGCCAAACAGAATGCTGGTAACCGATGCCGTACCTGTTTTTGTGAAAGAAGGAGAAACAAAGACTTTCGTATTGGATAACCTTAAAAATAATACATCTACAACGGCTTCTAATGTTTCAAACACCTTGGAATTAACCATCAATCCGATCTGGGAAATTATGTTTGCCCTCCCAAGTCTGAAAAACGATCAGAACAGCTCAGCGGATGTGGTTTTCAATAAGTGGTTTGCAGATGTATTAGCTTCTGAGATATTCAAAGCTAATCCTAAAATGAAGACGGTGTTTGATGAATATCAGGGCAAAGGATTATTGAATTCAAATCTTGAAAAAAACCAGGAGCTGAAACAATTGTTATTGGATGAAACTCCATGGGTATTGGAAAGTAAAAATGAAGCTGAGCAGATGCAAAAACTAGCACTTCTGTTTGATGTCAACACGATGAGGAATTCTATTAATCAGAATTGGGATGATTTCAGTAAACTGCAAAATCCGGATGGTGGATTTTCATGGTATGCAGGATATCCAAGTTCTTACGGTACATCATTATATATTCTTAAAAACCTTGGAAAGGTTAATCTATGGTTAAAAGATAACGCCAAAGAATATCAGAGTGCAGGACAGAACGCTTTAGTAGCAAAACTAATCCAGTATGTAGATAACGAGATCAGCAAATATGCAGAGACTAAAAAAGAGAATGTCTGGAGCAATTGGGTTCTTGATTATTTAGATACCAGAAATTACTGGGAAAAACAATATCCTTTGAAAGGAAAAGAAGCAACGTTAAAAGCATTAGTAAAACAAAAAGCAAAAACGGCAAAAATTACTGATTTTACATTCTTCGGTCTTCACCGTGCAGCTTTACTAATGAATAATTATGGAGAGAAAGCGGTATCTGATAAATTAATGACTTATCTTAAAGAAACCTCTACAGATACCAAAACACAAGGAGTCTACTGGAAACAAAACCTGAATGACTGGGGTTGGTTCAGCTCAAAAGTAGTAAACCATGCAGGTGCTCTGGAAGCGTTCAATACCTTAAAATCCAATGATATCAACTTTATAGAAGAGATGAAGATCTGGCTGGTAACGCAAAAAGAAGTGAACTCATGGGGAAGTTCAAGAGGAACTGCAGAAGTGATTTTCACAATCTTAAATTCAGGGAAATCATGGACTGGTGCTGAAAGTGATAAAGCAACCATCGTTTGGGGCGGCAAAGAGATTGTTCCTCAGACTCAGGGAACCGGATATGTAAAATCAACCGTAAAAACGGATGCAATAGATAAAAACCTTGGAACCGTTACAGTGACCAAACCAGGCCCAGGAATTGTTCAGGGAGGATTATTCTGGCAGTATTACGAAGATTTAGATAAAATTAAATCATCTGAAAATTATATTTCCGTAACCAAAGAACTGTATAAAAAAGTAAAAACGGTAAATGGAGAAGAGCTTCAGAAAATCTCACCAGAAACACCATTGAAAGTAGGAGATAAAGTAACCGTAAGAATGATTCTGAACACAGACAGAGCAATGGAATTTATTCATATTAAAGATATGCGTGCGGCAGGATTTGAACCCGTTGATGCATTATCAGGATATCAGTGGAAAAATAATTTAGGATATTATCAATCTACTAAAGATGCGTCTACTAATTTCTATATTCAATATATTCCAAAAGGTAAATATGTCTTTGAATATGATGTAATTGCTAATGCATCCGGAAAGTTCTCAAACGGTATTACTACAATGCAAAACTACTATGCTCCACAGATGAATGCACATACAAAAGGAACCGGAATTCAGATTTTGGAATGATTTTTGGCTATTAGGAAATACGTAAAATTTAAAACCAAATAAAATGAAATTTTCAAAAACTTTAATTACGGGATTGGTATTGATGGCTGGGGTAAGTGCTTTCGCTCAAAAGAAAGCTGAAAAGTTTGAAAAACTACAGATTGAAATGTTCCCAAAGGCTAAAGATGGATACAAGCAAGTATATATCCAGCTTCCAGTAGCAAAAAACGAAAGCGACTTAAAAGTTGAGGTTTTTGTGGGAACTGAAAAAATGTTAGACTGTAACAATTACTCCTTAATGGGAGAAATGAAAAGCCAGGATCTTCAGGGATGGGGTTACAACTATTATGAAGTAGAATCAAAAGGAGAAATGGCAGGAACTTTAAAAGGTTGTCTGGAACAGAAAAAGACCAAAAAGTTTGTTACGCTAAAACCGGAAATAGTAAGATATAACAGTAAACTTCCATTGGTATTCTATGTACCGAAAGACATAGAAGTTCGTTACAGAGTTTTAAGACCTGATAACACCATGAAAAAAGCTGTTCAAAACTAAAATTTGCAAGCTTATTATAAACAGAAAACTCCTCGCAGTAATGTGGGGAGTTTTCGCTTTTATATTCTTCATGTAAGATAAATGAATATTAGGATGGAGACTATGCTATCTTTTTGTTGTCACAACTCGGAGTTCTTAAATACTTTGTTTTCTACGAAAAAAAAGGTAAAGAGCAAGTGGTAAAAGTAGAGTTAAAATTTTTTTCAAAATTTTTTAGTTTTTAATTAACATTTAAACGATTTTGATAAGACTTTATTTTAAAGACTTTTATACTTAAACAAATTTTAAACTTGTTTTAAATTCATAGTTTTGTTAAATTATGTTTGAAGATTTTAACAATTTTTGCATTATATTTGTTATAAACATAAACCATGAAAAACAATTTATTGATTTTTACGTTTAGTTTTTTTGCTTTTCCTGCTTTTGGCTGGGCACAGTCTGCGCCGGACTTTAAAGAACTTCTGGATAGTGCAATGGTTCGGGACTCGAACCTGAAAATGCAAATTACCCAAAACAAGCTTACCGATCTTGACGAGCATAAGTTAAAAGATATCTTTCTTCCTACATTGGAACTAAGTGGTAAAGCCGGTTATCTTAACGGAACAGCAAGGCTTACGTCTCCAGAAATTAATCTGGCTCCTTTTATCAATATTGCTGAGGGAGCTTTCAACAATAACTTCAATGTATCCGGATTTTCAGGCGTTGCCAAGGCAGAAGCCAAGATGCTTGTGTATTCCGGAGGAAAAGTTAAATACCTGAAAAAGGCAGTTGAGGAAAAGAAGAAATCTGAAGATGTTCTGTTAGAAAAATCCAGAGATGAAGTTGTGGCGAGTATTTCCAGAGCTTATGACCAGCTGGCACTGATCCATCAGTCTAAAAAAGTGCTGGATGAAAGTAAAAAAAGACTGGACATTAACAAAAAAACAGCAGATAAAGCATTAGGTTACGGGCTGATTACTCCTTACGATCACAAAAAAATTGAATTGGCTCAGGCTACTTTAAATGCAAAAGTGGTAGAATATGAAGGAAAAAAAGAACTACTTCTTACTCAGCTTTATATTTTAACGGGAATCAATAGAGAACGGTTAAAAATGATTGATCCAACGCTATCTCCTGTAGAACTTCTTACAGCAGAAAAAGGAATTGATCAAAGAGCTGAGGTTCGTGCCCTTGAACATGGAATTGCTGCTGCAGATTATAAAATAAAAGCAGAAAGAACCTGGATGATTCCCAAAGTTCAGCTGATGGCTTCCGCTTATTATATTGGGTTATATGGTAACCATATCAAAAGCTCTGAAAATATAGTTCCTGCTGTTCCAATTCTTGGCTATGAAGGGAAAAAACTGGACTGGAGTCCTAATAATGTCAATATTTTTCCTTTAATCACAGCCGGAGTTGGATTTAAATGGGAAATTTTTGATGGAAAAGAGGGGAAACATGCTGAAGAAACAGCAAAAGTAGGTAAGGAAGTGCTTCAGAATCAGAAAGAAGATGCATTGAAAAAACTATCGTTGAATTTAGCCAATAATCAAACCAATTACGATATTGCTACCGCCCAGATTACTTTAAAAGCTAAAGAAAAAGAACTGGCTAAAAGTGCATTGGTACAGGCAGAAAAAGAATTCAGATACGGTATGAGCAAATCCTCACAGCTTATTGATGCAGAAAATGACCTTGAAGTGGCAGAGCTAGGATATCAGAATGCGATTTTCAATCAGAGAAGAGCAGGAATAGAACTGATGAGAGCTACTCAGGAACTGGATATCACCAAATTTTATTTAATCCCTTAAAAATTAAAATGATGCATAAAAATATATCTATACTCATTGCTTCTCTGTTTTTATTGGGAAGTTGCGGCAAGAAAGACGAAAAGATAAAGGAACCGGAAGGAAAGACGAAAAAAGATGTGATCTCTTTTGCTCCGAAGGTTACCGGAAGAATTCTAAAAATATATGTTTCCGAAGGACAAACCGTAAAAAAAGGAGATACGTTGGCTCAGCTTGACGTTCCGGAAGTATCAGCAAAAATTGCGCAGGCTCAGGGTGCGGTAAGTGCCGCTACAGCCCAGGAACAAATGGCTAAAAATGGGGCTACACCAGACCAGCTGAGACAGCTTCAGGCAAAATATAAAGGACTGAAAGAGCAATATGATTTTGCTCAGAAATCCTATAGAAGAGCTAATAACATGTTCCGTGACAGTCTGATGTCTCCACAGGCACATGATGAAGTGTATGCTAAACTTCAGGGGGCAAAAGCTCAATATGATGCTGTAGTTGCAGAATTAGATGATGTGAACAGAGGAACCCGTTTCGAAAAAGTAGAAATGGCAGCAGGACAGGCTTCTCAGGCTAAAGGAGCTTTACAGGAAGCAAACGTGGCTTACTCTGAAAGATATGTCATCGCTACCAATGATATGGAAATTGAAACCATTAGTTTGAATACAGGTGAACTGGCAACAGCAGGATTTGCTTTATTCAACGGATATATTCCAGAGAGTACTTACTTTAGATTTACCGTGCCTGAAAGTGCTATTTCAAAGTATAAAAAAGGGCAGAATGTCAATATGCAGGTGGTTTACAATAAAGAAAACCTGGAGGGAACAGTAGTGTATATCAAACAACTGACAAGATATGCAGATATTACAACTGCTTACCCTGATTATCAGCTGCAGGATGCGGTCTATGAGATCAAAGTAAGACCTAAGGACGGTAATAAGGCAAAAAGCCTTTTGGTGAATGCCAATGTGATCCTGAAATAATTACAAATTAAAATGGCTAGGCTTAATACATACAGCTTGCCGTGTGTTTATTTAAAATTTTTAAAATATACAGATGAAAGAATTTTTCCGTCTTTTAAAACGAGAGTTCAAACTTTTTATCAGCAATTCTACCTTAAGAACAGTGTTCTTTTTGGCACCGGTCTTTTATGCTACCTTGCTGGGGTTTGTCTATCAAAGCGGAAAAGTTGAAAATACCCCTGTATTGGTTATCGACAGAGACAATACACCGCTGTCCAGTCAATTAACCGAAATGCTGGATGATAATAAAAGTATTAAAATTATCAGATACCTGCAGGAACCTTTGAGCATAAAAGATGAGGTGATCCGTCATGAGGCCGCAGCTGTCGTTATTATTCCGTCCCGTTTTGAAGGGGATATGCTTCAGAAAAAATATCCTGAGCTGAATGTGTATGTCAATACGGGGAACGTTTTGACGGCAAACTTTGCCTCCAAAGCATTACAGCTTACCATAGGGACGTTCTCTGCCGGAGCTTCCATTAAGGCTCTGCAGAAGGCAGGAATGCCCGCTGCAAAGGCTGTTACACAATATGAGCCTTTCAAAACCAATTATATAACTCTTTTCAATACGACCAGTAATTATCTTATTTTTATGTGGCCGGCCATGCTGGCGGTGGTATTACAGCAAGTAATTCTGTTGGCGATGGCGGTAAGTTTTGCTGCAGAATTCCAAAGAGGTTCTTTTGTAAAAGAGTATGTGAAAATGAAGAAATGGGCATTTCCAACAATGCTTATTAAGGTTATTCCAATTTGGGTATTCTCCATTCTTATCGTAGGTGTTTACTATCTTATGCATATGATTTTCAAAGTGCCGATGCCGGAAGGGATATTTAATTTTATCCTCCTGACCGCTGTTTTTGTAGGCTCTGTTTCCTTCCTTGGAGTGTTCATTAGTATATTAATTCCGGATGCTTTGAAGGCAACGCAAATTCTTATGGTTATTGCTTCACCTGCCTTTATCATTAGTGGTTTTACATGGCCTTTAAATGCGATGCCTGCCTTTGTACAGTTTATTGCGAACATTATTCCGTTGACTCCTTTTTTACAAGCCTTTAAAATTCTATTAATTCAAAAAGGATCTGTAGAACTTACTTTTCCATATCTGGAACATTTAAGTATTCTTTTGGTAATATATGCCATTATAGGATGGATTGCTTTAAAGATCAAGCTTTGGTTTATTTTCAAAAAAGCAGCTCCCCAGGAAATTGCAGCAGAAGGAGGTTCTGAAGCGGAAAATGAATAGTTTGTTTTCATCACAAGGAAAGAGTAGGGATTCATATTATACTCTCAAACATTTATACTCTCAAACTTCTAACACCACCCGGTCAAAAATTCGTTGAATTTTCGCTACTCCTCAGAAGGAGATGAAGGATCAGGTATGGAATTGTTATCGGTATAGAATAGTTGTGGAATAGATAAAATATACCCTCAAACCCTCATACACTAAAACTCTCAAACTCTTAGTTCGAACCTCAAAACAAAAAATTTCTCCACCATAAAAATCAAACAAAAAAACTGATATATTTGTCTGTAGTAAAAACAGATCGTATATGGAAAATGTATTTGACGCAAAAGATGCTCAAAACTATATTGATAGAATAAACAGACTGGTGGAAGATACTCATGGATTATGGGGAAAAATGACGGTGGATCAGATGTTGGCGCACTGTAGTATCACATATGAAATGGTATATGAACCGGAAAAACATAAAAAACCGGGATCTATTGCAAAATTTATTCTAAAAACTTTTGTGAAATCTAAAGTAGTAGGTGAAAAAGCCTATCCGAGGGATTCTCCAACAGCACCTCAATTTTTAGTGTCCGGAAGAAAAAACTTTGAAGAAGAAAGAAAAAGATTGATTGGTTTTATCCAAAAGACCCAGCAATTAGGAGCTGAAGCTTTTGATGGCAAAGAATCTTTCTCTTTCGGAAAATTAAAAGCTCAGGAATGGAACAATATGTTTGCAAAGCATCTTAACCATCACCTGGCTCAATTCGGAGTTTAAAAAATCACACTATGAAAAAACTTTTATTACTCTTCATTCTGGCAACCAATTTTGTGTTGGCACAGATGCCTAATATTTCAAATATATGGCTGAATAACAGTAAACCTTATATCGGAACCATTGGAAATAAGGGACAGGAACTGAAGCTTAAGATTACGATTTCTGAACAGAATAAAAAGAATGATCAGCAGTATTTTGTTTCAGGATACTCTCTTGTAGATACTAATTATACCAAATGGGAAGGAACAATTACCATTTCAAAATATAAAGATTCTAAAAGACAGGGAACTGTATTTGGAGAATACGAACTGGCTGAAGAGAATAAAGGAAAACATTCGGGCATTTTTGAAGGCCGATTCGTTTATAACTTTAAATGGAACAGGAAAACTGAAAAAGTGGAAGGGCAGTATATTCAATTGATCGGTGACTGGAAAAGCTATGATGGAACCCTTGAGTTCAAAACGCATCTGAAAAACCAGTAATCCCAAACGAAGACTTGTTCTTACATATACAATTGACTAATAAAACAATAACTTACATCAACTTTAAAATATGAAATTAGGAGCCTTTTCAATCAGTCTTAGTGTAAAAGACCTTCAAAAGTCCAAAGATTTTTATGAAAAACTGGGCTTTGCAACGATGGCCGGAGCTACAGAGCAAAATTATCTCATCATGAAAAACGGATCTACTTTGATAGGACTGTTCCAGGCAATGTTTGATGGTAATATGCTGACTTTTAATCCGGGATGGGATGAAAATGGGCAAAATCTTGAATCCTTTGACGATGTACGCGAAATCCAGAAACGTTTAAAGGAGAGTGGAGTAGAGATTGATAAAGAAGCTGATGAAAACACTTCAGGGCCTGAGCATATCTACCTGAAAGATCCGGATGGAAATATGATCCTAATCGATCAACATAGATAAACAGAATTCAAAATAAATTAAAACTTAACTAAAAAAAACAATCATGGCATCAGTAAACGTTTATTTAACATTCAATGGGAATTGCAGAGAAGCATTCGATTTCTATAAATCGGTTTTCGGAGGAGAATATCCTTATATCGGAACTTTCGGAGAAATGCCTCCCATGGAAGGAAAAGAGGTTCCAGAAGAAGATAAGAACAGAATCATGCACGTTACCCTTCCTATTTCCAAGGAAACGGTATTAATGGGAAGTGATACTGGGGGAGAATGGGCTTCCGACTTTAAAAAAGGAAACAATTTTTCAATTTCTATCAATGCGGAATCCAAAGCAGAAGCAGAGAAATTATTCAATGGTCTTTCTGCGGATGGACACGTAACAATGCCATTGGCAGATACTTTCTGGGGTGCTTACTTTGGAATGTTTACCGATAGATTCGGGATCAACTGGATGGTTAATTACGATGATCCTGCTAAAATGCAGCAACATCCATAAGATTTATATTTTGTATCTGAAATATAGTTATAAGTTACCGGCAGTCATCCTGCCGGTTTTTTATTTGATATTATATTTGCATCCCGAAAATTTTTAAATTTGATATAGAAACAATAATAATTAATTAAAAATAGAATGATGAAATTTACCCTTGAAGATATTAAAACTGAGCATCAAAAAGTAAAAAGTGGAGCCGATTTCCCTCAATATATTAAAGCGATTAAAGAACTTGGTGTTTCTCACTATACAACGTATGTGGAGGATGGAAAGACAGAATATTTTGATACCCATAATCAATCTGCCCAAACAACAGGTAAGTATGATAAACTTATTGTTTCTGAAAAGGTGAATCTTGACCATTTTAAAGCAAGATTAAAACTTCACCAGCAGGGAGGTACAGATTATATGACATTTTGTAAAGACTGTGCAGAAAATGGAATTGAAGGTTGGAAAATGGATCTGAATGCAATGACTTGTACTTACTTTGATAAAGAACGAAGAGATCTCTTAATAGAGCAGATTCCGGGATAAAATAGTTGGAATTTGGTTAAAGTGCCAGATTTAAAGTTGCTTACTATAAAACCTTGATTGTGTTAACTAAAAAATATCGTTTGCGATTATTGATTTAAATTATTAATTTTGTTAAAAACGATAGATAATAGTAATTGATAAGCATGAGAAAGGTTTTTACGAAGTTGGCATTCACGGTATTGAGTTTGGGGTCCGTTCTTACATGGGCGCAAAAAAATGATTTGGGTGCATGGTATATGTATTTTGGGAATAATAAAATCAGTAAAAAACTAAACTGGCATAATGAAGTTCAGTATAGAAATTTTGATGCTATTGGGGATCTGGAACAGCTTCTGATCCGCACCGGAATTGGATATGATCTGACAGAAAATAATAATAACGTATTGCTAGGATATGGATTTATTTTGAGCCAGCCTTATGTAAATGGTGATAAAAAGGAAAATATAGAACACAGAATTTTCCAACAATATATTACCAAGCAGAAGTTCGGACGTTTTAATCTTCAGCATCGTTATCGTTTGGAAGAACGCTTTTTGGAAGATGATTTTAGAATGAGATTTCGTTATATGTTAGGATTGAATATACCGATCACTCAAAAGGAAATGCTGCCGAAAACATTGTATGCATCTGTATATAATGAGATTTTCCTCCATTTCAATAGTCCTACTTTCGATAGAAACAGAGTTTATGGGGCATTGGGCTATGTCATTAACAAAAACATGCGGATTGAAGCCGGTTATATGAATCAGATTCAGGAAAACAGGAATAGAGGACAGATTCAGATTGGTTTTTATAACAATATACCGTTTACCAAAAACTGATTGTAACCGTTTCTGCTGAATGCGCTGATGAAAACCATTATTTGAAACTATTAAATAATTAACACAAAAATAACACATAATGCATTCAGGAAAAAGATTTGGAGCGCGCGAATTCATCAATTGGACACGGCGCAGTATTTATGCTTTAATCGTATTGGCAGCTATTCCTACGATTCTTTATTTTTTAGGTTGGAAATTTCTTTCCGTGCCCTGGCAGCCTATTGCGATCATGGGAACAGCGGTTGCTTTTATCGTAGGATTTAAAAATAATGCGAGTTACAGCAGGCTTTGGGAGGCAAGACAGATTTATGGAGCGATCATCAATGACAGCCGTAGCTTTGGATATATTCTAAGAGACTCCCTTATTGTAAAAGATTCACATAAAGTAAAAGAAATGTTCCTTCGTCATTATGCATGGCTTACAGCGCTAAGATTCCAGCTTAGAGAACCAAGAGCATGGGAGAATACAGGATCTGCACAGTTTGATGAATATGCTAAAAAGTATGATATTCCGGAACGGCTTTCAAAACTGGATGATGAACTGAAGAAATACCTTTCAGAAACAGAACTTCAATATATTCTGGGTAAGAAAAACAGGGCAACTCAATTGATGGCCTGCCAAAGTAAAGAATTGTCTGAAGCTTATGAAAAAGGAGAAATTAATGATTTTCAGTGGACACAGATCAATCAGCAGTTGGTGAAATTTACCGACAGTCAGGGAAAAGCAGAAAGAATTAAGAACTTTCCTTATCCAAGGAACTTTTCTTCCATTACCACTTATCTTTTGTTGTTGTTTATTGTATTTGTTCCTTTTGGGTTGTTGAAGGAATTTGATAAACTAGGTGAAGGTTCTGTGGTTGAAGGATGGACAATTTGGTTCAATATTCCTTTCTCCTTATTGGTAACATGGTGTTTTCATACCTTAGACAGTGTAGGAGAGGCATCCGTGAATCCTTTTGAAGGAAGTGCTAATGATGTTCCTATCACCCAGATCAGCCGTACCATTGAAATTGATATGAGAGATATGCTGGATGAAACCAATCTTCCGCCGGCAATTACTCCCAAAAATAATATTGTCCTTTAAAACCCTTATGGATCGAACTCTGCGTTATCTGCAAAATCTGCGTGAGCCTTGTTAAAAAAATAAGCCTTATAGGTTTTTAAAACCTATAAGGTTGAAACAAAATAATTAAAAATAATACTTAAAAAAACGAAATCAAATGATTCACAGCTATGTTATAATATCCATTGTAGTCTTATTGTCTGTAATGATATTAGTAATGATAGGGCAAAAATTGAAAGTAGCTTATCCAATCTTTCTTGTAATTGCAGGATTGCTCATCAGTTTTGTTCCGGGAATGCCTCGTGTAGAAATAGAACCGGATCTTGTTTTTCTTATTTTTCTTCCACCCATATTATTTGAAGCCGCATGGTTTACGTCATGGCAGGATTTTCATAAATGGAGAAAACAGATCTTTTCCATGGCTTTTGGATTGGTGTTTTTAACATCAATAGTCGTTGCGTACCTTTCATCTTCTATTATTCCTGGGCTTACTGTAGCAATGGGATTCTTATTGGGTGGCGTAAATTCTCCACCGGACGCTGTAGCGGCTACTTCCGTATTGAAGCATATGAAAATCCCTAAAAAGATCACCAATATCCTTGAAGGAGAAAGTTTAATTAACGATGCATCCAGTTTAATTGTATTTAAATTTGCCCTTGCAGCCGTTATTTCAGGGCAGTTTATCTGGAGAGATGCCGTTCAGGATTTCTTTACTATGGCGATTGGAGGAATTGCAGTAGGAGTCGCAGTTGGTCTTCTGTTCGGAGCTTTGTTGAGGATTATTCCTACGAATTCTAATATTGATACTGTTATCACACTGATCGTTCCTTACATTATGTATGTTGGAGCAGAACACTTCCATTTTTCAGGAGTTTTAGCTGTGGTTGCAGGTGGATTGCTAATGTCTTATAACTCCCATTGCTACCTGAGTCACACCTCAAGAATTCAATCCGGAAATGTATGGAGTGTTCTGATATTTTTGATGAATACCATCATTTTTATCCTCATCGGTCTTGAATTGCCAATTGTTGTGGAGGGACTGACAGATTATACTGTTTCAGAAGGAATTTTCTACAGTGTGGTTATAGGCGGAGCGATTATCGGAACAAGAATAGTATACAGTTATGCGTTGATGTACTTCCCAAGGCTTTGCTCTAAAGAATTAAGATTAAAGGTCCCGAAACCGGATTGGCGCGAACCTTTTATCATCAGTTTTGCAGCGATGAGAGGGGTGGTTTCATTGGCGGCAGCATTGTCTATTCCAGCATTTCTACCTAATGGAGATGCTTTTCCACACCGTAATATCATTTTATTTGTCACTTTTGTTATCATCTTAATTACCTTGGTGGGTCAGGGATTATTGCTCTCTCCAATCCTGAAATTATTAAATATTCAGGATGCAGGAAGTGAGTTGCCGGAAGAAAAACAGGAAGTTATTCTCATGCGTAAGCTTAAAGAAACGGCTTTGCATAAATTGGAAAATGATTTTTCTGAATTGGCAGTATCCAACAGTCTTGTCCGTCATCAAAAACATAAACTGGAAAACGAAATGATGTTGATGGCTGATAAAGCCCAATGCATGGCTTCTACCGGAGATTATGTAACGGCCATCAATGAAAATAAAGATGTTTTGCGCCAGGTGATTCAGGCACAGAGAAATGAATTACATAGAATGAAAAAAGAGAAAATATTTGACGATCACGTAATGAGAACCATTGAAATGCAGCTGGATTTTGATGAAGCAAAAATTACCGGATTTTCTCATTGATACTATGGGATGTTTACAATAAAGTAAAATTAACCACAGAAGTCACAAAAGGATTTAAACTAAGTCTAAAATTAAGGTTAACTTGCATAAAATGCACAAAGTGAAAATCTACAGATTTTTAAAACTTAAGTGCTCTTTTCAATAGTAAGAATATTAACTTTAAAATAACTTAAGTGTTAAGATTCTTTTGTGACTTTTATCGTTAAAATAGTTGAGTTAAATTTTAGTAATATGAACACACCAATCACCGTCCAATACAAAATAAATGCTCCCATCGATAAGATTTGGGAAGCATTGACAGATAAGAATGAAATGAAGTCCTGGTATTTTGATATTAAGGATTTTGAGCTTGAAGTAGGAAAAGTATTTAATTTTTACGAACCTGGAGGCGAAAATAAATATCATCATCAAGGTGAAATTCTTGAAATTCTTCCTAAACAAAAATTAAAGCATACCTGGTCCTATCCTGATTTTTCAGATTTGAAAACTACTGTAACATGGGAATTGCAACCAGAAGATAACGGAACTTTGGTCAAATTAACCCATGAAGAAATTGAAAACTTTAAAGAGTTGGGAGAAGGTTTTTCAAGAGAAAATTTTACCGGAGGCTGGAACTCCATTGTAGGCCAGAGTTTGAAAGAATATTTAGAAAAATAAAAGAATGATAGCATTAGAGTCTTTTCATATTAATGATTCGTCAGCATTGATTTCAAATATTAAAGATAAAAAAGCCCTTCTGCAGTTTGCCGGGCCTATGTATCGCTTTCCTTTAACTAAAGATCAGCTTGAAGTAGATTTGTCTGATGAAAACAGGACACTATTCAAAATAATTGACGTAGAAAATCAAAATACAATCGGTCATGCCCAAATATTTCTAAAAGATGAAACATTTCTGTTGGGAAGAATTTTAATATGGGATGAGAATAACAGGGGAAAAGGGTATGGCAAAAAGGTGATGCAGGAACTTCTGAAGTATGGATTCAGTCATTTAAACAGAGAACTGGCGGAACTGAATGTCTACGACTGGAATACCGGAGCCATTGAATGTTACAAAAAAGTAGGCTTTGTTATTGATCCGGCTGTAAAGAATGAAGCGAAAATTGATGATGAAACCTGGGTTTCAATTAATATGAAGATTCACAGAGATACTTTTCAATTATAGAAGTTATGAGCAGATTTACTGGACTTCGACCCATGCTTTGGACGGAAAACCTCGATGAAACTATAGGTTTTTATTTGCATATTCTCGGTTTTGAGCTATTAGCCAGAAATGATGACTGGCATTGGGCATCCCTGAGAAAAGATGAGGTGTATATCATGCTTGCTTTACCCAATAAACATGAGAATACTGTGACCATTGGTTTTACAGGATCATTTTATTTTAATGTAAATAAAGTAGATGAATTATGGGAACATCTTAAAACAAAGGCAAAAATCTGTTATGAAATTGAAACTTTTGAATGGGGAATGAGGGAATTTGCAGTGTACGATAACAACGGATATATCCTACAATTTGGTGAACCTATGGATAATATTGGCAATACGGAATAAAATTTGCTATTTTTGGGGAAATATTTAGAAAGTCAATGAAAAAAAATATAATAGCGGGTTTCGCAGCAATTTTACTACTGGCATCTTGTAATAAGGATAAGGAAATTCTTGATACATTAAACACTTATAATAATTCAATGATGGCAAAAGGATATCATTTTGGTGATAAACTTCAACTTCCGAAAGAAGTAACGGAAAATGCAGAAAGCGTGACCATCAGTTTTGGAGATAAGGAAACAACAGATTTAACGATTGATCCTAAGTTTTTTACATTAGGAGATAATGCCGTTACTTTTAATATCAAGACCAAAGGTGGAGAAACCTTGAATCAGGATGCTACCATCAATGTATTTGCAAAAAATCCTGAAAAAAATATTGCTTACCAGATTGTAGCAGAATATCCTCATGATCCTAAAAACTTTGTACAGGGATTCCAGGCTGAAGGAAATACGATCTATGAAAGTGACGGCCAGAATGGGTCTTCGCAGATCTTAAAATATACATTGGGAACCACTACACCACTTGCGTCTACTAAACAGGCTCCGGAAGATTTTTCAGAAGGAAGTACGATTGTAGGAGATAAAGTATATCAATTGACCTGGCAGAGTAAAAAAGGATATATTTATGATAAAAGTTCTCTTAAATTACTTTCGGAATTTGCTTATCCGAACGTATTGGGTGAAGGTTGGGGATTGACGTATGACGGGAAAAGCCTGATCGCTTCAGACGGAAGTAAACTTTTATACTTTCTTGATCCTAATGATCCATCAAAACTAATCAAATATATTGCTGTAGCGGGAAGTTCACAAGCATACGACCAGCTAAACGAGCTGGAATTTCACAACGGATTCCTGTATGCGAATGTATGGCAAAAGCCAATCATTCTGAAAATTAACCCTACAACCGGAGAAGTAGTTGGGACATTTGATTTTACAGAAATTGCAAAACAAAACACCAAAGGAACAGATGATGTTCTGAATGGAATTGCTTTCAAAGGAGAAAATATGCTGGTAACAGGAAAGAACTGGCCGAAGATTTATGAAGTTGTTATTAAATAAGAAAAGTTTCATAACAATTTCTATTCGAATAAAATAAAGTGTAAATTGGTAGCGTTCCGTGAGGAGCGCTATCTTAGTAAAAGAATTTTGAGATTAATCTATCTGATATGCATTTTCATTTTCTGTTCCTCTGCGGCACAGAACGTTCTTCCTTTGGATACTTTGAAGTTGAAAGAGGCCAAAGATATGTTAGCCGATGATTATGGAAACCTGTATATCTATAAAAATAAAGACTTTAGTTTTACCAAATATGATTCTTTAGGGAAACAGATTGGGAAAATGATGCTTACTGTTCCTTATAAGGTCCAAACGGTACAAAATCCTTTGACCGTGCCTTTATTTTCGGAAAATGCCCAGGAAATGAAATTTGTAGACCAGAATATGAATGAAATCCAAAGAATTGATTTCAAACAGAAATTTGGTTTTATCAGAATGGCCTATGCTGAAGATCTACAGCAGTTATGGTTATTAGATGACAGTACAAAACGCTTGATACAGTACAATTTCAGAAATGATACCACCATCAATTCATTTCCTTTTGATATCAGTTTCGAGGATCTGATGGATCTTTTGGTGTATGAAACCAAAGTGTATGTTCTCACCAAAAAGCATATCAGAATTTATAATCTGAAGTTTGAAAAACTATTTGAAGCGCCGGTGGATAACGGAAAACGTTTCAGACGGGAAAATGATAATATTTTGGTGGTTGCCAATAATTCTATCTTAAAATATGTTCCGGAGAAAGGAATGAGTGTGGTTTTTGATGACCCCGATGCACAAATTGTGGATAAAAACATCCTTTCTTATTTTGAAATCAAGGGGAACAAGCTCTATCTTTACAACCTTGAAAGAGTAAAGAAAGCCAGACAGCAAAAACAACAGGAAGCTGAACTTCAGATCATCGAGCAATCTACCGGAAAACCCGTGGAGAATGGCAAAGAAACATCCAATGAAAATGGAACAGAAAAGAAGACTTCTGACCATACGTTGGAACAGTTGATTGAAGAAACTTCCGAAGTTCAGGCAACAGGCGTAGAAAAGCTTATCAATTAATCAGTAAATACAAGGAAAAAGAATTATGCATATTGCAGTTACAGGAAACATTGGAGCAGGAAAAACAACTTTAACTACGATGCTTTCTAAGCATTACGGATGGGATGCACAGTTTGAAGACGTAGATCACAACCCTTATCTGGAGGATTTTTATTCAGATATGAGCAAGTGGAGCTTTGCGCTGCAGGTATATTTTCTGGGAAGCAGATTCCGCCAGGTAAAAGAGATCAGAGAAAGCGGTAAAAATATTATTCAGGACCGTACTATTTATGAAGATGCACATATCTTTGCAGAGAACCTTAATGATATGAACCTTCTTTCTGACAGGGATTTCAATAATTATTCATCTGTTTTTGATCTGATGAAATCTTTTGTTTCGGCACCGGATCTTTTAATTTACTTAAAATCCGACGTTCCGAATCTGGTTAAGAAAATCTACAAAAGAGGACGCGAATATGAAGCATCCATCAGTATTGAATATCTTTCAAAGTTGAATCAGAAATATGAAAAATGGATTTCCAATTATACAGAAGGAAAACTATTAATTATAGAAGTAGATAATTTAGATTTCGTTGAAAAACCTGAGGATTTTGGATTGATTTTGGAAAAAATTGAAACAGAATTGCACGGATTGTTTTAACATACTTTTATCAGAACATTAAGACAACATCCATTGAATTCTTATTAAATTTGTGAGAAGCAAGTTTAATTTATTAAAATAATTAGAAATGTTAGTGAAAGTTTTACATAACGGAAACTGTTCAAAATCCAATGCAGTTTTGGAATATCTTGATGAAAACGGAGTTCATTTCGAGATCATTAATATTATTGAAGACCCACTAAGTGTTCTGGAGATCAAAACCGTATTGAAGAAGCTGAATCAGAGCGTTTTTCATATCATTCGAAAGACAGATAAACTGTATGTTGAAGAGTATGCAGATAAGAATTATTCGGAAGAAGAATGGATTAAAATTCTGTCTGAAAACCCCTCTCTGATACAAAGACCTATCTTGGTAAAAGGTTCAGTAGCGATGTTGGGAAGGCCTATTGAGAATGTAAAGTTCTTTATAAGTTCTTTATTGAGAAATAATACCTGCGGCTGTTTCGTAAGAAACAGCCGCAGTTTATTTGTACATAACTTTTTATTCTCTAATAAAAAGACCATCATTTCTGACAGCCTTTTTTTATTTTACAATAGAATAACGCCTTCTATTTTTGCTACTTCTTGATAAATTTTCACTACCTGATTGGCATCTAAAACAAATGCATTGATATTGCAGGCTGTGTATTTTCCATTTTTGCTTTCGCGGTTCCCTAATGTAAATTTAATACCATCAAAAACCTTGTAAATTTCAGTAAGTTTTGATTGGTCTGTAGGAATAATAAATTTAAATAAATAATCCTCAGGAAAATCATGATGACCTTCCAGTTTCTCCTTTAAAGATTTATAGAAATCTTCAGGACTTGCGTGTTGATTTCCTTGTAATATGTCCATCTGCGGTTCTTAATATTATATAAATATAATGAAATTTTTCCTATTTTCCAAATGGCCCAAGCAGCGATTTGGAGTTCTGGTGTTCGTAATCTTCAATGATATTGAAGAGTCCTGCAACCAGTTGTTCAGAAGCTAATTGGCTCAAACCACCTGAGTTTACAGTATTTTTATTTCCTCCTAAAAGATTTCCCAGGAAATTACTGCCGGATAAAGCGGTATTAATTGTTTTTACGATCCCATATTCGTTAAGTTTCTCATCTACCTTCGGGGCAATAGCTGCAATCAGTTGTTGAGATGTTTTTTCTTTCAGAATTTGTGTGGCAGTCGTTCCCTCAATGATTCGGGTTACATCCTGAGCATTTAAACTGTTTACGGCACCTTGCAGAATAGGCCTTGAAGTGTTTACCGTATACGCAGCAGCCTGTGCAATATAATCTCTTTCTTTAGCAACTAATGACGGAGCAATTTTTTCCAGCATAGAGTTAATGTCTCTAAGCTCTTTCGGAAGTGCCTTGTCTACCATATTGTTCTGTAGAAAGGCTTCTTTATTGGTGTAGATCCCCATTCCTTTATCAATACCATTGAGTAGCATTCTTTTAATAATGGAAAGTCCCATGTCACTTGTGGCCAATGTCGTACAGGATTGTACAGTGGTGGTAATAACAGCACCGGTTCCTATAATAAGAGCGGCTGCAATAATATATTTTTTCATTGATCTTTTTATTGCTTTTTTCAAAAACTGCACCAAAGGTAAATACTATTTTGTATTTAACAAAATATTAATGATTAGTGAATTATTTGGTGATTTTTTTTGTTTAAAATATAATTTAATGATTGAAGATATGATATTAAATTGATGGTTATTTTGGTTTTTAATTTGCGTAATGTGATTAAATTGAAGTTTTTTATATATAAAAATATAAATTTTTTGAATTTTTAAGATATGTTAACATGTTTCGGTTTTTTTTCTATTTTTGGCTAATGTCTTCATTTGAGAAATTGAATGCTTCGAAATGAGACAATGTTGAAAATCTGATTGTACGAATAAAATTGAAACTATATGAAACAAAGTAATTTAAAGTATCCATGCCTCATCGCAGTTTTATACTTCGGGATGAACGTGAATGCACAGGTTACAAATGACTCTGCCAAAGTTCAGAAGATTGACGAAGTGGTCATGATCGGATATGGTAGCCGTAAGAAAGTGGATAATACAACATCCATTAGCTCCATCAGTGCAGAAGAAGTAACCAAAACCAAAGTTTTGAATGCTACACAAGCCATTCAGGGAAAAGCTGCAGGGGTACAGATTATGGCTTCTGATATGCCAGGATCTACACCTTCAGTAATGATAAGAGGTCTTGGAACTGTAACAGGAGGTAGGACACCACTTTATGTTGTGGATGGAATGTTTTTAGAAAATATCAACAATATCAATTCTAATGATATTCTTACTTATGATATTCTAAAAGATGCAGCTGCATTAGCTATTTATGGTAACAGAGCTGCTAATGGGGTGATTATCATCACTACAAAATCAGGAAAAGGAAAGTTAAGTGTTTCTTATGATGGATTAGTAGGGGTAAGAAGCCCTTTGAGAACCGTGAAGATGGCAAACGCATCAGAATTTGCAGCTTATAACAATATTGCCCTTAATAAAAATGAGTTTTCCACTAATCAACCAGTGAATACAGATTGGTTTAAGGAAATTACGAGAACAGGGATTTATAATCAACATAATCTTTCTATTTCTGGTTCTTCCGAAGCTGTGAAATACTTTTTCAGTTTAAATAATTATGATGAACAATCTATTCTGAGAGGTACAGATTACAATCGTGCAACCATTAGGACCAATAATGAGTTTAAGATTACTAAGGGAATTACTTTATCTCAAAATTTAAGTGTAGCCTTCACAAAATCAACTCCTAAGCCTTTTAATGCTTTTACAACAGCTTATAAACAATCTCCAATGGTTCCTGTATATTATGGTTCCGGACAATTTGGAATGCCGTATGTAAATGAAACCACAGGTATTGTAGATTATACAGGTTATAAATTTAATGATGTGACTAACCCTGTCAGTCAATTATTACTTAATAATGAACAAAATAAAAGTACATTATTGCAAGGTGGATTGAAACTAGATATCGATATCATTAAGGGACTGAGATTCACTTCTCAATTTAATGGAGAATATGGTACATATAAATCATATAATTTTAAAGATGAAGTTGCAATCTGGCTTGCAGGAGATCCAACAAGGGTGGCAAATAATTTCTCTGCTTCTAACCCAAAAAATACTTTGGAGAATACAAAAGAAGACTATTACAATTGGTCTTTAACGAATTATTTGACATATAATAAAAAGTTCGGGGTTCATGATATCGAAGCAACAATAGGTACAGAAACAACGGTAAGAAATGGAATTGATCAGACTATTATCAAAAGAAAGAACTTATTGTTGAATGACCAGAACTACTGGAATATCAAAGACACTAATTATATAAATAATGTTCAGAGTCTTTATTCTACAAAATTTGACAGAAATACAACTGTTTCATATTTCGCCAGAGCACAATATAAACTAATGAATCGTTATTTATTGAGTGCTACCGTAAGACGTGATGGATCTTCTCAATTTGCTGCAGGGCAAAAATGGGGGACTTTCCCATCATTCGGAGCGGGATGGATTATTTCTGAAGAAGATTTTATGAAAGACGGGTTCTTTGATCTTTTAAAGCTAAGAGGAGGCTGGGGTAAATTAGGGAATCAAAGAGTTCCTTTGAACTATTTGCCTTTAAATTCTGGTAAAGATTATAATTATGGATTTGGAAATGCAAATCCAGTAAGTAACGGGATTACTGTCAATAAAGGGTATGATCCTGTATTAGGATGGGAGGTTACTGAAGAATCTTCTGTAGGATTAGACTTTGGAATGTTTAATAAGAGGCTTACAGGTAGCGTTGATGCTTACAACAGAGAAACAACAAACCTTATTTTAGGAATAACCAATTATATAACTTCAGGGCAATCTGAGACTTATTATTCACACGTAGGAGCAGTTAGGAACAGAGGTATGGAATTCTCTCTGAACTGGGCAGATAAAGTAGGCCAAGATTGGACTTATTCACTAGGTGCTAATTATTCATTTAATGAAAATGTTCTTACCAGAGTGGACACTCAAAAGAATATTGCTCAGTTAAGTGGAGGTAGCTTAGGAAATGGAGAATGGGTTAAATTGTTTAATGGTTCTACAGTAGGCCATGCTTTAGGAAGTTTTTATCTATGGGAATATGACGGATTAGATGCTAACGGAAACATGAAGTATAAAGATCTTAATGGAAATGGTGTTACAGGACGAGCTGATGCGGGAGACAGAAAATATTTTAATTCTTATATCCCAAAATCAATGTTAGGAATTAATGTTTCATTAAGTTATAAAAACTGGGACTTTGCAGCCAATGGTTATGGAGCATTTGGATTTAGTGTTTATAATGGTAAAAAAGCCCAGAGAAGTAATAATGTAAATATTGAATCTTCAGTAGTTCAAGATTACTGGACTTCATCTAACCCAACCGGAACAAATCCGAAGCCATCTACTGACAATCCATTAGCGTCAACTTATTATCTGGAAGATGGAGATTATTTCAGAATTAACAATATATCAATTGGGTATACAGTAAAGAATGTAGTGGACTATGTAAAGTCTATCAGATTTTATGTAAGTGCAATTAATCCTTTTATCTGGCAAAAATATACAGGATATTCCACTGAATTATCGGGATATGATCCTGCAGATGCGAAAACAGAGGGAGATCCTTACAAAATGGCAGGAGTAGAGCTTAATGCTTATCCGACGTTAAAATCTTTTGTATTTGGTGTAAATGTAAACTTTTAGAAAAAATGAAAAGAAATAAAATACTGTTAATATCATTAATGTTACTAGGTTCAGTAGCTGCAGTACAAAGCTGTAGTGATGAATTTATTGATGTAAAACCATCAGAATCAATGACTATTGATGACCTTGAAAAATTTAATAATAATGATGGTGCTACTTACTTTGTAAATTCCATCTATGCTAAATTTTTAGATTGGAATATGAGTACGTTTGCCTGGATTGGTGTTACTTCCATTATTTCTGATGATGCCGATAAAGGTTCTACAGCAGGAGATAATGGATCTGATAAAAATCTTTTGGACGCATTGGATATTACTGCTACAACACCATCTTTTAAAGAACTTTTTGCTTCTAATTATCAAGGAATAAACAGATGTAATCAAGCTTTAAAGTATATTCCACAATTAGATAAAGCTGACTCTGAATTACGTAAAAGACTAACTGGTGAGGCTAAATTTCTGAGGGCTTTCATGTACTTTACCTTGGTAAGATCTTTTGGGGGAGTTCCTTTGGTGGATCATGTTCCTAGTCTTGATAATGCTGAAGATAAAAAAATGCAGCTTACAAGAGTTTCTAAAGAGGAAATTTATGCATTCATTGAAAAAGATTTGAAAGATGCTATAGAATCCTTGCCAAATAAGTCCGTATATACAGGAAATAATGTAGGTAGAGCATCTGTAGGAGCAGCACATGCGCTATTGGCTAAAGTATATCTTTATCAGAAAAAATGGCAGTTAGCTGCAGAACAATGTGATTTAGTGACGGGATACTCATTAACTCCAAGCTTCATTGAAATTTATAAAGTTTCTGGAGAAAATAACGCAGAATCCATCTTTGAAATTCAGGGATCTGGTGCTGATGCAGGTAAAGCAATTCAGCAATATAGCGTGGTTCAGGGAGTTAGAGGTTCCGGTGGCTGGGGCTGGGGATTTGCTACACCTACCCAAGGATTATATGATGCTTATACAGCAGAAGGAGATACGGAGAGAAGAGATGCTACAATTATTCATAGAGATATGACATTGTATGATGGAAGATATATTCCTAATACGGTAGAGAACAAGTTCTATAATTATAAGGCTTATTCTTCAGCATTCTATGATAAGGATGCGACTGATACTAATATCCGTTACCTTAGATATGCGGAAGTTTTGTTAATCAAAGCAGAAGCATTGAATGAATTAGGACAGACAAGTGTTGCTATTCCTCTACTAAATCAGGTTAGAGAAAGAGCTAAGATAGCGCCAACTACAGCAGTTTCACAGGCAGATGTAAGAACTGCAATCTGGAAAGAAAGACGATTAGAACTTGCTTTTGAGCACGACAGATGGTTTGATCTCGTAAGAACAGGTCAGGCGCAGGCTGCAATGGCTGCGGATGGTGGCAAAAAATTCATCGTTGGGAAGCATGAATTATTCCCACTTCCTTTTGAATTTATCATGGAAGCTGGTGGCCTTTCTCAACAAAACCCAGGATATAACTAATAACAACCATAAACTAGAGGAGAGTGAAAATTCTCCTCTAATTTTATAACCCATAACCCGATACCAATGAAAAAGACCCTATTATCAATTACCGTAACTTCTTTATTCTTTACTTATTCTTGTAAAAATGCTCAGGTTTCCAAACCGGAAATTGTAAAAAATAATGGAGTGAAAAGCACCATTACCGATGAGCAGCTGATGGATCAAGTACAGAAAGATGCCTTAAAGTACTTCTGGGATTATGCAGAACCTAATTCTATGTTGGGAAGAGAGCGTTACCATGAAGATAATATCTATCCGGATCATGATAAGCATGTCATCACAACCGGAGGTTCAGGATTTGGATTAGCGACTTTATTGGTAGGAGTAGAGAGAGGATTTGTTCCAAGAAAAGAAGCTGTGAAAAGATTAACCCATATCATGGATTTTTTGGCAAAAGCAGATCGCCACAAAGGCGCTTGGTCACATTGGATCAATGGAGAAACGGGTAAGACAGTTCCTTTTGGAAAAAAAGATAACGGCGGAGATCTTGTAGAAACAGCATTCCTTACTTCAGGAATATTAATGGTTCGTGAATACTTTAAAAATGGAAATACTGAAGAAAAAGCTTTAGCTGCAAAATGTGATGAACTTTGGAAAGGAATTCAATGGAACTGGTACACCAAAGGAGGTGAAAAGGTGTTGTACTGGCACTGGTCACCGGAATACCAATGGGAAATGAACTTTCCACTGGAAGGATATAATGAATGTTTAATTACCTATATTCTTGCTGCATCTTCACCTACCTACTCAATTGATGCTGAAACTTATTATAAAGGCTGGACCAGAAACGGGACCTACCTCACCAACAAAACAAAATACGGATTACCTCTGTATGTAAAGCACAACTATGCCGAGGAATACGGCGGGCCACTTTTCTGGGCTCAATATTCATACATCGGGCTTGATCCTACAGAATTATCCGATAAAATGGTGAAAAACTACTTTGATATTAATAAAAATCAAACCCTTATTGATTATAAATACTGTGTTGAAAACCCAAAACAATGGAAAGGCTACGGTCCAAACTATTGGGGGCTAACAGCCGGCTATACAAGAAATGAGGACGGAAGTACTGGCTATACAGCGCACATGCCAAGTAATGATAATGGAGTGATAACTCCTACGGCAGCGTTAAGCAGCTTCCCATACACTCCAAAAGAATCCATGGACTTTCTGAGGTTCATCTATACTCAGAAACCTGAATTTATTGGTTCAGCAGGTCCTTATGATGCAACTTCCATCAATTATAACAACTGGTTTACTCCAAGGTATCTGGCTATTGACCAGGGTACGATAGCACCCATGATTGAAAATTACAGAACCGGTTTCCTTTGGAAGCTATTCATGAATGCTCCGGAAATACAACAAGGCTTGAAGAAACTAAACTTCCAGTCACCAAAATATGGAATCAAATAGATCTTTCTTATTAGTTTCAAGTACATGAACAAATTTTATTTGTGAATTAATGGCTATTAAGAGAATCAATTCAATAGAAACGGGTTTTAGCCTGTTTAAATAAAAAAAATCCATCCAATGGCTTTAGCCAAAACCTGAATAACAATATGAAATTAAAATTAAAGCATATCCCTCTTTTATTGCTGCCATTCTCTTTACAACTGAATGCTCAGGAGATAAAAGCAGAACTGAACAAAGAGTTTAAACGACAGGAGAAAATGTCCTATATACTGGATTATCCTAAAAACACAAAAGGAAATGTTCCATTAATCGTTTTTCTGCATGGTTCTGGAGAAAGAGGAAATAACCTTGAACTGGTAAAAGCACACAGCCCGTTTACTTATAAAAATCTGATCAAAGAACCGGTAGCTATTCTGGCTCCACAATGCCCGGCAGATACCTGGTGGGATACGGTAACAGTCTATAATCTGATTAAGGATATTCAGAAAAAATATAAAATTGATGCTTCCAGGATTTATTTGACTGGGCTTTCCATGGGAGGTTGGGGAACTTTAAAACTGGCGATGGAGCACCCTGAGATGTTTGCAGCAGTTGCTTCAGTTTGTGCACCAACAGATCAAGTGATGACGGCCAATATTCAGCAATTTAAAGATTTGAATATGAAAATATTCCATGGGGGGATGGATGATATTGTATTACCGGAAAATGCTTTCAAATTTTATCAAAAACTTCACCCTGTGAATCCTTCGGCAGAATTAGTGATTTTCCCTAATGATAATCATAACTCATGGGATTCTGCCTATTCAAATCCACAGTTATATGAATGGATGCTGTCTAAAAAGAAAGAAAAATAAAAATAAGAATATAAGTTTCGGGAAATGAAAGGAACTACGTAAAAATCAAAACAATAATATAAGAAGATAGATTTATGAAAAAGTTAATTGTACTTGCAACCCTGGCACTTTCGCCGGTGTTTTCCGCTCAGGAAATGGTAGACAAGCCTGTACAGTCTTATCAGACTGCACAATATCAGGCGAAGAAGAAAGCCTTTGTAGACAATCTTTTATCTAAAATGACGTTAGATGAAAAAATCGGCCAGCTGAACCTTCCTACTTCCGGAGACTTTACTACCGGAATGGCTCAGAGTTCAGATATCGGGAAAAAAGTAGAGCAGGGATTAGTAGGTGGATTATTCAATATAAAAGGAGCGGATAAAATTAAAGCCGTTCAGAAAGTAGCCGTTGAAAAAAGCCGTTTGAAAATTCCAATGATCTTCGGAATGGATGTGATCCACGGATATGAAACAACATTTCCAATTCCCTTAGGGCTAGCCGCTTCATGGGATATGAACCTGGTACAGCAGTCTGCAAGAGTGGCAGCAAGAGAAGCCGCTTCTGATGGAATTAACTGGACCTTTTCGCCAATGGTGGATATTTCCCGCGAACCAAGATGGGGAAGGGTTTCCGAAGGTTCCGGTGAAGATCCGTATTTAGGAAGTGAGATCTCAAAAAATATGGTATACGGTTACCAAGGTAAAGACCTGGCTAATGGTACTAATATATTAGCGTGTGTTAAGCACTTTGCATTATACGGAGCTGGAGAATCCGGAAGAGATTATAATACCGTTGATATGAGCCATGTAAGGATGTTCAACGAGTATTTTCCACCTTATAAAGCAGCTGTAGATGCAGGAGTGGCCTCTGTAATGGCTTCTTTCAATGAAGTAGACGGAGTTCCTGCTACAGGAAGCAGATGGCTGCAGACTGAAGTTTTGAGAAATCAATGGAAATTCAAAGGATTTGTAGTAACCGATTATACCGGGATCAATGAAATGGTAGATCATGGAATGGGTGATCTTCAGCAGGTTTCAGCACTGGCTTTAAAAGCAGGAGTTGATATGGACATGGTAGGAGAAGGCTTTTTAACCACGTTAAAAAAATCTCTGTCTGAAGGAAAAGTTACCCAGGCTGAGATTGATATGGCAGCCAGAAGGATCCTTGAAGCAAAATATGACTTAGGGCTTTTTGATAATCCATACAAACACGGAGATGCAAAACTGGCAGCCAAAGAAGTGTACAACCTGGAAAATCGTAATATCGCTAGAAACGTTGCCGCTCAGTCAATGGTTTTACTGAAAAATGAAAACCAGATATTGCCTTTAAAAAAATCAGGAACCGTTGCAGTAATTGGACCATTGGTCAATAACTCCATGAACATGGCCGGAACCTGGAGTGTTGCTACAAAACACAGTGTTTCAGTTAACCTAATGCAGGGACTTCAGGCAAATTATGGTAAAGAAGTAAAATTCCTTTCCGCAAAAGGAGCCAATATCGATTACGATGCAAAATTGGAAGAAATCTATGCTGCTCACGGAAAGAAAACAGATAGAGATAATCGTTCAAAAGAAGAATTGCTAAAAGAGGCGGTGGATGTTGCCAATAAGGCTGACGTTATTGTTTTAGCCATTGGAGAATCTGCAGAAATGAGTGGTGAATCTTCATCAAGGTCAGAAATTACCATTCCTCAGTCTCAGGTTGACCTCTTGAACGAATTGAAAAAGACCGGCAAACCAATTGCAATGATTCTTTTCACGGGTCGTCCATTAGCATTAACAAACGTAAAAGATACTCCTGACGCGATTCTTAATGCATGGTTCCCAGGTTCAGAAGCGGGAAATGCGATGGCAGATGTTCTTTTCGGAAAAGTAAACCCATCTGGAAAACTTCCAATGACGTTCCCAAGAAGCTTAGGGCAGGTTCCTATTTATTATAATGCTAAAAATACAGGCCGTCCACTAGACCAGAAGCTGACTGATAAATGCGAATATCAAAGATTCCGTTCTAATTATATGGATGAGTGCAATACCCCATTGTATACATTTGGATATGGATTAAGCTATACAAAATTCAATTATTCAGATATCAGTATTTCCAATACCAACCCTAAAGGAAATCAAGAAATTCAAGCATCTGTTACCATAACCAATTCCGGAAATTATGATGGTGCAGAGGTCGCTCAGTTATATATCAGAGATATGGTGGGAAGTATTACAAGACCTGTAAAAGAATTAAAAGGTTTCCAGAAAATATTTTTGAAAAAAGGAGAATCTAAAAAAGTAATCTTTACGATTACCCCGGAAACCCTGAAGTTTTACAATGGTGATTTAAAATATGACTGGGAATCAGGAGAATTTGATATTATGATCGGAACCAGCTCCGATGAGGTGAAGCATGCAAAGATTACCTGGACAAAATAAGAAGGAGAAAAAGTTTTTCACAGCCATGTGTTTTATGTTTTTTTTGGCATGATTTTTATTAATACCGTGTCTGGTTATCATAATATAAACAATATGAAAAAAACAGTTGTATTGAGCGCAATGTTCCTTGGTACTTTAGTATTTGCACAACAAACACCGGTTTTGGGTGGCGATAAAGATGCTCATGGATGTATCGGTTCAGCAGGATATACGTATTCACAGATCAAGAAAGACTGTGTAAGAACTTTTGAAGAAAAAATAAAGCTAAAAGAAATTGCTACAAAAGGAGACTATATTGCCGCTGTTATTTTCAGCAAAGACAAGAAGAAAGCTGAAGTTTTTGTTAAAGATGCAGAAGGAGGGAGTGTAATTCTTACCAGAGCAGGAAAAGCGAAAGCGTGGAAAAATGAAGATTATGTATTGACTCCTTACAAAAAAAGCGGTTATCAGCTTAAAAAGGATAATGTTGTAATCTATCAATAAAATCAGGTTTTCAAAGAAATTAAGTCACCCGGAAGGGTGGCTTTTTTTGTGTGCAGATGGCTTCCGGAATGAATGGACATTATAAGTTGCTCAAAAAGAATGTTTTTGTAACTAAGAATGAATTTAATATCTTTATTTCCCAAAGACTTTTTACCAAACAGAAAACATTAATAATTTAAATATGAAAAAACCAATTTTATTTAGCATGATGTTCCTAGGCTCTTTAGTTTTTGCCCAACAAAAAACTCCGGCTTTGGGAGGTGACAGGGATGTTCACGGTTGTATCGGCTCTGCAGGGTATACCTATTCGCAAATCAGAAATAATTGTGTGCGGGTTTTTGAGCAGAAAATCAAATTAAAGGAAGTAGGCTCCGATAAAAGCTCTACTACCATGACGGCCGTTATTTTTAGTAAAGATATGAAACGGGCAGAAATCTTTATTCCTGATGGAAATGCAAAAAGTATTATCCTTGAAAAGGAAGGAAAAGCTAAAAGCTGGAAAAGCGGAAGCTATATTAAAGAAACTTATGTGCTGGTTCCCTATAAAAAGGCGGGCTACCAAATTAAAAAAGATGATGTAGTCATCTATCAATAGGATTAAGTTTTCCAAGAAAAAGTAAGTCACTCGAAAGGGTGACTTTTTTATGGAGATTATATTCCGGGGTTTAAGTATTTCTTTTTTTAGAAGCCATTTCCCGCTATCCACTCATACTCCTCACGCCAGAGCACTCCAATGCTCAATCCCCCGGCGTTTCTAACCTGTGTTGCGGGGTAACCGTTACTATCGGGGCTATTTTTATGAGTAATGAGTAATAAATAATGAGTAATGAATGATGAATGATGAATGATGAATGATGAATGATGAATGATGAATGATATTGTTGCTAAGGTTCAAAATCGACGTTATTTTATCAATAGAAGACTTTTTACATCATAACTTTTGTTTCTGAAACTCATTTTTTATCACCTGGAAAGATCTTTCCTCCTGCATTTTCATTAAGAGCTCTCCTAAGTTAAAAATAGTTTTAAAATAATACGACATGCTCTGTCGTTGTGCTGTGGTAGCTT
Organism: Chryseobacterium sp. Marseille-Q3244; assembly: GCF_940807095.1. NCBI lineage: Bacteria > Pseudomonadati > Bacteroidota > Flavobacteriia > Flavobacteriales > Weeksellaceae > Chryseobacterium > Chryseobacterium sp. Marseille-Q3244. Next base: position 298,443 of record NZ_CALNWX010000004.1, on the reverse strand, counting down.
TGGATAAAATAGTATAAGATCATAAAAATGTAATGAAATTCCATAATTCATTACAAATATTTAGTGTTAAATCACATGGATATGATTTGTGCTAACGAAAAAAAGTTAAATTTGCGCGAATTTAAAAAGCTAATCATTAAACTCAAAAACAACACGGGAATGAAAAAAAATTATCTCAGTGCATGTACTATATGCACGGTTCTGGGTATGTCTGCTCAGGAAGTACTCTGGCAGAAAGACATCCAATCCACTACCCAGGATTTCCTAAGTCAGGTGACTACAACCATCGATCAGCAGTATCTTATTACAGGCAGCTCTATACAGAGCGACAAACTCCAACAAGGCAATAAACAAAACAACGGCTATGATTTCCATCTGGTGAAGCTGAATCAGCAGGGAGAGGAGGCTTGGGAAAAGTATTTCTCAGGACAAAATCATGACTATTTATCCGCGACAGTAAGCACTCAGGATGGTGGATTTCTCTTAGCCGGAACTTCTTATTCAGGAAAAGGACTCGATAAAAAAGATGATTCCAAAGGTGGTTCCGATATCTGGCTCATCCGGATCAATGAATTCGGTGATGAATTATGGCAGAAAACATTGGGCACTTCTTCTGATGAGGAAGCTAAATCTGTTATTCAAACGACAGACTTAGGCTTTTTTATCGCCGGGAATGTCCAGAACTCTTCCAAAGGCTATGGTTCCAAAGATGTCTGGATAACCAGACTCAACAAAGACGGTAAAGAACTCTCTCAATTGATATTAGGCGGAAAAGGTTTAGACGAAGTCGAAAAAATGATTCCAACGAAAGACGGTGGAGTATTATTGGGTATTTATTCAAGAAGTTCCGAGGTTAAGGATTCTGGGATAAGAAATACTGAAGTAAAATCTTCAGATGAAAGATTAGTGAGTTCAACAGCCATAAGCCAAAAGCCAAAAGCCAGCAGCAACTTCGGTGAAGGGGACTATTGGATTGTCAAACTGGATAAAAATGGAAAAGTAGAATGGGAAAAGAACTTTGGAGGTAAGGGAGACGACCATATCAGAACCCTGGCTTTAACTGCAAACGGATTTATCATCGGTGGAGAGTCAAGATCAGAAAGATCAGGAAATAAAACAGTAGGCACCCAAGAAGGAACAGACCTTTGGCTGATTGCTCTTAATGAAAGAGGCGATGAGCAGTGGCAAAAGTCCTACAATTTCAAAAACCGTGATATTTTGATGGGAATGAGTGTGATCCAGAGTCAAGAGCCGAGAGCCAAGAATCAAGACATCACTAAAGGAATCTTATTAGGCGGCTATACCCAGGCCGAGGGAAGAATAGAAAAAGATGATGAGACCTTCTGGATGCTGTACCTGGATGGCAATGGAAATGAACAGTGGAGAAAACATATAACAGGAGAATCTCGACAAAAAGAGGAAAGACTTTCAGACCTGAAACTGAACAGAGACGGTTCTATTGTGTTAGCCGGAACCAGTGCTAAAGAATTAGGGAAAGAAAACTGGAAGATTGTAAAACTGGGCGACAAGCAGGTAAGTGATCTGATTGCCAAATATGATATTAAGATCTACCCGAACCCAGTATCAGACTATGCCTACGTAGAAATTGGTTTTGATTTTAAAGAGGCTGATATCATGCTCTATGATATGAGCGGAAGACAGCTTCAGAGCTTCAAAACTAAGAACAGAGTAACCAAGATGAATACCCAGGCTTTGGTACAAGGCGCCTACTTAGTAACCATAAAAACAGATAATAACAAAACAGCAAATGCAAAGCTGATTAAGAAATAAAACACATGAAAAGAAAAATTATAAATTTTATATTATTATTTTGTTTTAGCTGGACGTTTTCTCAATTATCAATAGGAAATGATAAGGAAACCCATCATACTAATATTGTTCCTTTTCCTACAACAGCAAATGCCTACAGTCTTGATAAGGTAGGGAAATTGCCTATGGATATGTTTAGAGGGAGAGCTAACATATCTATTCCTTTTTATACCATCAGTATAGACGGAATTAATATTCCTATAGGATTATCATATAATACAGGAGGAATAAAACTTAATGAAGTTGCAAGTACAGTTGGTTTAGGGTGGAGTCTTTCAATTCCTGGAAGTATTTCCAAAAATATAATGGGAAAGGATGATGATAATTATTCTATACGGTTTAAAAATTTTAATGAATCTTCACAATATCTAAATAGTATTATAGATTATAGTACAAATGATCCCAGAATATCTACTATAGAACAATTATATGATGGCTTTTCATATGATACAATGCCTGATATATTTCATTATAACTTACCTACAATTAATGGTGGATTTATAGTTAATAATAATGCCGGATATACCATCCCGCATGAAGATATAAAAATAAATAAAGTTAATACTGATCTTTTTAAAATAATAGATGAACAGGGTAATCAATTTTGGGTTTCAGGTAAGAATTTTATAAATGGAGGAACTCCAGGGGTAGCACCATATGTTAATTCATATGGAATAGACAGTCTTCAAACTGCTCAAGGAAAAATGATAAAATTTTATTATGCAAAAAATCAATCTTATATTGAAAAAACAGTTAATGAAAATGCATATATTAATTTAACAACACAAACAGGAGGCTCTTATAATCCTAATGGATTGTCAAAATATGATATTACACGGTCAAAAATTGATTATGCAGAAAAATTACTTACTAAAATTGTATTCCCTGAAGGAGAGATTATTTTCGAATATTCTGACGACCTAGAACTAGCCATTGAAAATAACGATAAGTATAGAAAAGATATTGGTACTACTATTGGCACTTCAACAATAAAAAATGGGTTGGCTCTTCGAAGAATAAAAGTAATGAGTAAAACCTCTGAGACTACAAAAGATTTCATTCTCAATTATTCATATTTCAATCCTCAGTCTCCTTCAGATATTCCTCAGGATTATCGTCTGAAATTAAATAGTGTCTATGATAATTTACAGAAATCGTTTTATCGTTTCACATATGATGAAAGTATCCCACTACCAAGAAGATCGACAGCCAATGATGATTACTGGGGATATATTAACAGAATTGGGAATTTAAATGATGATCATAACATCCCTCGAGAAACTTTTAATTCTTTAGTCAAAATATACCAAAATGGAAGAGATCGAGAAGCAAATACTCTTTATTCACAACTGGGTATTCTAAAAAAAATAACTTATCCTACTGGCGGATATAGAAATTTGTACTATGAAAATAATAAAACAGAAACAAAGCAATATTCTACAACAATAAAAAGAGATGAATATGAAATTTTAGAAAATATTTATCAAGATGGAGTATATGGAGATAATGCATCTGAAAAAACGTTTTCAGTTCCTTCCACTTTACTTAACAGTTTAATTGAACCAAAATTTGAATTTCAATTTGTTAACTGGTGTGATAATAATAATGACAATACAGGTACAATACGCCCTACCAGTTGCCTTGGATCTGCTAAAGTTATTACAAGTAGTGGTAGTAATATATATACATCTAATGGAAAACCATTTCTTAATGTACAATCAGCTACAACACTTCCAATAACTTTAAAGCTGTATAGAGTTGATGAATGTGGCTGTAATATTAATATGAATATCCTGCATGAGATCCGTAATGAGAGTACAGAAATAAAGAATATCGGGGGACTTAGAATATTAAAAGTAGAAGATTATGACGGAAAAAACATACAAAATATTTATAATTACCAATATAATGGAGGTGTTATCAATCAGCCTTTTGCATATACCAAAACTATATATAGGGAAGTTCCACACTCAGATGGGCATTCTGCTCCAGCTTATTTTCAGTTTTTAAAACTGAGTAATTCATCATCTGCAAACAGTTCATATTCAAGTTCAGATTTAATCACTTATTCCACAGTTACTGAATATAATGATAAAGGTGAAATTATTTATAATTTTTCTCAAAGTAATGAAAGCAAATCTGTTTCTGAAATAGCAATATCCAATTATGACAGTTGGAAAAGTGGCTTATTACTTTCTCAATATTATAAGAAAAACAATGATACTTTGCGTAAAGAAATATATACTTATTCTTTTAAACCATTGAAGAACTCTCTTTCTGGTTACAGTCCTATTACTAATAAAGAAATAAGCTTTGCAATCAATTTAGATATTACAAAAATAAAAAAAGAACAAGGTGTCTCCGGAAATTTTGTAGATGCTTTTAATATTCAATATAAATATATTAATATCGAGTCAGGAAAAATAGAAAATGATACTACAGAGGTTACAGGTTATTTAAATGGTAAAAAAATAATTACTACTTCTAGAAATAATTATTATGATACAGATATCACTAAACCAATCAATCTCCAGAGCACAGAAAATATATTGCCAGGTGGAGAGAAAATAAAAACGTCCTATCAATATGCTTATGAGAAAGGGTATCAGCTTATGATAGATAAAAATATGATTACCATTCCATTAGAAACAGAAACGAAACAAACTGCTAATGGAACTACAAAAACACTCTCAAAATCGGAAACCATTTACCCTAAGACTCTTCCTTCTCCTCAAACAGGGAATTTGGTACTTCCTACATCTATTTTATCATATAATCTTGAGAATCCCTCTTCAGGATCAACAGAATTGAGTTATGATAAGTATGATTCTAAAGGGAATATTGTGCAGTATACTAACAGATCGGGAGTATCAACAGTCATTATCTGGGGATATAACGGGACTCAGCCTATTGCCAAGATTGAAAATGCAAAACTGGAAGGAATTGGACAATCATTCATAGACAATATAGTGAATGCCTCTAACACAGATGCTGCCGCTGAAAGAAATAATGATGAAACCAATCTGCACAATGCCTTTAAGGACTTTAGGAATAATTTGTCCGGTTACCAGATCACAACCTACAGTTATGATCCATTAATTGGAGTAAGAAGTATTACCCCTCCCTCCGGAATCCGAGAAGTTTACCTTTATGATGATGCTGGCAGACTTAAAGAAGTCAGAGAACATAATAATACCGGAAAACTATTAAAAGAATTCAACTACCATTATAAAAACTAAAATCGATGAAGAAAATAATATTATTATTACTAATTGGGACGCTTTATAAAGCCCAGCTTATTGGTAATGAACAAACTAAGCAGGTTGTTCCTTTACCAGCCAGCGCAGAGTCTTATAGTCTTTCCAAAGTGGAGGCTATACCTATGGATTACTTCAGAGGAAAAGCCAATATTAATATCCCAATTTATACAATAAACGTTAACGGAATTAGTATTCCTATTTCTCTTGCGTATAATACAGGAGGAATCAAATTAAACGAGGTAGCTACTACGGTAGGATTAGGCTGGTCGTTGAGTATTCCCGGAACGATTTCTCATAATGTAGTAGGTCTCGATGATCTGGATGTCCCTTTTTTTAAGAAAAACATTTCAGAATATGGAGCTTATAACGGGGTCATTACTGAATCTTATATGAACAATCAGATACGGGCTGATCTTGAAAGTATCTACAGTGGGACTTACGATACCCAAAAAGATATTTTTGATTATAATCTGCCTACTGCATCAGGTTCTTTCTTGCTGAAAGAGAATAATCAGACGTTCTTGATTCCCAATGATGATGTTGTGATCACAAGAAATGATGGTAAATTTTATATAAAAGATACGCAGGGGACAGAATACTGGATGTCTCCAAGAAATTCGGTTATGCCTTGGAGTATAGGGGGACCTACAGTTTTGTATAAAACATTATATAATCTAGATGAAATTAAAATTAATAACAAATCAGTTTTGTTTTATTATAATAAAACCCATGGTTATGGAGAAAGGAATATCAACCAGATTGCCAATTTTAAACTAACCTCAAATTTAGGTGGAGGGTATGAACAACTGATTCGTCTTCCCAGATATGAAAAAACAGAGACCTCTACTTCTTTCTCAGAATCTTTAATCAGTAAAATCCGTTTTGATAATGGGGAGGTTAATTTTTTGTATTCCAATGATACTAATGCGGCATTTGTTGATGGCTCATCATACAGAAAAGACTTGAGCGGAGGGCAGGGAATTGCACTTCGTAGAATTATAGTAACCAATAAAGCTGGGGTTATTGTAAAAGATATTAGTCTTAATTATAGTTATTTTGAAACAGATAATGCTAATAAAACGTATGAAGATTACAGGCTTAAGTTATTGAGTGTTCGTGATAATTTGCAAAACACGGAGTATTCATTTGAATACAATGAAAAGTATAAGCTTCCTAAACGCAGCAGCAGTAATGATGATTACTGGGGATATATTAATAGCATCCATAACAGAGAAATACCAAATATTCCGAATTTGGTTTACGATTACGAAATTCCTTTAACAGAATTAAATGCTGTTGCTAAAAGAGATAGGGAACCGAATGAAATATATGCTGTTTTAGGGACGCTGACATCTATAAAATATCCCACAGGAGCCAAGAAAAATTTTTATTATGAACTTCCCCACAATTCAGGAAAGAAATCTACAGGATATGCTTGGGATTATTTACCAATAGGGGGAATGCAAACAGATCCATCGGAAGAAGATTTTTATGAAAAAAAGACTTTAACAATTACATCAGCACATATACAGCAAATAATAAATCTGGGAATTAATGCAGAGCCTGAAAAACTTGAAGTAAACTTTAGTAATGCTTGTTTAAATGCCAGTAATCCGGGTGATAATCAAACGATAGCAGAAACCCAATGTACGGGAACTGCAATATATGCCCCTCAACAGTTCTCTGAATGGCGCTCAAAAACCGTAGATTGGAATATATCACCTGGTAAAAATTTGGTATTGCAGCTGCAGAAAATAGGAAAATGTACATGTGCGATTGCTGGTGCAATTCGATATAAATACCCAACTTATATTGATGAAACTAAAAAATATGGTAGCCCTCGTATCCGGAAAATCGAAGATATTGATGCCAATAATGTTTCAAACGTCTATGAGTATGCTTACGGAAAATATGACAATGGAGTTTTTATCCCTGATTTTCAATTGAACCAGAAATATAATTTTTCATCTATTATTAAAAGACAGGTAAAAGAATATTTTGAAGGTAAGGAGACTGGATATTCTTTTGAAAAATATTACCGCCTTCACAATTCCAGTCAGGGCAACACCAGCTATGGAAGCTCGGATGTAATTAATTATCCTTCTGTAGTAGAAATTACAGATAAAGGAAAAATTATAAGAGAATATGAAATTTCCAGCAGTTCAAATTATGTATACAATAAATGGAAAGGCGGGAGGTTAAAGAGGGAAATTTATCTGAATAAAGCCAATGATACTTTAAAAATAGTAAAAAATACCTATGAGCTTAATACCTTAAAAAACAGTTTGTCAGAATTCACCACCAATGTTCCCCAAATAGCTGCCTTTTCTACAGATTTTGACATTACAAGAGGAACCGCCCTTGTATTAGACGTTCCGGTGGAGATCTATAATGTTGAGAATAAGATGTATATGATTGAATCTGCAAAAGTAGAACATGTGGAAACCACAACGAAAGAATTCTTCGGAAACAAATCTACTCTAACAAAGACATTAAATAGTTATTACAATACTGATATTAATAAACCTATCAATGTGAAAAGTACTGAAAACATTTTACCATCCGGGGAGAATATAAAAACAGAATATCAATATGCTCACCAAGCCGGAAATCAGCTGTTAATTGATAGAAATATGATTGCTATTCCCTTAGAAACAGAGACCACCAAAATCGCTAATGGGGTTAGCAATATAGTATCAAAAAGCAAAACAATTTTTCCTACAAGCCTTCCAATTTCTCAAACAGGATTTTTGGTACTTCCGACCTCAGTATTGTCTTACGATCTCCAGAATCCTAATCAGGGATTAACAGAATTGAGTTATGATAAGTATGATTCTAAAGGGAATATTGTGCAGTATACTAACAGATCGGGAGTATCAACAGTCATTATCTGGGGGTACAACCAAACTCAGCCTATTGCCAAGATTGACAATGCAAAATTCGAAAGCATTGGGCAACCTTTTATAGACAATATTGTGAATGTTTCTAATCTGGACGCTGCCGCTGAAAGAAATAATGATGAAACCAATCTGCTCAATGCCTTTAAGGACTTTAGGAATAATTTGTCCGGTTACCAGATCACAACCTACAGTTATGATCCATTAATTGGAGTAAGAAGTATTACCCCTCCCTCTGGAATCCGTGAAGTTTACCTTTATGATGATGCCGGCAGACTTAAAGAAGTAAGAGAACATAATAATACCGGAAAACTATTAAAAGAATTCAACTACCATTACAAAAACTAAGACGATGAAAAAACTTATAATTCCCATAGGTATGCTGCTGATCAGTCATTCAGTCCATGCGCAGGCTACTCCGGGAGAAAACTATATCCAATCCAAAACCTATTTAGATTACAATGGAACGACCCCTTCAAAAACCTCAGAAACTGTCCAGTATTTTGATGGTTTGGGAAGACCTAAACAGGTAGTGAATGTAAAAGCCTCTCCCTTGGGAAAAGATGTGGTTACTCACATTGAATATGACCAGTTCGGAAGACAGGTAAAAGATTATCTTCCCGTACCTCAATCAGGAACTTTGAATGGGGGGATTATTCCCAATCCTTTATCCAATGCCAGCAATTCTCCTTATGGCTCAGAAAAGATCTATTCCGAGAAAATATTGGAAAACTCTCCTTTGAACAGGCTTCAGCAACATATCCAGGTGGGGAATGACTGGAGTACTAAGCCTGTGAAGTTTGGGTATGAAACCAATATAGTCAATGAAGTGTACCAGCATATTACCATCACCACCTGGGAAAACGGAGCCACTAAAAGTGGAATAAGTTTATCTCCAGCTGTTTTATATGCACCTGGTACCTTGTATAAAAATACAGTGACAGATGAAGATGGAAATCCAACGGTAGAGTTCAAAAACGGAAAAGGGCAAACCTTGTTGGTAAGAAAGGTGATGGGCTCCACCGAGCAGGCAGATACTTACTATGTCTATAACGAATACGATCAGCTGGCCTTTGTGATTCCTCCCAATGCGGTTCAAAAACCTATTAGTGAATCTCTGCTTAATGATCTCTGCTACCAGTACCGTTACGACGGAAGAGGAAGACTGGTAGAAAAAAAACTTCCTGGTAAAGGTTGGGAATATATGGTGTATGATAAGGCTGACCGGTTAGTATTTACCCAGGATGCTAATATGAGCCCAACGAATAAATGGTTATTTACAAAATACGATGCATTAGGAAGAGTAATCATAACAGGTATTGTGAGTGGGAGCAGCAGAGCTTATATGCAGACAATGATTGGAGATGCAGTGATGACTGAGAACGGATCTGCCACCGGCTTTACAAAAAACGGAATGCAGATATTTTATACTAACACCAATTTCCCTTATCTTGAAACAGTCTTTTCGGTTAATTATTATGATACTTATCCGGGGTATAACTTTAATCCATCATTTCCTTCTACCATTCAGGGAGTAGAAACGTTAAAAGAAACGGTATCCCCGGAAGGGAAAAGTACCAAAGGACTTCCTGTGATGAGTTTTGTTAAGAATATTGAAGATGACAACTGGACCAAGAATTATACATACTATGATCCCAAAGGACGAGTGATAGGCACCCATTCCATTAATCATTTGGGAGGCTATACCAAAACAGAATCCAAGCTGGATTTTGCAGGAGTAGCTCAAACTGTGATCACCAAACATAAGAGACTGGAAACAGACACAGAAAGAGTCATCACAGAAACCTTTGACTATGACCACCAGAACAGACTTTTGGTTCACAAACATCAGGTAGATGCTAATCCCACAGAAATCCTTACCCAGAATATGTATAATGAACTTTCCCAGCTGGAATCTAAAAAAGTGGGTGGCATTGCTGCAGGATCTGCGCTTCAGCAGATGGATTATAAGTACAATATCCGTGGCTGGATGACTAAGATCAATGATCCTTCGAATCTAAATGGAAGATTGTTTGGCTATGAAATAAAATATCATAATCCTGTATCTTCAGCAAAATCACCCGGGAAGTTTAACGGAAATATTGCAGAGATCGACTGGAAGAATTCTTCAGAAGATATTCTGAAAAGATACAACTATGAATATGATCCTCTGAACCGTTTAAAAAATGGCTTTTACTCAGAACCTAATGCCACTAATCCTGCCAATGGTAATTTTGATGAATATCTTACCTATGACCTGAATGGAAACATCAATACCCTGCAACGAAAAGCCACTCCTGTATCAGGTCAAACTCCTGCATTGGTAGATAACCTTGAATATAAATACACCGGAAACCGCCTGAATCAGGTGATAGAATCTGCAATGAATGATACCGGGTATGAAGGCGGAAATAATATAATAGATTATGATGTGAACGGAAATATGATTAATATGAAAGATAAAGGGATGAATACTATTGATTATAATCACCTTAACCTTCCCAATGCTTTCACAATCAGTAATGCAAATCCTATAATTGGGCAGCCATTTAATGCTAACCTAATGTATTTATACCGTGCAGATGGAACCAAACTAAGAAAAACGTATTCAACGAGGCCTCCGAGAGGATCGGCTAGAACCAGTATGACCGATTATCTGGATGGCTTCCAATACTCATACCGGGAAGGTGGAGGACTCTGTCTGACCTGTCGTACCGAATCTGCTTTTGAAGAACAGGCTTACGGAAATCTCGGAAAAACTTTTCCTAATATAGGAGATCCGCCAGTATGGAAACTGGATTTTGTACCCACTTCAGAAGGTTTTTACAGTTTCACAGAAAACCGTTATATTTACCAGTATAAAGATCACTTAGGCAATACCCGGGTAAGTTTTGCCAAAGACAGCGCAGGTGTTCTGGAAGTTACCGATACGAATAACTATTATCCTTTTGGTCTCAACCATATCTCAGGAATGTTTGGAACTTCTAATTTTGGAGGGTTATATAGTTATAAGTACAATGGTAAGGAGCTGCAAGAGACGGGGATGTATGATTATGGCGCAAGATTCTATATGCCGGATCTTGGAAGGTGGGGCGTAATAGATCCGTTGGCGGAGAAATATTTTAATATATCGCCATTTAATTATACCGCAAATAATCCTATTCTTTATATTGATCCCGATGGGATGCAATTAGATTTGAGTAATATAATGAAGAAAGGAAATGAAGAGCAATATAAAGCTTTTGTGTTTTTTGCTAAAACAAAAGAAGGACAAGCTTTTTTATCTAAATATATGGAGAAAGGACAAAAAGTTGAATATGGAGGAAAGACTATTTTTGAAGCCAAGGTGAATGGAGAGTATCATAATAAAGGGATAGATCTATCATATGGAGTCAAAACAGACTCATCCGTAGGAGGGTCTACAACAGGCAAAATTAAGGGAGATGAGAAGAATGTCTCGATTTTGATTTCAAATAAAGCATATGGCGATTCTGGAAGTCAGTTTTTTAATACCTTAAGACAGATAGTTCACGAATCTTTTGTTCACGCTGATTTGGAAGCTAATGATCTTCAAGATGATGGTTATGTTAATTCAAGTAGCATTCCAAAAGAATATAGAAAATATGACACTTGGGAATCTCAGCATGGGCAACATTATTATATCCAGAATGAGTATTTAAAAGATCCTACAAACAATAAAGTAAATACATACACTAAGGAAGGGTTTCAAATTCTTAAGCAAGCAAACGAAGCTCTAAAATTAAAGTTAGGTAATTCTCAGATAAAAACTGAAATGTGGAATTTTAATGGGTCTATGATAAAAGTAGATAAAAATGGAAGCCTCAAACATAAAGATCAATAGTTGTATGAAATTAATTAGTATTATAATGATTAGTATACTCTTGCTTTCATGTCATAAAGAAAAGCAAGAGTATATTGAAGTATCATTGGGATTTAGTATGAATCCTAATGAACCAAGGATTGGAATCCTCATAAATGACAAAGACTCTTTGTATATATGTAAGGAAGATTTAATATCAGTTGACAATGGAGTAAAATATAAATATTTTAAATCAACTCAAAAGATTGATTTTGCTTTTTACAAAAAAAGAATATTAAACTCTTTTTATGATTCAATTCAATTTAAAAGTACTCCTGATGCCCAACCACGACAGATAAATTATTATTTAAATGGGAAGAATCTCAAATTTAGATTTTATTCACACGAATTATCAAAAAGGCAACAGGAAATTATTGAGGACTTGATTTTACTAAAAGAAGATAAAAGACTTAAAGAAATTCCTTATCATAAGTTTTCACGAGATTTGCTAGATTCTAAAATTCCTAACCCGCCACCTCCACCTAAATAACATTACAACTATAAGTACAATGGCAAGGAGTTGCAGGAGAGCGGGATGTATGATTATGGTGCAAGGATGTATATGCCTGATTTAGGAAGATGGGGTGTGGTCGACCCGCTGGCGGAAACTTCACGTAGATGGAATCCTTATAACTATGCTTATAATAATCCCATAAGATTTATTGATCCAGATGGAATGCAAAATCAAGATATTATTAAGATTTTTAACAATGGTAATATAGAAAGAACAAAAGATGATAATGCATATGATACTATTACCAATGAAGAAGGTTCTAAATCTATAAAAATTGCTCGTACCAATGTGACAAAATCAAATCCTACAGGAGATTCGCAAATAGGGGAAGCTAAAACAGTCCCTTTAGAGACTGAAGGACATGATGATGTTCCTGGAGGTACAAAATTTACCTATTTACAAATACAGGATTATGGAGCCGCTACTCAGTTTTTTGAATTTGCAGCGGATAATACTAAGGTCGAATTTGGACAGGATACACTTAATTTTTCGGATGGGTATTCTACAAATATTGTCAGTACTAATCATTCAGAAAATGAAAGTAGTAGTGCTGTTAAAGCAATAGGGTATGTTGATGTAAGCCAGCCTGGATCAGCATCTCGACATTTTATAAGTAATGCAACTCGGCAAGAAAGAGTACATTCTCATACATTAGGTTCTGAGCCCGGGCCAGCAGGTTTTAGTTCTTTCCCTAAAAATGGGACATGGGTAAGTGAGTTAGAATTAAATCGAGGAGATCGTAAAAATTACGATAGCAACATTAAGAATGTATATCAGTATACTCCGAAAGTGGGTTATTTTAGATATACCAATCAAACATCAACATACACTGGTAAAACAAAAAAATAGGATTATGAAGAATTATATTTTATTAGCTTATATACTTTTAATAGCTAGCGGTTGTAAAAATAACATACAAGGTCAGAAAAAAAATAATTTATATCAAACTATTGTCAAGGCATATATTGAATATAGAAACTCAAATAAAGAATTAGATAAGAATAAAAATATATTATTAATTGGAGCTAACACAAGTGAATATTACGAAAATAGTTATTGGATAGATGTTTCATTTGAGAATCCAAAATTATTACATGATGTTAAGTATAGTAAAGTATATGAAATAGAAGATTATAAGCTAATTATAGATGAGTCGTTTGAAAAATCAGAGATATTAAAAAACTCATTTAAAGAAACTAAATATGAAAACTTTAATTTGGCGACTCAACAAATAGATTATAGTGTTAAAAATTGGCATATTATATTTAATTCTAAAAATGAGGTTATTCGTATAACATCTCCTTATCAAAAGTCAAAAGAAATAAAAAGTTTGCTTTTGAAAAAAGGAGTGAAATTTTCAAAGGACTATGAAGAGTAAAATTATATAATAAATATGAGAGACTACCTCCAAGGTAGTCTCTAGTTATAATAAGTAGTAAGAACTATAAGTACAATGGTAAGGAGCTGCAAGAGATGGGAATGTATGATTATGGAGCGAGAATGTATATGCCTGATTTAGGTAGATGGGGTGTGGTGGATCCCCTCGCGGAGAAAATGACCAGATATAGTCCTTATAATTATGCTTTTAATAATCCAATGAGATTTATAGACCCAGATGGAAGACAAGGAACCGATATTTATAAATGGGACAATGCTGGAAAGTTAACTAATGTTGCTTCTTCCGATAGAGATGTTATTTATGCTGAAAATCAATTTGAAAAAGATGGAAAAACTCTTAAAGAAAGTGCTCAAGGTGTAGATGTTGGAGAAAAAGGAACAATTGCTGCTAATAAGGAGGAAATTAAGTTAGAAAGTACATTAAAAGATTCGAAAGGAGGAAAATCTGATTTAATGACGACATTAAAACTTAATGATCCCAATAAAGCGACAGAATTAGCCGAATATTTATATAATAATGCTAAACCAGAATTTACAAATGGGACCTATACTTCTAAAGGAGGAAATTTAACAAAATCCGTTATCTCAACTTTTGGTTTAATTGGAAAGTCACCGGTTGATCCAAGAGCATTAGGAATGACAAACTTTTCATCTTTTGAAGGAGTTTTCACATTAACAAAACATGATCACAATCATCCTGGAAATAGTCTTCCAAGTGGATATTTTCCTTGGGGAAATGTAGGCAAACACAGGGATGCTTATGAAGGAAGTTATGATTATGACAACACAGTTAATCCGATATATAAAAATACTATTTTTAGAGTTTATAGAAATGGTTCTTACACAACATATAATAGCAATGGAGCATATGAAAAATAAATTAATATTACTCTTAATCCTTATATCCCAATTAAGTTGGTCACAAATTCCTTGTGTATCTAAAAATTATAAAATTAATAATTTTATTGATGCTTTTATTTATGTGAATGATGATGAAAATTTTGTATCGAGTTTATCATCAATTTATATATCAAGTCTATATTATGAAGATCAAGGATACATGATAATTATAACTAGGGAAAATAATAGCGATATAATGATAGACCCTAAGGCTAAAAATTTAAATTTCTTTAAGTATAAAAAATTTAATCTATTATTAAAGGGTAATAAAGTCGAAGATATCGAGTTTTTAAAGAAAATTATTGACCATAAATCTATTTCAAATAATTCTGAATTAAAATTTACCACACCTAATAAAAATATTTCTAGTGATCCTTATCAATGGTTTTTTCTCTTTGATAAAAAAATGAATCTAATAAATTATTCTTTGCCAGAAAAGGAAGAGAAAATTAAGGAAGTTTTTGAAAAATTTGATATTTCAACAAATAAAGTTGAAAAAAGATATTGAGTAGTTTAAGAATTTTTTGCAGCACAAAGACCACCTTGGAAATACAAGGATAAATTTTGCAAAAAACAACGCAGGCGTTCTGGAAATTACCGATACGAATAACTATTATCCTTTTGGTCTCAACCATATATCAGGAATGTTTGGAACTTCTAATTTTGGAGGGTTATATAGTTATAAGTATAATGGCAAGGAATTGCAGGAGACGGGTATGTATGATTATGGGGCAAGATTCTATATGCCTGATCTTGGAAGATGGGGAGTTATGGATCAGTTGGCGGAGAAGATGACGAGACATAATCCTTACAACTATGCGTTCAATAATCCATTGAGGTTTATCGACCCCGACGGGAGAGAAGCTACAGATATCTTCAAATGGGATAACTTAGGAAAGCTAACAAAAGTTGCTGATTCAAATACAGATGTAATATATGCAGAAAATCAATTTGAAGGTGACGGTAAGACTTTAAAGGCGGATGCAAAAGGTGTTGAAGTTGGAGAAAAAGGTTATATTGAGGCAAATAGACAGGAAATTACTTTATCTGAAACATTTACAGATCGTCAAGGGAAAAGCTCTAATACTCTAACAACATTAAGTTTCCATAACAATCCGGCAAAAGCAACAGAAGTTGCAGAATATATGTATAATAATGGAACGAGTGAATTTTCAAATTCAACATATGCTTCTAGTAAAGGTGGGTTTTCTGTTGTATCAACTTTAGGATTGCCTTCAAAAACATTCGTTGATCCGAAACAATATATGCAGAATTTTAATATTAATGGTGATTCCTTTTATCCTAGTGTCTTAACTAATCATGATCATAATCATCCAAGTAATTATCTTCCTAGTGGATATATGTTTAATGTTAAGGACAATATATACATCCCAAGGAAATCAGATGTAGAAGGAGCTAGAGGAAATATGGATTATCATAACACTGTAGATCCTGATTTTAAAAATGTTAAATTTAGAACATATTTGAAAGGAAAGTATATGAACTATAACTCTAAAAGTGCTTATTATGATTAGAAAAAAAATTCTTTTAATTTTTTCCTGTTTATTATATATAACTATTTATTCTCAGAATATTACATAGAAGAAAGGGATATTGAATCCTTTCATAAATGCTTTTTATGAAAATATTTTGGAAAAAGATGTCAATCTTAAAAATAATTTCTTAACAATAATATATATAGAAGACGAATTAAAAAATAAAAATATTGATTTGGATCTTAGTACAGGTGATATGAGTTCAAATCTAAAAAAAGTTGACTCTTTTAAAAGAGCCATTATCAAGTATGGAAATGTTAATATTTTACTTATAGGCAAAAATAGTAATGATATCAATTTTTTAATGAAATCAATTAAAAAAACAGGTAAAGTCTATGTAAATAAAAACCCCAATATAAATAATGTGAGCTTTTTTGATGAAGAATATGTTTGGAGTTTATTGTTTAATAATAAGAATGAATTAATAAACTTTTATGTACCAGAAGAAAAAGATAATGCCTATAAAATATTTAATAGTATAAAGAATGAAGTTAGGATCGGAAAGGATTTTAAAGATATAGGATATAACAATTGGTAACCCCTTCGCTGGCACGAGCGTCTCGCTCGTGTCGATAGATAAAAACAAACCCATCGTTTTTTTGCGGTGGGTTTTGTATTACAAAAATTGCTTCAAGTCTCCGAATACTTTCTTCATGCTACCAAATCCTTTCACATGCCACACAAACTCTTTGTGTGGGAAAATAATAATAGCCATTATGATGTAAAATGAATAAGAACTTTTCAAAATTTCCCTTACATCATCACTACAAAAAATCATAAAACCAACATTTTCATCTCTCACTGAAAAATCGTATTTTTGTGCATCTAAAAAGTAAAAGAACGAATGAATTCCTACAAAAATCCATTGGAAGAGCGCTATTCCAGTGAAGAAATGTTGTTTAATTTCTCACACAATAACAAATTCCGTACCTGGAGAAAGCTTTGGATCGCTTTAGCAGAGATCGAAAAAGACTTAGGGCTTGAAATTACAGACGAGCAGATCGCTGAATTAAAAGCTAATGCTGAAAATATCGATTTCGATAAAGCAGCAGAATACGAAAAGAAATTCCGTCATGATGTAATGGCTCACGTTCACACCTATGGAGATGTGGCGCCTTCAGCAAAGGGAATAATTCACTTGGGAGCTACTTCAGCTTTTGTAGGAGACAATACAGATTTAATTCAAATCCGTGACGGACTTTTAATCTTAAAGAAAAAGTTGGTGAACGTAATGAAGAATTTAGCAGACTTTGCGATTCAGTACAAAGATCTTCCAACTTTAGGATTTACACACTTCCAACCGGCTCAGTTAACAACAGTAGGAAAAAGAGCAACCCTTTGGTTACAAAGTTTGGTTCTTGATATTGAAGAATTAGACTTCTTCTTAGAAACCCTTCGTTTCAGAGGAGTAAAAGGAACTACAGGAACTGCTGCAAGTTTCCTTGAACTGTTCAACGGAGATTATTCAAAAGTAAAACACTTAGATAAAGAGCTTTCAAAAAGATTCGGATTCGAAAAGGTGTTTGGAGTTTCCGGACAGACTTACGATAGAAAGATTGATGCGAAAGTGGTAGCTTTATTAGGAAACATCGCTCAGTCAGCTCATAAATTCACAAACGATTTACGTTTACTTCAGAATCTTAAGGAAATTGAAGAACCATTCGAGAAAAACCAGATCGGTTCATCGGCAATGGCGTACAAGCGTAATCCAATGAGAAGTGAAAGAATCGGAGCATTGGCAAAATATGTAATGTCTTTAACGACAAGTTCTGCAATGGTAGCTTCTACACAATGGTTTGAAAGAACATTGGATGACTCTGCAAACAAGAGATTAACCATTCCTCAGGCATTCCTTGCTGTAGATGCAATTCTATTGATCTGGAATAATATTATGAACGGAATCGTTGTATATCCGAACAGAATCAACAAGCATATCGAAGAAGAACTTCCTTTCATGGCAACAGAATATATCATCATGGAAGAAGTGAAAGCTGGTGGTGACCGTCAGGAAATTCACGAAGTAATCAGAGTTCATTCTATGGAAGCTTCCAAGAAAGTGAAGGAAGAAGGAAAAGAAAATGATTTGATCGAAAGAATCTTAAACGATGATTCTTTAAAATTAGATAAATCGAAATTAAAAGAAGTTTTAGATCCTAAGAACTTTATCGGGTTTGCACCGATTCAGACGGAAGAATTCGTCAAGAATGAAGTGCAGCCGATTATAGATCAAAATAAAGACTTAATAGGATTAGAAGCTGATCTTAAAGTATAAAACAATATGCAGCCTTTTGGGCTGCATATTTTATTTTAAACCCAACCATGAACAAAGTCCTTTTATTGATTACCTTAATTCCTGTACTGGCTTTCTCTCAGAAGAAAGAAGTTTTGAGGTATTTTAAATCCAAAGATTCTTTGATTGGAGTCAAAAACCAGGCTGGAAAGATCATCATACCAGCAGAATTTAAAGATTATACCGGAATTAAAGAAGGCGAATTGGTAAAAGACGGGATAGAGAATGAAACCATTCTCTTTGCTGGTGGGAAAAGAGATGAAAAATATGAAAAAAATGCCTTTGGATATGTTTACGACAGAAAAGGTAATTTTTTATATAAGCCTTATTTATATGATAACGGAGCAGACTATTTTTCAGAAGGTGTCAGAAGATTTGTGAAAAATGGGAAAATAGGCTTTGCAGATAGAAACGGAAAAATAGCCATTCAGCCTGAACATGATTTTGTCTCCTCTTTCAATTATGGATATGCATCCTTTTGTAATGGATGTGATTGGGAAAAAACAGAAGATGAACATCGAAGTATAGTGGGGGGAACTTGGGGAATACTGAACGTTAAAGGCGAAACAGTTCAGCCACTTACTAAATATTCTGAGAAAGACGTTAATATTGATGGAAAATACTATCCATATCCATTTCAATACAATAAAAAGGAGGAGAAAATCCTTCAATTTTTTGAAAAATACAATAAAATAATCTCAGACGTTCATTATGTTAATGTATATAATGAGTTATCTGAAAAAGAAAAAAAACTTTTTTTTGAAATTGTAGAAAGACCCCAAAAAAACTTTCCCTATTATCAAGTGAATACCTATGATTATCAAAAAATAAATTTAGGATCATTCGATGACTTGAAATTTTTCGTATCTGAAGATGGAAAAAGTGTGTATATCTTAAATTATGAAGATAAAATGATTTCTTTCGAAGAATGGTTGAAAAATGAAATACAACAAGCAGAACAATATCAGAAAGAGCACCCTAATAACCCAAACAAATTCAAAAAATAACCATAATTAAATCTCATGAGAAAAAGTATATTTATATGCATTCTTACTTTGGCATTCGTAAAAAACCATGCACAAAGTGAAAAAGCGGTCTACTCAATTATAGACGCTAATGCTCAGAAGATTGCAAAAGATTCCAAAGCTTATTCTGTTTCAATCGGAATTATCAAAGACGGAAAAGTGTATACGAGACACTTTGGTGAAATAGATAAAGGAAAAGGGAATAAAGCAGATGACAATACCTATTTTGCCATAGATTCTGTTACTAAACTTTTTACAGGACAATTGTTAGCTCAGGCGGTTCTTGAGGGAAAAATAAGTCTGGATGATGATATACGTAAATACCTGAAAGGGTCTTATCCCAACTTAGAATATAATGGAGTTCCTATAACAGTTCGTAATTTAATTTCTTATGAAACGGCCTTGCCTAGAAATCTCCCTATTGATGATGAGCTGAGAAAAAACATGACCGATGAAACTCCTTTTCTTTACGAGAAGCTCAACGAAGGATATACAAAAGAAGACTTTAAAAAAGACCTGGCAAGTGTCAAATTGGATATGAAGCCGGGAACAAAATATAAATACAGCAATTTGAGCCTGGAATTGGCTGGCCTTATGTTGGAAAATATATATGGAAAAAGTTACGAAACCATTTTAAAAGAAAATATTTTTTCAAAAAACGGGATGAATCATACCAAACTGGAACTTGGAAAAGATGAAGCTCAAGCCAATGGGTATCACGAAAATTATAGACTGATGCCGGTTTCAACAAGTCTTCTGTGGGGATCCGGAGGTTCAAAAACAGAATCTACTTTAGGAGATATGATGAAGTTTTTAAAAGAAGAACTGGATCCCAAAAATAAAATAGTACAGGAATCTCAAAGAAATATTGATAACAGTAAAGAAGGCTGGTATGGCTATTTGTGGGATAAACATTTTATTACCAACAATGGAAGAAGAGGATTTAAACATGGAGGATCGTATGGAACAAATACCCTGTTTACGATATTTCCAGAACTGAATATAGGAATTTGTATGATGGTGAATATCAATGGACCCAAAACATATAGCACACTTTATAGTGGTACTACAAGTTTGGTGGAAGATCTGATCTCAACTTCAGATAAAAAACAGGTATATGGATATTCTGTAAAGGGCGATAAAGTGGTTTTCACTTATACGCATCCTGTAAACTTAAATGCAGCTCTTCTTCATACGGTATCCATTGCAGGGAGTTTTAACGACTGGGATTCCGAAAATAAAGAGTTTCAGATGGTAAAAAAGGATAAAAACCGTTATGAACTGGAGATTCCGGTGTCTCGATTTGAAAAGGGGAAGACCTATTCTTTCAGATTTGTATTGAATAAAGAAGAATGGATGGAAGCTCCTAAAAATGCATCCAATAATGATGGTACCAAAGATAATAACCTTGCATTGGTTTTATAACAAAAAGATTGAGGTTAAAGAAAGTAAAAAGAGTAAATTTGTACACCGTAATATTGGGAGATGATCCCCTAAAGAGAATCTATATAGAAAGAACAGAAAGTAACAATCTGGTGTAGGTGCTCTGAAACTCAGAAAAAGTAAAAGAAAAATAAATCTAATATTAAAAATCTGACATCTAATGTCTAATAACAAAAGAATTTTCGTAGAAAAAAGAGGAATTTTCGATGTTGAAAGTCCAAAAATTTTTGATGAAGTAAAAGCAGTTGTTCCGGCAATTCAAAGTGTGAAAGTCTACAATGTGTATGACATTTTTAATTTGAATGACGGGGAATTCGAAAAAGTAGTGAACAATACTTTTGTAGACCCTGTTACTGATATTTTACATACAGAAAACCCTGCAAAAAGCATTTATTTCGGGATGGAGTTCCTGCCTGGTCAATACGACCAGAGAGCAGACTCTGCACAACAATGTATTGCTTTATTGACAGAAAATGAAAAATCAAAAGTAAGAAGTGGAAAGCTGATCGAATTTGTAGGAGTTTCAGAAGCTGATTTGATGAAAATCAAAGACCTTTTGATTAATAAAGTAGAGTCTCAGGAAAAAGATCTGTCTGTATTGGATATTCCTGCTGATGAAACACCATCAAAAGTATTAATCCACGAAAATTTCATCAATTTCAATGATGCTGAACTTGAAAATTTCTATAATAATCACGGTTTTGCACTAGGCTTAGATGATCTGAAATTTATTCAGGAGTACTTTAAAACTGAGGAGAGAAATCCTACGGAAACAGAATTGAAAGTATTAGACACGTACTGGAGCGATCACTGCCGTCACACGACTTTCGAAACAGAATTGTCAGACATTCAGTTTGAAGGAGACTTTAAACATACATTGGAGACCATTTTCAATGATTACATCGAAAAAAGAAAATTCTTAGGCCGTGAGCTGAAGCCGATCTCTTTAATGGACCTGGCAACAGTTTGTGGTAAATATTTCCATAAAACAGGGAACCTTGACAACCTTGTGATTTCTGATGAGATCAATGCTTGTACCATCCAGATCGAAGCAGAATACGATGGTAAAAAAGAACCTTGGTATTTATTATTCAAGAACGAAACACACAACCACCCAACGGAAATTGAACCTTTTGGAGGGGCATCCACTTGTTTAGGAGGAGCGATCAGAGATCCATTATCCGGAAGATCTTTCGTATTCCAGGCAATGAGGTTAACAGGAGCTGCCGACGTTTTAGAATCAGTAGACAAAACATTACCAGGAAAATTACCTCAAAAGACTATTACAAAACAGGCTGCCAACGGATATTCATCTTATGGTAACCAGATAGGTCTTGCTACCACAATGGTTTCTGAAATCTATGATGAAGGCTACAAAGCCAAAAGAATGGAAGTAGGTTTCGTTACCGGAGCCGTTCCGGTAGACTGGGTAAGACGTGAAAAGCCTGCCAACGGTGATTCTATCATTATTTTAGGAGGAGCAACAGGTCGTGATGGAGTAGGAGGAGCAAGTGGAAGTTCAAAAGAACAGGACGAAACCTCTATTCATACCATGAGTTCTGAAGTACAGAAAGGAAATGCAGTAGAAGAACGTAAGATCCAAAGACTATTCAGAAACCCTGAACTGACAAGATTGATCAAAAAATCAAACGATTTTGGTGCGGGAGGTGTTTCTGTAGCGATCGGTGAAATTGCAGACTCTTTAGAAGTAAATCTTGATGTATTACCTTTAAAATATGAAGGATTAAACGGAACAGAACTGGCTATTTCCGAATCTCAGGAAAGAATGGCGGTTGTAGTAGATCCGAAAGACAAAGAAAAGTTCATCAAATTCTGTGAAGCTGAAAATATTGTAGCGGTAGAAGTGGCAAAAGTAACAGATTCAGGAAGAATGCAGATGTTCTGGAAAGGAGACAAGATTGTAGACCTTTCAAGAGCATTCCTTGATACCAATGGATGTTCAAAATCTCAGGAGGTAAAAATCAACCACCTTGAAGAAGTAAAAACAGAAACTAAGGCATTCAACGAAGAAAACTTCCTGAATACCTTAAAAGATAAAAACGTAGCTTCCCAAAAAGGATTATTGGAAATGTTTGATTCTTCAGTAGGAGGAACAACCGTTGCGATGCCTTTAGGTGGGAAATACCAGCAAACCCTAATGGAAGGAAGTGTGCAGACACTACCGATTTTAGGAGCAAAAGATATCAAAACAGTATCTTTAGCAAGCTGGGGATTTGATGCTGAAATTTCTAAGCAAAACTCCTTATTAGGAGCATCTTATGCCGTAGTAGAAAGTGTTGCTAAGATTGTTGCGATGGGAGGTGATTATAAAAATATCAGATTAAGCTTCCAGGAATATTTCGAGAAGCTGGGGCAAGCACCTGAAAAATGGGGTAAACCTTTAGCTTCACTTTTAGGAGCTTATGATGCACAGATCAACCTTGGATTAGCAGCGATTGGTGGTAAAGATTCCATGAGTGGAACCTACCAGGATCTGAATGTACCTCCAACATTGATTTCTTTTGCATGTGCGAATGGAGAGAAACAAAATATAATTTCTCCTGAATTTAAAACAGCAGGAAATAAAATCTATTTCTTCAATCACATTGCTCAGGAAAGCGGTCTTCCAAACTATGATGCTTTAAAAGAAATGTACACATTCATCTTTGAGAACATCAAATCTGGAAGAATTGTTTCTGTAAAAACAGTAAAAGATGGTGGAGTAGCAGTAGCATTGGCAAAAATGAGTTTCGGAAACAGATTAGGAGCTGAAATCAATGCTGATGAAAATACTTTACTAGCTAAAAATATCGGTAGCTTACTTATTGAAGCTAAAGAAGAATTAAGCAACGCATCTCTTCAGCTAATCGGAGAAGTAAAAGATTCTGGTATTTTAAAGATCAACAATCTCGAAACCCAAATCACGAATCTTGAATCTGCTTACACAGGGACATTCGAAAATCTTTTCCCTACAGTAGAAAAAGAAAAGCTAACGGTTGAAATTGATGAAAAATCAAACTCAATCAACCCAAGAAATATCATCATCAAAAAACACGGAATTGCTCAGCCAAAAGTATTTGCTCCGGTATTCCCAGGAACGAACTGTGAGTATGATACTTTAAATGCATTCCAGAAAGAAGGTGCTGTGGTAAGTAGTCTACCTTTAATTAATATTAGTCATCAACTATTGGATGAAAGCATCGATGCTTGGGTAGAAGAGATCAGAACTTCTCAGATCCTTGCATTCTCAGGAGGTTTCTCTGCAGGTGATGAGCCTGATGGTTCTGCAAAGTTCATTGTTAACGTTTTAAAGAACGAAAAGATGAGAAATGCGGTACACGAATTACTAGACAGAGACGGTATGATTATCGGGATCTGTAACGGTTTCCAGGCTTTGGTTAAATCGGGACTGTTACCTTACGGAAGAATTAAAGATCTTGATGAAAACTCTCCGACATTGGCTCACAATGCCATCAGAAGACACATTTCTCAGATGGTAACGGTAAAAGTAGTAAACGATGAAAGTCCATGGTTAAAAGGGATGAAAGGCCAGACTTTCACCATTCCGATTTCTCACGGAGAAGGACGTTTCATGGCTTCAGAAGAAGAAATCAAGAAGTTATATGAAAATGGACAGATCGCAACGCAGTATATTGATTTCGATGGAAACATTGCTCACGGAATGCCATTCAATCCTAATAATTCATTGTTTGGAATTGAAGGAGTGACCAGCCCATGCGGAAAGATCTACGGAAGAATGGGACACCCGGAAAGATTTACGGAAGGTCTCATGAGAAATATACCAACCGCGAATTATCATAATATATTCAAAAACGGTGTTGAATACTTCAAATAACAATACAAGAAAAATGATCGTCATTCATGGCGGTCATTTTTTGTCTTTAGACGGTTTCTATGAAGAAGCTTCTAATGTATTAATGAAAGGTACAGATTGGAAAATAGGAACCCTTGATGGCTTTGATGATATTCTCTACGGCGGTTTCGGAGTCTTTGAGAATAAAGAAGAAATTGAAATCGTGTGGAAAGAATCACAAAAATCAAGAGATGATTTAGGGCTAAAAGCTACTCAGGAATTTTATGAAAACAAGATCAGACAGGGAAAACTATTCAATATACAACTGATGCAGCAAAAACTTGATGAATTGAGAGCTGGAAAGGGACAGACATTGTTTGAAATTTTGATCGAAATTATATCGTCACATAAAAATATTACACTAATTTTAGATTAAATATCTGCACAATGATGGACAATTTAAATACCCTGAAAAATAAAGGACTGACCTTATTAACTATTTTTTATTTTGCATCAACTAATTATGTTCATGCCCAAAAAACGGTGAATAACTCAACATTATCTTCATTGGTCAATGTACAGGCAGATACCCTGGCTATTACGAATGTAAAGATAGTAGATGGTACCGGTAAGCCTGCAAGAACAGATCAGAATATGATCATTATTAATGGTAAAATTGCCAAGGTAGGGAATTCATCATCTGTAAAAATACCTAAAAAGGTGAAAATAATCAACGGACAGGGAAAAACCCTGATTCCGGGAATGATCATGATGCATGAACATCTGTTCTATGGAAAGGCGGTAAGTCCATATTATCTGGCCCTGCAGATGCCGGTATCCTTTCCTCAACTCTATCTGGCCGGCGGTGTTACCACAATGCGTACTGCAGGAAGTGTAGAGCCGCAAACAGACCTTACCTTGAAAAAATGGATCAATACCGGGAAAATCGCCGGACCGAATATCGATGTTACAGGTCCTTATATTGAGCGTGAAGGTCTTATGGTTCCTGAAATATTAGCAATTGAATCACCTCTTACAGCTGAGAAAATGGTGAATTATTGGGCAGATATGGGCTGTACTTCTTTTAAAGTTTATATGAATATCACCAAAGAAGATCTGGCAGCCACCATAGCTGCCGCACACAAAAGAAATATTAAGGTGACAGGTCATTTATGTTCAGTTACCTACAGAGAAGCTGCTGAGCTTGGAATAGATAATCTTGAGCACGGCTTTTTTGCCAGTACGGACTTCATTGCTGATAAAAAAGAAAATAAGTGTCCTGGTAATGCGAATGCTTCTTTGACCCGGTTACCGGTGGACAGTAAAGAAATGAAAGAGCTGATGCAGTTCCTGATTAATAAAAAAGTGACCATAACTTCTACATTACCTGTATTTGAACCTTATACCGACAGAGAAGTTATACCTGGAGGAGGGGAGGTTGCTTTGGCAGCGTCTGTCTTGGAAAACATCAAAAAAAATTATGATTTGGTTGCAGGTAAAGATGTTGCCTATGCTGAACTCTTTAAGAAACAAATGGCCTGGGAGAAGCAATTTGTAGCCATGGGTGGAAGATTGACTGCCGGAAGTGACCCCACTGGAGCGGGAAGGGTAATTCCAGGCTATGCCAACAGACATTCATTAGAATTGTTGACAGAAGCTGGCTTTAGTTTTCCGGAAGCTGTAAAAATCACCTCATTGAATGCAGCCGAATATCTGGGAATTGATAAAAAAACAGGAACTATTGAAGCAGGAAAAGATGCAGATCTGGTGCTTATCAATGGAGACCCGGAAAAAAATATAAAAGAAGTTCTGAATACGGAAATCGTATTCAAAAAAGGGGTTGGTTACGATTCTAAGAAACTATTTGAACAGGCTGCTGGTAAAGTCGGACTGCACTGATTGATGTTTAATATAAACAAGGCATATACCAGTTCTGAATACCGTAATAAATGCTTAATATTGCAAAGCTGTGATTTAGAATTCAGCTGGGAAAAATGAAAAAAATTGTGTACGGACTGTTCTTTGGGGACAGTATAACCTATGGAGAATATGATGGTGTTTTTGGAGGCTGGGTAGATATTCTGAAGAGATATGCTCTGCAAAAATTCCATGAAGGAAATGGTGACGAACTGATTCTATTCAATTTAGGAATCGGTGGCGAAACTACAGAAGGTTTGTTAAAGCGAATGCCTACAGAATTAAGGGCAAGAAACGCTGCTGATGGAAATTTAGTTTTCATCAGTTACGGAGCCAACGATCTTGCGATAAAAGAAAAGGTTCAGATCGTAAATCCTGAACAGTTTAGAAATAATATCATCACAGCTGTTCAGAACGCTCAACAGTTTTCCAAAGATATTTACCTGGTGAGCATTCTTCCTATCTCCAAAAATATAGATGGAATAGTGGTAGGTTCAGGAAAATTAAGATCAAATGAGGAGGTGATAGCTTATAATGATATTCTCAAGAGCATTGCAGGAGATTACTCTTTAGGTTATATTGATTTTCATTCAGCATTGTTCAAAGACAAAGAAATTTTTTTGTCCGCAGACGGAGTTCATCCGAATGAAAAAGGTTATGGAATGATGGCCGAAATTGCAATTCCAATCATTGAAAAGTATTTATAATGCCTTATTTATTTTCTTACGGAACCTTACAGAAAGAGCAGGTTCAGCTCGAAACATTCGGACGAATTTTACAAGGTGAAAAAGACACCTTATCTCAATATAAATTAGGAATACTTGAAATTACAGACCCTGAAGTATTACGAAAAAGCGGTCAAAAATATCATCCTGTCCTGGAGTTCTCAGGCAGTATTGATGATGAGGTTGAAGGGATATTATTTGATGTGACCGAAGCAGAAATTCTTCAGGCGGATGAGTATGAAGTAGATGATTATAAAAGAATTGAAACCATTTTTAAATCAGGAAATAAAGGGTTTATTTATGTAGGAAAATAATATTGCTTGCATTTATCTGTGATGTGTGAATTTTATTTAGTAGTTTTAAAAAGCAAAAATAATTACTATGAAAAATTTAAAAAAAATTAAAAGACAGGCGTTAAAAACTGTAAAAGGAGGAGGAGTAAACCCGCCTAGGATTATTTATCCCAAAGATGAAAATGGAAACTGCAGTACTTCTCCCTATTACTACTATTGTCCAAAATATGATGGCTGCATGACAGGGGAAGCTTGGGATGCTTATTGCCCTTTGTAAGATAAAAATAATCTAATGAACAGAACGTTTCTGAAAAGTATTTGCTTCTCAGAAACGTTTTTTTTGAAAATAACATCATCAATAGGAACAGGCTTTAACCAAAATATAAAACTATTATTTATACCTATATAATATAAGTAATCCTAAAAATCTCTCCTGACAAACAGTTGTCACAACTCTTCTCTATCTTTGTCCTACAACAAAAAATTAAGAAATGAACAACGTGAAAATTGAACCTTTTAAGGTAATCGGTATTGCAGTAAGAACAACCAACGAGAATGAACAGGCGGCAAAGGATATTCCGGTATTATGGGAAAAATTGATGCAGGAAAATATATTGGAAAAAATTCCTAATAAAATAGACAATACCGTTTATTCAATCTATACAGAATACGAAAAAGACCATACAAAACCTTATACTACACTGTTAGGATGCAAAGTTGAAAACCTTGATCATATTCCCGAAGGTATGATTGGGAAATCTTTTGAGGGTGGCAATTATGTGAAGTTTATGGCAAAGGGCAATCTTGCAGAAGGTTTAGTCATCAATGAATGGTTTAAAATATGGAATATGGATCTGGATAGAATGTTTACCGCTGATTTTGAAATGTATGGAGAAAAAGCGCAGAATCCAGCTGATGCAGAAATAGATATTTTGATTGCTGTGGAATAAAACTCAAAAAACTAAGATACCTGTCTTTATAAACATTTAAATGGAAGACCTGAGACATGACATTCTCCTTCTTCGGAGGGTGGTGAAATCAAAGATTTTACGGGGTGGTTAAAAAAAATACTTCCAATATACCAGAACCCCAATAATTACAGAAGCGATGGCTATGAGTATAACTGCACCGGCTGCTATATCCTTGATAAATCCGATTCTTTTGTCAAAATCAGGTTGAATGATATCACATATCTTTTCGATGGCTGTGTTGAAAATTTCAGCGCTTAAAACAGCTACAGATGCCATAATAATTAAAGCTGCGTCAGCGTAAGTAAGCTTTAAATAAAAAATAAGGAAGAGATTAATGAAGAAGGCAAGAAGCTCAATCTGAAAATTTCTTTCCGTTTTAATCATGATAAAAACACCCCGGAAAGCATTCAGAAAACTTTTATAGAGAGGAGGTTTTTGCATGTTTTTTTACTTTATTTCAACAAAGATAGCTTTTGTATTTTGATTGTTGCCGTTAATCTGTTATATTTGGATTATTAAGATTAAAATATATTCAGTGGTCAATATTTGAGATAAAAATATACCACTATGGAAACCAGAACGTAATATCGGGTCTGAAACCCCATTGACGATCTTTGTTAAAAACTCGTCAGGAATATTCTTTTCTTTGTTGTATGTATTTATTATATTTGTAGAAACTTATTTTATAAATCTATGAAATTTATTATTTCAAGTGGTGAACTGCAGAAGGCGTTGCAAACTGTAAGTGGCGTAATATCAAGCTCTCAATCGAGACCGATTTTAGAAAACTATCTTTTTGAATTAGACGGAAATAATGTTACCATTACAGCATCTGACGGCGAGACAACTCTTGTAACTTCTCTGGAAGTAAAGTCTGATGACTCAGGTAAATTTGCTGTTCCTGCTAAAATTTTTCAGGATTTTATCAAGACATATGGAGAACAGCCTTTAACATTTGTTGTAAAGGACAATGCGGAAGGAACTGGAAGCCAGCTTGAGATTTTAGATGAAAAAGATAATTTCGCAGTAGCATTAGATAACGCTGATGACTATCCCGAATTGCCAGAATTCGACGCTTCTCAAAGCGTGGTAATGCCGGCTGGAGTATTGTCTGAAGCCTTAACCAATACATTATTTGCCACCAGTAACGATTCACTTCGTCCGGTAATGACAGGAGTATTATTCCAGTTTACAGAAAACGAAACCAATTTCGTTTCTACAGACTCTCACAGGCTTGTTGTTTACAAAAGAGCAGACCTGATGAATGCTGAACCAATGGAGTTTATCATGCCTAAAAAACCTTTGAATATTTTCAAAAATATTCTGGCAAGCTCAAATGAAGATGTGAAAATCGACTTCAATGAGAATATGGCTAAATTTACTTTTGGTAAGCACATATGGATCTGTAGACTGATTGATGGTAAATATCCAAACTATACAGCGGTAATTCCTAAAGAAAACCCGAATGTATTGACCATAAACAGAAACCTTTTATTAGGAGCAATCAAGAGAGCATCTATCATGTCTAATAAATCTACCAACCAGGTAAGATTCAAGCTTTCAGGAAATATTCTTCACCTTCATGCAGAAGATACTGAATATGCAAACAAAGCAGATATGCAGATTCCTTGTGATTACAACGGAGAAGATATCAACATTGGATTCAGCTCTAAATTTTTAACTGAAATGTTGACAATCCTTGGATCTGATGATATTACAATGAAAATGTCTCAACCTAACAGACCGGGAATCATTGAGCCACTTGATGGTCTTGAAGAAAACGAAAATATTTTAATGTTATCAATGCCGGTAATCGGGTTATAAGATTAAAATAACAAATATTAAAAGCTGGAGTGATCCGGCTTTTTTTGTTTTCAGAACGTATTTTCAAACCTTACCCCAAGCTTAATTAAGATCAACTTGTTGATTCCATCTTTGCTCCCTGAAATCTACGGAACTATGATAAAAAACTTTGCGTTAAAAACAACCTCACAACCACACATATTATTACATTTTCAGAAAAAATAACGTTATTTGTGTAGGATTACAACTCTCATTATGGATGTGAAAATACAATCTTACTCTTCTTCGGATTTTCTTTCAGAATTTACTACTGAAAATTATACTGTGATGATATGGAACGGAGAAGGGATATTTTCTGTGGATGAAATCAATTACCCTTATAATGGTTATCATATTCTGTTTCTTTCTCCTTATCAAAAGTTGAAACTGATTTCGAATACCGATGAGAACATTCAAATGCTTTTTTTTCATGGTGATTTTTACTGCATAGAATACCATAAAGAAGAAGTGGCATGTAATGGACTTCTTTTCAATAATATCTATTTGAATCCCAGTATAGAACTTTCAAAAGAGAATTATGAATATATCTTAGAGCTTTTTAATCATATTAAAAAAGAAGAATCCGAGAAACACCAATTTTCACAATCCATTATTAAAACTTATATCCAGTTGATTCTTGCTATTGGCAGTAAACAAAAAAGCGGGATTGAAAATAGCTCAGTAATCAACGAAAAGTTACCCAATAAGTATGCTGCGGAATTTCAGAAATTGCTCGAAGGTAATTTTAAAGATGAAAAAGAGCTTTCATTTTATAGTGATAAACTCAACATTACGAATAATACTTTAAGTAAGGTTGTCAAAAAAGAATTTAGAAAGACCCCTAGTCAGCTGATGAATGAGAGAGTTATTCTTGAATCTAAAAAACTTCTTCATTTAACGTATCGCTCCATAAAAGAGATTGCCTCAGAATTAGGATTTGATGATGAATTCTATTTCAGTAGGTATTTCAAAAAAACAGTGGGCTGTTCTCCAAAACAATACCGGGAAAAAGTGGGCATTTCTATAGTGGCAAAAATGTCCATGTAATATCCTGAAATATCTATGGTAGGGCTGTAGGCATGTGAATACCTTTGTTTAAAAAGTAAATCATATGCAAAACAGTAGTTTATACAATCGATTATTAAAGTTGGATGCTTATTTCTTCAACTTTCTGAGAATATCAATATTTATTGTCATGGCCTGGATTGGTGGGCTTAAAGCCTTTCAATATGAAGCTGACGGAATAGTACCTTTTGTTGCTAATAGCCCTTTCATGAGCTTCTTCTACAAAAGTGCAGGAAACAAAGTACTGAATGAAGATAAAAAGCTTGTTTCGGAATATACTTTATATAAAAATCCGGAAGGAAAAGTGGTAAAGAAAAATATTGACTGGCATACACAAAACGGTACCTATACTTTTTCTTACGGATTGGGTACGATGATTGTCATCATAGGAATTGGGGTTTTACTGGGAATTTGGTTTCCTAAAATCGGAGCAGTAGGAGGAGCTTTGACGTTTTTGATGTCACTGGTTACTTTATCTTTTCTGGTGACTACTCCTGAAGTATACGTTCCTAATCTTGGAGGTGATTACCCGACCCCTCAATACGGATTTCCTTACCTATCGGGAGCGGGGCGCCTCGTTATAAAAGACATCATTATGATGGCTGGCGGATTGGTTTTATTTTCCGATAGTCTAAAGAAAGTTTTAAAGCCATCAGCTTAAGGATTTTAAATTACTTAGTAAAATTGTAAGGAGAAGCAGAGTATAGATTGATTTATTCAGTCTTCCGATGAAAAATAAATGAAAATTAATTCTCTTAAAATCGCTCTGAAATTTCTGTATTTCTCAAAAAAACACGACATTTGTACCGCGAAAAACCGACTCAATAACGGGATGGAATTTCAAATAAAAGTTTCAAAAATAGTACAGATGGAACCTCATGTTTCGTTTGACGAATTAAACAAGTAGATAGATAAGCAAATGAAAATATCAAACAACTGGCTGAAAGACTTTGTAAAAACGGAATTGAAAACTGAAAGAATCGGTGAATTCCTTACAGACATAGGTCTTGAGGTTGAAGGGATAGATAAATTCGAAAGTGTAAAAGGCAGTCTGGAAGGAATTGTTGTAGGTAAAGTGTTAACCTGCGAAAAACATCCGAATGCTGATAAACTGAAGAAGACAACAGTAGACGTTGGAAACGGAAAAATATTGAATATTGTTTGCGGAGCTCCTAACGTAGAAGCAGGACAAACAGTTCCTGTAGCCGTTGTTGGAACAAAGATCTATGATAAGACCGGAAACTTTTTTGAAATTAAAGAAGCAAAAATCAGAGGTGAGGTTTCTCAAGGGATGATCTGTGCAGAAGATGAACTTGGCTTAAGCGAAGATCACGGAGGAATCATGGTTTTGGATGAAACCAAATATGAAGTAGGTAAAAACTTTGCAGACTATTTTGAATTAACGAATGATGAGGTTCTTGAAATTGGATTAACACCCAACAGAACAGATGCCATGTCTCACTATGGTGTTGCAAGAGATCTTCATGCGTTTCTTTCTACAAACCAGCAGAAGTCTCAATTTAATAAAGTAGCTTCCGAAGTTTTAAATAACGAAGGAACTCACGATTTCAAGTTAGAAATTGAAGATGCAGAACTTTGTCCAAGATATATCGGTGCGGTGATTGAAGATGTAAAAGTTGCAGAATCTCCCAACTGGTTAAAAGACAGATTAAAGGCAATCGGACTAAGCCCGATCAATAATATTGTAGATATTACCAACTATATTCTTCACGGGTACGGACAGCCGCTTCACGCATTTGATGCAGATAAAATTGCAGACAAAAAAGTGAAAGTAGGGGTGGTAAAACCGGGAACAAAATTCACTACCCTTGATGGAGTAGAAAGAACACTGAACGGTACTGAGATCATGATTAAAGATGGCCAGGATACTCCAATGTGTATTGCCGGGGTTTTTGGTGGTGAAAATTCAGGTGTATCTGAAACTACAAAAACAGTTTTCCTTGAAAGTGCTTACTTCAATCCAATTGCGGTAAGAAAAGGAGCAAAACTTCACAGTTTAAATACTGATGCTTCTTTCAGATTTGAAAGAGGGGTAGATCCAAATCTTACAAGAACAGCTATTACGCACGCTATCAAAATGATTCAGGAAATTGCTGAAGGTAAATTGGTAGGGGAGCTTTTAGAAGAATATCCTAAGAAAATAGAAGATAACTATGTGATCATAAGATTCTCTAAGATTGAACAGATTTTAGGAACAAAAATTCACAGAGAGAAAGTAAAAGAGATCCTTAAGGCATTGGAAATCCAGGTTTTAAATGAAATTCCTAACGGCTTTGAAATCTCTGTTCCTGCTTACAGAGCAGACGTAACAAGAGAGATTGACGTTATTGAAGAGATTTTAAGAATCTATGGATATAATAAAATTGATGCTCCTCAGAAGATTTCATTTACACCGGTTAAGCTAAGTGCAAACGATCAGGATGAATTGGAAAACAGTTGGGCAAGATCTTTACAAAGTCTTGGTTTCAATGAGGTAATGAACAACTCATTAACTTCATTAAAAGACGAAACAGATGCTGTAAAACTATTAAACCCTCTAAGTGGTGATCTTGCATTCATGAGAAAATCTTTATTAGAAGGGCTTCTTCAGAATACGGTTTATAATATTAACCGAAAGAATGCAGACATCAAGTTCTTCGAATTAGGAAAAATCTACCACAAAAGAGAGAAATACGAAGAAAGAAAACAATTAGCCATTATTGTTTCGGGAAGAGATGTAGCTGAAAACTGGTTACAGCCTAAATCCGCAGTAAGCTTTTACAACCTTAAAGCATATGTAAACGTTTTATTGGAAAGATTAGGAGTAAATTATAAAGAAGTTGCTTTATCTGATGATAGATTTTCTGATGCATTAGCTTATGAAGCAGAAGGTAAAGTCTTGGTAAGAATCGGAAAAGTAGCTCCGGCATTGTTGAAGGATTTTGATATTGATCAGGATTGCTTCTATGCTGAAATTGAACTTGAATGGGCTCAGGAATTACGTTCTAAAAACGAATTGAAATTTAAAGATATTCCGAAATTCAACAAGATCAGAAGAGACTTGGCGTTATTGATTGATAAGAATGTTAATTATCAGGAGCTATACCAGACCGCGAAGAAAAACAAATCCCCATTCATTAAAGGGATTAACTTATTCGACGTATATGAAGGGAAAAACCTTCCTGAAGGTAAGAAGTCTTACGCCATGAGCTTTGAGCTGTTGAATGAAGAAAAAACACTGGAAGACAAGGAAATCACTGAAGTAATGGATTCTCTAATTAAATCTTTCCAGAAAGAATTCAATGCAGAATTGAGATCTTAATTTATAAGATTACAGAAATATATTGAAACGGGCTTTTTAAAGTCCGTTTTTTTTTGTTTTTAAATTATTCTAGGGATTAAATAGATTATGAAATAATATTCTATGTGTCTATGTGGTTTAAAAAAAATAACATAGACATATAGGCTTTAGGGGTATATATTATTTTAGTTGTGCATTCGTGGCAAATCATGAAAGCATATGTCAGCAGCATACAATTTTTTCGCAGATAAAATCCTGGTGCTTTAAAGAACATTAGAATTGTTCATCACCTTGCGCCTGAGTATTTTCCAATCTATCAAATAAACATTCCAACGTTGAGATGGCTTCTCTTTGCTCCATGATGAAGTAAAAAATATCAACTGTTAAAGAATAATAAAATTGACAGTGGCCCGTTTAAATAAGATAAAATCCGTAAATTTGGGTTAATTCAAAAAGTAAAAAATGAAAAATCTTTTTTTAAGTATATGTACAGCAGCAGTATTGGTATCGTGTGGAACCATGACAAGTCCATCTGCTTCTAAAGTAGGAAAAGCTCAGCCGGCTCTTGCCAATACAAAATGGACACTAGCCGATAACGTAAAAGGCAAAATTCCAACATTAAATATTGAAGGAGAAAAGATCAACGGAAATGCAGGTTGTAACAACTATTTTGGAACGGCTACAATAGATCCTTCTACAGGAGGTTTTTCAGCAGGACAAATGGGGTCTACCAAAATGATGTGTAACAATATCGGAGTAGAGCAGAACTTTATGGATATGATGAGTAAAGCTAACAAATATGTAATTTCAGGAAATGTACTGGAGCTTTATAAAGACAATCTTTTATTATTGAAATTCAATAAATCAGAATAAAAAATAAAAGGAACTCAATTTGAGTTCCTTTTTTATGATTTAGATGTTATTAATCTTCCTCTTCTTCGTCGTACTTAGCCAACTCTTCATCGCACCATTTGAATGCTGATTC
The DNA here is from genome assembly GCF_940807095.1 of Chryseobacterium sp. Marseille-Q3244. NCBI lineage: Bacteria > Pseudomonadati > Bacteroidota > Flavobacteriia > Flavobacteriales > Weeksellaceae > Chryseobacterium > Chryseobacterium sp. Marseille-Q3244. The sequence goes on along the minus strand of NZ_CALNWX010000004.1, from coordinate 262,537 downwards.
TACCACTTTCGTAGCTTCGTCTGCCATAGTTTCTTCATCGTCTCCTTCAAGATCATCTAACCACTCAACTTCCTCTTCCTCAACATTTAGGATAAATCTTGGATATTCTGTGTGGACTACGAATAGATCTTCTGGAAATTCCGAATTATCTGCTAATAAAAACTTTGGTAATTTCATTTTTTTAATGTTTTAACTTTCTCAAAGATAATAAAATTATTGATATTTATTCTTGTCGATCTTAACTTTTTGTAAAACTTTATAACGCGTTAATGTTGTTTTTTTTAGAGTATCCTGAGGCTTGAAGGTTACCGTTAACTGAGGGTTTACAGTGCTGATGAGCTCAGCTAATTGCACTTTCTCCAAATCTTTTTCCTCAATAATAAAAAACTTCAGCGGAACTTTATCTAAATTTTCCGACTTTAAAAATTCTGTAATCGCTTTTCTGTTTTCAAGATAATTCCCTTTTGAAAGCCAAGTGAACAGCATTCCGGACATCAAACTCAAAATACCAATGACATACACTTTAGTATTGAAGATTTCAAACAGTTTTTTAAAATAAACCAACCAGAGCGGAAAGCTAAAGGGAGCTAGTAATCTATAATCCATAGGGTTTATGGAATAGAAATACTGTATAAAATAAGAACAGACAATTCCTAAAATTCCTATGAAAACACAAAAGAACTCAGGATCTGAAAGCTTTTGCTTAATAAAAAGGAATGCCATGAAAAGAATATTTAATACACCAATTCCGTAAATTCCATAATTGATAATACCACCGGCAGGATTGGCCATGTGAATAAACGGATTAAAAGTAGTACTCAATCCCTGGAATAATTCTACCAATAATTCAGGAGTCGTGTGAAGTCCCATTTCCAAAAAGTCCTGTACATAGTCTTTATTAAAATAATCAATGAATAAAAACTTATACAATACAATGAAAATCATTCCTATAGCTGCCGAAATGATGAAGGAAGGTCCATACTTTCTTTTCCAGAAAATAAGTCCATACAAGCCTGTTCCACCAATGATAAAGAGTGCACTATATCTTATATTATACAGTATAATCAAAGATAGGGAAAGGTAAAAAACCGATTTCCAGCCTTCTATTTTTCTATCAATAATAAGGGTTGACGTATACAGAAAAAGGAATATAAAAGGTAAAATAAGTGCTTCACTCATTGTAAAAGCAAAAATGGAAAGAATGCTGAATAAGCTGCATACCACAATTGACTCCCTGAAATAGAATTTCTTTTGCCAAGCGAATAAAATAATAAACAGACAGCCGAGAATGCCGATTAGTTTACTGCTCCAGAACTCATCCAATCCAAAGTAGGTAAAGAATTTTATGGCTGAAGGATAGCCCAGAGGAGTCGTTGTATTATCAATAACAGGCAGTCCGTGAGCAAATCTCATATAGCGGATAGAATCCGGATTTACTCTTCCTTTTTCATTGAGTAAAAAACGAAAAATGGTCATCACTATAGTAGTGATGACCAATAATATTTGAATATTTTTCTCTTTAATTTTCATCAAAGCTGTAGTTATTTAGTATAAGTAGAGGTTGAGAACCCAAATTTATAACTTATAACGCACAACTCATAATTTGAATAATTATTTTAAAAACATTTTTGAAACTTTTTCAGCTTTTTTACTTTCAGAGTAATCATAGAAACCTTCTCCTGATTTTACTCCAAGTTTTCCTGCTGTTACCATGTTTACCAATAATGGGTTCGGAGCATATTTAGGATTTTTGAATCCGTCATACATTACGTTTAGAATCGCAAGACATACATCAAGACCAATAAAATCTGCCAATTGAAGCGGTCCCATTGGGTGAGCCATTCCTAATTTCATTACCGTGTCAATTTCCTCTACACCAGCTACACCGTTATATAGTGTTTCAATAGATTCATTAATCATTGGCATTAAGATTCTGTTGGCTACGAAACCTGGATAATCATTCACTTCTACAGGAACCTTTCCTAATGATTTGCTCATATCATAAATAGCATCGAAAGTTTCTTTAGAAGTAGAATATCCTTTGATGATTTCAACCAGCTTCATGATAGGAACCGGATTCATAAAGTGCATTCCGATTACTTTATCTGCTCTTTTTGTAGCAGCAGCAATTTTCGTGATAGAAATAGAAGATGTATTAGTGGCAAGGATACAACCTGCAGGAGCCAATTCATCCATCTGACCAAAGATCTTTAATTTAAGATCAAGGTTTTCAGTAGCAGCTTCTACAATAAGGTCAGCAGCTCCCACAGCATCATTAAGAGCGGTGAAAGTAGTGATGTTTCCCAACGTTTCAGCTTTTTGCTCTTCGGTAAGGTTTCCCTTTGCAATGATTCTGTCAAGGTTCGTAGTAATGGTTTTCAATCCTCTGTCTAAAGCTTCCTGAGATACATCTACAAGATTTACTTTAAAACCGCTTTGTGCGAAAGTATGTGCAATACCATTTCCCATGGTTCCTGCTCCGATAACTACAATGTTTTTGATCATTTTTCCTTTATTTTTTATAGATAGTTAAGTTTTTTGCATTCATGAGATCCTCCTGATGAGCGATATCTGTGGAATCAAAATTTATATTTCCGATGTTTTGCGACTTTTTGTTATTATTCTGGTTAGAAATAGAAGCTGTAAGTCCGCGTATAAGTCGTTTTTTCTGGGTGAGGGTTAGAAAATCAGTACCTACATACAGTTCAAATTCGCCTTCTCTGCCCATTCCTTTTTGCATCAGGATCTCCAGACTTCTAATCTGATTTTTCCTTTTAAATTCTTTCAGGTAACTGATGACCGGTTTTTCAGAAGCCGTACCACAGCATACACTTGTATAGCCGATCTTTAAATAGTTTTGATTCTTCTGTGAGAAGAAGAATGTAGAGCAAAATAAAGCCGCTGCTAATAGTCCTTTTTTCATATTGATGAAGTCAAAGAATCAATCCGATTCTCTGCGCTAAAATTAAGCTTAATATTTTATTTATTAAAATTATCCCAGACTGCTTTTGAAATGTCAGAGATTATTCTGCAGTTTTCTGCTTCTGATTCCTTGGAATTACTTACATATACCGCTATGGCATAGTGTTTTCCGTTAGGAAGAGTGATGATTCCCATATCATTTTCTGCAATCGTAAGAATATTATCTTTGATACTGGAAGATCCCGTTTTATGGGCTACTGGAGTCCCTTTAGGCAGTTGTTCCACAATTTTATTGGCTCCCGTTTGGGTTCCCAGCATTATCTGTATCAGATCATCGGTAGATTTTTTTGAAAGCAACTTTCCGTCGTAGAACTTTTTCAAAAGCTGTACGGTAGAATTGGTCGTAGTATAATTTTCAAATAACGAGTCCCATCCGTTAAGAGCCATCCCGCGTTCACTATGTTTAATCTGGAAGTCCTTAACTCCTTTAGAATTCATAAACTTCTGCACAGCCTGGGTCCCTCCTACAAGTTCTATCAGGATGTCACAGAGGTTATTATCGCTTAATGCTACCGTATAGTCTATGATTTCATACAAAGTAACTTCTCTATTTCCTTCAGGATATTTAGTTTTGAAAGGAGACCATGTATTATACAGTTCAGATTTTTTAATAAAAACCTTTTGGTCCAACGAAAGTTTTCCTTTATCTACAAGATCCAGTGCTGCACAGGCCACATGAAACTTGAAAACACTCATCATAGCAAGCTTTTTATCACCGTTTTGGCTGTATTTAAAATGATTTTCAAATCCTAAAACAGAAACTCCTACCGTAGCTTGCTTATTCTTTGTAATTGCACTTATTTTTTGTTCCAAAGATGATTTTTGTGCTGACGCAAACGTAGATATTAAAAGGAAAATTGCGGCTATTTTTTTCATAATAACAGATTAAAAAGAAATCCCTTTTAGCATCTAAAAGGGATCTGCAATTTAAGGTAATTATTACTATTTTACTTCAAAATAATTCAGATTTACGCCCTCATTTTCAAATACGATTCTGAATTTATTTTCTCCTTTCTGAAATGGGATACTCTTCGTAGAAATGGTAGTCCAGTTTTCATTTTTGCCTGTAGAGGGCAGTGCGACGCTTGTCAATATTTTTCCTGAAGCATCCTCAATCCTTACTTTGGAAGGATTAATACTCGAGTATCTGATCTCGAAGGTATAATTTTTATTCACTTTGGAATTGACTGTATACTGTAACCATTCTCCGGTTTCTGTTTTTCCTACATAATACTGATTGGTTATTTTATCCTGACATGAATAGATGTCAACACCATCATTTCTCATTTGCTGACCATAGTTCCATTCTGATCTTTTTGCAGGATCACTTACCCAGAGATTAATGAAATCCTTATCCAGATAAGCCGAACCCATTCTTCCAAGGTCATAGTCTGATGCAAATATTCTTCCGGGAACCTGGTGGTTCTTAAACGGTTTTGTAGAATCGTCCGAAACTTGTCTGAACATCGCATCTATAACATCATTTTTAACTTCTACATTGCTGAATTTGTAGTTGTCAGCGATTTGCATCAAAGCTTTTCTAGCATATTCTTTAGAAGGCTTTTCACCTCCATTCTTCCAATAAGCCAAGAGTTTTTCATATTCAGGAGTTGTTTTTACATTCGTGATTCCGGCGATATTATCAATCTTTTTCATAGGCCAGAAAGCGTATCCAATATTGTGTTTATCCAGCAATTGAATCAGTTCCGTGAACCATACATTTGAATTTTCACCGGTTTCTCCAAGCCAGATTGGCATATGATGTTTTTCTCTTAAATCCAGTGCAAACTGAATGGTTTTATCATCATTATAATTCCAGTATTTATGAAAGCTAAAAGCCATGTTGTTGTCCCAAATCGGGATTAATCCGTTGTAGTTATTGCCCCAGCCGTTTCCTTCAATAAAGATAATATGCTTTTGGTCAACTTCACGAATAGCATCGGTGATGTCTTTCTGTAGTTTCCAAAGAGGAGCATTTGACATTTCGTCTGTTCCGTTGGGGTTTTTTCCTGTGAAATTGATGTTAGGCTCATTGATAATATCATATCCGCCAATCCAAGGTTCGTTTTTGTAGCGCTCTGCTAGTTTTTTCCATAGTGCAACTGTTTTTCTTTGATTTTCTTCACTTTCCCAAAGAGAAGGTTTAGTCTTATCATTATCAGAGATATTGGCATCATTTCCTTGTCCGCCAGGGGCAGCATGAAGATCAAGAATCAGGTAAATTTTGTTGTCTTTACACCATTGAAGAAGATCGTCGGTCATTTTAAAACCTTCTTCCAGCCAGGTATCCTTACCTTTTGCCGGTTCTTTTTCTATGGAAAGAGTATACAGATTATAATGCATCGGAAGTCTGATGGAATTGAAACCGGCTTTTGCTAAAAAATCAATATCCTGCTTCGTAATTCCATTCTTTAAATAAGCCTTATAAAACTCCTGCATACCATCTTCACCAATCAGGTCAGCTATTTTTTCCTTAATTTTATATTGAGGGCCAGCAAAATCAGCTGTTTTCAGCATATAGCCTTCCTGTAGCATCCAACCTCCTAAACCGAGGCCTCTCAACTGGATATTTTCACCTTTATCATTAACGATTTTCTGTCCTGAAGTCTTTAATAATTGAGATGTCCCAAATTGAGACAATAATAAGGCGGATAATAGGATGGATCTTTTCATAGTTGTTTTGATTTTAAATAATGAGGAAATTAGATTTTAATTATAAGAAAATGGTAGCATCATAATAAGAGTCTATATGAAGACCACTTATTCTGGCCGGAATCCATTGGATATGTAAAACACAATCTTTCAAATATTTGCTGAATTGTTTTTCAAATATATTATTTTTTTTTGTTTTGAAACTGACTTTCTGATAATAAATCAGTGATTTTATTTTTTAAATGACATCTGTAATCAATAAAAAATGCTATCTCATAACCTTTTTTTGATTATTAAGATAGCATTGTAAGTATTACTGTTAATGAAAACAGTATATTTTTATTTCTGACTGATAAGCTTCATAATTTCTAAAGCAACCTTTAAGGCTTCGGTTCCGTCTTCAAGAGAAACTTCTACATTTTTATCACCCGTAATGGCATCAGCAAAAGAATTTAATTCATCAAGAATAGCATTGTTAGGCTGAATATTTGGATATTCAAACAAGATCTGGTTTTTCTCTCCTTCAGCATTTTCAATAATCATATCAAATGGAGTAGGGCTTTCCGGAGCGTCTTTCATTCTGATTACTTCTGCCTTTTTCTCAAGAAAATCTACTGAGATATAAGCGTCTTTCTGGAAGAATCTGCTTTTTCTCATAGCTTTCATTGATATTCTGGACGTGGTAAGGTTGGCAACGCATCCGTTTTCAAATTCTATTCTGGCATTCGCAATATCAGGAGTTTTGCTTACTACACACACACCGCTGGCATGGATGTTTTTTACCTTAGATTTTGCGATGCTTAGCAAGATATCAAGGTCATGAATCATAAGATCCAATACCACAGAAACATCGGTACCCCGAGGATTAAATTCAGCCAAACGGTGAATTTCAATAAACATCGGATTGTTGATATATTCCTTGGTTGCTATGAAAGCCGGGTTATATCTTTCCACATGTCCTACTTGTGCTTTAATGCCATTCTCCTGGCATAAACGCAGGATTTCTTCTGCCTGTTCCAGGGTTTGGGTAACTGGTTTTTCAATAAAGAAATGAAGTCCTTTTGCAATTGCTTTTAATGCATAATCATAATGATAGACTGTAGGAGTAACAATGTCCAGCATATCAATCTGCTCAAGCAATTCATCAAAATTTTCAAAATATTTATATCCGAATTCGGCTTCTAATTTTTTCCCGTTTTCAATATCTTTATCGTGGAAGCCTACAAACTCATATCGATCTGACTGATTAAGAAGTTTTAAATGGATCTTTCCCAAGTGTCCGGCACCTACCAAACCTGCTTTTAACATAGCTGTATAAATTTCTGTAAAGATAAGAAAGAAGTTATATTCGGAAAGGCAGAATTTGTTTTTTTGTGGATAATTCTTTCATCCAATTCCTAAAATCTAAAATCTAATTTCTTACTTTTGTCACATGCAGGATTCGTTTGTACATAAAGGAAAAAGAAAGAATTTAGTAGAATATCTCAGATACAGAATCGGGATTTCGGATGAAAATGTACTTTCGGCAATGAATGAAATTCCGAGACACCTTTTCATTGAAAGTATTTTTGAAGACTTTGCCTATGAAGACAGGGCTTTCCCCATCTTGGCGCATCAAACCATTTCTCATCCATCAACGGTAGCAGAACAGTCTGAATTGTTACAGGTGAAAGCAGGTGAGAAAGTACTGGAAATAGGAACCGGATGTGGATATCAGACCGCTGTTTTAATCGCAATGAAAGCTCATGTATATACAGTGGAAAGACAAAAGGATCTCTTCGATTTCTCAAAAAACAAATTGAGAGAACTTCATTTATATCCTAAATTCCAAAGCTTTGGAGACGGATTCGCCGGGCTTCCCACTTTTGCTCCTTTCGATAAAATTATTGTAACCTGTGGAGCAGGAACTTTACCTACGGAATTATTGAAACAGTTAAGGGTAGGTGGCATAATGGTGATTCCATTAGGACCAACAGATGAACAGGTGTTATACAGATTCACAAAAGTAGGGCCTACAGAGTTTGAAAAAGAAGAATTTGGAGCGTATAAGTTTGTTCCGATGTTGGGAAACACCAATCAATAAAAACTAAGATTGAATTCTGAATTAAAAAATAATTGCTGAGTCATAGAACTGGTAGAGAAGCTGGTCTCAAAGACCAGTTCTTAATGAAATAGGATGCAATCGAGGCCAAAAAAATGTGAATTTTGAGGTGTAATCAGGAAGATATCATATTGAAAAAGAAAAATTTTGTAGTTGATATAATTTAAAATTTTTTGTGTTTTTTTTAATAAATTTTTGGTTCAGTTCGGAATAGAAATTGGACTTCTTTAAAAACAAACCCACTTAAAATCTTATGATTATGGACACAAACAGATTCAAAGCGTCCCATGATTTCAGTAATCTTCAAAAGAACCTGAACAATAATCCCGGATATAGTGTAGAAAGCTATTCCCAGCAGGTAAAAGATTATATTCATGATATGAAAAGCAAGAATCAGGAGGCTACAAAACAGGGATTTATGACCCATGCACAGAAGTCGGTAAAAGAAGTTTGGGAAGAAATTCAGGAAATAGCTTCTGAGGCTTGGGAGAAGAATAAGAACCATTCTGATGAAAAAAATAATATTTAATATTAAAGTTGAATAACCTTACTTTTTGCAAGTGAGGTTTTTTATTTAAATCCAAAAAAGTAATGATGAAAGTCTTTGTTAATAAAAGAATTCCTGAGGTCGGAATCAATATGTTGCAGGAAGCAGGATTACAGATTGTATTTCCTGAAAGTGAAAATCTAACTTATGAAGAATGGCTGAAGTATTGTCAGAATACAGATGTTATTTTAAATGTTGGCGGTGATTTTAAATATGACAAAGTATTTTTTGATTCCTGCCCTAATATAAAAGCGATCGCATTGTATTCTGTGGGATTTGACCATGTGGATGTAAAAGAAGCGAATGTAAGGAATATTCCGATTGGAAATACACCGGATGTGTTGAGCAGAGCGACTTCTGATGTTGCTTTTTTACTAATGCAATCGGTAGCAAGACGGGCAAGTTATAATTTTCAAAAAGTAAAAGAAGGAAACTGGGGTGCTTTTGATCCTTTGCATGCTTTGGGACAGGAACTCTATGGTAAAACACTGGGTGTTTTCGGATTAGGAAGAATTGGTTCTCAAATGGCTGAGAAGTGTAAAAAAGCCTTTGATATGGAAATTATTTACCACAATCGTCACCGCAATGAAGAAGCAGAAAGAGAACTTGATGCAACTTATGTTTCCTTTGATGAATTGGTTAGAAATTCAGACGTGCTGAGTGTTCACGCCAATTATACTCCTGAACATAAAGATCTATTCAATCAGTCGGTATTTGAAAAGATGAATTCTGATGCTATCTTTATCAATACAGCAAGGGGCGGTTTCCATCAGGAACAGGACTTATATCATGCATTAACTGAAGGAAAGATCTGGGGGGCAGGTCTTGATGTTACCAATCCGGAACCTATGTCTTCGAACAATCCTATTTTAGAATTATCTAATGTTTGTGTATTGCCCCATATTGGCTCAGCAACCATTGAAGCCAGAAACGGAATGGCAAGACTAGCTGCCGGAAATCTTATTGCTTTTTCAAAAGGAGAACAGATGCCTAATTGTGTGAATCCAGACGTTTATTCCCATCACTCATCATAACTTGGAATTATTTTTGTTCTGACTATAGTAACCCTTAAAACCTAAATATTATGGCACCAGAAAACAATATTAATGAACAGAATAAAAGGTTAGAACGTATGGATTATGATCCCAACGAAGATATATTCAAAAGAGAAAAACATATTTCGCTGGATGGAGACGGGAATCCTATATTTGACGAAGATATAGATGATGACAAAATAGATAAAGGCCTGGATATCCCAGGAACCGAAGAGGATGATGAAATGGAAGAAATAGGAGAGGAAGATGAAGAAAACAACTATTGGAGCCTCAGTGATAATGAGGACGATCATGAAGAGGAAAATGATGATGTTCTAACTTAAGAAGTTTTTATACGTACAATAAATAATAACCTTACTGAATTTCAGTGAGGTTTTTTATTTTTCATCTGGGTTATAATCTTATTTTGTAAGAAGAAATTCCCCTCCTCTGGAGGGGTGTGATTCAAAAATTATCAAATTTTTGAAGACGGGGTGGTTCCATAATGCGTAATAATAAAATCCTCTAAATCTTTCATAGTCAACACAAGATTATTTCTTACGTCAAAATCAGCAATCCTAAAAACCAATAGACCTAAAGATTCCAGATATTTTTGCCTAATGTCATCATAAACTTCTTTCCCTTCATGGCTTGAACCATCAATTTCTATAATTAATCCTAAAGATTTCACATAAAAATCGACAATATAGTTTCCAATAATTCTTTGCTTGTCGAAATCAATATGATGAAAAGTTCTGGCCCTAACTTTTTTCCAGAAGATAACTTCACCTAGTATTCTGGCTTTACGTTTTTCTTTTAATAATACTTTTAAATAGGGATTATAGGGAAGGTTTTCTACAAAATTTTTATGAATGGGAATTCCATTGATGGAGGTTAGTATTTCTTTCATTTGTGTGTTTTAACCACCCCGTCTTCCAAAATTCTTTGAATTTTGAAATCCACCCCTCCAGAGGAGGGGAATGTGAGTGCATCTTTTCAAATATAGTATTTAAAAATATACTGTTGATTATCTTTTCACAGGGTTGATAATCAATTTTTTTGCTTATTCATTCTTTCTCCTTTGCTTTTCCCCTCTTTTGTTGCCTATATTTCATAATTTGAATATCTTTAAAACTTCAAACATTGTTTAAACATAGAACTTTAAATAGCAATATGACATTCCAAGAACAGATACAGCAGGGGATTCCTAATCAGCTGCCACAACCAAAACCATACGAGACCAATATCAACCATGCTCCAAAGCGTAAAGAAATTTTAGGGGAAGAAGAGAAAAAACTGGCATTAAAGAATGCTTTACGTTATTTCGATCCCAAGTTTCATGCAGAATTAATTCCTGAATTTAAGCAGGAATTGGAGGATTACGGAAGAATTTATATGTATCGTTTCCGTCCGGATTACGAGATGAAAGCGAGATCCATTGAAGATTATCCGGGAAAATCTGAGCAGGCGAAAGCCATTATGCTGATGATTCAGAACAATCTGGATTATGCAGTTGCTCAGCACCCTCATGAATTGATTACTTACGGGGGAAATGGTGCTGTTTTCTCCAACTGGGCACAGTATCTGTTGACGATGAGGTATCTCTCTGAAATGACCAATGAACAGACTTTGGTCATGTATTCAGGACATCCGATGGGATTGTTCCCGTCTCATAAAGATGCACCAAGAGTAGTCGTAACGAACGGGATGATGATCCCGAACTATTCAAAGCCGGATGATTGGGAGAAATTCAATGCTCTTGGCGTAACGCAGTACGGACAAATGACTGCAGGAAGTTATATGTACATCGGCCCACAGGGAATTGTTCACGGAACAACGATTACTGCTTTAAACGCTTTCAGAAAGATCAATAAAGAGCCAAAAGGAGGACTTTTCGTAACTTCAGGATTAGGAGGAATGAGTGGAGCTCAGCCAAAAGCAGGAAATATTGCCGGTTGTGTTACCGTATGTGCAGAAGTAAATCCAAAAATCACCAAAATTCGTCATGATCAGAAATGGGTGAATGAAATTTATGAAGACCTTGATGCATTGGTAAAAAGAGTAAGAGAAGCACAACAAAATAAAGAAACGGTTTCTTTAGCGTACCTTGGAAACATTGTGGACGTTTGGGAAAAATTTGACAAAGAAGATTTAAGAATTGATATTGGTTCAGACCAGACATCACTTCACAATCCTTGGGCGGGTGGATATTATCCGGTAGGACAAAGTTTTGAAGAATCCAATGCAATGATGGCTGAAGACCCTGAATTATTTAAAGAAAAAGTTCAGGAAACTTTAAGAAGACACGCTGCAGCGATCAATAAACATACAGAAAAAGGAACTTACTTCTTCGATTACGGGAATGCCTTCTTATTGGAAGCTTCCAGAGCCGGAGCAGATGTAATGGCAGATAATCCAACATTAGGAAGAGAATTTAAATATCCAAGTTATGTTCAGGATATTATGGGACCAATGTGCTTTGATTACGGTTTTGGACCATTCCGTTGGGTATGTGCAAGCGGAAAACCGGAAGATTTACAGAAAACTGATGAAATTGCATGTGCTGTATTGGAAGAAATGATTAAAAACTCTCCTGAAGAGATCCAGCAGCAGATGAAGGATAATATTCAGTGGATCAAAGGAGCACAGGAAAATAAATTGGTAGTAGGATCACAGGCAAGAATCCTGTATGCCGATGCAGAAGGAAGAATGAAGATTGCTGAAGCCTTCAATAAAGCGATTAAAAATGGTGAAATAGGACCTATAGTATTAGGGAGAGATCATCACGATGTTTCTGGAACAGATTCTCCTTACAGAGAGACTTCCAATATCTACGATGGTTCCAGGTTTACGGCAGATATGGCTATTCACAACGTTATTGGTGACAGTTTCCGTGGGGCAACCTGGGTTTCTATCCATAATGGTGGTGGAGTAGGCTGGGGAGAAGTAATTAATGGAGGTTTCGGAATGCTGCTGGATGGTAGTGATGATGCCGACAGAAGATTAAAATCTATGCTTTTCTGGGACGTGAATAACGGAATCTCAAGAAGAAGCTGGGCAAGAAATGAAGGGGCTATTTTCGCAATTAAAAGAGCTATGGAAGTTGAACCTAACCTAAAGGTAACCCTTCCGAACCTTGTAGACGAAAATTTACTGTAAATTATAAATAATTCAGCATTGGCTAGTATTAACAAACAACTGTTTTCACACCTCAATGTAGAGGATAGTGATCCTGTTTGGGAGAAATTTGCTGAGGTTGAGTTTTCAAAGAAAAACATATTCCCGGACCATAAAGCCTATCTTCTTGAAGATGGGCTTGTCCGTAAATACTATATTAACAGTACCTCAGACATCGATACCGAAGTTTGTGCAGAATTCTACTTTCCCGGTGATATTTTTACCGTTGGAGATAAAGGTTCTGAAGGTATTTATGAGTCCATCAGCAGTGGCCTTGCCTGGGAAATTACTTTAGATGAGGTAAAAGAAATGTTCGCTGTAAACCCTGAGTGTCGTTTTGTGCAAAATTATTATCTGACCAGGAAACTGAATGCCGCTATGAAACGCGAAATGCTTCTGCTTAAAAATACTCCTCAGGATCTTTACGAATATCTATTAGCCAACAAGCCTCATTATATTCAGAATATTCCTTTAAAATATCTGGCGTCCTATATCGGGATCACTCCAATTTCTCTGAGCCGAATCAGAAAGAGAATTAATTAACTTTTGTTTATTGTTTGACCTTCTATAAGTCTTTTCCTTTGTTGAAAAAAGAATATGGAAATACAAAAATTAAACTGGGCAGGAATAAAACTGATTTCTCAGGGGAAAACAGTTTTGATGGATGCAGTAGAGGATTTTTCTTATTACAAACCTGTATTAGGAGAGGCTGTAGACGAAGTGATCTCTTTTACAGATGAGATAGAAGCAGATTATATCTTATTTACCCATATGCATCTGGATCATTTTGATAAAAGTGTTGTGGAAAAATGCCTGAAAAAGAATGGGAAACTAATTGTATACTCAGGGTTAGAATCAGTTGTCAGAAAGATTATGGGTGATATTGAAATGGTTGTATTGAACCTTAATGAAGTTTTTACAGAAAACAGTATTACCTTTAAACCTGTATTTGCAATGGACGGAGTAGGAGAAATTCAGTCTTCATGGATCGTGGAAGATGCAACCACTAAAATTTTTCATGGTGGAGATACCATTTGGCATAACCAGTTCTGGAAATTGGGAAAAGAGAATGAAAATATAGAGTATGCATTTTTGCCTGCTAATGGTGTTGTTGTGAACTTTGAAATAATAGGATTGGAATACAGCCCGGTTCCGGCTTCACTTAATTTGAAGGAAGCTTTTACTGCGGCTCATCTTTTACATGCTAAAAAACTAGTTCCGATACATTATGGATTGTTTTCGCATGAGAAATGTTATATTCCACAGCTGTTTGATGAGAATGATCTGAAAAGAATTTCTAATGAGGTAGGACAGGAGTATAGGGTTTTGAAGGATGGAGAAGTGTTGATGGATTCATAGACAAACATTTGTTTTTTAACAAATAGATTCATAAATTAAAAAATGAAAAAAATTGGAATTATAGGTTGTGGTTGGTTAGGCACTCATATAGCAGAGAAGTTATCGGGTCAATATGAGATTTTTGCAACCACCACTTCAGCGTCTAAGATAAAAGATTTATCCGCTAAAGGATATCACATCACTCAGGTCAGCTTTCCGGATGAAGATATATCGGAAACAATGCAGGAGTGGGAAATAGCGCCACAGTTGGATGCGGTGATTATCACGGTTCCGTTTTCGGGAGTGAGAGGAGCTGAAATTCCTTTGTATGATAGAGCTAAGAATTTACTTGCATTTCTTGGGGACTATAAAGGTCAGGTCTATTTGATGAGCTCTACAGGAGTATATCCTGATACTGAAAAAGAGTTTACGGAAGATGACCGTCTTGCAGATGATGTGCCAAGCGAGGGTATTATAAAAAGCAGATTTCCTGAAGTTAATATTTTGAGATTAGCAGGGTTAATGGGGGACCAGAGGCTTCTAAAGAATTATAATATATCCAATCTGGATCTGCTGGTCAACCATATTCATTATGCGGATATTTGTTCAGTCGTTGAAAAAATGCTGGAGAATAAGTCTCAGTCCAAAGTCTATAATGTGGTGGCGCCTGTGCATCCTAATAAAGAAGAGATCATCAATGCACAGAAAGATCTGTCGTATTCAGGTGAACGCACCACCCAAGGCAGAACAATATCACCTTCAAAATTAATTTCAGAGCTGGATTATGAATTTCAATATCCTGATCCACGATATTTTCATCTTACGAATGGTTCTTAATGATGATGTCTTAAAAAATAGAAACCTGCTGTTAAGCAGGTTTTTTTAGATTTCCAGGTTTATGTAACTATATTTTTAATCCTGATAGTCAATGATTTTATATGCGATTTGTTCTTTCTCTATATAGTTTTTAAGTTCATCAAGATCTTTCCACACATAAGAAGAGCCATACTGACAAATATAGATACCATCTTCCTCAAAAATAATACTGATATTAGGCATTTCTCCAGTGTTTTCTGCATGTCTGAAATCCCGAAATACCTGATGGGCATATTCATATTTTTTCTCGAAAAGATCAGAGCTTTCTAACAAATCCTGAATTTCAGTGGTTTGTTGGTCTGTGAGTTTTGTTTTTAATTTGTATTCGAATCCCATTGTGGTTTTCTAATATTTTCAAAGTTAAAATTTTGTTTGAAATAATAAGGGAATAATAAAGACCTGCCAAATAGATATAGATTTTTGTTCACTTTGAAAATAAAACCTGCTGTGAGGCAGGTTTTGGGTGGATTCTAGTTTAAACTAAGTTAGAATTCCAATGTTTAGTCACAAAACTATTAAGCTCATCTCTCATTACAACATGACTTACTTGTGGTAACCTCAGTAATTTTTCAACTTTTTGAAAACTTGCTTTTGTTTTAGGAACATCATTATTCTTTACATAAGCGTCACAAAACCAAACGAGCTCATAAAGCTCATTTTTGCTTACCCTTTCTCTGTCCCGAATAGCAGTGTAATTTGGGTCATCTCCATCTGTAGTTGTTTCGACATAATCATTGTAAATTAAGTCACTTTCATCATAGTTTACCATAATTTTTAAATTTAAAATCTAACAAAAATAAGTTTAACAATCTGATTATTATTATGGTTTTCCATAATCGGAAACAGTATTTAATCATTATATCTTTCAAAAAATATCCGGTAATTATCTGTTACCGGAGATTTTTTGTTTATTGTTTTACAGCCTGAATTGCCGCTGCATAATTAGGTTCCTGAGAAATATCCGGTACCTGCTCTTCATAGATAATGGTTCCCGAAGGATCTATTACGACAACAGCTCTGCTGAGAAGTCCTTTCATAGAAGATTCTACCATTTCTACTCCGTAATTCCATCCGAAATCAGAACGGAAATCCGAAAGCATCACCACATTGTTGATTCCTTCCGCACCACAAAATCTTTTTTGAGCGAAAGGTAAGTCCTTGGAAATACAAAGAACCACTGTATTGGGAAGATTTCCTGCCTCCTCATTGAAATGATGCACAGATGCTGAGCAAACTCCCGTATCCACACTCGGAAAGATATTTAAAATAACATATCTCCCTTTGTAAGCATCTAAGCTCTGGTCATTCATATTAACATCCGTAAGGGTGAATTTAGGAGCAGGTTTGTTTACATCCGGTAATTTGGAGTAAGTACGTACAGGTGTTCCTTTTAATAAAACAGTATTGATCGCTTTAGATTTTTGAGCGAAACTAAACGCTGAGAAAAGAAATAATGTACTGAAAACTATTTTTGAAAACATTGAAATTTATTTTTAAACAAAAGTATCGTTTTTTTCAGTTGGCTGAGTTAATTTTCGTTCAAATAGCTCTTAAATAGAGCAAATCTATTGAATCACTATTCTTAAAATCAATTTTTACATCTACCTTTATTCTTCACAATTCAGATTCAAATTATTAAATACTAAAAATATGAGTTCAGGAAACAATCCAGCATTTCAAGATATTTTTAAAAGCGAAAACGAAATACCCGAAGAATATAAAGTCCCGGAAATTCATCAGAAAGTCTATCTTCTCAATGGTGAGCTGGTGGAATGGAAAGGAGAAACCCAGAATATTTATTCCCCTGTTTGTATCCCTACAGAAAACGGCTTGGAGAGAAAATTGTTGGGAAGTATTCCAAATATCGGCCCTGAAGAAGCCATGGAAGTACTGGAAGCTTGTGTAAAAGCCTACGATAACGGCCTTGGAGAATGGCCAACAATGTCCGTGGAAGGCAGAATCAAGTGCATGCAGAAATTCGTCTATTTGATGATCCAACAGCGTGATCTGATTATCAAACTGCTGATGTGGGAAATAGGAAAAACACTGGCTGATTCTACCAAAGAATTTGACCGCACCGTAGATTACATCAACCAGACGATTGATGCTTTAAAAGATCTGGACAGAGAATCTTCCCGTTTCCAGGAGGCAGAAGGAACCATTGCACAAATCAGGAGAGCACCCTTGGGGGTGGTTTTAAGTATGGGCCCTTTCAATTATCCTTTGAATGAGATCTTTACCACACTGATCCCGGCATTAATCATGGGAAATACCATTTTGTTTAAGTTACCTAAACACGGGGTTTTAGCCCATTATCCTTTATTGAATGCCTTTAAAGAAGCTTTCCCGAAAGGAACAGTAAATACTTTATATGGAAAAGGTTCTGAGATTATTACTCCGATCATGGAAAGCGGAAAAGTCAATGTATTGGCCTTTATCGGTTCCAGTAAAGTAGCGAATGGATTGAAAAAATTACACCCTAAAGTGAACCGTTTAAGAGCAATCCTGAGTCTGGATGCTAAAAACGCAGCTATTGTTACCAAAAATGCCAATCTTGATGTAGCGGTTAGTGAATGTATTCTTGGTGCACTTTCTTTCAATGGTCAGCGTTGTACAGCTTTAAAACTGATTTTTGTACAGAAAGAAATTGCAGCAGAATTTACCACAAGGTTAAGTGAAGCTGTTTCCGCTTTGAAAGCAGGTTTACCATGGGAAAAAGACGTGAAAGTAACACCGCTTCCGGAAGTCAATAAACCTTCTTATCTGAAAGAATGTATTGAAGATGCCATCCAGAAAGGAGCTGTTGTTTTAAATAAAGAGGGCGGTTACACAGAAGAATCCTTTGTTTTCCCCGCTGTAGTTTATCCTGTAAATAGCGATATGAAGTTATATCATGAAGAACAATTTGGTCCTGTCATTCCGGTGGTTCCTTTTGAAGATATTGAAGAACCTATAGATTATCAGGTCAATGCTTCCCATGGAATGCAGGTAAGTATTTTCAGTGAAGATCCACAGGAAGTTGCAAAACTGATTGACCCTTTTGTAAATTTGGTAAGCCGTGTGAATATCAATTGCCAGGCACAGCGTGGTCCGGACGTATTTCCGTTTACCGGAAGAAAAGACAGCGCAGAAGGAACACTTTCTGTTTTTGATGCCTTGCGTTCCTTTTCAATAAGATCTCTGGTAGCCGCAAAACTTACAGATTCTAATAAAAAGTTACTGAATACCATTGTAAGGGAGCATGACTCCAATTTTTTAAGCACAGATTATATTTTTTAGCAATAATCCCTTGTGGTACAGAACATACAATAAAAATCCTTGAAAAGCTTCTTTGTTTTTTAAGGATTTTTTTTTCAATGATTTCTGTAACAATTTTTTTAAATCAAAACTAACTCTATAGAGTAACAAGCTATGACCTCACTAGAGCAAGAGTTTATCCATAAGATTGAAAAGCATAAAGGAATCATTTTTAAGATTTCCAAAATGTATATGTCCGAAAAAGAGGACCGCGATGATCTTTTTCAGGAGATTACCTTTCAGCTATGGAAGGCATATCCAAACTTCAGGGGGGAAAGCGAATTTTCAACCTGGCTGTACAGAATTGCTTTAAATACAGCGATTATTTTTCTCAAAAATCAAAAAAGAAGAGGTTTTATCGGAAATGAAGACTTCTCTAATCATATAATTGCTCACGAAGAATATGACAATGATAAAGAAGAGCGGATGACTGAAATGTATAAAGCGATTCATCTCCTTAATCCTATTGACAAGGCCTTTATTTTCTATTACCTGGAAGACTTTTCAGGAAAACAGATTTCCGAACAGATGGGGATCTCCGAAGGAAATGCAAGGGTGAAAATGAACCGGGCCAAAAATAAATTGAAAGATATCTTAAACCAACATACCCCTAACCAACCTTAAATCAGTAATCCAATGAATATAGATGAATTAAAAAATACCTGGAATGAAGATATTGGAAACGAAACGCCTGAAATTAATACAGAGCAACGCCATAAAATCAATCTTCCCCTAGAAAAAGTACGTAAAAATATGCGTATGGAATTCTGGTGGGTGGTAGGAATCTTCATTTTTGCCTTTATGGTTTGCTCCGTTTGCAGACCTTTTAAACTTCAATTGTATATTACGGTTTTGATTGCTTCAATGCTTATTGTTACCGTTTTCTTTTACAGCAAGTTTTTTAAACTGTATAATAATATCAGCAATACAGAACTTAAAACCAATGATTCTCTCAAGGACCTCATGACTCAGCTGAACCTCAATAAACAATATTATTTATCCTACTATATCAGTTTTGCACCGTTTATAGTATGTGAGATCCTTATTGTGCTGGAGTTTATTCCCTGGCCACAGCCTTTAAGCGAGACGAAGATTGCACTTATTCTGATTGGAAGTGTCATCGGAGGATTGTTTTTACTGTTTTTCTCTGGAAAATTCTGGTTTCATCATTATTATGGAAGATATATCAATCATATAGAATCCCTTTTAAAAGAACTGAAGAGGTAAACTAAATAGGTTTCGGCGGGCTTTCAGCCCGCCGAAACCTATTTATACATTAACAAATGTTGAATTTTCTCACTTCAAAATCTTTCTTTTTCAGTTAATTTTTCTCTGCCTTTTCCTTACCAATTTCATTTCTTATCCAATCCAGCTGCGGGTCTTTTTTATCAATAATATCCTGCATATTTTCTTTGATCTCTATATCTGGAATCACTCCTTTTTTGGTGTCTGAAAAATCAATATTCGGTTGTACCAGAAGCAGCCCGATTGGAAATGTAATCTCGGAATTAGGAAGTTTCTGATAAGAATAAAACCCGGCCACTGTTCCGTCATTGGCACCTCCTGTTTCTTCTCCTACAAGAGTTGCTCTTTTATCATTCTTAAGCTTTGCCGTAATAATAGAAGAGGCAGAAAAGCTTCCGCCATTAATAAGAACAAAAACTTTACCGTGAAAAGCTTCCTTATTAGGCTTTGTAGGTTTATCAGCTTTCATTTTGTAGAAAACTTTTCCATCCTTTTTATAAGTACTGAAAGCCTGGGCAAAAAAGTAACTTGGATAAGAGATACTTTTAATGGCATAGTCTAACGGAGTACTTTTTCTAAAATAATTGGTCCTTAACGGGATATCTCTTGAGGTAACCTGTGAAGGTTTTATCAGGGTAAAAGGTTTATCTGTAAGATAGGAATACAGATTATTGATCTCATAAAGAGAACCTCCATAATTATTACGGACATCTATGATGAGGTAATCTGATTTTGCATTTTTAATCTTTGAAAAAGTTTTTTTGTAAAACTCTCCCGAATATTCACGGGAGAAACTTTTCACTTTTATATAAGCAATCGTACTGTCTTTATCCAGAAACCTAAAACTTCGGTTATAAGAGTTGCTGGCCGCAACATAATCATTAAGTTTTTTCTCCGGAGTACGCTTATTCATCTCCTTATCCTTTTGAATATCGGTATCTAATTTTGATTCCCGTGTTAAAGTGTAAGTACGTTTTTCACCTTTATAAAGCGTTTCGATGATGGCCTTGTCTGCTAATCCGTTTTCTGCAGTATAATAATTGAAAAAGAGATCCTTTAAAAAATAGGGTTGAAAAGTAGTATTATACCCGTCACTGCTGATAACGTTTCTGTATTTTTTGATATAGTCTGAAACCGGAATATTGTTGATAGACAGAACTTCAGTTCCCGGCTGAATCTTTTCAATAGAATCTCTGTTTTCCGTAATATACATTTGATCTCCGGAAATATAATAACCAAATCTGCTGAACAGTCCTTTTTTCTGTTCTAATTCTTTAATTTCTCTTTTTGTGAATTTTTTTCTCGGAACTCTTAATGAAAGATGCCCTTCCCGGATTCCTGCAACTACAGGTTGAAGTTTAAAATAGAACTGAAGTGGGGTAAGAGGTTCGTTAAGGGTTTGCTTAAGACTGTCAAACTTATGATCTAACTCCTGTTTGGGGATATACCAATACAGTTGTGGATGCATCTGCTGGAGTTTTGAGTAGGCAAAATCTACATCTTCCTTAAGCTGCTCCGGTGGGATACATGAGGCCCGCTGTTCGTTGTGCCTTCTGATAGACGCACATGAGGAAAGCATGGCCAGAATAAATATTACCGAGTAATTTTTCAATATATCTTTGAGTTTTTTTAAGCCGCTAAAATAGAAAGTTTAAAATTAATCATCACTTAAATGAATAATAAATTTTCTGAAACACATGATAAATTTAGTTAAAAAATAGACTCAAATGCATCTTATTTTCATGTAAGCGCAAAAGTAGGTACCTTTGATGTTTATTTTTTACAAATGATGTATTGGATTCTTGTGGTTGTGATTCTGTTGGCAGCAACCTATTGTATAGTAATTAACAGACCGGCATTCGGTGCAGTACCAAAAGGAAAACGATTGGAACGTATGAGACAGTCGAAGCTTTACCGGAATAAACAATTTCAGAATATCAGTCATACACCCTCCCTTGCGGAAGGCTATAAAATGACCAAAGTAACCTGTGATTTCTTTTTAGGAAAAAAGCATCCTTTACTGAAGCCTTTAAGAGAAATTCCTTCCATT
The DNA here is from genome assembly GCF_940807095.1 of Chryseobacterium sp. Marseille-Q3244. Lineage (NCBI taxonomy): Bacteria > Pseudomonadati > Bacteroidota > Flavobacteriia > Flavobacteriales > Weeksellaceae > Chryseobacterium > Chryseobacterium sp. Marseille-Q3244. The sequence continues at coordinate 241,238 of NZ_CALNWX010000004.1, read as the reverse complement.
CCTACAGATTTGAAAAGTCTGGATAAAAATATAGATGTTTTCATCTGGTTAGGGCATTCATCTTATTATATACAGACCGATGGTGTTTCATTTTTAATTGATCCTGTATTAAGCCTGTATGGCTCACCTTTCAAATACTTTAATAAAGCGTTTAAAGGATCTGACATTTTTAAACCTGAGCACATTCCGGATCTGGATTATCTTGTGATTACCCACGATCATTTTGACCATCTGGATTATCCGACTGTTAAATCCATTAAAGATCGTACCGGAATGGCTATTGTTCCATTAGGAGTTGGGGCACACCTGGAAAGATGGGGATATACGGAACAACAACTTATTGAAGAAGAGTGGGGAACAGAAGTTGAGTTAAAAAATAACATAAAACTGATCTTTACCCCGGCAAGACATTTTTCAGGAAGAAGATTAAAGCAGAATGATACCCTTTGGACTTCCTATGTACTGGAAACTCCTACTAAAAAAATATTCCTTGGTGGTGACAGTGGTTATGATTCCCATTTTAAAATGATAGGAGAGAAATATGGACCTTTTGATTATGCTATTCTTGAAAACGGACAATATGGTGAAGCATGGAGGTATATTCATACTTTACCGGAAGATGTCATTCAGGCAGCCATAGATATTGATACCAGACATATCATTCCGGTACATGCTGCTAAATTTGCATTGGCACTTCATCCCTGGAATGAGCCTTTACAGAAAATAACAAGTCTCGGTAAAGAAAAAGGGTTAGATATCCTTACTCCGATGATTGGAGAGGTGGTAGATCTTCATCTTAAAGATCAGCAGTTTGCAGTCTGGTGGGAGGCCTGATTAAGCATGCCAGATGTCTTTATACCTTCTGGGATGATTTTCAAATTGTTGACGTACAAAATCACATTCCGGGTCTACAAGCAAATCTTTTTCTTCTGCATAACGAACCAATTCATCCAGCAATAATTTGGCATAGCCTTTACCTTCACGCTCTTCATCCAGCTTGGTATAATATACAATAAGAAGTCTTCCGTCAACCTCTATGGACATATAACCCGCTTTTTTCTCATCAATAAACAACTGCAGTTCATCCTGATATGGAGATACCATAAATTTTATATTTTCCATAATTATTGAGATTTGGTTGATAAAAAATAATTCTGAGAACTCCCGAAAGCATTCTCTTCCTTAAAATTACAAAATTATTTAACATGAAATAAGAGTTTTTGAGAATCTTAACGAATTTTATAAAAGTATTAGATAATTAAAAGGTAAAAGGTTTTGTCATTAAACAACTATTATCCATATAGATATCAACATAACCTATTGTCTTTAGCCTAATCCTAACAAATAATTTACAATTGAAGTGTAACCTTAAAACCAATGAACTTTAAACTGAAAATCCGTCCTCGTATCTCTGTTTAATCATATATACCCGTTAAAAATATCATTTTATTGCAAATAAAAATTTCAGAACTTGTTAGAATTTATAAATTATTATAAAGATAATCAGTTGTTTATGTTTTTTATTAACAAATATTAGGAATTAGAGTTAATAGTTGGCACTTTAATTGACTATTTCACCGTGTTTAATTTAAAAGAGGAATGAAATGAAAAAGTTATTGTTAACAGTATTTTTGATGGGGACGTTTAGTCTAAGCTATGCCCAATCGGATTATTATAATGATTATAGAAGAAGTATTTCAGATATTAATTGGCAGACAGTAGTCGCTGATCTGTTGCTTTCCACTACACAAGCAAACCAGGTTTATGCATTGAACGATAGATACCGTGATTACAATTCATGGAATAGAGTATATGTAGTAGAGCCTGGAAGATGGAGAGGAGATCGATATTCAGAGCTGGAAAGGATTATTGGAAGAGAAAAATATATTGTCTTTAAAAAAAGATATTATAGAGGGCAAAACCCTGTTATTGTATACGAAAGAAAAAACGATTATAAAAAATACCGTAAAGACAGGGATAAATACTATAAAGAAAGAGCAAAGTATTACAAGAAACAAAATAAACACAACCATGGACGCCATGGGGATGGGGATTGGGATTAACCATTATCAACTATTATATATACTCACTATTGAAATGGCTGGCATTCGTGCTGGCCATTTTTATGATAAGTAATGAATAATGAATAATGAATAATGAATAATGAATAATGAATAATGAATAATGAATAATGAATAATGAATAATGAATAATGAATAATATTGTTTTTAGGTGTCTATACATCAATGGTTCTTGGTTTGATTAATATAAAAATTAAAGGTTCTATGGTTCATTTAAGATCTCAAAAAGCTTATTCAATAAAAAAATATCAATAAAATTAATGAACTAAAAAAACTTCCATCTTCTAGTTTCTAGCTTCCATCTTGGTATTCTCTTGGACAAATAAAATAATTATATCCATTAATTTGTTTGAATTTTATAACTTTGATCTATGGACTCTAAAGAATCATTACAAGGCTTTTATGAACGAAATGCTCCCAATTTGGGACCTCAATGTCTGGGACCTCAAAATTTGGGGCATTTCAATGTGTTTTCAAGGGAATATTGTTCCCCCCTAACCCCTTACAGCAGGAGAGATTATTATAAAATTTCTCTGATTATAGGAAGGGGTAAACTTCACTATGCTGATAAATGGATTCGCGTGGATCGTCCTGCCTTGTTATTTTCCAATCCTATTGTTCCGTATTCATGGGAAGCAGATGATGAAGATCAGAAAGGCTGGTTTTGTCTTTTTACAGAATCTTTTTTACAAAACGGAAGCCGTTTGGGGAATCTCCAGGACTCACCTCTATTCAAAATTGGGGGAACTCCGGTTTTCTTTGTGGAAGAAGAGCAACAAAAGGTTCTTTCTAATCTGTATACTAAAATGATGACGGAAATTGAATCGGATTATGTTCATAAGTATGATATGCTAAGAGCGTATCTTCACCTGATGATCCATGAAACCATGAGAATGCATCCGGCAGAAACCTTTGAACCTTACCAGAATGCCTCTCAACGAGTAGCCTCTTTATTTATGGAGCTGTTGGAAAGACAGTTTCCGATTGACAGTCCTGAAGCTTTTTTGAAGTTAAAAACGCCCAATGATTATGCTCAGAGTCTTTCTATTCATGTCAATTCTTTAAACCGTTCTGTAAAAGAGATTACGGGGAAAACCACAAGCCAGCAAATCACGGCAAGGGTAATACAGGAAGCGAATGCCTTGTTGACGCATACAGATTGGAATGTTTCCGAAATTGCTTATGGATTAGGTTTTGAAGAACCTGCTTATTTTACCAACTATTTTAAAAAACAGACTGGAATAACTCCTAATGCCTTAAGATTGAACCTTGTTTGAATTTTATAGTTCTTAGTTTGAATTCTATATCAAAGATGGTGGGTTCATGTTCTAATTTTGTCTCATAGAATTAAAATAAATACCATCATGAAATTTAAAAAATTAGGAAACACCGGCGAACAACTTTCTGCAATTGGATTAGGCTGTATGGGGATGAGCTTTGCTTATGGTCCATCAGATGAACAGGAAAGTATCAGTACTCTGCACAGAGCATTGGATTTAGGAGTTAACTTCTGGGATACAGCGGATATGTATGCCAATGGAGAAAATGAAAAGTTAATTTCCAAAGTTTTAGTACCTAACAGGGATAAAATTTTTATTGCTACTAAATTCGGATTCAGATTTAAAGATGGAAAAGCCAGTCATAGTGGTGCTCCGGGAACTTATTTTGACGGTTCTCCGGAATGGATCAGAAAGGCTGTGGATCTAAGTCTTCAAAGGTTAAAAATTGATACGATAGATCTGTATTATGCCCACCGAGTAGATCCAAATGTTCCGGTTGAAGAAACTGTGGGTGCTATGGCAGAGTTGGTTAAAGCAGGTAAAGTAAAATATATCGGATTATCTGAAGCCTCCGCAGAATCTATTAGAAAAGCCAATAAAATTCATCCGATAGCTGCTTTACAGTCAGAGTATTCTATCCTTACCAAAGATGTTGAGAATGAAATTCTGCCAACTATCAGAGAATTAGGGATTTCATTAGTGCCTTACTCCCCATTGGCAAGAGGTCTTTTTGCGAATATTAATGAAGTACAAAACCTGGGAGATGATGATTTTAGAAAATCATTACCACGTTATCAGCAGGAATATCTTGAAAACAATACGAAACTGGCGAATGAAATCAATGAATTTGCTGCTTCTAAAGGAGTAAAAGGAACCCAGTTAGCCTTAGCATGGGTGTTGAATCAGGGAGACGATATCATCCCAATTCCAGGAACCAAACGTATCAAGTATTTAGAAGAAAATGTTGCAGCGGCCAATATTGAGTTGTCCCAGTCAGATTTGGATACCATTGATGCCATTCTGAAAAAATATCCGAATGTAGGAGAACGATATAGTGAAGGATCAATGAAATTGGTTAATAACTAAACACTAATTATACCTAAACTGAGTTTCTGAATGGCAGAAGCTCAGTTTTTTTACATTAAAAAATATTATCACATTCATTGCCATAGAACATTTCCTTTCCGGGAGATGTTATTTAGGTTATGATGAATGTAAAAAACACTATTTTACATTATGAATAGAAGAGAACTATTGAAAAACGGGTTGTTAGCAGGGACATTAAGTCTTCTCCCTTTTTCGAATGTATTAGCAGAAACAAAGGTCATTTCCGGAAAAACAGGAGATGATCTTTCCGGTTTTAAAAAGATTAAATTGGGAGAATTAGAACTGTTTATTCTGACAGATGGATATATTCATGAAAAAAATCTGAGTTCATTTGCGCCAAGAGGAAATGTGACTGAACTAAAAAAAATACTTAAAGACAATTTCCGATCAGAAGATTATATTGATATGGCGATCAATATCCTGCTTGTTAAAACAAAAGAAAAACTGATCCTGATGGATACAGGGATGGGAATATTTGCGGATGAAAGAACTGGTTTTTTATTAAAAAGCCTTCAGAAAGCAGGATTCTCAGCAAACGATATCACAGATATTTTCCTCTCTCATGCCCATCCCGATCATATGGGTGGAGTGGTAGATAAACAGAATAAGCTTGTTTTTCCCAATGCTGCTATTTTTATTTCGAAAATAGAATATGATTTTTGGATGAATGCTTCCATTAATGATTTTAATAACAGTGCTTTGAAGGCTCATCCCGAAATGCTAACCCAGATTATTCCGGCACTTCAGAATATATTGAAAGCTATTCAGCCAACGTTGAAATTTTATGATTTAAACAGGACGCTGTATAATCATTTCAATTTTCAATTAGCTCCCGGACATACTCCCGGTTTAACCGTTACGACAATATCATCAGGGAATGAAAAGCTGATGTATATTGCTGATCTTATTCACTCAGATCTTATTCTTTTCCCTCATCCTGATTGGGGATTTTCAGGGGATACAGATCTGGATATTGCCGCCACTTCGAGGAAGAAATTTCTTAAACAGTTGGCGGATACAAAAATCAGGGCATTTGCTTCTCATTTGCCATGGCCAGGACTGGGCTTCACAAAAATAAAAGCTCCGGGATTTGAGTGGATTGCTGAGAGTTTTATGAATTAAGAAAGTTTTTAAAATATTAAATAATAGCGGGCTAAAGTCCGCTATTATTATAAAAAATCATTTAGTTTTAGTCTTATATCCCCATACCAATAAAAAAAGCTAAAAAGTATTATTTCTCTTTTTCAAATTCAAATGGAATTTTCATTTCATTATTAGAAATAATAGCTTTTAATTTTTGGCCTTCTAACCCATATTGAATTCGTTTTGGGAAGTCTAATGAATCATTTATACATATAAACTCATTGCTTTTGGATCCGGTCATTTTGAATTCAATGGGTTGTTTTTCTTTCGGAGTTTTAACAAATAAACTCCATTTTCCATTGGAATGAAGGAGCTTCATATTTTCCTTGCTTATCGTATCTCCTTTTTGAATGGTAAATCCAATTCCAGCATATTCTGTCGGACTTATTTTGTTCCAATTTTCAAAAGTTTCTTTTCCTGCTTTTTCATTTGATCTTTTCCATTTTCCGGTTAACCAATCAAAATTTGCAATATGTTCAGTTTCCGAGTTCGTTTCTGATTTTCCACTTTGATTAGTTTTTGTATTTTGGTTACAGGATAAAACTAATGTTGTAGCAAATAAAATAAGTAATGAATTTTTCATGATAATAAGTTTGGTTTTGTGAATATATAAAAAAATAATAAAAAGGATAGTGTTGTTTTATGGAGGCATTACTAAAATAAAAAACCTCGCAATTTGCGAGGTTTTTTGTATCATAAATTGAAGTCTCTAAAATTAGATTCCGTCAATGATTTCATTTAAAACAGTACTTGGTCTCATCGCTGCGTAAGTTTTATACGTATCAGTTTTGTAGTAACCTTCAATGTTTTGAGGTTTACCTTGAGCACCAATTAATTCTGCGTTGATTACTTCTTCGTTTTCCTGCATTGCCTGTGCAACCGGAGCAAACTGAGCGGCTAATTCAGCATCAGCAGTTTGGTTGGCTAAAGCTTCAGCCCAATACATTGCTAAATAGAAGTGAGAACCTCTGTTATCAATCTGGCCTACTTTTCTTGCAGGAGACTTATCTGTAGCTAAGAATTTAGCATTCGCTTCATCCAATGCATCCGCTAAAACCTGAGATTTTGTATTCCCCTGAGTTTGTGCTAAATGCTCTAAAGAAGCCTGTAGTGCTAAGAATTCACCTAGAGAATCCCATCTTAAATATCCTTCTTCAAGGAATTGCTCAATGTGTTTTGGAGCAGAACCTCCGGCACCTGTTTCAAATAAACCACCACCGTTCATTAATGGAACAATAGAAAGCATTTTAGCAGAAGTACCAAGCTCAAGGATTGGGAAAAGGTCTGTTAAGTAATCTCTCAATACATTTCCTGAAACAGAAATCGTATCTTTTCCTTCTCTAGCTCTCTTAAGCGTTTCAGTCATGGCATCTTTTACATCAAGAATTCTGATGTCAAGACCTGTAGTATCGTGATCAGCAAGATATTTTTCTACTTTTTTGATAATCTCTCTGTCGTGAGCTCTTCCTTTGTCTAGCCAGAAAATAGCCGGAGTATCAGAAAGTCTTGCTCTGTTTACAGCTAATTTTACCCAGTCCTGGATAGGAGCATCTTTAGTCTGACACATTCTGAAGATATCTCCTTTTTCTACTTTCTGAGAAAGAAGAACATTTCCAGCTTCATCCTGAACCTCTACAGTTCCTTCAGAAGATAATTGGAACGTTTTATCGTGAGAACCATATTCTTCAGCTTTTTGAGCCATTAGACCAACGTTTGGAACTGATCCCATAGTGGTTGGGTCTAATTTTCCGTGCGCTTTCATATCATCAATTACTGATTGATAAAAACCTGCATAAGAACGGTCCGGAATGATACAAACGGTATCTTCTTCGTTTCCGTCTTTGTTCCACATTTTACCTCCACCTCTTACAAGGGCAGCCATCGATGCGTCAACGATGATGTCAGAAGGAACGTGGAAGTTTGTAATTCCTTTGTCAGAATTTACCATGGCCACTCTTGGACCTTCAGCTAATGCTTTATCAATATCAGCTTTGATGTCAGCTTCCTGAGCATTTCCTTTGATTTTTTCGAAAAGATCAGCAAGACCGTTATTTGGATTAATATCTAAAGATTTGAAAGTCTCAGCATACTTAGTGAATACCTCTTTGAAGAAGGTTTCTACGATAGCCCCGAAAATAATAGGGTCAGAGATTTTCATCATCGTAGCCTTAAGGTGAGCAGAAAGAAGTACATTTCTTTTCTTAGCCTCTTCAATAGCTTCCTGAACGAATACTTTCAAAGCATTAAGGTTCATTACAGAAGAATCGATTACTTCACCAGCCTGAAGGCCTGCAAAGTCTTTCAATACGGTTTCTCCTTCATTTCCTTTGAATACGATTCTGTATTTTGTAGCGTTTTCTAATGTTGTAGAATTTTCTGTTCCGTAGAAATCACCATTGTTCATGTGAGCTACGTCAGTTTTGCTGTCAGAAGCCCAATCACCCATTCTGTGAGGATTTGCTTTTGCATAGTTTTTAACAGCTTTTGGAGCACGTCTGTCAGAGTTTCCTTCTCTTAATACAGGGTTTACCGCACTTCCTAAAACCTTTGCATATTTAGCTTTAATTGCTTTCTCCTCATCATTCTTAGGTTCTGCAGGATAATTTGGTACTGCGAAACCTTTTCCTTGTAGCTCAGCAATAGCTGCATCTAATTGAGGAACAGAAGCAGAAATATTTGGTAATTTGATAATGTTTGCATCCGGCTGAGTTGCCAATTCTCCTAATTCAGCTAAAGCATCACCAATTTTTTGGTCATCCTTTAAAAATTCAGGGAAGTTAGCTAAGATTCTGCCTGCCAGGGAAATATCCGGAACAGCGATCTCAATATCTGCTGATTTAGTGAAAGCTTTTACGATAGGTAAAAACGAGTGAGTAGCCAGCATTGGAGCTTCATCCGTTAATGTGTAGTAAATTTTTGATTTTTCTGACATTATACTGTTATTTATTATTTGAAATTAAAGTCCCACAAATTTACTAAATATGATTGTTTTTTTAGGGAATTTTTAAATAAAAAAAGCAGTCAAAAGCTTCTTTTGGTTTTTATATCTGAACAATTGTATATTCTCCGGATGCATTAAAATTGATATTAAATTCAACTTTGAAGTTTTTAAGACTTGAATTCAGATTGGGAATTGTTTAAAAAACTGATGGACAGACTAAAGTGTTTTTATTTCTACTTTAAGATTAATTTAACCTTATATTAGATAGAAAAATTTTCTATTTTGATTAAATTTGAAAAACTAAAAAAATAAATATTATGTCAACGACAATCACTTTAAAAGGAAACGAAGTACACACAATAGGAACATTACCAGCTGTAGGAACCAGCGTTAAAGATTTTGCATTGGTTGATTCAGGATTAAATGTGAAGACTCTTGAAACTTTTGAAGGAAAAAAGAAAGTATTCAATATTTTCCCAAGTATTGATACACCTACTTGTGCAGCTTCCAGCAGAAAATTCAATGAAGAAGCTTCAAAACTTGAAAACACGGTTGTAATCAATGTATCTAAAGACTTACCTTTTGCATTAGGAAGATTCTGTGCAGCAGAAGGATTAGATAAAGTGGAAACCCTTTCAGATTTCAGAAGCAGCTTTGGGGATGATTATGAAGTAACGATCACAGATTCTCCATTGAAAGGACTTTTAAGCCGTGCTGTAATTGTTACAGATGAAAACAATAAAGTAGTGTATACTGAGCAGGTTTCAGAAATTGCTGATGAACCTAATTATGATGCAGCCCTTGCAGCATTAAACAATTAGTAGAAATAATTTTTGTAAAAAGCCTTGTGAAATTGATTTGCAAGGCTTTTTTTGAATCTAAAACACACAATATATGATGACAGAACTTTACGAAAAATACGGTGGACTCTTTCAGGTAGATCAGGAGCATTTTGATGAATTTTATACGCTTCTTAAGGATACGCTCCTTTTAAAATCAGACTTTTTCCTGAAACAGGGCGAAAAATGCAAATATTTGGGGTTTATCAAAAAAGGAACGGTCAGGAGTTTTTATATCAACGATCAGGGCAGAGAAATTAATTTCGGATTTTATTTTGAGAATGAATTTTTTACCGATTATGAAAGTATACTTTGCGATACCGTATCCAATATGAATATCCAGGCATTAGAAAACTGTGAGATCTTATTGCTGAGCAAAGAGCATTTGCAGGTATTATATCAGAAAGAAGCCTATTGGCAGAAATTCGGACGGATGATGAGTGAGAAGATTTATCTGGATGCCAAAAAAAGAATTGATGATTTACTATGTCGTTCTCCGGAAAACAGGTATTTAAATCTTTTAAAAAAACAGCCCCTGCTTTTTCAGAAAATTGCACAGAAACATATTGCCAGTTACCTTGGAGTCACAGAACAATCTTTGAGTAGAATCCGGAGCAGGATCGTAAATTAACTTAAGTTAACGCCTGATAATATTTTAGTTGGTAGCTTTATCATTATCAAATTTTAATACTTATTATTATGGAACAAAAAGATTTAACCATTATTTTGGTACACGGAGCTTGGGGAGACGGATCTCATTGGCAATACATTATTCCTTCTCTGGTAAAAGCAGGATATAAAGTGAGAAGTGTTCAGAACCCTCTTACCTCATTACAGAACGATATTGATAAAACAAAAGATCTTATTGATGCTCAGGAAGGGAAAGTTCTTTTAGTAGGACATTCTTACGGTGGCGCAGTTATTTCAGGAGCTGGAAACCATGATAAAGTAGTTGGATTATTGTATATTGCTGCCTTTGCACCGGATGCTGGTGATAGTTTAGGGGCACTTCTAGGAAGAAGAGAGTCTCCGGGTGGAGCAAGTATTTATCCAGATAGTAAAGGGTTTTTATGGATCAAATACGATGAATTTAAATCAGCTTTCTGTCAGGATCTGGATGATGAAAAAGCGCTGGTAATGGCATTGTCTCAAAAGCCTATTCATGGGCAATGTTTTAGAGATGAAGCAGGAGAGCCGGCATGGAAAACAAAACCAAGCTGGTATCAGATTTCATCCAATGACCGTATGATTCCTGCAGAAACGGAAAAAGAAATGGCAGAGCGCCTTCAGCCTAAGAAAATAATTACATTGGATGCAGGACATGCTTCGTTAGCTTCACATCCTAATGAAGTTACCCAATTGATTTTAGAAGCAGCAGGATCACTTTAAAATACAAAATAACAATCAAGATAGACAAAGCTCTGGAAAATTTCAAGTATTTTCACAGAGCTTTTTTATTAAATAAAGATCAATATGGTAAAAAGAATTGTAGCCAATATAAAAACGGATGATCTTATAAAAGGGGATCACTTTTATCAGGATATTTTAGAACTTGATGTTTTGATGGATCATGGCTGGATTAAGACCTTAGGGACTGAAGAAGAAGCAAAAGTGCAGATCAGTTTTGCAGAACAGGGAGGTAATGAGACTGAAGTTCCGGATTTGTCTATAGAAGTGGATAATGTAGATGAAGTTTATGATAAAATGAAAAAGGCAGGATTTAAGATTGTTTATGATATTACCCATGAAGATTGGGGAGTCCGCAGATTCTTTGTAAAAGATCCGTTCGGAAAAGTAATTAATATTTTATCCCATCAATAAAACGCACATTCAATAGTAACAGACTTTAATCTGTTTCCATGAAAAGAAAAATATTCGGGTTTTAGCCAAAACCTAAAAATAGTCTACACATCTCCATAAATCTCTTGAATATTATGAAAGCAGACCACATTATTCCTGTACTCAGAATTTTTGATTATCAGAAAACCCTTGAATTCTACATGGATTGGCTAGGCTTTGAAATTGCCTGGGAGCATCGCTTTGAAGAAAATATGCCGGCTTATATAGAGGTGAAAAAAGATAATATTATTCTTCACCTTACTGAACATCATGGGGATGCAAGTCCCGGAAGTAGTATTTTTATCTGGGGCGAAGGTATTGCAGATTATCATAAAGAACTTATTGACAAAAACTACAAATACAATCGGCCTGGTCTTGAAAAAACTTTTTATGATGCTGTTTCTTTCACCGTCAATGATCCGTTTGGAAATAAGATTATTTTCAATGAAAAATTTGATGAGGTAAAACATGGCACTTTAAAGTTCGATGTGATTGAATAATCTTGTTCGATTAATATTATTTATAATGTATTCATAGTATGCTATCAGCAATACATCAGGAATTTGAAGCACCTGAAGAACTTCGGGACAGTATCAAATGTTTTTGGTATAATAGCCGGGATTATGGAGAGCAGTTATCAAGTTTTGAAGTGATGCCTGATGGTTATGCTGAAATTATTTTCCATTTTGGTGATGGGTGTAGTATTCCTCATGAGGGCAATGTAGAAGAATTGCCCTCTCCATTCATGATGGGACTCCTCAATCAACCTGTTGTTTTTCACGCAAAAAACCGTTTGGAGATTATTGGAATCAGATGTTTTCCCTGGGTTGTTTTCGACTTATTAGGATTGCTGCCTGGTAAAAGTGAAAACGGAGTGTACCTGTTTGAACATCCTGTTGCCCGGCTTCAGACCTCCTTGAAAGAACAAATTCTTGCTGGTAGAATAGACGATGCAATATTGGAAGTGAAACAATGCTTTGTGGATATACGGTCGCAAGTACCTGTTGACAGTATGTTATTTAAAGCAGGAGTAGCTTTGAAAAAAACAAAAGGAAGTATTCCCGTAAACCAGATTGCCGCCGCCGCTCATACAACGGTTCGTACATTAGAAAGAAAATTCAAACAATCTTCCGGTCATACGGTTAAAGACGTGTCAGGGCTTATGCGTTTTGAACAGGTGAGAAATCATCTTTGGCTTTATCCTGAATCCAACATTGCAGGATTAGCTCAGGAATTAGGATATACTGACCAGTCTCATTTGAGTAGGGAATTTAAACGGTATACGGGAGTAACACCCGCTGCATTTGCCAGAGAAACAAGAAAAAGAAAGCAAATAATGAACAGTGATTTTGTCGCATTTATACAAGCTTAACCAATAGATATTTGTGAATTTTGTAGAGAAATTAATACACTACAAAATTATGATATTGAAAAATAAAAAGATAGCAATTATTGGCGCCGGGCCTGTTGGTTTGACAATGGCTGTTTTACTCAAGCAGAAAGGAGTGGAGGTAACTGTTTACGAAAGAGATAAAGATGCAGATACAAGAGTTTGGGGCGGAACACTGGACCTTCATCAAAACTCAGGGCAAGAAGCAATGGCACGGGCAGGATTGCTTGACAAATACTATACTACTTCCATTCCTATGGGAATACATATTGCGGACGAGCAAGGTAATCTGCTATTGACCAAAAAAATTACCCCTGAAAATCAGCACGACAATCCTGAGATTAATAGAAATCATTTGAGGGAAATGTTACTTGATGGGCTGGCAGACAATACCGTAGTCTGGGACAGAAAGTTTACCGGTATGGAAGAAGACAACGGTCAATGGTTATTACATTTTGAGAACAAACCCAGTAGTATTGCGGATTTGGTCATCGGTGCCAATGGCGGAATGTCTAAAGTGAGGCAATATGTAACAGAAACTGAGATAGAAGAGACCGGGACTTTTATTATCCAGGGAGATATTCCGCAACCTGAAATCAATTGCCCGGAATTTTATCAATGGTGTGACGGAAAAAGACTTATGGCAGCTTATCAGGGTAATTTATTAGTAGTGAATCCCTATAATAATGGAGCGCTTACTTATGGAGTAATATTTAAAAAGCCCGATGAATGGATTTTGAACAATCTTCCTGATTTTCAAGACACAGATTGGGTAATCCGGTTTCTTTCCAATAGATTTTCTAAATGGAGTGATCGTTATCAACAATTATTTCGTTCAACTTCTTTTTTCGTCGGATTACCCACAAGAGTAATCCCATTAGATAAACTTTGGAAAAAGGACCGCCTTTTACCGGTAACACTTATCGGAGATGCAGCTCATGTAATGCCTCCTTTTGCAGGACAAGGCGTAAATACAGGATTGATGGATGCATTAATTTTATCAGATAATTTAACCCAGGGAACCTTCGAAACCATAGAAGATGCTATTGCAGATTATGAGCAAAAAATGTTCATTTATGCGAAAGAAGCACAAATGCAGTCAGGGAAAAACGAAATAGAAATGCGTGATCCTGATTTTTCATTTACAAAATTGATTAAATAGTTATCGTTTTAAGGTTTTCATTACTGAGTCAAATCATTAAAATTTAAGATTAATAATGCTACCTTTACGTTTTTAAAATAGAAATGAAACGTTCAGGAACCGCAGATTTACCCCTTCACTATGGCAAAGTACCGCCATGGCTTTATGAACGGATGTCTGTTCTCGGACTTTCCATTGTTGAAGCTATTCTGACGGATTATGGTAAAGATGAGGTGCTTCGTAGATTAGCAGATCCGTTTTGGTTTCAAAGTTTTGGTGCTGTGATGGGCATGGATTGGCATTCTTCAGGAATAACCACTTCGGTAATGGGAGCTTTGAAACGTTCCATTAATCCTAATTCCCAATCACTCGGACTTTATATTTGTGGCGGAAAGGGGAAATTTTCACGAGAAACTCCGTCTGAATTGATTCAAATTGCAGATAAAACAGGCTTAAATGGGCATGAACTTGTAAAAGCAAGCAAACTTTCAGCAAAAGTTGATAATACAGCGATTCAGGATGGCTATCAGTTGTATCTGCATAATTTTATTCTTTCAGATAATGGAAGCTGGAGTGTTGTTCAGCAGGGAATGCACGAATCTGATGGTACAGCAAGACGCTATCATTGGCATTCCGGAAACATGACCTCTTTTGTAGAGGAGCCTCATACCGGAATTAACGGGGTTTCAAGAGGACGTATTCTAAACCTTACGGATGCCGAGGCAGCGGAAAACCGGAAAGGAATTCTGGATATTTCTCACACGGATTCTATAGACGTTATGAAAGATTTTTCAAGATTGATTCTTCCTGCTCATCACGATGTTCAGGCTTCCGATGTTGATCTTAAGCGTTTGGGTGCACTTTTATATATTACCCGTGAGCAACAGCCTCAGAATTTTGAAGATTTACTGATGCTAGAAGGAGTTGGACCAAGAACCATGCAATCTTTGGCTTTGGTGAGTGAGGTCATTCATGGAGCTCCATCAAGATTTACCGATCCAGCAAGGTTTTCCTTTGCTCATGGAGGAAAAGACGGACATCCGTTCCCGGTTCCAATCCATGTATATGATGAAAGCATTGGCATTCTCAGAAAAGGGATTGAAAAATCAAAACTGGGAAATTCAGATAAACTCAATACTTTAAATAAGCTTCATCAAATAGTAGCCAGCGCTGAAAAAGATTTCACTCCGGATTTTGATATCCAGGAAGTCATTGAAGAAGAACGTCAGAATTCATGGCGTTTTGGAGGGAAAACAGTGATGGGAGATGCTCAAAAACTTAGTTCTCCTAAACCCATCCAGCTCTCTTTATTTTAATGAAGATAAATTAACCATTGTTATAATAACAACAAATCTCCATAATAACCATTTTTCTCCACCGGAGGGATGTCAAATCGTGGACTTGACAGGGGGGTATTCTCCATTACTTAAAGCAAGTGTTTAATTGTTGGAGTTACTTAAATTATCGTTATTTCAGTGAACTATATGGTGTCAAATAACGGTTTAGTTATATTGTTTAATAATTATTGCTTTTAATTCAATTAAAAAAATTATTTTTAAAGTCTTAAAAAAATTGACCAGATGACTCACAAATCACTTGAAATATGTTACGATTTTCCTTTTTTTCTTCAGGAAGAACTTGATGAAATATTTCAGGCTCACGAAAAGAAATTCTTTCAAAAAGGTGATTTTATTCTTGAAGAAGGCAAGATGGCTAATGAATATTATATTCTGGATAGCGGATTGGCCCGTTCATTTGTAAATGATTTTAACGGAAATGAAGTGACTACTCATTTTTTCGTGGAAAATGAGGTGATTATTGAGGTTTTATCTATGTTTCAAAGAATTCCCACTCAGGAAAATATTGTTTGTATTACAGACTGTGAATGCTGGAAACTGGATTACGATACTTTTCAGGAACTTTTTCACAAAATTCCCAATCTTAGAGAATGGGGAAGAGCCTGGATGTCTAAGGAACTTTTTGATTACAAGCAACGGTCTGTAGAAATGTTCACCCTTTCAGCTACCAGAAGATACCTGAATCTTCTGGAACAGAAACCCAAAGTAATACAATTTGCTCCATTGAAGCAGATTGCATCCTACCTTGGAGTAACCGATACCTCCCTAAGTAGAATTCGGAAAGAATTAGTGTCTCATCCCAAGAAAAATTAAATCTTGCCTTATGACAAGTTGATTTTCACGATACCTTGGTAATTTTGGATTACAGTTTAACACCAAAATTATTAAAAATGAAAATCAGTCAAATCTATGTCAATTTACCTGTAAAAGACGTACAGAAAACCAGAGAATTCTGGACAGAGCTTGGCTTTTCAATCAACGAACAGTTTTCAAATGATAAAGCAATATGTGTAGTGATGAAGGAAGATCATATCTACACCATGTTTCTGAGAGAAGTTTTTTTTCAAACCTTTACCAATAGACCTTTTGCAAAAGGGGATACAACGCAGGTACTTCTTGCTATTGGAGTAGAGAGCCAGGAAGAAGTTAATCAAATGGTAAACACAGCTATCAAGAATGGGGGATCCAAATACAGTGAAACAGTAGATTACGGTTGGATGTACCAAAGTGCTTTTGCTGATATAGACGGACATCAGTGGGAAGTAATGCATGCTGATCTTTCTAAGATGCCTACAGAAATTCATCAATCATAATATCGAATTTGAGATGGAAGCGAAATCAAATGAGATAACATTGGTACAACACCAGGTAAGTGTTACCTATAAAGTGATCTCAATCAATATAGAAGGAATTACCCATGAGGAATCAATGATTTTTCCTAATGGTGAAGCCAATTGTATGAACTGGGTGTTAGGACATTTAATTGACGTAAGAAATGGTTTGTTACATATTCTGGGAGAGGATTCAGTATGGAATGGAGAACCATTTTCAGCTTATAAGAGAGGGGTTATTGCTTTAGAAAAAAAAGATGAGTTTGTAGATTTTGAAGAATTAAAGTCATATCTGCAAAAATCTCAGGAAAAACTGGAAGCAAAATTAAATACCCTTGATAGGTTTAATCCTGAAAATATTAATGATATTGCAACACTCTGCTTTCATGAGAACTATCACTCCGGACAGTTGGGATATATTCGCAGGCTCTTGGGTAAATCAGGAGGAATAAAATGATAGATCAGTAAAAAGCCTCTTGATTAAGCTTAAAAATCTGTGGTATCTGGGAGAAAAATATATCCATCATTCAATTTTATCGTAGATAAAAACTCCTGCACTTTAAAAGCAGAAAGCTTGTCAATGCACCCTTTCATTTTTCTTACTTTAATATCAAAAAAACAAAATAATGGACACACCAAAATCAAAAAAAGTAGAACTCGTTATTCCGGCTTATAGAATGCATACCCAAAGCTTTATCAATGTTTTGGATGGTATTTCGGAAGAAGATGCTTTGAAAAGAATTGAAAACAAAACCAACCATATTATCTGGATGGCAGGAAACTTTGTGAATATGCGCTACGGCTTAGGCTGGGTGCTTGGGCTTCAGGAGCAAGATCCTAATAATGATTTGTTCTTTCAGGGGAAAGCATTGGACGAAAGCTTTACATATCCAACACTAGAAGATTTGAAGAAAAATTTTCATGATATTTCTGAAAAAGTATATCAGAAGTTATTGGAGGTAACCGATGAAGAACTTGATGAAATCTTTGAAATAGGGATGAATATTCCTTTTATTAAAGAAACCAAGCTCAATTTTGTTGGTATGTGCATTGGTCGGGAAGATTATCTCTGCGGGCAAATAGGTTTGATGCGCAGAATTTTAGACTATCCGGGAATGAAGTATGATGTGGATGAAAATATTAAATATTAATCTATGAATCCATTAGAAAAAGGATATAAGCAAGTCAACGGGATCCAGATGTATTATGAAATCTATGGTTCAGGAAAACCCCTGGTTTTAATTCATGGTGGAGGTTCCTCTATTCTCTATGACTTTAAAGAAGTCATTGCAAGGCTGGAAAATGAATTTCAGCTTATTGGAATAGATCTCCAGAATCATGGGCGAAGTGAACACCGTGATATTCCTGAAACATTTGAACAGGACGCTGATGATGTAGCAGCACTTTTGAAGGCCCTGAATGTTGATAAAGCTTCATTCTGGGGGTTCAGTAATGGTGGAAATACCGTAATGCAGATTGGGCATCGTCATCCCAAAATTGTAGAAAAACTGGTTGTGGCTTCAGCGTTTTATAAAAGAAACGGAATGATGGATGGCTTTTTTGAAATGATGAATGAAGCTACATTTGACTCCATGCCGGAGCCTTTCAAAATCAACTTTTTGAATCTAAATCCAGACTTTTCTAAACTGGAAAATCTCTTCGAGAAGGATAGTAAAAGAATGCAAACCTTTGTAGATTGGAGTGATGAAGTGCTCAGCTCCATACAATCACCTACCTTATTTATTAGTGGAGATAAGGATGTGATGAAACCGGAACATACCATAGCAATGTGGAGGCTGGTAGAAAATTCACAATTAATGATCCTTCCTGTAGGACATGGAACTTATATGATGGCTGATTTTGATGGCAGCCTCAATGAAAATTTAGTCAACTTTACTATAAAAGAAGTTGCAAATTTTTTAAATAATTAAACAATTACAATACGATTGAGATTTGTCTAAGGGGTGAACCATTCGTACTTCAAATAAACAATAACATTTTAAAATTAAAAATCATGGCAAAATTAAATCCGTACCTAAATTTTGATGGAACCGCTGAAGAAGCTTTCAATTTTTACAAATCCATTTTTGGTGGTGAATTCGTAGGTGAAATTCATAAAATGGGAAATGCTCCCGGTACTGAAAACCTTTCTGAAGAAGAAAAAAACAGAGTAATGCATATTGCTCTTCCAGTGGGAAGTGATCTTTTAATGGCTTCTGATATTGTTCCTAGCTTCGGGCAGAAGCTGAATGTAGGAAATAATAATTATGTTTCCATTTTCCCGGACTCTAGAGAGGACGCAGACAGAATCTTTAAAGGGCTTTCTGAAGGTGGAAATATAGAAATGCCCATTGAAGATCAGTTTTGGGGAGACTATTTTGGAAGTTTTCAGGACAAATATGGTGTTCATTGGATGATAAACTATAATAAAGAATACACGAAATAATCTTATATTTAACTAAATTATAAAAAGAGATGCCCGTTTTCGGGCAGCTCTTTTATTCAATCAAAAAATTAAACTATGGATCCAATTAAAATAGACATTACCATTTTAGCACCGGTAGAAAAAGTATGGAATTATTTCAATGAACCCAAGCATATTACCAAATGGAATTTTGCCCATGAAAGTTGGCATTGTCCAAGTTCTGAAAACGATCTGAAGGTAGGCGGAAAATTTAAAAACAAAATGGAAGCAAAGGATAAAAGCTTTGCATTTGATTTTGAAGGGGTTTATGATGAAGTAACACCTCATGAGCTCATAAAATACCATATGGAAGACGGGCGTAAAGTAGAGGTGATCTTTGATAAGATTGATGAGAATACTACAAAAGTTATCGAAATTTTCGATCCGGAGAAACAAAATTCTGTGGAGATGCAGCGAGATGGCTGGTATGCTATTCTCAATAATTTTCATAAGTACGTTGAGAACCATTAAAAATACGTTGTGTCGCCATGATCAATTTAGTTATCATGTCAAAGAGTTTGAATTCCATATATGCTGTAAGCTATGATCCTGAGGAAGATTTTCTACTGGGAGTTATTGCAGTACCTGCAAGAAGAGCTTTGAAGAAGGAAAAAATAGATTCTTTGGAAAAACTATCGGATTATTCTGAAAAAGAAATACTGCAGCTACATGGTTTCGGGAAAAATGCAATGATGAAGCTAAAAGACTATATGAAGGAGAATCAGATGTGTTTTAAGGAAGCATAAAAGTAAAAAGCCCTGAATTTTATCGTGTCGTTGTGAATAGATAGATGCAATTCTTTTTGAGCACAAGGACATTGGATTTGCTTTGCTTTATGCATGTAATTTTTTACCATGAAACTTACATCATCTCTATCATTCTGGATGGAGCGGAGTATAATGAAGAATCTCAAGAATAATCTCCCGCAGATTTCACAGATTTCGCAGGTTTTTATAAATATGTTCAGCTAGATTTGCTTAATCTGCAAAGTGGAAAAAATAAAGAGTGTCTCTGTTATTCTGAATAAAGCAGAGCATAACAAAGATTCTTAACCCAGAAAAAGATCATAAAATCTACAGTTTCTACAGATTTTATGAATAAATTGTCTACAAAATAAATTCTATCATTAAGAAAGAATAAATATAAAATCAACCTTTAAAATTTAAACTTATGAATAACGATATTTTTCCATGTCTCTGGTATGACGGAGACGCCAAGCAATCCGCAGAATTTTACTGTAAGGTTTTTGGTGGCGAAATTACGGCAGATACTCCTGTGGTAATGAACATTGATTTGTTCGGACAAAGATTAATGCTTTTGAATGGTGGTCCTCATTTCAAAAAGAATCCTTCTATTTCATTTATGGTAATCTGTGATTCCGAAGATGAGGTGCAAAAATATTGGGATCAGTTACTGGAAGGGGGGATGGCTCTTATGGAACTTGGGTCATATTCATGGAGTAAGAAATATGGATGGGTTCAGGATAAATATGGGGTGACCTGGCAATTATTTTTAGGAGAAAAAGCACAGGAGCAGAAAATAGTTCCTACTTTGATGTTTATTCATGAAAATAATGGAAAAGCCAAAGAAGCAATGGAGCTTTATACCCAAACATTCCCAAATTCAAGCATTAGAAATATTTTGAAATATGGTGATGGAAGTGAAGGTCATTCTAATCCTGAGCCAACAGAAAATGTTCAGCATGCCAATTTTGTTATTGATGGTTACTCTTTATTCTGTATGGATAATTCTTACGATCATCAGTTTGATTTTAATGAGGGTATTTCACTTGTTGTGATGACCGATGACCAACAGCAAACCGATACTTACTGGAATGCACTTACCTCAAACGGAGGCAGAGAAAGTATGTGTGGTTGGTTAAAAGATAAATATGGGTTAAGTTGGCAGATTGTGCCTAAAAGGCTGATTCAACTAATGAACGATCCGAATCAGGAAAAAGCCTATCAAGTGGTACAGGCGATGATGAAAATGCAGAAAATTATTATTCAGGATTTAGAAGACGCTTATAATTCTTAAAGATATTTCGGCTTATTGTTTGATGCTATGTAGAGAAAAGGTTTGCTTATGAAAACACAGAACAAATCACAATCTAAGTCGAGCGTCCCTAAGGAAGGGCAGTTTCCGGAAATTATCCGGGACGACTATCAGGGAAGTCAAAAGTTATTAAATAAGAAAGCCGTTATTTCCGGAGGTGACAGTGGAATAGGCCAGGCGGTGGCCGTTCATTTTGCAAGGGAAGGAGCAGATGTTGCCATTATCTATAAGAAAAGTGATAATGATGCCAAAGAAACCAAAAGACTGGTAGAAAAAGAAGGCAGAAAATGCCTTTTGATGAAAGGTGATCTTACCAGAAAAGTGTTCAGAACCCAATGTGCTGAAAAGATTAAAGAATCATGGAAGAAGATTGATATTCTTGTTAATAACGCTGGAATTCACACTTCAAAAAATAGTCTGGAAAAAATATCTGATGATCAGATTCAAGAGACATTTGATACCAATATCATTTCTATGATTTCTTTTACCCGGAATTTTCTTACGATGATGAAAAAAGGAGGTCGGATTATTTGTACCACTTCTGTTACCGCTTATCGGGGAAGTGATCATTTGATTGACTATGCTGCAACAAAAGGAGCGATCTTATCCTTTATTCGTTCATTGGCCGATAATCTTGCTGAAAAAGAAATTTTGGTGAACGGTGTTGCTCCGGGGCCTATATGGACGCCGCTTGTAAAAGAAGCATTTGATGATCTTTCAACATTTGGGAAAGATACTCCGCTGAAGCGTGCTGGTCAACCATCAGAAGTAGCTCCGGCTTATGTTTTTCTTGCTTCTAAAGATGCCAGTTATATTACAGGTGAGGTAATTCATATTAATGGCGGAGATTTTGTTGGAGGTTAAAAGGTATACTTATGATCTTAGCGTATTCATTTTGGCTACCCAATCATTAAATTTAAAAATCACTTAATATATTTAATACATTATGGAACAATTATCATATGAATTAGAAATCAATGCAGAACCTGAAAAAGTATGGAGTGTCCTTTGGGGAGATATTACCTACAGACAATGGACAACGGCTTTTACAGAAGGTTCTTTTTATGAGGGAGAACTGGAAGAAAATAACATTATAAAATTCTTAGACCCTAAACATAACGGGATGTACAGCCGTGTTGAAAAAGTGATTCCCAATGAGGAAATTAAATTTCTGCACCTGGGAGAAATTTATGAAGGAATTGAAGTCGCTAAGGATTGGGGTGATGCAACGGAATCTTATTTCCTGGAAGAAAATGATGAAGGAACACTATTGAAAGCAGTCATTAAAACTCCGGCGGAGTTTAAAGATTTTTTTGAAGAAAAATTTCCCAAAGCGCTGAATATTATCAAACACCTTTCAGAAAATCAGCTTTAAAGCAATGCTCATTTAAAAAGTAAAAAGACAATCAATCACAAAATTTTAAAATATGGAAACCCTATCATACGAAACAATAATAGATGCTCCTTTACAGAAGGTATGGGATATTCTCTGGAGTCCTGAAACGTACAGCCAATGGACAAAATACTTTGGTGCCGGATCTTCTGTTATGAAATCCGACTGGCAGGTTGGCGGAAAGACTTATTTCCTTAATGAAAAAGGAGATGGAATGGTTTCTACCATAGACAGCCTGGAGGAACCCCATCAAATTGTTTTTAAGCATTTGGGAATGACCGAAAATGGAGTAGAAGACACACAAAGCAAAGAAGTTATGGAGTGGAGCGGTTGTTTTGAAAAATATTTTCTGATAGATTTTGATGGGAAAACTAAGCTTCACACTGAAGTTCAGGTAGACAGTGAATGGCGGGATCATATGGAGACAGGATTTACAAAAGGATTGATCGTTGTGAAGAGTTTGGCTGAAGGGGGAAATCTCAGCTCAGTATAAAAGAGTTTGGATTTTAAGATTAAGGAGCTGTAATTGTGTATTTTGCAATTTTTGTTCCTTGTTTCCAATCTCTTTATCTATTGTGTATCAATTCAAGAAAATATGAAATTATTAGTAATTCTTTTCGGGACATTTATATTGGCTTTACTGGGAACCATGCTATTTCAGGGTAAGCCGGATCTTTTATTCTCAGGGAATCTTGGAATGGCGGTTTTTATCCTATTTACAGGATTCTCCCATTTTAAATTTCAAAAGGGAATGGCAATGATGATTCCGGATTATATTCCTGCCAAAATATTTTGGGTG
The DNA here is from genome assembly GCF_940807095.1 of Chryseobacterium sp. Marseille-Q3244. Classification (NCBI taxonomy): domain Bacteria; kingdom Pseudomonadati; phylum Bacteroidota; class Flavobacteriia; order Flavobacteriales; family Weeksellaceae; genus Chryseobacterium; species Chryseobacterium sp. Marseille-Q3244. The sequence goes on along the minus strand of NZ_CALNWX010000004.1, from coordinate 218,077 downwards.
TATAGTACCGGGATTTTGGAGATTGCTGCAGGAATAGGCCTTATGATTCCTGCTATTCGTGAAATGACAGCTGTTTTGCTGATTATTTTCTATATATTGGTTTTTATAGCCAATATCAATTCATCCCAAAAGAAGATTAATATTTTTAAAGCAGATTACACAGGTCCGGGGATGCAATATCTTTATAAACAGAGAATTCCCATGCAGATCATTTTAATAGCATGGACCTGGTATTTCGGAATTTATCTACATTAAATGTATAGGCAGTCTTCAGGACTGCTTTTTTATTTTAAAACAGTCATAATAAATGTTAAATATTGTAACATTTATTGTTTTGAGTTGTCTTATATATAAAGAATCTGATTTTTTATTGAGTAAAATATTGAATTGGGGAATCTGTTTTTTAATTTTAAAAACGTAAGTTATGAATCTAAATTACAAAATTTTCGGTACAGCTTATATTGTACTTTCTTCTATTATGATAAATGCACAAAACTCCGCAGCTAAACTTCCGGGAGATCCCACGCTTCCATCTACAAAAGCCAATCTTGAGAAACTGGTATCCTACGATAAAGGAGACTTCAAATATAAAGTAGAAGATTATTTTGCAAGGCCAAAAGCTTCAGCATTTAAAATTTCTCCCGATGGGAAATACCTTTCTTATAAGGAAAAAGATAAAGACCGTAAAAATCACGTATATGTTAAAGACCTGAATTCTGGGAAAATTACCAAGGCTATTGTTGAAAAAGATGATTTGATAAAAGCGTATGGCTGGCTGAATAAAAGTCGTTTGTTTTATACTCAAGATAAAGGAGGAAATGAAAATATTCACTTATATGCAGCAAATGTAGACGGAACAAATCTTAAAGATTTAACCCCATTTGACGGAATTACATTGGGAGAGATTAACCCGATAAAAGATACCGATTTCGTTGTGGTCACCATGAATAAAAATAATAAGCAGATCTTTGAACCTTATAAAATCAATTTTGTAACAGGGGAAATGACTCAGCTGTATGAAAATAAAGATGTCAATAGTCCTATTGATGGGTATATTTTTGATAAAGACGGAAATTTAAGAGGATATAGTGTTCTTGAAAACGGGCTGACTACTAAAACTTATTACAAAGATTTGCAGACAGGAAAATTCAATCTTCTGAAATCTGCAGACTGGTCGGATACCTTCAGCATTATCAGGTTTAATGATAATTCTAAGAATAAAGATGAAGCTTATGTAGTGACCAATCTGGATAGTGATAAGACAAGAATTGTTTTGTATGATCTTAAGAAAAATGCAGTAATCAAGGAAGTGTATGCTAATCCTGTGTTTGATGTGAGTTCGATAAGTTTAGCAGGTAAAAACAGAAATTATGAACTGGATTACATCAGCTATGAAGGTTTGAAAGGTGAGACAGTTCCCGTAAGTAAGTTTTATAAGGAAGTTGATGACAAATTAAAAGCCCAGTTTGGAGATAAAGAGTTTAGTATTGTTTCGTCAGACGATAATGATGATAAACTTTTGGTAGTGGTAGGAAGTGACAAATTATACGGAACTTACTATGAGTATGATACCAAAACCAAACAGACAAAACTTCTTTATAATCTGATGCCACAGCTGAAAGAAGAAGATATGGCTGAAATGAGGCCTATTGAATTCAAGAGTAGAGACGGATTAACCATTCGTGGGTATATTACACTACCTAAAGCGGCTTTGGAAGGGAAAAAAGTTCCTTTGATCGTAAACCCTCACGGTGGTCCTCAGGGAATCAGAGATCATTGGGGTTTCAATCCGGAAACTCAATTGTTTGCAAGCCGAGGGTATGCCACGCTTCAGGTGAATTTCAGAATTTCAGGGGGATATGGAAAAGAATTCCAAAAAGCTGGCTACAAGCAGATCGGAAGAAAAGCTATGGATGATGTGGAAGATGGAGTAAAATATGCGATCAGCCAAGGTTGGATAGATAAGGATAAAATAGCAATTTATGGAGGAAGCCATGGAGGATATGCTACTTTAATGGGATTGATTAAAACTCCGGACCTATACGCTTGTGGTGTAGATTATGTGGGAGTATCTAATATCTTTACTTTTTTTGATTCCTTCCCGGAATATTGGAAGCCTTATAAAGAAATGGTAAAACAGATCTGGTATGATTTGGATAACCCTGAAGAAGCTAAAATTGCTAAAGAAGTATCACCGGTATTTCAAATTGATAAGATTAAGAAACCTTTATTTGTGGTACAGGGGGCGAATGACCCTAGGGTAAATATTAACGAGTCTGATCAGATCGTAAAAGCAATGCGGGCAAAAGGATTTGAAGTTCCTTATATGGTAAAATATGACGAAGGACATGGATTTGGAAAAGAGCCTAACAGAATCGAATTGTATAAATCTATGTTAGGATTTTTTGCTGAGAATTTCAATAAAAAATAAACAGGCAATTTTAATAATTTTGGAAACGGAGGATATGATGTCTTCCGTTTCTTTTTTATTATTGCGAGTGTAGCGAAGCAATCTTTTTAGAAATTGGATGCTGAGGTTGGAAAACGCAAGGACGCAAACTTATTGACTAGCTTTATACTTTTAAGGTACAGGAGTTTTATCTGTGATAAAATTGAATGATAGATATGTTTTCTCGCAGATCTTACAGATAACGCAGATTCTTAACGTCATAATTTTGGATAAAGAGTTTTATATTATAGTAAAGTTTGTCTTTTCAAGGATGAATTTGAAGTGAATACAAATATAAAATCTAGCCCTGATAGCAGCGGTTACCCCACAGCATGTATGGAATAAGCTTGGGGCGAGGAGTATGAGCGGATAGCAGGAAATAGCTCCCCCGAAAAATGGATAATCAGCAATGAGCAGTAAATAATGAGTGGCTGATGCATAAACAAAAGAAATAAAAGCCCGATGAATAAAAGAAAAACCGAAATTCCGGAAAAATATTTTAAATTTATTAAAGTAAAACCAAAAGGATAGCCGTCATATCAGTATGGAGGTTGTCGAAAAAATAACAATGCCACAAAAGGATAAAGAAAGCATCATCTCACAAACCGTTTCCAACTACGGAGGGAAGCTGATGTCTTATATTCGTCCTAAAGTGAAAAACACGGAGGATGCAGAAGATATCCTGCAGGAAGTGTGGTATCAGTTCAGCAGTATTACCAATCTTTCTGAGATTGTGAATGTTGGGGGCTGGCTGTACAGGGTAACGGCGAATAAAATTACAGACCGTTACCGTAAAAAGAAAACAGAAAATCTTGAGGATTTCGTCTATGAGGACGAAGACGGAAGTTTTTCCATCAAAGATATTTTATTGATGGATGAAAGCGCAGGTCCTGAAGTAAAGATGTTTCAGGATGAGATCTGGAAAAAACTGTTTGAAGCATTGGATGAACTTCCCGAAAAACAAAGGCTGGTCTACGTAGAAAACGAACTCAACGACAAAACCCTCCAGGAGATCGCCGATGAACAGGGAGAAAACATCAAGACTATCATCAGTAGAAAAAACTATGCTGTGAAGCACCTGAGAAACAGATTGAGAAAATTATACGAAGATTTAAAAAGTTAGAAAAAGAAATTATGAATCATAAACACAAAAAGGGCTGGATTTTTTTATTGTTATGTCCGCCATTAATTCTCTTAGCCGTTACCTGGATCGTAATGTCGCTTTGGAATTGTCTTCTTCCTGAAATTTTAGGGGTGAAATCTATTACTTACTGGCAGGCAATGGGTATCCTGATCTTAAGTAAAATCCTTTTCGGAGGTTTTCATTTTGGCAAGGGCATGCGAGACTTCAAAGAGCGAAAAATGAGACAGAAAATGGAAGGATTATCGCCTGAAGAGAAAGAAAAATTTAAAGAAGCCTGGAGAAACAGATGTTCCGGAGGATTCTTCAACAGAAATAACGAATAATTTAAAAAATTTTAAAGAAGTAGTAAAGTAAAATTAAAATTCATTCGTCTTTATAAAAAACAAGAAGTAGTAAAATTTAAAATTTTGAAAAAATGAAAAATTCAGCATTAAAAGGTGCTCTTGGAGCACTAGCCGTTGTGGGTGTAGCCTTAATCGCTAAAAAAGCTGCCCAAAGAAAAAGATTTATCAGAGGTATTTTTGATGAATATGGAATCAAAGAAAAATCTCCTTTCGGATTAGCCGATAAGATCAGAGAAATGAATGATGAGGAGTATCAGGAACTGAAAGGGAAATTCAAAAAAGAATTCAGTTCAAGATGCTGCAAAAAGGATAATACCTGTGAAGCATAAAAAGTAAAAACTAAATTGAAATTGTTAAAATTCGGGATCGGGAAGCAAAGCTTCCCGATCCCGAATTTTTTTTTATTTTAAAATAAGTCAAATCGTTAAGAAGGATTTAAGAATGTTTTGGCAGTGAATTTATTGATTAAATACTAAATTTGTTTTCTTTTTATTAAATATTTTATTTTACGATTATGACACCGAAGAATATTTTCATCATTATAATCGCTTTTTTTTCTATAAGTGTTTATGGGCAGAAATCTGAATTGAAAAATAAGCAATATATTTTCTTTCTGCACAATAAATTTTTGGAAGAACATCCTTCTGATGAAGCCCATCCTAAATATGGTATTGTGGAGTATGAAAAAGTACTTCATCAATTGAAGGATAGTGGCAATGTTATTCTTTTTGAAAAAAGAAAGCCCAATACTGATCCGGCCGTATATGCTAGGAAAATAAAGAAACAGATTGACCGCCTGATAAAAAAGGGAGTTAAAGCTGAGAATATTACGGTTGTCGGAACATCTCAGGGCGGTTATATCGCACAATATATTTCCTATTATGAAAAAAATCCGGAGCTGAAATTCGTTTTTATTGGAGCCAGCTTTAAAGATGATTCTTTAGAGAAGGATGAAAATTTCAGGCTGTATGGAAAGATTTTGTCTATTACAGAGAAAACTGATGATGGGCATGTTCCTCTATCTCAGGAGCAGCGATTTATCAGGTCTGAAATTAAAGATTTTAAAGAAATTGAGCTTAATACAGGGTTGAATCATGGCTTTCTGTTTAAAGCTCTTGATGCCTGGATTCTTCCAACAAAAGAATGGATCAATCGTAAATAATATAGAGTAAATACAAGTAATTGACTTTATATGATTTGTTGGAAAACACAAGAGTATAAGACTTTTTTGCCTCGAATACACAAATAAAAAGTATTGTACTTTAAAATATCAATTGAAAAAGCCTTTTCTATGTACCCTTTAGTTTGTAAAAAAGAAATTAAGTTTACAAACTAAAGGGAACATAGATTTTATACAAGTAAACTCATTCGTGGATTAGTGGCCATCAAATAGGCAGTATTCAACTTTTCGCAGATAAGATCCTTGCGTCTTAAAAATATAAAGCCTATTAGTCTTCTTTGCGCCCTTGCGCGTTCCAACAATTACTATCAGACTTTGGAATTGTCAGAAATACCTGCTTATTATTTACGATGAATACAAAGTAAAAAGAAAAATAAATCCTTATTTTTGTATTGTTCAATGAAAGACTACTACTATTTTCTCGGTATACCTCAGGATGCTTCGGAAGAAGACATCAAAAAAGCGTATCGGAAGCTATCTCTAAAATATCATCCCGATAAAAATGATAATGATGATTTCTTTGCAGACCGTTTCCGCGAAATTCAGGAAGCGTATGAAATGTTGAGTGATCCAATCAGGAGACGCAGTTATGATCAGAATTTAGAAAGTCATCAGCGAAGCTTTAGATATAATATTCCTCCTGCAATAAAGACTTTTACAGCGAATAAAATTCATGCAAAAAGAGGAGAGGAGATTATTATCAACTGGCAGACAAGCAATGCTGATGTAGTAAAGGTTTTGCCTTTCGGACTTGAAAAGCCATATGGGGAAAGGATCTTTAAGATCACAGAATTCAAAGATGGAAAATTTCAACTATTGCTTCACGCAACAAACTCATTATTGCATAAAACTGTAGTTCAGGGAATTACTATTACTGAGGTTTTTGAAAATGATACGGACAAATTCAAAAATACAGTGGAGGAAATGTTTAAATCACAACCGAGAACGGAGATCAACAAATCCGGGCAGCCTAAAATTGTAATGCTGTTTTGGGGTGTTATTGTGCTGGTGATCGCTTTATATTTCCTGATAAAGGAGTTTTTTTAAGCCATTTTCTTCCTTCCAGGACACTTTTTACATCTTTTCCCTTTCTTAAATTTTTTGCAGCAAGATTTCTTTTCGCAAAACATCTCTTCATTGTTAAATGCATACACAGGTGCCAAAGGCGGAACTTTAAACGGGACAATCATATTCATGGTGCAAATATATTAATTTAGAATAAATATAATTAATAAAATTTCATAAAATTCTTGAAACCTGATGAATAGCAATACGAAGTCCTATTTGTGAAGGTTGGATTGCCTTAAAACCGTACTCTGTTTTGTATGTGAATTTTCAAATTTTCCATACCAATACTTTTATTTTTTACCTGTTATAAATAAAAACAGATTTTTGCTATTTTAACTTTTACCTGAAAATTTCACCCAATTTCCAATGAATCTTCATTGTCTTATTGATAATAAAATGATTGTATTATTGAATACTATTTGTAGAATTGAGACAATGGCTGTTTAAAATAGATTAAACTTCATACGATTGTTATCAAAAGCTGATAGGTTTGTAATAAGTAAACTATTTAGTGAATTATCATGGAAAATATGCTGTTGTACAATCGTGTAAAAAATTGTAATTTTACCCATCTTTTTACAAACAAAATCTAATAAATAAAAATGAATACAGAACAGTTTGTGAGCCGTCACATTTCCCTAAATGAAGCCGATAAACAGGCGATGTTGGAAAAACTTGGCGTTTCTAGTATTGAAGAGTTAATTTCTCAGACCATTCCTTCTTCCATCCGTTTAGAAAAAGATCTTGAGATCTCAGAGCCACTTTCGGAATACGAAATGCTGAACCATTCTAAAGAATTGGCATCAAAAAACACTGATTATACAAGTTATATCGGTTTCGGATACCACAACACCCTTTTACCATCAGCTATTCAGAGAAATATCTTTGAAAACCCTAGCTGGTATACTGCATATACTCCTTATCAGGCTGAAATTGCACAAGGAAGACTGGAAGCTCTTCTTAATTTCCAGACTGTAGTGTGTGACCTAACCGGTTTTGGTCTTGCTAATGCTTCTTTGTTGGATGAATCTACTGCAGCTGCTGAAGCAATGCACATGTTCTTCAACAACAGAACTAAAGATCAGAAGAAAGGTGAAGCGAATAAATTCTTTATCTCTGACCTTGTATTGCCTCAGACAATCTCTGTATTGAAAACTAAGGCTGAGGGATTAGGAATTGAAATAGTTGTAGGAGATCATAAGACTCATGCATTTGATACCTCTTATTATGGTGTTCTATTGCAATATCCTGGTAAAAACGGAATCGTTCTGGATTATACAGAAAACATCGTAGAATATAAAAAATTAGACCTTCAGGTAGCAGTTGCATGTGATCCGATGGCTTTGGTGAAATTGAAATCACCGGCTGAAATGGGTGCTGACTGTGCGGTAGGTACTTCTCAGAGATTTGGTATTCCCTTAGGATACGGAGGTCCTCATGCAGCATTCTTTGCTTGTAGAGAAGAATATAAAAGAGATATTCCTGGAAGAATCATCGGAGTTTCTCAGGATATGTACGGAAAACGTGCACTAAGAATGGCGTTACAGACTAGAGAACAGCATATTAAGAGAGAGAAGGCGACTTCTAATATCTGTACTGCTCAGGTTCTTTTAGCGGTAATGGCTGGTATGTATGCAGTGTACCACGGTCCAAAAGGATTAAACTATATCGCTGACCAAATCCATTTTAAAGCCAATGCTTTGAAAGGAGGGCTTGCAGCACTAGGGTATCAGGTAGTAGAAGAGCCTATCTTCGATACCGTGAAAATCACAATGCCGGAAGAAGAGAAAGGAAGACTGATGAGAATGATGCAGGATCACAGACTTAACCTTAATTACTTCACAGAAGGGGTTGTAAGCGTTGCGATCAACGAAAGTACTACATTGGAGAAATTAAATTATCTGATGGCTTCTTTCGCTCAGTTCAAAGACAAGCAGACTTTCAAGTTAGAAATCAAAGAAGGATACAGCATTCCTGAAGAAAACCTTAGAAAGGATCAGATTCTTACAGAAGAAGTATTCAACAGATATCACACGGAGACAGAATTGATGCGTTACATCAAACGTCTTGAGAGAAAAGACTTATCATTGACTCACTCAATGATCTCTTTAGGATCTTGTACGATGAAACTGAACGCAGCTACTCAAATGTTGCCGCTTTCATGGGCAGATTGGGGAAGTGTACATCCGTTCGTACCGGTAGACCAGGCTGGAGGATATCAGCAAATGATTGCAGAGCTTGAAAAAGATCTTGCAACAATCACTGGTTTCGCAGGAACTTCATTGCAGCCAAATTCAGGGGCGCAGGGAGAATATGCAGGATTAATGGTTATCAGAGAATACCATATCTCAAGAGGAGATCACCACAGAAATGTAGTATTGATTCCTCAGTCTGCACATGGAACTAACCCGGCATCTGCGGCAATGGCAGGAATGAAAATCGTAGTCGTGAAAAACCTTGAAAATGGTGAAATCGATTTCGAAGATCTTAAAGCTAAAACAGAATTACATTCAGCTAATTTATCAGCTGTAATGATTACATATCCGTCTACTTATGGATTCTTTGATGCTAACATCAAGGAAATTACTAACCTAATCCATGAACATGGAGGACAGGTTTATATGGACGGTGCCAACATGAACGCTCAGGTAGGATTTACAAGTCCAGGAAACATTGGAGCAGATGTTTGTCACTTAAATCTTCACAAAACTTTTGCCATTCCTCACGGAGGTGGAGGTCCTGGAGTAGGTCCAATTTGTGTGGCTAAGCACTTGGTCCCATTCCTTCCTTCCAATGCAAACATCAAAATTGGAACTAAAGAAGCTATTGATGGTATTTCTGCAGCACCTTACGGTTCAGGATTAATTCTAAACATTTCTTATTCTTATATTAAAATGTTAGGAACTGAAGGTCTGAAAAAAGCGACAGGACATGCCATTATGAATGCTAACTACCTTAAGCTGATTTTAGCTGAACACTTCCCAATTTTATATTCAAACGAAAACGGAAGAGTAGCTCACGAATGTATCGTAGATTTCCGTCAGTTCAAATCTTTAGGAATTGAAGTGGCTGATGTGGCGAAGAGATTAATGGATTATGGTTTCCATGCTCCTACGGTTTCTTTCCCTGTTGCAGGAACATTAATGATTGAGCCTACAGAATCTGAAAGCAAGTCTGAAATTGATCGTTTTGCAGAGGCTTTAATCTCTATCAAGCATGAAATTGATGAGATTGCTAACGGACAGGCTGATCCGGCAAATAACGTATTGAAAAACGCTCCTCACACAGAACAATTGGTCATCTCTGATTCTTGGGATAAACCATACAGCAGAGAAAAGGCAGCTTATCCGCTAGAGTGGGTAAGAGATCACAAATTCTTTGCTTCTGTATCAAGAGTAGATGAAGCTTACGGAGACAGAAACTTAGTATGTACTTGTGAGCCGATTGAAGCTTATATGTAATCAGAGTTTTTTCCAGATATAATAAATCCCTCTCAGCAATGAGAGGGATTTTTGTTTTTTTAGATACCATAATTCGGGAGACTTTGCCTTAAACGATCACTTTTTACAAATAGTAAAAGATTATTCACTATCTTTCTTTGTTTAATCTCAAATAAATATGAAAGTAATTGGTTTAATTGGTGGTATGTCGTGGGAAAGCTCGGTATTGTATTACCAGATCTTAAATAGAAAAACACGGGAAATTTTAGGAGGAAGTCATTCTTCTGAGTGTTTGATGTATTCGGTAGATTTTGGTGAAATTGCATTGTTGCAACATCAAGGAGACTGGGAAACCCTTGAGAAAAAGATGATTGCTGCTGCTCAGCGATTAGAGCGTGGAGGTGCTGATATTGTTTTGATCTGTACGAATACTATGCATAAAATGGCAGAAGCAATTGAACAAAATATAAATATTCCTTTACTACATATCGTAGACAGTACAGCAGCAGAAATTCAAAAAAAATCATATACGAAACTGGGAATGTTAGCTACCCAATTTTCGATGGAAGAAGACTTTTTAAAAAAACGATATAAAACGAAATATGGTATTGAAATAACTGTTCCCGAAGAAGACCAGAGAAATGAGGTACATCGGATTATCTATGAAGAACTTGTAAAGGGTATCATTAAAGAAAGTTCAAAACAATACTATTTGAAAGTTATTGGTGAGCTTGTGAAAAATGGTGCTGAAGCCATTATTTTGGGTTGCACAGAGATTGAATTGCTCATTAAGCAAGGGGATGTATCTATAGATCTCTTTGCAACTGCTCAAATACATGCTGAAAATGCAGTTGAGTGGGCTTTAACATCATAATATATAGAGTCTTCAACGGAGAGAAAAGCTTCTGATTTGGACAAGCATCCTACCTAAATAATTCTTTTATTTCTAAGATTTCAAATATAAATAAAGCCACTCCAAAATGGAGTAGCTTGTTGATGTGCTATATTTCTTTCTTTCTTTATCGTCTCTTATAACTGTAAGCCACCAGAATGGCTACTCCCATAGTAAGAACGGTAATCATTGAAATCGTTTCAATGGAGATTCCACTTTTCATCTGTGTGTTTTCTTTTTCACAAGAATAAAAGAATAATACTGTCATCAATAGACAGCTCGATAGTAATTTTCTAATCATAATTGCATTTATTTGGTTATTAATGTTTTATAATCAAAAAGTATACCGATTTTATAGACTATAGGTAAAGTGTTTTTAGTGGCTATTTAAATGATTATTTCTTTTATTGCTGTTTCCTTCATCCCAATAATAGCTGTCCGGATAAATTCTGGCTCCAAATATTGCCGTTCCAATCCGCACAATAGTAGCGCCCTCTTCTATAGCTGTTTCAAGATCACTGCTCATCCCCATAGAAAGTTCATCCATTTCCACATTGGGAATGTTTTCACGAATGATTTCCTGTTGTAGGTTTTTAAGAATTTTAAAACATGGTCTTACCTTTTCTGCTTCTGAACTGAATAATCCAATGGTCATGAGACCTTTTACTTTCAATGTAGGGAATTCGGAGACTTTTCTGGTTAATTCAATAGCCTCATTTGGATCTGCTCCAAACTTACTTTCTTCATTCGAGGTATTTACCTGAATCAAAACTTCGATCGTTTTGTTCTCGGCTGAAAGTCTTTGATGCAGTTTTTCTGCCAGCTCTAAACGATCCAGTGATTGAATACAGATGACATCATATTTTAGAATATCTTTGATTTTATTAGTCTGAAGATGCCCGATAAAATGATTGATGTGGGGAGTTTCTTTTAAATCTTCATATTTTTCCTTCAGTTCCTGAACTTTATTTTCTGCAATAAAGGGTGGTCCGTTTTCCAGTGCTATTTTAATACGTTCCGCGGAAACGGTTTTAGTGGCCAGCAGAAGCTTAACTTCATCAGGATTTCTTCCTGCCTTTTCACAGGCATTTTTAATCCGCATATTGATGACTTTCAGGTTGTGAAGAATGTCTTCTTTCATGACTGGATGGATTCTTTAGCTTCCAGTTTTTGAATTAAAGCTGTTTTTACGGCTGTTAAAGCATGGTCTTTAGCTTCTGCAAATGAAATAGAGTATTTTCTTTCAATCGCTCTCATATCCTCAGGGAATTGGCTGAGCAGGGTATCATAGAAAGTATTCAGAAACTCGGTGGAAGGCATTTCATAATGGATTCTAAGTTGAAAACGTCTTAGCAGAGCCGTATCAATAATCTCAGGGTGATTGGTAGCACACAGTAAAAGCGCGTTTTCGGGATAATAATCAATAAGCTGCAGTAAAGTATTCACCAGTCTTCTCATTTCCCCCACATCTTTATCGTCACTGCCTCTTGCTTTTCCGATCTGATCCAGTTCATCAAGAAAAAGAACAGATCTTTCTCTTGCAGCTTTATCAAAAATCATTTTAATATTTTGGGAGGTTTCCCCAATTCTGGAGGAAACAATATTGCTTAAATTTAAAATGATGATGTTTTTTCCAAGCGCATTGGCAATTGCCTTTGCTGTCATTGTTTTTCCGCATCCTGAACTTCCCTGAAGAAGGATTTTATGATTCACGGGAAGGCCGTACTCCTGAAGTTCCTTGCTGTAAGTATGTTCCTTAATAAGCTGTACAAGCTGATCTCTGTTGTTTTTATTGAGAAATACATCGTTAAGGCTTACCTGGTCTTTATCTTGAATAATAAGGTTGTACAGATTCATGATGACAATTAATAGTTTCTTGAATCTAACAAAGATAAGGCTTTATTACATGACGCAGAGCATCCTGATTGAGAATAAACGGGTAGGCCAGGGAGAGCGTTATTAATGATGAGTAATGAGTAATGAGTAATGAGTAATGAGTAATGAGTAATGGTGTGGTTTTAATTGTATTCTCTTTTTCAAAGTATAGATACATTGAATGTCCAGCTTGATGGAAACTGTTTTCATTATCAAAAAAAAATAAATCCGAGCATGAGTTCGGATTTATTCATTTGGATATTAAAATTTGTTATGAAACTAAGATCTTTTTGTTATGTTTTTGGGCCCTTTTACCACATTGGTAAAAGAGCGATCTGATCTCTCAGAGTAAAAACATAAAACAATATAATTAGTATAGTTTTGCTATAGGCTTATTGATTTTAATGATTAGTTTCTTTCTCTTCTTACTGTCATGAAATATGATGAGAATACTACTAAACATGTTGCGATACCGATATAAGTTACCATTTTGTATTATTTTTAATTATTTGACTTTTTTTTATTAATCTTTCAATTGCAATATTACAGCTTTCAAATCACGTGCCAAAGTAAAACACCATGATGTATATCAGTGTGTTATGAGTGTTTCATTTAATTTTTAAGAGATTTTTTGTTTACATTTTGTTAATGTATTATTGTGAATTTATTAATATATTTATTACTTCGCCTTTAAAAAAATATGAAAACGTTAACCGTTTGCAGACTTATATATTAGACTTGATAAAACAAACAATAAATAATGCGGCGCATAGTATCGGTCTGAAGTGAAGGTTTATTGTGTAAAATTTCAGTGTAAAACAAATTTCTATGTTAAGGAAATTTATTTTGATCGGTGATTTTTGCGTTGATTTTTTTTGTCAGTTGTCAGAATCTATGACATTTTGATGATGTCAGAAGCGGAAATGTCACTCTCATTTGTCATTTTATTGGGATTTAAATCTAAACTAAACAAAACGAAATATAGAACTTGAGGACTTCTTTTTTAAAACAAAAGAAAGCTTTTGTTACTTTTGTATAAATAATACTTTATGGGATGCAGTTATCTTTTTTTGGCTTTGGCCATTGTATTTGAAATCATAGCCACTACCTTTCTGAAAAAATCAGAAGAGTTTTCAAAATTATGGCCATCCGTTGTTACGGTAATAGGATATGCCTGCGCTTTTTATTTTTTAAGTTTGAGCCTTCGTCAGATTCCGGTGGGAGTTACGTATGCCATCTGGTCTGGAGTAGGAATCGTTTTCATCACAATCATCGGAGTGGTGGCCTTTAAACAGGTTCCGGATCTTCCTGCCATTATCGGAATAGCTCTCATTATTTTAGGAGTAGTTGTCATTAATGTGTTTTCAAAGATGGGAACCCATTAATTCTTGATTGGATAATTTATCATCATTATTGTATTATCCAGTACTCATTATTTATTTTAGCCTCTGTATATTGGATTGAAAAAACTGAAACAGAAAAATCCTGTCATAAAAAATTTCCAGGCTGTTTTCGATTATAAAATTAGTGTGATGAATGGTATGAGTTACTGTTTCTTCTTCCACAAATACAAACCAAAGTTCTGACAATCCATGTCTTCTTTTGAATTCTTCAGAAGTATTAAAGTCCGGGAAAGATGAATGTTTCAAGTTATAAAAAAGAAGTCCTTTTTTTACTCCGTTTTGTTCTATAATATTAATAGGATGTTGGATGCAGTTGAGAATGTTGATATTCGAATCAAAACATTCTATAAAATGATGTAGATCAATAATCTGTATAACCTTTTCCTCCTGTTGTGATTCTGTCATAAAAAAACATTCTAATGTGATCTCTTCGGTTAATTCCTGAAAAACTTCTAATTCCATATACATTGATTAAACGCTGCAAAGAAAAAGAGAATTAGGATGTATATTTCTGTTTTTATACCAAACCGCTGGTATTTTATACGAAATCCAGTGAGGTATTGAAGACATAATTGGTATAATAAAATATAGGTTTTGTATAATATTATGGAGAGAAGTTCAAGGATTACCTATTTTTGTATCTATATATTAACGTAAGAATATGAAATACAGATTATGGCATTTTAAAGAAACACTTGTCATGGATTTTCTGGTGGATGAACGTTACAAATATGCCAGACATGTGCTGTTTCTTATATCCTTTTTCCTTTGGCTGTATAGTGCCAGATTCTGGCAGTCATTTTCAGGAATATATCAGTGGTACGTGCTGCTCTTTGTATATACAATATTGATTACAATGATATATATAAATATTTATATCCTTGTACCAAGGCTCTTTTTTAAAACACGATACATTGCTTATTTGACGCTTCTTATCATCATGGGAGTCATAGGAATTAATATGATAGGGTATGGGTTTAGAATTTTTTTTGCTGATTTCAGAACCGGATATTTACCAAGGGAAACCGAAAAAGGCGGAATTTATGAAGGCGTATTAATGTGTGTTCCCATTATTCTGACAACTACTACGATCAAACTTCTGCAGAAATGGATCAAGGATAATCAACGAATAAACGAGCTCAGCAATCTCACCATGCAGATGGAATTAAATGAATTAAGAAATCAGATCAATCCTCATTTTCTGTTTAATATGCTGAATAATGTTAAAGCATTGATTAGAACAGATCCCGGAAAAGCTTCAGTGGTGATCGTTAAGCTTTCGGAATTCCTAAGATATCAGCTTTACGAAAACAGTGCAGAGAAAACATTATTAACTTCAGAAATTGATTTTCTGTCTAATTTTTTAAACCTAGAAAAAATAAGACGTGAAAACTTTACTTTTAGCATTCAGACAGAAGTTGGGAACAGAACTATCAATACAACCTTTATTCCTCCGAATCTGTTTACTACTTTTTTAGAAAATGCTGTAAAACATAGTGTTGATATCAATGGTAAAGAATCGTATGTGAAAATAAATATCAGTATGGAAGGACAGGATCTCTATTTCAGATGTATCAATTCCCGGGATACTGATTATCTTCTCTCAGATAAAAAGAATAGCGGTCTTGGTCTTGCCAATATTACAAGAAGACTAGAGCTTCTTTACAATAATACTTTTGATCTTAAGATAACTTCTGAACCCAAAGAATATACTATCCATTTAAAAATTCCTGTATCATGAATTGTATTATAGTTGATGATGAACCTCTGGCAAGAGCCGAAATGCGTTCGCTGATTAATGAAACGGCAAAGATTGATATTCTGGGTGAGTTTTCCAATGCTCCTTCTGCACTGGATTTTCTTAAAGATAATGAGGTAGATCTTATTTTCCTTGATATTGAAATGCCTATGGTAACAGGGCTGGAATTTGCAGAAATGCTGCCAAAAAAATCATTGATTGTCTTTACCACAGCTTATTCCCAATATGCTTTGAAAAGTTATGAACTGGAAGCGGTAGACTATCTCTTAAAACCGATTGATCCGCAAAGACTTGAAAAAGCGATTAATAAAGCCGTATTGTATACCGAACTTCTCTCTAAGAATACCATAAAGAATACAGTAGAATCCAATACAGCTGATTTTTTATTTATTAAAGCAGACCGGAGGTTTTATAAGATCAGTTTTTCAGACATTAAATTTATAGAAGGACTGAAAGATTATGTTGTCATTCATACCAGACAGCAAAAGCTTATTACAGCGATGAATTTAAAAACAATTCATCAGAAAATTCTAGGAGAGAACTTTATCAGGGTAAGTAAATCGTATGTGGTAAATGCAGATTATATTGATTCATTTGATAATCATAATATTTATATTGAAGAGTCTGAAATTCCAATCGGAGAAGTTTATAAAGCAGATTTTTTCATAAAATATGCCGGCGGACTTTTAGGAGCAGATTAGTTTTATAATGAATCTGTTTGGTTACATTAATAGAGTTGCTGGTCATTTTCACAATAAAAACTTCTTCTCTTTCCAATTCCTGTTTTTTTCTTAATCAGCTTTTGTCCACACACCGGACAGACTGATTTTGTATGAACCAGCCAGTGTTTTTTCAGCGTAAATTCTCTTTTCCACTCAAGGAATTCGAAACTGTAATTTCTGGCTTCTGCAATAAGCTCCTTTCGCTTTTTAGCAGGAAGATTCCCTATTAAGCTTTCCGGTTGTACACCAATTCTGAAAAGAACTTCATTCTTAATGATATTTCCAACACCTGAAAATATATTCTGATCCATTAAAGCATCACATACCATCATTTGTGGATGGGCTTTCAGCTTCTTTTCAGCTTTTTCAGGATTCCATAGATCGCTCATCACATCTGCTTCCCAGTCTATAGTGGAAAGAAATTCTAATTCAACAGTTTTTACAGAGCAGGTATAAAAATACATCCCTTCGCTTGAGAAAAGCAGCGCTAACCTTAAGCTCTTGTCCGGTTTCGTCTGCTCGTTAATACTATAAGACCCAAACATCAATAAATGAATACGAATGGCCGATTTTTCAAAGACCAGATAGGTTTGTTTTCCAAAAGTGCGGATCTCACGAAGTATTTGACCCATAAATGCTTCCTTGTCAAATTTTGCATTGCCAGATGCTTCTGTTACTTTATGATCAACAAATTGCAACAGGTTTTCTTTCATTAAAATAATAGATGGACCTTCAGGCATGGTGTTACTTTTCTTGTAAAAGTTCAAATACTATTCCGTAAAATTAAAATATAGAATTCACTATAGCCGGAACTTAAAATACTGATTGAATTATTCCATTTGTCATTCCGTAGGAACCTCACTAAAGCATTTCCAAAATCCAGAACCAGATTCCTACAGAATAAAAATAATACGGTTGATATCTATTGTTTTTGTCCTACAAAGCGGATCACAGAGCCTGTTCCGTTGTGAAATAATCCTTCCTTAAGTTCAATCTCTGTTTCCTGAAGCTCTATGATAGAGTAGTTAGGGAAATCTGCTTTAATTTCTTCTATAGAAAATAGGTCATCAATGTCTCTTGGACCACCTACCTTTTCGTTTTTTGTGACGTAATCAAGATGTTTTTTACTGAAAGCTTCGAAAATAATAAATCCACCTTTTCGAAGATATTGATCCAGCATTTGATGGATGGATGATTTAATATCTGCTGGAAAATGAGCATAAATAAGAGCAATTACATCAAATTGTTGTTTATGATAACCCAATGTTTGGAGTTCTCCCACCTGATAATCAATGGTTACATCATTCTGCTCTGCAAGTTGCAAAGCTTTGTGTCGGCCTTGTTCACTAATGTCAAAAGATGATGCTTTCCAGCCCTGTAATGCTGCGTAAACAGAATTTCTTCCCTCACCGTCAGCAGGAAACAGAATGGTGCCGGGTTTTAATTTTTTGAGTTGTTCTTCCAAATAATTATTGGGAGCTGTTCCATATACAAATTCCTCGTGGGTATATCTTTCATTCCATTTGTCAAGCCATGCGTTGTCTTTCATTTTTAATAGTTTAAGTTGTATCAAATGTAGGATCTTTTTACCTGTATTAACTAACGGAAAAAACTCTGATGGCAATAGATTTTTTGAATGATAATGTCTGCTTAATAAATATCTAAATACTATTCCATACAATTAAAATTTGGAGTAATTTTGAAAAATGATGAATTTAAACCAGATTTTCACCAATCAACGTACAGGAAACAATCCACATACTAAAGCTTCAAGAACTGATTTTCAAAGGGATTTCGATAGGATTATCTTCTCTTCTGCATTCAGAAGACTGCAAAATAAAACCCAGGTTTTCCCTCTTCCCGGAAGTGTTTTTGTACACAACAGGTTGACACATTCCCTGGAAGTATCATCTGTGGGAAGAAGTTTAGGAAGTATTATTGGTGAATTCATTGCTGAGGACTATAAAAATGAACTTACTGAAGATTCAAAGAATTTTTATCTCTATAACTTAGGAAATGTAATTGCTGCGGCATGTCTTTGTCATGACGTGGGAAACCCGGCTTTCGGACATTCAGGAGAAGATGCCATTGCAAGTTATTTTGAAAGAAATGAAAAAGACCTGAAGTCTAAGTTCAATGAAAAAGAATGGGCAGATTTGGTTAATTTTGAAGGAAATGCCAATGCTATCAGAGTCTTGGCTCAGCAGCAGCAGGGAAAAGATGCCGGAGGAATTCAGCTTACATTTTCTACCCTAGCAAGTATTGCCAAATATCCATGTGAAGCAGTAGCTAAGAAAAAGGGGATCATTCACCGTAAAAAATTCGGGTTTTTCCAGAATGAAAAAGATATATTTCTCGAAATTGCTAAAGGAACTCAACTTATTTCCGAATGTGAAGAGCCTCATATCTTCAAAAGGCATCCTTTTGTATGGTTGGTAGAAGCTGCCGATGATATTTGTTACAATATTATCGATATGGAAGATGCGCACCGATTGGGAATTGTTTCAACGGCAGATTGTAAAAATTTATTTTTTGAACTTGTAAAATCTGAAACGGATGATGTTCAAAGAATTGAAAGAAAGTTAAGTTCTATCTCTAACGAAAACGAACAGATCTCTTATTTAAGGGCGAAAGTAATCAATGCCTTAATTAATAAGTCGATTGAGATGTACAAATATAACTTTGAAACGATCCTTGAAGGAAATCTAGGTAATGGTTTACTAGATATCTATAAAAAAGAAAATAAAGCATTACAGGATATTGCCAGCTTTTCTGTAGAAAAAATTTATAATCACAAAGCAGTTGTGGAGATTGAGAATGCCGGATACAACGTAATGTATGAATTATTGGATCATTTCATTCCTTCCATTCTTAAGCCGGAAGAGGAAAGAAAATCTTATGATAAAAAAGCACTAAAGTTACTTCCAAGACAATTTGTTTATGAAAACGGAACAGATTATCAGAAAGTATTGGGAATCATAGATTTCGTTTCCGGAATGACGGATAACTATGCCACAGACCTTTATAGAAAAATTAAAGGGATTGATATCGGAATGACGGTATAATTCTATTAAATTAAGGCTGGCAGCTGGAAGTTACAACCCCACACTTCAATAACTTCTTGCTTCCAGCTTCTGACTTCCTTCCTATAATTCTCCCTGGTTTAAATATTATTTCTATCTTTATAAGAATCAATATAAAAACTAAACTATGGGTATTTTTCTGGCGCCTGTTATTATTTTCGGGCTTATTATTTTATTTGCATCGTTTTTTGTTGTTAAGCAAGAAACGGCTGCAATCATCGAACGTTTTGGAAAATTTCAAGGAGTAAAACATTCAGGGCTTCATCTTAAGCTTCCCATTATAGATCAGATCGCTAAAAGATTAAACCTTAGAATCCAGCAGTTGGATGTAATGATTGATACCAAAACACTGGATAATGTATTCATCAAGATGAAAGTTTCTGTTCAGTATCAGGTCATCAGAAATCAGGTAGGAGATGCTTATTACCGTTTGGAAAATCCGGAAAACCAAATTACTTCTTTTGTATTTGACGTAGTACGTGCCGAAGTTCCTAAACTGAAACTGGATGATGTTTTTGTGAGAAAAGACGATGTTGCGATAGCTGTAAAAAGTGAACTTCAGGAAGCGATGAACAGCTACGGATATGACATTATTAAGGCATTGGTAACAGATATTGATCCGGATGAGCAGGTGAAACATGCGATGAACCGTATCAACGCGGCTGAAAGAGAAAAGACAGCTGCAGAATATGAATCCGAAGCTCAGAGAATCAGAATTGTGGCTGTTGCAAAAGCAGAAGCAGAATCTAAAAAATTACAAGGGCAGGGGATTGCAGATCAAAGAAGGGAAATTGCAAAAGGACTTGAAGAATCTGTAAGAATGCTGAACAATGTAGAAATCAATTCACACGAAGCATCAGCGCTTATTGTTGTGACACAGCATTATGATACCCTCCATTCCGTAGGAGCAAGTAACAGAAGTAATCTTGTTCTTCTTCCCAACTCGCCAACGGCAGCCAGCAGTATGCTGAATGACCTTGTGGTAGCAATGACAACAGCCAATACAGTAGGAGAAGCGAGTAAAGGAAAATATCCTGAACCACCACAAAAGCAATAGGAATAGTAATAAGGATGATGAAAGCTAGAAGAGGGAAGTTGTGGCAGCCAAAGAAGGAAATAAATATTTTTTAATTAGTTTATCCATACCTAGTGAAGACTTTCTTTCTGATATAACTTTCAACACAACATCCATGTTTAGGCTTCCTAACTATAAAATAAAAAGGCTTCAGAAAACTCTGAAGCCTTTTTATTTTATTTCTTTGTTTTAGAAACCTGTTCTACCAATGTATATTTTATTGAAGAGGCATCGGCTGGTGGATTAGCGATTTTTTCTGTTTTTACTTTTAAAACATATTCGTAACCCGGTTCGTAAGTGAACCCTTCAATATTGCTGTAGAAATTACCCCAGTTTTCAGAAGCATTTTCTTTTACCTGTAAACACTTCATACGGCCTGCTCCTGCAGAACAATCTACAGTTTGTGCTCCTACGATAAGTGTTTTTTCACCTGCTGCAGGAACGTCTTTTTTCGTTTTAGAAACCTGCTTTACCAATGTATATTTTATTGAAGAAGCGTCAGCTGGTGGGTTAGCAATTTTTTCTGTTTTTACCTTTAAAACATATTCATACCCTGGTTCATAAGTAAATCCTTCGATGTTTGTGTAAAAATTAGTCCAATTTTCAGAAGCTTTTTCTTTTACCTGCAAACATTTCATAGGAGCTACTCCTGTACAGTCTGCTGTTTGTGGTCCTACGATGAAAGTTTTTTCATCTCCAGCGGATACCCCAGCTGTTGTTGTACATTGTGTCATTGCAAATAATGCGAATGCGGGTGCTACCCCCTTTAGAATTGTTGCTATATTTTTCATAAACTTGATTTTAGCGCATACCTGGCAATTACCATGCCGAAATTTTCTTGAATTAGCGGATTTCCGGTATTGTTTTTTCATTTTTTAATCATTTAATTTGAGGGCTTCAATAAACGAAATCAGAGAAATGTATATCTTAAATAGTGCAGGATGAGAAGGAGAAATATTGGAGGTCAGGGAATTATAGACAGGATCAAAGGCTCTGAATAGAATTCTATTATATGATGGGAATTGAAGAAATATAGAGTTTATATTTTGCTAGAAAAGAGAAAGAATTTTAATTGATGAAAAAATTAATGGTATTAATTTCTGGTGTTTTTGTAACCAGTAGTATGTTCGCTCAAAAAGTAGATAATGCATTACAGGGATATTTTGAGGAGCAGGGAAATGAGACTTTCTATAAAAGTTTCAATTTTGATGGAAATGGTAAAATAGCGGATGGCTTTAAAAGCAGTTACTATTTTACCAGAAATGATAGTTTGATCGTGATTCCGGATAAGGATGTATTTATTTTTAAGATTAAAAAAGATAAATTAATAGGTATTTCAGACTGGGTTAAAAACGGAGTTTGGGTTCGTAAAAAAGACAGTACTGAAGTTAATAACCGGTTAAATCCTGAAGAGGCTCAGAAAAGAGCAGGTTTATTGGCGGGGTATTATGATAAGACTAAGAATATGTCAGGATTAGATGCTCTGTTTTTAAATACTAACGATTATACCAAAATTAGTGACGACTTTTGTAATCAAGGGCTGGCTAAAGCTTGCCTCAATGCATTTGGGCTAAAGATGATGGAATATACCCCTGGATTTTTTGGTGATCTTGAAAAAATTAAAGATAAAAAGCTGAAGCCTCATCCGGAACTGATAGAACTTTCCAAAAAGATAATAAACCTTGGTGATCCAGAAGGATATAATGTTCTGGGAGCTTATTATCATCTGCTGGGACTACGCGAAAAGGCTTTTGAAACCTGGAAAGAAGGGGAGAAGCATGGTGATCCTGCCTCTATGATGTCGATGGGACTTATTGAGGTGGGTGAAGAGATGGATAAGGCTCCTAAAAGTCCTAATATTAAAAAGAAAAAGAAAAAATAATGAAGAAGCTGTTATTTTGTTCTGCTTTGAGCTTCACTTCTTTGGTGAGCGCGCAGACCTTAAAAAAAGAAGATGTTATAGGATTTTGGAAACTAAAAGAATCAGGGTTTTATGAAGGGAAAAAGAAGGTTGTTAAAGACTTTGACAACTGCAGGCTGATGCGTAACTATGCGATAAGAGAGGATGGTTTTGCCGTATATAATTATATAGAGGGGAAAGTAGGGAATTGCACACCATCAGAGCCAAGGCTTTCTTTCTGGAAGGTCATAGACAATAGAATCCAGTTTTATGTAGATGATAAAAACATTCTTGAAGAGGTGGTAGTAACCTTCAATAAAGATAAAACGATCACTTTTTCAAGTTATATTCCGGAACCGGTTAAAGATAAAGATGCAGCCTTAGAAAAAGTATTGAATACAATTCATTATGATATTCTGGAAAAACAGTATTAAGCATAAATATATAATGGTAATCCTATGAATTTTGTTACAGTCATCTATCTCATCAATTTATTGTTGTATGCTATTTATTTCTTTGCAAAGGGGAGTAGTGAAGAAGTTATTACCATTGTAGATTATTCGATTTCTGCAATTATGTCGCTTTTTTTAATTCTTGCCGGATACTTTAACGCAAAGCAAAAAATGACGTATAGATCTGTCCTGTGGATGTTTTTTGTAAACATTGTATTCTTTGCAATGTCCGGGTTGTTTGACCAATTTGGAAATAATTTTAATCTTCTTTCCACAAGTGGGGGGGACAGCTTTATTTTTACCCTGGCTTTAATAGTCTATAATGGCTATTTATTCCCTTTGATTGTAGAGCTGGAAAGAACAGGTTTTTCCCTTGTATTGCCTCTCATATTATCTTTTATCCTACCATCTTTAGGTTATTGGATAGGGAAAATGACTGCACCGAAAAATTCAACTTCATCTGGCTAAATTTAATCTGAGTTCAGGCGTTTTGATTTAAGAGGTCCAACAATTTATATGGTCTATTGTCATTCCAACGAAGGTGAGATTCTTCATTTCACTCCGTTACATCCAGAATGACATCCCATCTTTAAAAGGAAGTTGTAATGGTTAATATTCCTACCATTTTAATTCCTCCTAATGGTTTAAAAAACATGATGTTGAGAGCAAAAATAGAATGGTGTGTCGTTACGGATTCTGTACTTGATTATTAGTGCCTGTAAACTTTTGTTTTCCAATTAGTAATTCAAAGAAAAGTCTGAAATCCGAGATCAGTGACCACAACGGATACTTGAAGGTGGCAGGCTTATTCTTTTCAATCACAGCATGGCTAAACCAGGCAAACCCATAACCAAAAATAGGAATGTACCATAAAAACCTTTCCTTTCCTGAACTGATGACATATCCTATTACAAAAAATACAAGTAATGTACCGATAAAATGGAATATTCGGGTTCCTGTTTTACTGTGTTCCGTGAGATAAAACTGATAAAACTCTCTATAGGTTTTGATTCTTTCAGACATAGCGGCATTAGTTTATTGTTTCTGTTGAATGTGTAGCAATAATTCTGCCGATTTTAAATAAGGATAAAAAAGAAAAAAGGAAAAATAGCTTATCCCGCCATTTTGCCTTTTTTAATGCTTTTATATATTGTTTTAGCTATTCTTTAACTCTTTTCCGAGCTTACTGTTTTTATACCCGTAGAAGAAGTAAATAAACATTCCGATCAGGAACCACATCCCAAACCAGAACCAGTTCTCATGGCTCATTCCGGTAAGAAGATATAAACAAGAACTTAATCCTACTAATGGAATAAGAGAAAGATTCTTGATAAAAGCAACCCCACATAAGATGAGATTGATCAGGATAAAGAAGAAGATAGAAGCTCTGAACTCTCCCTCTTTAGGGTCACTCCAATTCATCAGTGTTTGGAAAAACTCAGGCTGCCAGTAATAGAAAACGATCAGTCCTCCAATGAAAACAACAGGGAAAATAATCTTACCATTGATATAAGGAAGGTGGAATCTGCCTTTTATTTTTTCCTTGGCAGGAAGTGTCAGGACTCCGGCACAAACCAAAACAAATGCGAAGATTGTTCCGATACTCGTAAAATCAAGAATGAATGTTTTATCTGTAAATAAGATAGGAATCCCTACTACAATCCCCGTAACAATGGTTGCAAAAGACGGAGTTTTATATTTTGGATGAATCTTAAGGAATTTTTGAGGCATTAGTCCGTCACGACTCATCGCATACCAGATTCTTGGCTGCCCCATTTGGAAAACCAATAACACCGTGGTAATGGCAACAATGGCAACAAAAGAAACCACCAGTTCCATCCATGCTACATTGGCATTTGTTTTTTCAAAAATGAAGGAAAGCGGGTCTCCCACACCATCAAATTTTCTGTAATCTACCATTCCCGTTAATACCAGCGTAAGAGCAATATAGATCACAGTACATAATACAAGTGAGATAATCATCCCTTTTGGTAAAGTCTTTTGAGGGTCTTTTGTTTCTTCGGAAAGAACACTTAAGGCATCAAAACCTATATAAGCAAAGAAAACCCCTGAGACAGCGCTCATCACTCCTGTAAATCCATTAGGCATAAAGGAAGGAGAGCCTGTTGTGGGACTTATTGGTGTCCAGTTATCGGTGTTGATATAAGCGAAACCTACCAGGATTACCAATAGAATTACGCCTAATTTTAAAATTACTAAAGAGTTGTTGAAGTTTTTACTTTCTTTTACACCTACATAACACAGCCATGTAATTAATCCGTTAATGACCAAAGCAGGAACATCCACGATGAACTTAAGGCTTCCGATCAATGGGGCTGTATTCCATGCATTGATTAATTCTTTATTTTCTGAACCGTTCCGGATAGCTTTGCTGGCTTCCGTATAACTACACGTAAGATAATCGGGAATATGCATTCCGAGACGCCCTAAAAAGCTGGTGAAATAATCAGACCATGAAAAGGCAACATAAATATTTCCGAAAGAATATTCCATAATTAATGCCCAGCCGATGATCCAGGCAATTAATTCCCCGAAACTGGCATAAGCATAGGTGTATGCAGACCCTGCGGTAGGAATTCTGCTGGCAAACTCAGCATAGCATAAGGCAGTAAAACCGCAGGCAAAGCCACAAATCAAATATAGAAGGATGACACCGGGACCACCTCTGAAAACGGCTTCTCCCAAACTGCTGAAACTTCCAGCTCCTATAATCGCCGCAATACCAAAAAATACAATGTCCCAAACGCCTAAGACTCTTAAAAGTCCTGTTGAAGTATCTGTATCTGAATAGATTTTTCTTCTAAAAAGTTGACTCATTCAATAACTATATTTGATTTGAAAAAAAGCAAATGTAATGATTTTTTATTTTGATGTTAACAGTCATTAACAACATTTGGATAAAATAGCATAATTAGAAACATTTAGTCTTTATAAACAGGTATTTCCACATAGCTGTCATTATACCATTTTACTTCTAAAGGATCTACCGCATCTCCGATAGTTTCATCACTTACATCTTTACCTGTTCCGTAGTTGAGTTGCCAGTTAGGCGTTTTGTTAATACCTATCACCAAAAGCAATTTACTTCCCTTCTCGATCTTTTTACTCATAACATAAGCATTTTTCATAGGAATCTGTTCAATTGTGTTTGGGGTAAGAAGCTGGCGTACTTCATGATCTTTAGCATAGCTGGCTCTTGCAATATGGGAAGATAACCAGAAAAGTTGTCCATCAGGTTTGATCTGATAGAGATAAGTATTGGTATCAAGGTCTTTTTTATTGACAGAAATATTAAAAATCCCTGACATATCTCCACTGATGATAAGATCCTTATCCAGTACTTCACTTTCAAAATAAATGGAATTGGTGGTTTTAATACTGTCTTTTTTGCTTACAGCGTAATAAGTGTCTTTATCATTTCTGTTTTTGAAATCAACCTTGAGTGGGGTAAAGCTTTGTTGATTGGGTTTATTAAAAACCGAAGCATTGTTTTTACTATTCTGAAGATAAAATTTAAGACTGGAAGTATGTATTTTATCCAAACTTGGAACATGTTTCCATGTATTGGTATTCATGACCTGGAAATTAACTTTATCTTTTAAAAGGTCCGGTTTTTTTCCATTTTTAAGAATATAATCAAACCATGAAAAAGCAAGATCATCAATACTGATTCTGGCTGCCGGATCTATAGGGCTTCCTTCGACATAAGTGAATCCAAAGCTTTGTGCTCCACCATGATTATAAGGGCCCATCACCAGATAATGATCTGCATTTCTGTTATATTTCATATGCTCTTTGTAATAATATAATGCACCAATCTGGTCATCATCATAATATCCGGTAGTTGTGAGAATAGGAATGTTGATGTTCGCAAATTCCTCTTTATAAGGAACCATTTTTTGCCAGTATTGATCATAACCCGGGTGATCCAGCCATCTTTGGAATATTTTACTGGGCTTACCACTTATAGTGTCCAGCGCTCTGAATGATTTACCACTTTTATACCATGCCGTATTGATAGAATCCCATTTTGCAGCATTACTGAAATCTGCCTCATCAGTATATTTATTGTTGGTTACGTATTGGATCCATTGCAGCATGTAATTCATAAATACATTATTCTGGGCAGGGTAATCAATCCCGATTCCTACAGAAACTTGTGGAACAATAGTTTTTAAGGCAGGATGCAGTTTTTTCACAGCGGCCCATTGGCTGAATCCTACATAACTTCCTCCGATCATTCCTACTTTACCATTGCTCCAAGGTTGTTTGCTTACCCAGTCAATGACTTCATAAAGATCCTGTGATTCATGCTCAAAAGGGTTGTTCTCATCAGTACTGTTTCTTTTGCCTCTGGTATTGACTACAGCTCCTACATAGTTGTAAACCGCAGCTCTTTTTCCAAAAAAATGATCAATTTCACCAGCGTAAATATTACTGGTGAGAATAACCGGAAGAGGGGATTTGTTCTCCTTTTTTCTGATAATGGTAATGGTCAGTGTATTTCCATTCCGGGTTTTAAGATCTTTTGTTTCTGTAATAAATTTTTCCTTGTCCTTTACCATCAATAGCTGCATCACCTGAGGATGGATGCTGGAATAAGTCTTATAATTTAAATAAGCTTTGCATAATGCCAACGCCGAAGCATAATCTATACTGTCTTTTCCTTTTTGTTTATCCAGTGCTTTTTTCAATAGTTTTCTGAAATTATTGACATCACCATTCACAGCAAGTCCAACCCTGGGAAGCAAATGTTCATCCAGACTTTCGTATTTTTTATTAAATGCTGTCTGAAGTGCTTTAGGAAATGAAGTTTTCGTTTCCGCTTCCATTAATTTTGCCATACTGTAGACTTCGTATCCCATAGATTTATATCCGGCCATGTTATGGTCAGCAAACTGTTTACGATGTTCAGCCAGGGTTATAATGGATTTTTTGTAGTCTTTAGCCACCATCTGCAGGCGGAAAAGAGCATCTGAAAAATCTACATCGTTTTTAGGTTTGTACTTCACAGTCTGAAGGTTAGAGATCACCTTAGTCGCTAATTCTGGCATCTGTTTTTCCAAAATAAGGGAATCTGTGACTGCTGTTTTGGGGAAATAAAATTTTTGAGCCTGCATTAGGTTGACAAAAATTAATGCTAAAAGTATCTTAAATTTCATGTTACAGTGTATTTATGGTATGTTTTTAGCTGCTGTTGAAAAAGTATCAGATCAAAATGTATTTTGTTAACTGTTTACTAAAATTGTTTACATTTTTACCAGACTAAAGTAAGAATTTTTATCATGTGATAGTGAAATGTTTTTTACTGTTATGAATTCACTGCTTTACATTATTAAATCTGCTAAAACTTGCTTAAACAATAAGTTTTTAATATTTTCGTTAACTTATTTAGACTAATTTTCTTATATCAAGAAGAATGAAATCAAAAAAAATACTTTTAGCGGCTGCGGTCATTTATTTCGGAATCTCCGATGCTCAACAGTCCCAATATTTTACCCAGAAAGAAAATTATAGATTCAATCTAGCTGAGAATCTTTATCAAACCAAAATATACAACGCCTCCCAATACGAATATGCAAGACAATATTTCTACAATCAGAATTTGTCCCGTTCGAAAAAGGAGGCGGCGCAGTTTTTTGATAATGTGATTGGTGTGATTCTTCAGAAAAATCATGCTGAAGAAGGATTGACTGCTTTCATGAAAGAATATCCTAATTCTGCTTATTTTGCCCAGGCTAATCTTCCTTTAGCGGATTATTATCTGGCTAAAAAAGATTTTGACAAAGCATTGGAAACTTTGAAAAAGGTTAACCAATACCAGCTTTCAAAAGAAGAGAATACCCAGTATATTCTGAAATTGGGGTATGCCAAGTTTATGATGGGAGATTCTAAAGGAGCTACTGATGCTTTAGAGGAAGCTTATAAAACTGCTGATCAGTCTCAGAAAGGAGAGATCGCTTATATGCTTGGACACCTGTACTACAGCAACAGGCAAAATGATAAAGCTTTCCAGTATTTTGATTCTATAAAAGATCAGGATAAGTTCTCGAAGCTGGTACGTCCGTATTATGTACAGATGTATTATAATGATAAGAACTATGATAAAGCTATTTCTGAAGGGAATGCTCTATTGAATGAAAATATTTCAGAGTCATACAAAGCAGAAGTTCATAAGATCATCGGAGAGAGTTATTTCATGAAGAATGATTATAATGCTGCCTATCCACATTTGAAAGATTATCTGAATGTACAGCAGAACCCATCGGAAAATGACCTTTATGAAATGGGATTTGTTGCGGCTCAGCTGAAAAAGTATGACGAAGCAGTTTCTTATTATAACCAGCTTGTTAACAGTAATTCAGCATTGGCGCAAAATGCCTATTATCAATTGGGGAATGCTTACTTAGCTGTTGATAAAAAGCAAGAGGCTCTTTCTGCATTCCGTTCTTCTTACCAGATGGATTATGATGCAAAGGTGAAAAAGTTAGCCCACGAACAGTATGCTAAATTAGGATATGATATCGGAAACCCTTTTGAAAATCCGTCTACCGTTCTTCAAAGTTATATCAACGAAAACCAAAACGCTTCCAATGCCTCAGAAATGAGATCACTATTGGTGAAATCATACCTATATTCCGGGAATTATAAGGAAACGTTGAGTGCTATTGACCGATTGCAAAGTTCTTCCCCTGAGATCAACAAAGTAGATCAGGAGGTTTCTTATTTATTAGGAACAGAAGAATTCAATAAAGGGAATTATGATGAAGCAGAAAAGTATTTCTTAAGAAGCTTAGGCTTTAATATCAATAAAGAATTTAACAGCAGAGCTTTATATTGGCTGGCACAGGTATATTATCAGAAAGGAAATTATCCGTCTGCCATTGTTCGTTACGAAAAGCTTCTAAATGAAAATTTCCCGGAAAAGCAGCAGCTGCCTTATGATCTGGGATATGCTTATTTTAAAGCGAAAAAATTCGATCAGGCTGCCACTTACTTCAAACAATATCTGGCGAATCCTAAACCTGAATTTAAAAATGATGCAGAACTTCGTCTGGCAGATATTCACTATGCGAATAATGACCTGAATGAAGCGATTGCGATCTATGATAAAAATGCAGACGCTACAGATTATACTGTATATCAGAAAGCCATGGCTTTAGGATTTAAAGGGGATACCCAAGCGAAGATCAATAATCTGAAAAACTTATTATCAAAATATCCGGATTCCGAGTATTATGATGATGCTCAATATGAAATAGGAACGGCTTATGCAGCGCAGGATGATTTTGCGAATTCCAATGATTACTTTGGAAAGGTTATTAAAACATCTTCAGACAAAGATCTGATCGCCAATGCATCTATTTACAGAGCACAAAATTATATCGATCAGAACCAAAATGATAAAGCACTTTCTGAACTGAAATCGTTGGGAGAAGAGTATAAAAATACTGCATATGCTCAAAAGATTGCTCAGGCAGCAAAACCTATATTCACGAAAAATGGCGATGTTTCAGGGTATGAAAACTTTGCCAAAAATATAGGGGTCAATGTTGATGCTTCTGAAATTGATGAGATTAACTTATCTACAGGAAAACAATATTTCGCTAAGAAAGATTATAAAAATGCTATTTCTTATTATGAGAAATATCTGACGCAGAATCCAACAGGAGAAGGCCTTTATCAGGCTAAATATGAATTGGGAGAAAGCTATTATCAAACCAATAATTCTACAAAAGCTTTACTTGTTTTACAGGAGGTGGCTGGAGTTCAGAATGATTATCAGGATGATGCTCAAACCCGTTTAGCCCAGATTTTCATTGCACAGGGTAATACAACAGAAGCTAAGAAATATCTGGAAGGCATTAAAAATTCTTCCAACATCAGCATTAAAAACTATGCTAATGTTGAGTTGATGAAGTTGTATGCGGATGAAAAGAACTTCTCTGAAGCAGAAAAACTGGCCAATGCCGTTATTGCTAATTCTAAAAACTCTGCAGCTGTTATAGAAACGGCAAAAGTAATTAAGGCTAGAAGTTTGATGAATTCAGGAAAAGATAAAGATGCTCAAACAGCTTATACCTCTCTTGAAAAATCGTCCAATACTTCGGTAGCAGCAGAGGCACTGTATGCAAAAGCTTATTATCAGAATAAAGGAAAAGCATTCAAATCTTCTAATGAAACCATCTTTAAGCTTGCAAATAATTATGCATCAGAAGAATATTGGGGTGCAAAAGCATTGGTAATGATGGCTAAAAACTATATTGGCTTAAAAGATAACTACCAGGCAAGTTATACATGTGACCAGATTATTTCTAATTATAAGAGCTTCCCGGACATCGTAGCAGAAGCGAAAGAAGTTAAAAAGCAGATTAAAAAGTAAAAATGCAGTATCCTGTTCATGTAAACAGTCATTAATGCATTTTACATGGATACATAAATACAAGAAGTAGTAATGAACAGAAAAATTCAATTATTATCCATCATATTTTTAGGGGTTTCGCAGTTTGCGTTTTCCCAGATCAAGGAGGAAAAACTGGTTCTTAATAAAAAGAGAGAACCGGAAGTGAAGAAGATTGAAAAAAAGAAGACTTCCGTAGAAACCATTAAAAACTATCCGCCGGAAGAGAAATCCCAGACCCCTGTAAGATATACCATTACAGATGTTCCTGCGGTTTCTGACTTCAAAACTTCAACAATCCAGGGAGAAGATGTGGCACCGAAATTTGACGGAACAGCTCAGAATAACTATGTCCAGTTCGGAATGGGAAATTATGGGAAGATTCTGTTGGATGGGAATGTTTCCAAAACCCTTGAAAATAAGTTTGAAGTAGGAGCAGATGTGCATTTGCTTTCTACCAGTGGTCTTAAAAATGATTACGATTGGAAATCAAAGCAGACTTCAGCTACGATTGGAGCTTTCTTGAACTCTTATGGAGATAAAGGGAAATTCAATATTAATGCTGAATATGGTTTGAATAACTATAACTATTACGGGATCTATGCACTGACTCCAAATGCTGATGTTGATCTGAAGCAAAAAGTGAATCAGTTCAAAGTGAATGGATACTATGATTTCTATTCTAATGAAATTTTGAATGATGTAAGAGTAAAATCATCATTCCTGAAAGATCATTTTGATACTCAGGAAAATCAGGTTTCTATTTTGGCTAACTTCTCTAAGCATGCTGTTGAATTAGGAAAATCAGGAATTAATCTGAATGCAGATTTAGGCGTAGGTTTAGAAGCTGTAAAAACAGATTTTGCCATCGTTGATAAAAACTCTTCTAATTTCTTTAATACGAGTTTAACGCCAAAAGTAACCTTTAGAAAAGGAGAATCCTATTTGATGTTAGGATCAGGATTTTCTTTCCTGAATGCTAAGAATTCGAACAGATTGATGGACCAGGTGAAGAATAATAAAACCTATTGGTTCCCACAAGCAGAATTCCAGGTGGCTGCTGCTAAAGAATTTAAATTCTACGGAGGGGTAGACGGTGGTCTTAAGCTTAATACATACGGAGATCTTCTTCAGGAGAATCCTTACGTGCTTTCTGATCAGTACTTAAAGCCTACAGAAACGAAATATCACTTTTATGTAGGATTAAGAGGAGATATTGATGAAACATTGAAATATGATGTTTCTGCCGGGTTCGGAAAAATGAAAGACATCATGTTCTTTAAAGCAAACAGTCTTTTCGACAACAATTATACCCTGAACCGTTCTGCTTATGATTTTGCCAACACATTCTCTGCGATCTACGATGATGGAAATGTAAGCGATATTAAAGGGAGTGTACAGTATTTCCCATTAGAAAACTTAATGATTGACGGGGAAGTAAGGTTTACAAAATATAACTTGAAGAACTACGATAATATCTACAACGTTCCATTATTGAACGCAAGTATTGGTGCTAAATATACAATGCTGGACAAGAAATTATTACTAGGTTTCAAAGGTATTTTTGCTAGCGACAGAACAACGAACTCTTTTTCAATTGAAGGAATTGCAAACGCCCAAGCTCCTAATGGGATGATTTACCGTTCATTAGAAAATACGAACGATAAAGTTGGTGGTTATGCGGATTTAAATCTCTCTGCAGAGTATAAAATTCACAAAAATTTCAGTATTTTCGCACTCGGAAATAACCTTCTAAGCTCAAAATACCAGACCTACAAGGCGTATAAAGTCTTAGGTCCACAAATTCTGGGTGGTGTGAAGATTACTTTCTAAATCCAAAGCAATGAATGATAAGTAATTTTGAAATTATACATTACTTATCATTTATTCCTCAAGAATACGGCTGCATAGTTTAATGGATAGAACTTCGGATTTCGGCTCCGACAGTGAGGGTTCGAATCCTTCTGCGGTCACCTTTCGGGAAAAAGCATTTTCAAAAGTGCTTTTTCCTTTTTTTTTATCTTTTAACTTGTTGCTAATCAATAATATGTGAGAGAGTGCGGAATTTAGCTTAGGTGTTCGAAATGAATTTTCATGAAACTCAAGTTTTTCTGCTAATATCGAACACAGTATGGTGTTTTTAGTTTCATCATTCCCCTGTACATACAGTTTATACAGGTTTGGGACGATTTTAATCACGCGATCAAGCTTGAGCTTAATGTCAGAATTTTTATTAGATAATTTATGATTCTGTAGAGAGATTTCAAGATCATCAATTTTCTTCTTACATTCATTTTTTATAAGTTGATAATCATCATAGTCCAATCTATCTTCTAAATATTTTTCCCTCGCATTATTGAGACGATTATTTAAGGATTGGATCTGGCTGGAAATTTCTTTCTTTTGTGCATCAATATCTTCTTGGATATATTTGAAATTAGTAAAGATTATCTCTTTGAGTAAAGTATTAACTCCCTCGTGATACTCATATTTTTGTAATTCTTTTTCAAATGCACAATTAATTATATTAGAACGATACCTGTAGCCGCAAGTAGAATTACAGTGATAGTAATAGTAAATACTTTTTTTCCCTTTTGAACCGCTACCTGAAATATGCCCTCCACATCTTGGGCATTTCAAAAATCCTCTCAACGGAAATTCTTTTGCAGCATTAATTTTGCCCTTTGGTCTTTCGGTTGTAGTTATACCGCTCAAAACCATTTGCACTTTATTGAACAAACTTTCTGAAATTAAACTTTCATGTTTGCCGTCAACTGTACATGCATCTTCATCCTTGTATGGCTTAATATATATCTTTCCACAGTACAATGGATTTTTTATTGCTCTATAAAAAGATGTTCTACTTATTTTAGTACCAGCCATAGTGTTCATCTTTAGTCTAATTTGATTTATAGAGTATTTACCTTTGGCAATCTCATTAAAAGCCCAACGCATATTTGATGCTTCTGGCTCTTTCAATGCTATATATTTTCTACCATCTTCACTGCATTTATTAATATATCCATAGGAAGCAGTGCCCATTAGTCGTCCTTCTTTTTGGGCTCTTCTCATACCGTAGAAAGTATTTAGGGCTCGTCGGTCATTTTCTACTTCTGGTGCAGCCAAATAAATGGCTAGCATCATCTTATTTTCAGGAATTGACATATCTAATGGTTGCTCTATAGCTTGTGGCGAAATGTTATTGCTTAGAAGCAATTTAATCATTTGATATGCGTCACCTGCATTTCTACTAAAACGATCCCATTTTGTAAATAAAATCAAGTTAGATCGCAAACTTCTTTTCTTTATATTTTGAATATAATTGTTCCATTCAGGACGATTAAAATTTTTAGCTGAATGATCTTCAAAGATTACCTGACCAATGGTTATTTCATTCTGCTGGCAATACTTTTCTAACCTCTCGTGCTGATCTCTTTGTGAATAACCTTTATCAGCCTGTTCATCTGTTGATACCCTAATATATAAATCTGCTATCTTCATGGTAAGTCTGTAAATAATAAATTACGGATTGTAAAAAAGAATAATATGTTTGTTCATATAAATATAAAATTAAACTCACTTATATGCAAATAAGCTGGTCCATATGTTGTCTTTGTAACTAATATCAGCTGTTTACTTCATGCCAATAGCATGTATTTGAAACCAGAGGTGAACAACTATTTAAGTCTATCTTGTCCTTTTAATATCCTTATCGGTAATCAGATTACCTATTTTTTGCTCCTCTTTTTTAAGTAGTATACTTGCATTATGCGCCTCCGCCTTTGGGGTAATAGAAAATAGCACCTGATTCTCGAAATTCCTTTCCTTCATAAAATCTATTTCTTTGTTGGTTTTCATTCTTTTTTCTTTCTCTTTTTTGTACTGAACGAGTAAATGTATTTTAATATCTGGAAGATCCTCTAATTTTTTATCCAGCTGCGCAATTTTGATTTCAGTAGCTTTTGTTTGCTTTTCAATTTCATGAACATTCACACCTTTCATAGCCAATTCTTCAATAACCTCTGTAACTAAAGCCTTAGCAGCATCAATAGCTTTCTGATAGTTTGTCAGCTGATCGGTCCAGTACTCTGCATTTTCTCCCGTCTCTTTTGAATAACCTAATATCCTGTCATAACTATGTTGCGCTCTTGCTACCTCCTGTTGAACCTTGGTAAATCCCTCATATTTTCTTAATATAAATGCAGAATCCGCTAAAAACTTATTTTTCTTACTTTCAATTTTCTTTTTCATCAGTTCGATTTCAATATTCGCCCTGGTTTCAGGATTTGTAATAATGGCAGTTTTGAGCTCCTGCGTGCTGATATCAGAGATATCAAGTACATCAGCACCTTTCTTCATAGCTTCAAGGTACCTTGCCTGTTTTGATTGCAACTTCTGAAGCATAAATACATCGATGCTGTCATTGGTCAGCATAAAATTAACTCTCACATTTTCGTGTCTGTTTCCCTGTCTCCATGCACGTCCTTCAACTTGTCTTAATGTGGTAAAGTTGTAGGGCAGTGATAGCAGATAAAGATCAGTGGTATTTTCCTGCAGATTCATTCCCTCTTGGATGGCTTCACTTCCGATAATAACTTTTATTTTTCCAATGTTAAAATCATTTTGTATCGATATTCTTTGACTTTTAGTGGTCGCGCCCGTAATTATGCCTATTTCTTCAGGTTTGTAACCAATATTTGTCACAAGATATTCTTTCATCCTTGGAAATTCTGCAACAGCTAGCTCAGAATAGATGATTTGTCCCGCTTCCGGAATGTCCCGCTTATTCTGCCGGATCAGATTCATTGTTTCATTCAACTTAGGCGAATTTTCAATAAATTCATCTACTGAGGGAAATTCTCCATAATAGTACGGCGACAAATAAGGTGAAATAGCAATTAACCTCGCATTAAGAATATGAGTAAGAATTGCCCCCTTTTCATTTTCATCAAAGTTATCCGTCAATTGTTCATACTGTTCCTCAGTCAGGTCATTTTGTTCAATTTTATATTCTTTATTAATTTTATTAGGACGGACCAGTTCAGGATTATCTTCTTCGCCTTTTATATCAATAAATTCTGATAAAAGCTGCTGGAACAAAGAATTATTTTTGAACCTGCGAACATTGGCTTTGAACTTCACATCGCCCTTCGCGTCGATCTCCATATCGTTATCAGCCTCCATGAAGGTTTCAAAGAATGTATTGGCATTGAAATACCCTGATTCTTCCAGACGTTTATTGGCGATCAATGAAAGGATAGAATAATATTCAAGAGGTTTGTTAGTGAATGGAGTAGCGGAAAGTAGAGTGACATTCCTCCCGTTGTATTTTTCCTGAATATATTGCGCAGCCATCCAGGTATTGATGCCTAATTTGGAAGTCTGCTGGTTCTGACTTCTGAAGTCGGAAGAGAATCTCCTGTCTTCAATTCTTACTTTACCTACAATATGATTTGCGTTATGAACTTCGTCGAAGGTCATATGATCGAAACCAAAATCTTCCCAATCGTAGATTTTTCCACGCTTCATTTTGCCCTCCACTTCTTTGATTTTCTCCATTTCTTTTTGGAAATCCCGTTCGCTTATGGAATTTACACTTCGTAATTCGCTTTCTGATATATAGGAAAACTTAGAAGAAAGATCCAGAGTGATACTTTCTGAAAATCCGATATTGTTAAAGCCTTCATAAGTAACGATTGTAATCTCCCCATTTTTGTTATCAAATTTTGAAAGATCATAATCGTTACCCAAATTACCAAGGACATTAACCTTAGCATCAGGTATCGTTTCAAAAATCGTTTCCACCCATTGTTTAAGAATACTGTCGTTCGGTACAATGATCAAGGGTCTTTTAGAATTGCCACGTTCCATTGCTTCGTGCATAGAAAGGATTCCTGATAGTGTTTTTCCAAATCCCACTTCATGCGCCAGAAGACCAACACCTTTTGTTGTCAGTCTTCCTATGCCTGCTTTTTGAACCTCGGTTAATCTAAGTTCTTGTCCCTTGAAATTTTTATGAATTTTTGAAAAGAGAGGAAATCTTGAATAGTCAGGAACGTGGATATTATTGTAATTCCTATTAAACTCTTTGACAAATCGCTCCCGAAGCTCATCCGATAACTCTTCCCGGATAAATTTCTGGAAAAGGTCATTAGCGGCGGCTTTTCTTCTTTCCCTTATGAGTGCATTTCTTTCCTTGTCACTACCAGTTACCGTATCGTTATCAACAAATTGTCTGACTTCCCATGCTGAAGATCCTTGGAAGGCATCGCTTGATAAAGTCCCAACAAAATCTTTAAATTTTTCCGCTAGATTATAATCAACAATAACAACTTCGCTGAGCTTGGTATTATAATTATATCTTTCTTTTTCTACCTGCCCCAATGCGAACTGATGCACAAATTCGTGATTGGGGCTAATATATATTTCGTCTATAGATTTAGGTTTCGGAAGAACACTTTCGAGTAATGCTTTCTGCTTTAAATATTGAGCTTCTGAGTATCCTTCGGAAAAGGAAGCCTTAAAATCAATTTCTAATTGCTCTAGTTTTTTATAAATGTTTCCTTCGGCATAATAAAAGTCATGAACCCATTTTCCATCAATGAAATTCGCATATTGATGATGCTTACCGTTTTTATTTAAGACTCCTTCATAAGTCCTGTCTCGAAAAGCTTCCAGTTCCTCAGGTGAGATATCAGAATTGCTCTGAAGAGAAGTATTAACGATTTCATCTTTTTTGGAAAACAAGTACTTTAATACTCCTTTCTTTATTTCCGGTTTAGTCTGAATCCTATACTCTGAATCTTTTTTTGTTTGGTGGGACTGAATGACCCGATCAGCCTTTTCAAGAATTTCAGATAGTTGTTCTTGATTAAATTTTTTTGGATTTTCGGATAATTGACCTTGTAGCTTTTTATATTTGTCAGTCTCCTTTAAAATTGCAAGTGATTTGAATTTTATATCATTAAGAGTAGAAAGCACTGCCCGAATCTTATTCTGAACCTCTACAAAATCAATTTCAGCTGTTTTTCCCAGATCACTTTTTTTGGCTGAAACTATATTGTCTGCTTGCTTTTCTGGTTCGAGGTTATCATATAACAAATCTTCGAAAAGGTTTCCTATCCGTTCAGTTTTCTTTACTTCTTGAAGCCTTTGTAACTGACTTAATGCTTCGTCCAGGTTTCCGTGAACGTAGAGTTCCATCCTTCCAAAACGATTAGGTTTTTCGCGGATTTCGCCCAGAATATTTTGGGGATTCCTTTCAAAATGGTCAGAAATGTTATGCGCGATTTTCTGGCTGTCTTTTCGAAGAAAAATAATATCAGTCCCAACCTTTGTTCCTGCGAAGGCTCCGGTCGGTAACCGGAAAGCTTTTACAAGCTCAGCATTTTTAAGGTTATTCTGGCGGTTCAGCCAGCCGGAAGGAAGAACCATTGCTAAGATTCCATCATGTTTCAAAACATCTAGACTACGTTTAACGAAATAGTCTTCGTACTTGGAAATTTTCGATTCCTCACCCAATCCTTTGTAGAAACCCCGATGCTCTCCATACGGGGGATTACCTATAATTAAATCATAATGCTGATATATTTCGTTTTTGTTTCCTTGCTCATCAATAAATTCTGTTTCAAAAGAACGAACATTAATAGACGCTTCGGGGTGTAGAATTTTAGCAATTTTTGCTGTAGTTTCGTTTATCTCAAATGCGGAAATACTAACATTCACTGGCAGGTCTTTGGCAGCATATAAAAAATTTCCGGTACCGACGCTCGGTTCCAAAACGGAAATTTCAGTCTGACCTTTGAATTGATCTTTAATAAGGTTTCTGACAGCATCTACGATTTTTCGGTCAGTATAATATTCGTCAAGTATCCCACGACCTTCCTTGGCTATCCCACCGCTTTTAAATTGACCACAAATGTCTTTTAATTCATCGGTAATCGAGATGCCTTCATTAATGAAGACTTCTTTACTCTCAGAAATAAAACAAGTTGCGGACACTACTTCTGCAACTTGTTCATTGGTCAGCTTTTGACCATTATATTTTGAAATGATACTTTCTAATTCTACCTCCTTTGTAGAAGTATCACTTATTTCGGAAAATCCTCTTTTGTATCTTCCTGCACTGGGCGCAATTCTCCCGGATATGATTCGCCCCACGGAATGTTTTTGTTCATCATTCTGCGATTCTGCTGTGTCAATGGCTCTTCTTGTTGATTCTCCGGCTCTGAAATCGTCCCGCTCTGTGTCTCCAAATCCATTTCCAGCATTGTCGCTGCCCATATTTTGTCTGACTCCGTAATTTCTGTTATGTTGGGATTGGTCTTCATCACCAATTCCGACAAGGTTTTGTCCAGATGTTCCGGATTCCAAGTGCTTAGTTTCGGATAGTCCGCTTGATTTAGTTCTAGTCTCGGCATCTTCTGAGAGTTTTGTTTCTACTAAGTTAGAATTTATATTTTGTTGTTGCAATTTCTTTTCAAGATATGCAGTCAGATCTTTATTGCCATTTTGAGAAATTGCATATACGTTTCGAATATCTTTAATGTTCTTTTCCTTATATTCCAGAAGGATTTTAAGCGTTAGCGCGTCTCCGGTTCTGGTGCCTTCAAAACAGAGAAAGATCTTTCCATCGAAATTTTGAAAACGGTTCAGGAATTTCTTGGTATTGGTAGCTGTGTTCAGCGAAACAAGCGTCCTGCTATTGGATTGTCTGTTAATTTCTAACAATTTCTGGAATGACTTTACATCCTCACCTTTTGGAAAAAGGATCAGTTCATTTTTATTTCCTTCAATAATAGAAATGTCATTAATTATGGGCTCAATCATTCTTACTTTGATTTACAAATTGATTAAATTCAAATAGTTCTTTAGCCTCCGGATCCCAGTCTTTTCTCGTAATGAGTTGAAGGGTTACGAAAATATCAGTCTTCTTATTGTAAGAATCAATACGTTCAATCCTGCCGCAATAATCCTTTTCCGCATGCTTGTACAGTGAATAGGGTAGGATAGTGTCAGTAGGGTAAACATAAAACCTAGTATAGTTCCAGGGAGAATTGATCTCGAAACGCTTGTATTGTTTCCCAAACAAAATGGTGTCAGATAATTTTCTTCTGTTCCTGTAATTCGGAATCCATTCTTTTGAAAATACAGCACCTGCTTTCTTATCAAATACCGATAGCGGTTTTTGTTTGAGCCCGATCTCTGAAAGTATAGCAGTCTTTCTTTCGGAATCCAATGGATAATACATAGAATCTATGATCAGAAATAGCTGCTTATTGATTTCAGGAAATGAGCGGTCCGGAACAATCTCGATCAGACCTTCTAACGAATAGCTCATTTTAGAGATATGAAAGCTCTGCATTTGATCCAGTCCTTTAGACGCATCAAAGTAGACATTCGAAATAATGTCGATTCCTCCTTTTTCGGATTTTATTTCTTTATGACAGGAAATTAAACCAAATAAAAGTGCTGCGGATAATAGTGTCAATTTTAATTTCATCTTGTTTGATTTAAAAAAAGCGGCAAATCATCAGACTTACCGCCTTCAGATAATGATCAGGTATTATTATCTTTTAATACTTTGCTCTTTCACATTGTTTTTTTCGTGCTTATTATCCTGTTCTAAACCTTCCAATGGCTTATTGCTGTTAAGCCGATTCATATCATTGTCATAGAGTTTAAGGTTTCTATTCTGGGGATCAAGAATAGCTTTTCCTTCTATGACAGAATCATCCTGCTTAAACTTTACTTTGACTATATTCCCTTTCTCCAAGGATTTTATGGCAGTTTCTTTCCATTCCGGCTTATCGAAAATAAGGCCAGCTTTGTCGGCTATCTTATCGGTGTCTACACCATATTTTTTGTAGAAATTCTGGAAAAGGTAGTTTCCTTTATCGGTTTTGGGCTGATTGAAGTCAAATTGAACAAAGGCAGGTTCTACCTGGTCGGTTTTAGGATTAAGAAATTCAATCTTCACACTTCGTCCTTCCAGAAGATTAATGGCTTCCTTCGCCGTAAAGCTGCTTTCCCTGCTCACCGGAAAATTGTGAGAGCGCTCTTCATTGTTCTCATTGGTCAATGTTGCCTGATATGAATTGAGGAAAATTCCGCCTCTTTCGGTTTTGTTGAATTTCAATGTAAAGTCAACATGGTTTCCAGGTGAGGCTTTGTCCGAACCTGTTTTTATTTCAAACTGCTGTTCTTTAGCATTGATCCCCTTTTCAAGATCTTTGTGAAGTTGTTCACCTTCACCGAAGCCAAGGTATTTCATCTGGTCTTTCAGGTACTGTACCTGGTCGAAATCTTTTTGTGTTTCCATCATGTTTGGATTTTGATTGTTAAATTTTATATCATTCGTTGTTAATATTCTGTACTGTGGAAAAGCATCTTCGTCCATATAAATATTAAGGATTTCGCCGCTTTCCAATAATTCATACGAAACGCCATATAGTGTTCTTTCCAATACTCCATAAGCTAACTCATATTTGTCATTTTTTGACATCACATGACCTTCGATGACATCCGGGATTTTGTCCAGTTGGTGTTCTGTAAGGGTATAATCTCCATCTGTTGTTCCGAATTCCTCTTGTTCTGCATAAGCTTTTCTTTGGTCTGCCGTAATCTCTAAGTTGTCCAGTATGAATTCGTTTTCCTTTTTTAATATCCTATAATTAAGTAGGTTTCTTTTCTCCTCTTCGGAAAGTTTTGGAGAGAGATTATTTTGAGCTGCTGATTCCTTTAAGTCCTTTTCGGCATCGCGTTTAAATTCGTCCAAACTTTTTGGAACATCATAAAAATCCTTCATACTTATCCATTCATTATTGCCATAAGGTGATCGACATTCCTGGGTTTGAAGGTCATAGCTGTAATAGCTATGACCATCTGGACTCCTAAGGGAACCACTTCCATCATCATAATCATTCCACATCCAGCCTTCCGGAAGATCTGACGCCGAAATCATATTTTCATCCCAGTTTGTCTCATACGGACGTGCGACAGAATCCATTCCCGACCTTTTTAGCTCGGCTTCAAAAATGCGGTAATGATGAGCCTGTTTTTCATCAATTTGCGTATAGGTCAAACCACTACTCAGTTCAGTCTTCTTGCTCAATTCTTTAGCCCAGACATCGGAGAGGAATTTTTGTTTATCTGCTTCGTTATCAGTTCCTCTATTCTTTTGAGAATGAATCTGCATAAATTTTTTCTCGCGATCAGAAAATTTCCGCTCACCATCATGGAAAAATATTTCCGGAGAAGTATTTTCCATTTCTTTTACAAAATCCTTATAGGCACGTGTTAGGGGAGTAATGTATTTAGCGTACCAGTTTAGGGCATTTGTAATTGCTGCAGGCGTTTGATCTTGATTAGTATAAAAGTCCTGTTTTTCAATATTCATAGGCCGCAAATCAAACGGCTCCGCATCCAGGCCATAATCAAAGGTATAACCGATAGCCTCGCATTCTTCCTGAAAAGCTTTGCAATCATTATAATCGAGTCCTAAGTGGGCGGCTTTTTCCTGCCAATGGCCACAGACTGCTTTTAACTCTTCGGGCAGTAGGTCGTAATCTTCAAATAAATCCATTTAATATTTATATTTTATGACTTGATATAGAAAGCAGAAGGTTATGTTAGGTTTATCTTTTAAACTTCCGTTTTTCTTCTTGCTGTTGTTCCTCATCCTCTATCATTTGATTGGCATCTTCGTATAGATCTTTATCGTTGACATTAAGCTCGATTTTAGAATTACCACTTTTAGCCATTTGCTTCTCATCACCAGATATGTTGTTTACGGAATCGATCTCTCTGGAAACGATATTCATATCATTTGAGATTTCTTTAGCAATCTGAGGGTGTTGGTCAATTTTGTCGTAGAGGAAGTTTTTAAGCTTTTGCAGTTCAATTTTATAGCGATTTAATTCCTGAATGTCCTTTTTATCTGCGATTATAGCTGTGAGTGAGGCGGCATTTTTAATAAAATCGAATTCCACTATTTTCTCATTTTCCTTATCGAAAATGAAAGCCTTTTTTTCTATATTCCATTTGTCCGGTGATTTTGTTAAGTCTTTGATGTCTGTGTATTGAACTTTTTCTTTGCTGTTTCTGAGAATTTCCGAGAGGCTTTTGTCCCTTTCAAGAAAGATAACCTTCAGTTGGGTATTATTGTCGGTGAGCTGAAAAGTAGCACGATTCTTATTGTTGTCAGCGACTATCGTATAACCACTCAAAAACTTCTGGACATCATCAGCACTTAATTTTTTTGAAAATGTCAGGTCTTCGTCAATGATGCCGTAGGTTTTGAGGTCTTCAGTCGGTAGATTGTGATGTTGCATAATATGATATTTTTATTGTTGACTGTATTTTTTAGTTCTGATACGATGCAGCAAGCAACTGATCAGCTTTGATGAGGTCATTGAGAAAATGTCCAGGGTTTATGTACTTTCCATTTTCCCTGACGGAAAAGTGCAGGTGCGCTCCGGTAGAGTTTCCGGAATTACCGCTTTTTGCGATGATGTATCCGGCTTTCACCAATTCTCCGGCTCTGTAGTAGATTTCCGAAAGATGTAGGTAAGCCGTTTCAAAACGGCCGTAATGCTTTACTTTAATAAAATTACCTCCTCCTTTACTGTCCCAGCCCGTTTCAGTAACCATACCGTCCATTACGGCATATACATTCTCGTAATGGGCTTTTAAGTCAATGCCATTATGTATTCTGGCTGTTCCGAATACCGGATGCATTCTTGTTCCATACGGGGATGCAATAGAAATTTCACGGCTCAATGGCATCGCTATTTTGGAGAATGCTAATTCTTTAGAGCCATTTTCAAAAGCCTTTTTTGTGATTGATAAAGACCTTTTTTGTTCAACATTAACAGTTTGACTATGAAGCTGTAAAATCAGTGAATCTTTTATTTTTTGCATATTCCATTTATTTCGATTTACTTCTGAACTTTCTTTGATGATAGCTTTTAAGGAGTCCAGTTCTTTTTTCAGCTCTGACCTGCTATTACTGTGAAAAATATTCTTCCAAAATTTTTTGCCGTTTTTTTGTTTTGATTCATTGATATCTCGAATGTACCTGTCTGTTATTGAATTGTCTGTTTTCTTTGGCAATACAGGTGTAAGTGTATTGAACTGACCAAACATGGACAGATGAAAAGAAAAAATCAATCCTGTTAAAAAATTTCTAGCTATTGATTTCATGATGCTGTTTTTATATGTTCATTGACAATAAGTTCGACTTCCCGATTGATCCTCCTGAAATTGGACATCAGTATTTCCTCTTTACGGTTCTTACCTTTTTTATCCAGAAATGAATAATAGACCGGCATTGCAACGTAATTATGTTTCTCTTTTTTGATGGTCTTCATATCCAGATTAATTTTTCCGTGAATCGCAGATGTTTTATATTCATCTGTATCGTTTAATTCACCCTGTGCAATCATCCCTACCATTTCACCGGTCTTCAACGCTGCAATCTTTCCTGCAGGTATCATGTTATCCATCTTCTCATTGATGCTGGTCGTCGTTCCCTGTTGTGATATGGACTGGGAATACGATTTCTGTTTGATCTTTCCGAATAGTTTTTCCAGCCAATCCAATGTATTTTTATCTCTGGCGGAACCTGAAATTATATTTCCGACAATGGCAGAAATGGTATCCGCCACCTCCTTTTTATAGAACTGTCTTAGCTGTGGAATTTCCTGTAGGCCAAGTAACACGGCAACCCTGTTGCTCC
The DNA here is from genome assembly GCF_940807095.1 of Chryseobacterium sp. Marseille-Q3244. Lineage (NCBI taxonomy): Bacteria > Pseudomonadati > Bacteroidota > Flavobacteriia > Flavobacteriales > Weeksellaceae > Chryseobacterium > Chryseobacterium sp. Marseille-Q3244. Next base: position 173,131 of record NZ_CALNWX010000004.1, on the reverse strand, counting down.
GAGCCGTTGCAACCACATTATCGATTTTATGGATATAAATGGTTGGGAACTCATCTGCAATAATTCCTCCCTGGAGATTATGCTTCGAATTGATCAGGCGCAGCGTTCTATTCAGAATTGAAGAATATAAAGCAGAATTGATATCCTGTGTTCCGGGATCAGATGCTAAAATAAGAATGGACGGATTTTCTCTGTCGGTAATTTTCAATTCAACTTCATCGCCCGAAAAAACCCAAAAGCTTTCTTTGGTAGCCAACCTTGAAAGGAAGATCTTTAAAGTTCCAATCTGCCCTTCCAGCTGATCAAAAGCTTTGTTGTCGTAAGCCGTTTTGAAGGGTGAAAGCAATGAGCCAATTTCTTCATTGGTAAACAACGTATCAAAGATCTCTTGATAGCTGCGGTTCATAAATGAAAGAATATGTGGCAGGTCCGAATATTTTCCGTTTTCAAGCGTGGCAAAGAAATAAATACAGGATGACAGAAAGTTGATTGCTGATTGGGTAAAGAACGCGTCTGATCCTCCACCGGAGCTGCTTCCTCCTTTTTGGAGTGAGGAAACCATTGATTCTGCCATTTCCTGAGCTTCTGCCAAAGTCTGGATATACTTTTTATGAAAAGGATTAACCCTTTTTGATCTTTCGACTTCATTCAGGTTGATGATGTGGAAACTATAATTGTAATCAGATTGCTTACTTTTTTTCAATAGATAATGATAATAGGCAATCTGCGCCAGGTCCGGAAATTTAAAATCATAAATACAGAGGCAGAAACCTTTAGCGATCATCTGACGAATCGCCGGATTGATCACTCCAAAAGATTTTCCAGAACCGGGTACTCCGATTACAATAGTACCCCTAAAAGGATCAATATTGATATAACCATTATAAGTTTTATTATTATATCTGAAAAAATATGGAATATTGATACTTGTATCAGTGTTAACCATCTCCTTATTCTGGTCAAAACTTTCTTCCACAATGTTCCATCTATCTTTTCCTCTTTTCTGCTGTACTAGTTTAGAAATGCTATCAGCTCCCATCTGAAGGATAACAGCTCCTATAAAAGAAAGAACCGCATAGATGACTTGGAATAGGTTGAGTCCGGGAAGTACTTTTGGAAGTTTTGTATTCCCTGCTTCTTCCTGCCAAATTAGTGACGCCAACATCATCATTAATCCAGTTACCATTGGAACGACAATTTCCGTGGCGATATTGAGATCTTTCTTTTTCTTTGCCCTGGTCCCGATGGCAACAAGCCCGATCAGAATAAAGGTGGCTATTTTAGCATTTACCGGTGGATAAATAAAGCTCATTTTCGAGAAGTTCTTCAATAGATTGGAGACCACCGGGACATTAGCACTCATGTAAAAAAGCGAAGTACAATCCAGTGCAACGACTGCATAGACTGCCTTTTGCAGGAATCCGTAGATCTTGATCTGATGTTGTTGTTCTTGCATTAGGAATAGTTATTAAAGTATTCGTTCAGTAATTTGTGTTCCGTAAGTAAATCACGATGCAGCTTCTGCTGTTTTTTAAACATGTTTTCATGTTGTTTCTGCATTTCTATAAGGCTCTCGTCCAACCGACTTAACTGATCAACTAATTCTTGTGCTCGCTTTTCCGTCTTCTCAACAATATAAAACCGGCTGGCTTCTTCGCTAAACTTCTCAATTGATTCATAAAATTTTCTTAGATATCTGTAATCTTGATCAAGGTTCTTTAATTGATTTTGCTGCTCCTGATATTTCAGTTTAAATCTATCAAGGAAGACATCACGTTCCTTGTTTCCTTTAATCATTGAATTAATCAGTATGGCATAAACAATTACAGAAGTCACCATTATCAGATAAAAAAAAGCATTCACCATTTGCTCTAAACTAATAGACACCTCCATAATTAAGTTTTAAAAAGTGTCAGCTTTAAGAATATCTGAATAATTGATCTTCATTTCAATAGTCCTTCCGGAGAGCTGTTCCTCAATTAAGCGTATCACCATAACCTTGGAGTTCGGATAGGTGAACTTTTTAAATACATATATATTTCTGAGGTTTTTCCTGAAGTGCTTTTGAGGATTTAGCCGGAAGACAGGTGTCATCTCGATGCTTTGATTGTTGGTCGCTTTATGAATCTTTTTATCCTCAATGGAGAATTTGAGGTCTTCCAGGTCATAGCTCAGCTTGGAACTGTTTTTAAAAGTCATATCAAGAAAAATATAGTCGCCAACGACGTAGACGTTATTCAGCTGCATGCTGAGATTAAGATTTTTTTCTTTCCTGAGCGGATTTTTTTCAGCCTTATTCTGAATAATATCCATTGCAAATTTCCTCAGTTCACCGTTTGAGAAAGTCATTTTATCGAACTCGATGGGCTGCATCGCTTCTGGTTGAATGTGGATATTGGTTATCGTATTGAGATTATCCTGGTTTCTATACACTGCTTTGTACTGTGCAATGAAGGACTGCCCGACAACAGTGATGATTCCCACCGTATCTCCGCTGAAAAAAGAAATGTTTTGTTTCTTTTTATCCTTTTCGGAGATAGTGTTGTCGGTAATTTTAATTCTGGCGATATTGTTAGCCGGGAGATCGCCCGTCAGTTTATCGGTAGATAGATCAACATACTGAATGGGCTCCGGAGAGATCATATGAAGATTGATGCCCTCCGTGATCTCCAGTTCCGGCAGTTCAGAAATAATTTGTTCAGTAGTCGCAGTCTGCGCTGTTACAATTTGCGTTGTCAATAGTAATAGGCTGTACAATAAGGTTTTCATTATATTATTTATTTTGCTGGTTTTGCGAATCTTTAAGTTGTTTTTCGTCAATCAGGAATACATAAGAGTTGTATTTTAGTTTCGCTTTATTGGTTTTGATTAGATTGGCTATTGATTTAGAGGTGGAAGTGAATAATTTGGAACCGATGCTTGTAAAGAATCCCTGTCCGCCCACATCCATTTGGGTTCCCTGAACCGAGTTGCTTCCCATTTCCCGGATCATATCCCGGAAAACGCTTTGCGGTACATAGAGACCCTTCATTCCGTCCACATCGTAGATGGAGAGATTGACAGGAAAAATTTCACCGTTGGTAAATACAGATATAATTTTAAGATCAACTCTTTGCATCGAAAATCCGGAGATCTGTCCATAAAGTATGGAGCCTTTACTGATTTTCCGCTTGCCCACAAAAATGTCTTCCAATAAGCGGAACCTTATCCTGCTGCCGAGAAAACCTTTATTGTTTTCGTCAATAACAGCCTTGATGAAGCTGTTTTCCTTTTCTTTATAAAAAGCATTGAACACGCTGTTAATTCCTGATTTGCTGACATTAAATGTGGAATTCAGAAACTCTTCCATCTTTTCCTTATTGGCTTTGAGCCTTTGTTCCGCTGCCAATTTGCTTTGATATTCTGGATCTCTGGCTTTTTCCAGGGAATCCATCACGAGCATTTGCTGCTTCAGGTATTTAACAGGGTCAGGTTGGACATTGTTTGTCCCTTTAGAATTTTCAGTTGAGTGGCTGGTTTCTGATTTGCCATAATATTTATCATTCAGCATCCTGATAATTTCAGAAGACCTTTTGAAATCTTTATCCTCATTATGCTGCTTTGGATCATAATATGATGAAGGGTTTGCTTTGGCCTGATATCGGCTCTGCCTTGATGACACCGCTTTAAGGGAATCAATTTTTCTCTTTTGTGCTAATGACAACTGATCATCATAGCTTAGTAAGCTATCTTGTTCCTTATCCAGTCCTTCGAGCATTGTCCGGTTGTCATCTTTTTTGAAAAATGCGTCGTAAGCGTCATTCTTATTCATAATAGAATCCTTGGTTTCTCCCAGTGAAAGGGAAAGCTCTTTGGGTTTGTCTTTGGGTTTATTCTCTTTAGTAAGCTGCACCCCGACATAGCCGAAAAGAAGCAGGAAAGGCAGCGCCAAAAGCGGCAGCACGTATTTTTTCTGTTTGAAATTAATTTTCTTCATTGCGTTTTAATTTTTAAATAAATTGCCTCCGGTGCTACCGGCCATCTTTCAATTGCTGGTATCGGTTAAAGAGAAACTCTATTCTCAAGCTATCCTCTTTTTGTAAGGCATTCCCATCCCTCTTAGTTTTTAGTAATTTGAGTTCGCCAACAATCTTTTCCATTTCTTTATGTTGGACTGAAATAGGATTCTGACTGACGACCTTGTTGGAATAAAGAACAGGGGGCTTTATTTTAAATGAGGTATCAGAAGGAAAGAAAATTCCCTGTATCAGCGAGCCAGTGAAAGAAACCGAAAGAAAAATCATTGAATACATATAGAATCTTTTTGGATTTTTAACTGCACCGGCTAGCCATCTTTGCCCGGTTTGTTTTATAAAAGCATTCATTTTAGTACGAGTTTTTAGTTTGGTTAGAGATTTCTTCGTTGTCGATGATACGCCAGTTTTTCAGCAGCACGCCGTGTGGATTATTGGGACTTCTGATGATGTCCTCAAAGAAGCCTTCGGTGATGAGCTTTCTGGTGATGACCGATGATTTCCTGGTGATCATCTGCTTTCCGAAGAATTGAAATTTGTTCTGCTCCATACTAAGATGAATAGAATCAGCATGGATGCTCACCATCGAGCTTGAAGCCACGATTTGATTGTAAAAGCCTTTTTCCCGAAGATTGGTATATTCCTTTTTCCCGCTGTCATCAATGAGATAAAGAGACTTTTGAATATTCTCCTTGATGTAGGCATCGTCTGGAGCCAATGTAAAGAACAGCCGATGGAATAATTCGATCTGTGCTTTGTATTCAACAGGCCTGTTCAGAAGGACATCTGTTTGTTTGGCTAAAACCGGAACTCCATTATCCAGAACATAGATAGACTTCCGGGAGTCCTGGATCATCCGATATGAAAAGAAAAACCCCGCAATGACTACAAATACAGCAAAGCCAATGGCTGACAACGAAACGATCTTATTGATCTTGATTCTGTGTTCTATATTTTTGATAAGCATCTGTATTTTATAATTGATAATTAATAGTTGATTTTATTTTCCATTTTTCATTGCCTTTTCCACCCTTCCGGATGCAGAACCCGCTGCTGCAGATTTTACAGCAGATACGCCTCCTGTTTTTACCGCCATTACAGCAGTTTTGGCAGTGCTCGCCACCTTTCCGGCTGCATTTTTCATTTTCGTCATGGCACCTGCTCCGCCAGCAGAAACAATACTGTCTGCAATGGTTGGGGTCATTAATACCCCAGTACCAGTCACGATGTAGGCGACACAGGTAAAGAGCTGGTTATAGATCATTCCGGAATTGCTGACGTAGACCATTAGAGCATCCAGGTTGGTGACTGTTCCGTTGGTCAGTAAGGTATCGTATCGTTCTATTTCCATGGTGTAACCGGAAGCAATAAGCTGCTGACCGATGTTAATGATCGTGTACGCCACAAACGTATAGAGATTAATATTGATGAATTTAGAAACCCAGCTGTATAGGGAGTTTTCAAATCCCGGTACCAGTGCCATCCCGACAGCGATGGGTCCCAGTATAATTAAAATATAAGCCCAGATCTTCTGAATGAAAAAGATGAGATAGACGCAAATTCTAAGGATGGAAAGGCAGACAAACTCGATCACTTCGGCGACCAGTTTCTGCATCTGGAACTGCATCCTGATCTGCCATTCCTTGATAGGCTGTAACAGTTTATCAATCCCCTCACTGATATCAAACCAGGAATCATCCGCATCTTTTGAAGTATTGTTAATTACCTCCTGTTTGGCATCTTCTTCTGCATTGAGTTTAATGACCGCATCCAATAATTGTTGTTGTTTTTTGAATCGCTGTATCCTCAGGTCATTGACCTCGGATTCTATATCACTGAAAATAGCAATTCCGGGTTCGGCGATGGCTTCAAACGGCGCCTGTAGCAGATTGACAAATCCCGTCCAATAGACGAGGGTAAACCCAATAAGTATCGGTTTAAGCATCGGGGTGATTTCCCACTCACGGTCTCCGGCAGCCATCTGCCATCCCATATAGCCGAGATACATCAATGCTCCCAATCCTCCAATCGCCCTTCCTACTAATGCTGAGCCTTGTGCATTGTCCTGAACATTGGTATCCAGTTTGGTAAAGACCTCCATAAACCATTTTTCAAAAGCACCATCACCCTTTAGAAATTGAAGCAGGTTACTGTAATCGCCGTCAGTCTGGCAAAAACCCATTATCGGCAGTAATATAGCCAGAAGGCATAAAATTAATGTTGGTTTTCTATTCATAGCTAATATCTGTTTTTGTATTTCTGCATTACATTTTGAACAATGCCTTTGTCTGAAGCAGGCGTCCATTGATTGGGCAATGCCGTGGATAGATGACTGTTCAGGATGTTTTTGTAATCCAAAAGCAGCGTTGTTTTATTATTGTACTTCCTTAGTTCCTGAACAAATTTGCGCCAACGGATTATCGTTTCATGATACATAATGAAGCGTTTTCCCCTTGGCATATCCATCGAGCGTGACAATGAGTACTTTTCCTTGATCGTATCCAGTTCCTCCTGTAATCTTTTTAAGGTGCCGGTTGTATTGAGCATTTCATAGGTCTGTTGGTCTTTCAGCCGCCATTCGATGAAATTCTGCGGGTTGTCCGGAAATTCGGTAACAGGTTTGAGCATTCGTTTGTAATACAGCAGCCAAAGTGGATCTGCATCGACTGTGGCCGAAGTCCAGTGCGCCAGGTCCTGAACGCTTCTTTTGTAGATCGTATCGGAGGCAGCCTTGATCTTCTTGGCTTCTTCTTCCTGGAACTTGAGCTGTGCGAATCGTAGATTTTGTTCTCCGGTAGGTTTTAAGGGGCGGATATCTTCTCCATCTTTATAATCCCTGTTGATCTTGGGAGCCCATATGCCCCAAACCGTCGCATAAGCAAAATTGGTCTGGATGCCTAGGAAATATTTCGGATATGGCCGCCAGTCTCCCCAGCTTTCAAAAGTCATTCGCTTGTGCTGGGCAACGATGGAAGGATCGTTCAGCCTCTTAACACTGACTTGTCCGAATATCAGGAAGGAAGCTAACAGAAGTTGTAATAGCTGTATTTTTTTTATTAATGTTTCCATAATTTTAATTGAAGATGTATTTGTATTTAGTAATAATATCTCCGACGATTGCCCTATCGATATTGATGTAATTCCTTAGAACCGGAACCTGATACAGGTATGGGATCTTCTTGGCATTTTCCAGTCTTAAAATGATATAGAGAATGTTGCCGTGAATATTTCTTACCCGTGTAAACACTTTTTCAATAAGCATTTCCCGATCCATTGAATCCATCAGGAAATCCTTATCTTCATTCATAATATCCTGTGCAACTTCCTGCTGGAGCTTGACGACCTGTTTTCCTATTTCAACATAATATTTTGAAACCAGCATAGCATATTCAGGATGCTGTGCGGACAGGTCCAGCATCTTATTGGAATTGCTGACAATCTTCCCTAGATACTGGTAGAGGTACATCAATTTTTTACTCTGGGTTAATGCAGAATTGACATTTTTCAACTGCTGATAGATGTATTCCTGTATCGCAATGACCTGTGCTGTTTTGTTTTTAATATCCTCGTATAATTCTTTTTGCTTTTTGTAAGAATCCAGGAATGCCTGCTCACTGGCTAAACGTACCCCATGATTGACCGTGATCTGTGACAGCAACTTGTCGTTAATTACGATCTGCTGGCTCTGAACTCCCGCAATCGAAAACAAAACAATACTGAAGGTGAATATTTTCTTCATAACTAAAAGGATTTGATGTTGTTCATGATGTCTTGCACGACCTGCCGGTCCCTGTTGACATAGTATTGGAAAGTTCTTTTGTTCCGTAAAACCTTAGCTTTTATATCCTTTATTTTTAAAAGCATATGCGTGGAATTTCTGCTCAGCGCTTTGACCTCTCCCAAAGCATAGTCCAGTAAGATCTTGCGCTCCGATTGTTCCATCTGGTTGATCGCTCCGTATGACAAAATAATTCCTGTCAATAATCGTAAGGTCATTTGAAGATCATCTACAAACTGCACCTGTGAAGGTAAAACTGCAATGATGGAATAAGGCGCAGTATTGATCTCATTAATGATCGCAGTTTGGTTATTCGTTATCTTGGTGATTTCCCTGCTCACTGCTACTCCTGCCGGAATCGCCTGTATGGCAAATGACACGATACGAAGCCTGTCCTGGATTTTGGTGACTTTTTCCTTAAAGTTTTTCCATTGTGATTGGTTAGCCGTTTCTACTGACGCATTGAGTGTTTGCTTTTGCCGCATCTCTTTCTGCCGATCGTGTTCCTTCATTGTAGCATTAATCTCAAGATCCATCATCGGGAAAGAAACATTTTCCTGTTGCCACGCTGGCGTAGAACCACCACCTGATGATGTCAACAGGCAATAAGCTGCAGCAAGGAACAGGGCACAGATCAGGTTCTTTTTCATCATTTTGAGTTTAAAAATTCCGTTTGTAGCGGTTCATAATATCATCCACAATGGCCTTATCGGTATTAATGTATCCGGCAAAAGGATTAATGGAATTCCAGAATCCCAGCCTGTTGGCTTTTTCCAGTCGCAGCTTAATGGCCAACAGCCACAGCTTTAGGTTTTTCACATTCCCTGAAATGTTGTGCAGGATCTTGTAGCGGTCTCCGGCAGTAGCCAAGTTCAGCTCACCCGAAGCCAAAATATCCGATACATCCGTTACGATCTTCAGGCTTTGCTCATAGGTTTTCTGTGAAGCTTTTACCCCAAAAATGGCATACTGCGGATGCTGTGATGCCAACTGGACCACTTGCGAGGAATACGTATAGCATTTGTTTAATTCGGAATAAATTTCCTTAACCTGGATACCGTTTTGTAATGTTCCGGAAACCTCTTTTAAGCCTTTCAGTATTTTATTCTGAATGTCATTGGCAGCAACCATTTGCGTTCCCACCCAGGTCTGCGCATCTTTTAACTTCGAGGTTTCATCAATAACCTCATTCTGCTTGGCTTTCAGATTTTCCGAATAAAGAATCATTGCAGCGGTTACCGTTGGATCGATGTAGGTATTCTGAGCGGATAGCAATCCACAGAACCCTAAAAATAGCATGCTAAACTTCGTCATATTGGTAGTCTTTATTAGTTATCAATTCCGAAAAGCTGATATCAAGGTCTTCCAATTCCTGTGAGATGATCTTGAAAATATTTTTCCCTGGGTGGTTTTTCTTCATCCTTTGGTAGTAAGAGACAACTTTATGATCCAAAGGATTCTGGTACAAATTCACTAAAGACACCAGGTTTTCAAGACTGTCGCCAAAGGCTTTTAAGTCCGAGACAATCTTTACCAAAGCCTCGTCATAATTGCCATACTGTTGCACATAATATTCAACTGCTGATTTCTCAGGCTTCTCGGTCGTATAAGTCAGATACTGCTCAAGCGACACCTCATTGCCATAGACCTCACCCTTGGAACCTCTCTTCAGGTAAAATTCCTTGAAGCGGCTCCGGCCGAATTTATTGTTGAGATTGTTGATCGTGAAGATCTTGTTTTGCTCCACTTTATTCAGCGATAACAAAGACGCTATGCGATCAAAATTGTCCTTGAACTTGGTTTGGTCTAACAGGATAAAGGTGTCAGAATTGTTGATAATGGAATCTTTGACTACGGCATTTCCAATGATGTCATCCAATTCCTGCGTTACAACTACGGCTTCACCCCAAAATTTCCTTACAGTTTTGTAGAGATACAGAATATATCCGCCCATCAGCTTACTGGCAATCGCTTTCCAGGCCTCTTCAATGATGAGGGCTTTTCTTCGGTCTTTACGTAGCCTCATCTTTTGAATAAACGTGTCCATAATGATGAGTGTTACGATCGGAAACAATTTCGGATTGTCCTTCACGTTGTCGATTTCGAAGACAATAAATGCTTCATCGAACAGCTTATTATCGGCAGATTCATTCAATGTGGTCGCATATCTTCCGCCTTTATAAAAATCCCTCAATACAAACAAAAACGTCCTGAGATTGAACTCTCTTTCCGTAATGTTGTGCTTTTTATTATTAAGATAAAGCGGCAGGAATTTATCGCAGTAATCATAGAATCCGTTGAAGGAAAGCTCTTTGGCAGGCAACTTTTCTTCAAGTTCTTTGATCTTTTTGATAATTGCCTTTCTCAACGATTCATTCCAATCTTCTGCCGTCTCCGGATGTTTAATAATTTCTGCAGATCTGATCAAGATGAGTTGTGTTTCATCGTAGATCTTTCTTCGCTCCATATCATTCAACGTTTCGTAAGCCTCGTAAACTTTGTAGAATTGTTCACTGTCATAGTCAGGATTATTGGCATTCTTATCCGGATGATAGAATTTCAATAATTTTCTTCCTGCTTCTTTCACTTCATCCGGGCTGGCATCGAAAGCAATTCCTAAAATATCATAATACGTTCGTTGCTCCTGGACCTCGCTCTCATATTCGGCAAAAACATCTTCTTCGTGAATATTGTACTTGTTGAGATAAAGAATGAGCTCTTCTGAAGTTTTATGGTTATACCATTCGGTTCCTGAATTGAAATATTGATGATAATAGGACATCAGCACATTATCCAGGATGGATTTCTGTGCAGACGATACTGTCGCATCCGGACCTTGCCATATCAGGAAGATAAGGTTGGTTAAAAATTCAATTTTCTCGATATTAAACTCTTTTTTATCCATTAGAAAAGGATTCATCGTGATCGGTTTTTCTTCGGTGTATTGAATATATCTACCGCCTTTATATTTGCAGGTTCCTGAATAAGAATCTCCGGTATCTACGATCACCACATCATAATTATAGGTCAGGTATTGCTCAACAATATTGTTCATCAGGAATGACTTCCCGGAGCCGGATGGTCCTAAAACAAATTTGTTTCGGTTATTGATCCTCCCGGTTTTCATTGGAAGATCAGCGGGATCAACCTTTAACGGAACGCCCTGCCGATCTGTAAATCTCAGGTAGAAGTTAGATTCTTCATTCACGGGATAACTTTCTTTAAAAAAAAAACACAAGGCCGCTTCGCTTGTCGTCATGAAAAGATCGTACTCCCTGAGTTCTGTGGCGTTACCCGGAATGGCTGCCCGAAACAGCTCCATCTGGTTGTAGGCATTTTTTGAAACGATAATCCCTTTTGTGAAGAGCTTATTCTCAATCATGGACTGGATTCCTTCCATTTCTTCCATAGTGTTTGTTGAAAATATCAGGGAAAAATGAGCATTGACCACTAGCTGACCGTCAATGGCAATATTATGCAGCAAGGTTTGGATCTCTTCTGCGATGATGGCATTGGACGGCGAGTTGTTGGCTGCACCTTCGTGTTTTTTCTTTTTCTTATCGAGCTCCCTTTGCTGCTGGGCCTGGATTGGAATCGTTATGACTTGATTGTAAACTATGGTTTCATAGTTTTCAAGCTCATTGATAAAGGTAAAATTATCAACGGCCGTTTCCGCGGCAGCTCCATTGCCTCCTAGAATAGAGTAGGACTCTATTTCAGAAGGAAGGTCAATATTTTCCACATCGACATAGGAAATGTTTTTGACACAGCGGTTTCCGATCTGCAAGTACGCGTTGGTACTTTTGATATTGTCAAAAGTGGGAATCTCAGAAAACTGCATAGACAAAACTCCGGAAATGTAATATTCAAAATCTTTCTCAAACAGAAATTCAGGCTCGCAGTCATTCTGCTTTAACAGCATAAATACCTTCTGAGATTTATCACGAAGCTCCTTATAACTCTTTTCGGAAAAATTGTAATGTTTGTTTTTCTTTTTCAGTTTGTCGTCGACTATATCAGTAAAGAGCAAAATGGTCTCAATAGTTTTGAAGAGTCTGCCTTCAAAATGATCTGAATATTTCTGCTGGAGGAATTGGGTGGATGGCTCAGCAGTATATTTCTTTTTAGTGAATATATCCAGTTTTTGAACAATCCGTCCTTCGCCTATAATGGAGACCACCTGATTTAATACGGTGTGAAATTCCAGGTAATTGTCCGGATCAGCAGAATACTGCTGAACGATGTTTTTGATTCTGATCCCGATGATGGGATTGCCGTATTGTCCAAACAGCACGTCAAAATCCCAATTGAAATCCTTTCCGTAATCGTAGCCGATGAACGGAATGTCAAATACTTGTTTTTTTGCTGTTGCCATTCTTTAAAATTTTATTATTGTTTAGTCTTTTTGGGAAAATGAAGATGTGATCGAAGTGTTTGGTCTTGTTATACAGACCGTATTTGTCCTGTCTTTTGAAGATCAGGTAAACACCTCCGGCTGTTGTTGCAAGCCCCAGGAGTGAGCCGAGCAATCCGAATTTGGATAGTACCAGGGCGGCAACAACGCCAGCGCCGATAACTGCCACGGCGTAAATGATGTACTTGCCTTTAAGCCCGAAGAATACAAGAGGCTTTTTCAGCCCCTTGTAAAGGTAGAATCCCATTTTAGGCAAAAAAGGAGGTTACGAATTCCGGAACAACGATCAGGAAGATCATGGCACCGCCATAACCCAGGATTTCTTTGTTGACGTCCTGGTCGCCGTTGGTCCATTTATTATACACTCTCAGACCGCCAATAAAACCAACCAATCCGCCGACGGCTTTTAAGATCAGCTTTATCGGGTCCCAATAGTCTTTAATATCATTGGCTGCGTTTGAAATGGCTGTTGCACCGCCTTGCGCCAGCATTGGTGTAACGGCTAGCAGTAGCAATGCTGCGGTGAATAATTTTTTTGTTGTCAGGTAACGTTTGTGCGTGTTTTTCATCATATTGAAATTTTATATTGAATTGTGTTTTTGCTTAGAAAAAGGCATAGGAAATGTGCTATCCGACTCAATAGAGCGGATCATTGGTGTATTGAAAATTGTCGTTTTCCTTTCTAGATCATTGAATGGTAGACCTTGAATCCGTCACGGTCTGCAAGTACCTGGACGTGGGTTTCAGCCAGATTGAGGAATTGGTTAAATTGCTGTTTCAGCCTTTGAGAAGCATCTTCTTTATTTTGTTCAGCTTGGAGAATCTCATCATTTTGAGAAGGCAGTTCTGAGAACTCTCTGCTTTCAATGTATTGACTATCTTCTTGATCTGTTGAATCGTGTTGTGTCGTCGGATGTTCATCGATGTTATACGTATCTTCTAGCATATTGATAGCTTGCTCAGATTCAAATTTCTGTCGGTAGTAATCAAGGTGCCGGTTTTCATCAGTGTCTTCTTCAGTAGAAGGGAAAGGCTCTTTTTTGTGGAACGAAGTTGGGGTGCTGAGCTGTTCCACATCATCAATGTTGACCTCTATTATTTCATTCGTATTTACCTCAGCAAAGGCTGCGAGGGCGAATTCTTCACCTTCTTCGTCTTTTAAGACAGTGTCCTTTTTAAGGAAAAGGTCATAAAGGATATTTCCTGCGTAATAGAGCAGATAAACGGCCAGAATGGTAATACATATTTTGATCATCGTGGGTAAAGTGTTTTTAGTAGGTTGAATTATTATAGGTTAATTTCCAGCGTTTGGTTAATGTGATTAATCAATTCCATAAATGGATTTTTCACAGCATATTTCTGTTCATAAGTCAGTTTTCTTGTATCAATGGTCTGAAGACAGTTCCTTTTGAATACAGGACTTTTCAACAGTATTCCGTATTTGCTGATCTCAGCATCCATACCTTCCTGGTTCTGGTATTTATAGCCTTTATCGTATTTCGACCGTATGAATATCCGTTCTGCCTGGCTTTCGAGCAATCCTAAAAAATTGATAAACACAAGGGTTGATTTAGCGGAGACATTGGAATATTCAAACGGGATTACGATAAAATCACTGTAGATCAGTAGATCACTATAACGCGCATCTAAGGTTCCAGCCAGGTCAAAAAGATGGACATCTTCACTTTCCTTCATTTCAATAAGATGTTCAAAGTCCGAGAACGGCTGCTCGTTGTCCTCATCGATGATCTCTACATCATAAAGCTTCGGCAGATCTGATTCCTCGTCTTCTCGCCATTTATGACAGAAAGATTTCTGAAAATCAAAATCGAAAACTTTAACCTTTCTTTCAGACATTCCCGAAATATAATTGGCAAAAGCAATCGCAAGCGTGGTTTTACCAGTTCCTCCTTTTTGTGTTCCAAATGTTATGATCATCGCTTTTGTTTTTTTGCTGCCTATTTCGTTTCCGGGTGGCCCAATCGAACGCACCTCGTTTATCTCTTTTTTTTCTTCCGTTTTTTCCGCTCATCCTCCACCAGGTCTTTTGCTCCGCCTGAGCTATTCTGCCATTCAAAAAGCATTTCATTGACGGCCTGTTTAAATTCCTTTTCGGTGTTACTTTCGGCCAGCTTTTCACTTTTAATTTTCGGATTCAGAAACTTTTGATACTGTTGTTCGCCAATCAACAATTGCAGTTCTCCGATAAAATGCAGCTTGGAATGAACAGCATAATATTTTCCGTCCTCTGATCTCACCAGGCTTACATCATATTTACCCTGGGTTTTGAGATATTGTTTTACATCATTCCTGATCCTATTGAATATTTCTTTGTTTTTCAGTTTTTTATTGTCAAACAGCATATAATCGCTCAGTTCATTTTCAGGATAGGTTGCTTTCAAATATTTCAGCAGTACGTTTTTGGTTTCAGCATTGGGAATGCTGTAATCTTTCAACTGCTCAAAAAGTCTTTTATTCATTATTGCCGAGGTGAATTCAAATAAGCTACCCATTTTCATGATTTCACCGCCTTTATAAACTGCGCCTGTCTTGTGATCGATCAATGTATAACCAAAAGGTTTGTTGCCATCCTTATGATGAAATACGACATCAATTCCGAAGAGGTCCCTCAGTTTTTTCTGAAGCTCGCTTTCAAATTCTATTTCCGGTTTCCAATGATCTTTGTGCTTTTCCTCCGGAAGCATGGCTTCCTGCTTTCTATAGTCATCAACCCTGAATACTCTATTAGAATACAGCCCTTTGTACTTTGAAAAAATGGCTCTGATCTGCTTTACCCGTTTCTCGTTCATTTTATTGCTGAAAACAATTTGATCAGCTGAGAACCTTCGTTGTACTATGCCGTTTTTTGAAATGGTAACGGATCTTCCATCATTTGTGTTTTCGCTAAGTTGATAACCATTTCTGTTAAGCAAAGTCCTAAGTTGCTGAAAAGAGCCAATTTTATAGTTCAAGAGTTTATCTAATTTTTCCTTCTCATTAATTCCATATAGTTTTTCTATCACCCTGGTCAAAGCTTTTTGCGCCTTTAGCTTTTCGTAACTGTCATCAATCTTTTTTCCGGTCTGCTTATCTACTCTTGTGGAAACAATATGGATGTGATTGTTCTCAGTATCATTGTGAAAAACTGCTATGTAAGGCTGTTCCCCATAACCCATTTTATTCATAAAATCTTCACTGATCTCTGTGAGCTCTTCTTTGGTATGATCCTGAAATTTAGTGGAGATTACAGCATGGAATTGCGGTTTTTGTACTTTCGTACTTTTGGATATCGCTTTTAAATAATCCCTTACCTGTTGCTTGTCACCGTCTTTATTGATAAATGAAGGGAAGTTTTTCATCAGCATCAGTTCGCCTTTTCCTTTTTCTACCTTCTTATCATTGTAATTGATTCCAGGGAAATGATTTCCCGCTGGCTTCATAAGCTTGACGATCATTTTGAAAGCAATGCGTATATGTTTTCAAACATCTTGTTTTGCTGTGCTTTAAGCTTCTGTACCTCGGAGAGTTGTTTCGAAAATAATTCCAGTTGTTTTTCCGAAATGTTCTTCTGTCCGTTAACCAGCTTTGCCACCTGGTTGATATTGGTTTCGATCCTGGCAAAGATGTTATCCTGCTTTTCGATGAAGTTCAGGACTTTTCTTCTTTCATCATCCATCAGTCTATTCTCCACCGAATCGATAATCAGGCTGGTCAGGGAGATGTTTCTTTCTCTGCACGTTCTTTTCCAGTCAGCCTTTCTTTCCAGTTTGATCCTGAAAAAGATCACTTCAGAACTTCTACTTCCCTCCTGCTTCATGGGACACTCCAGCTGGGAATGCCATTCACACTTTTAAGGATATAGGTTCCGCTAGAAGGTGGCGCAGGAATCAGTTCTGTGGCGAACCCAAATGAACCGTCTGCTTTGGCAACTACTTTCTTGGTATATGCCGGATCACCATCTGCATTAGGCATTTGTGATGGTGTCACGCTTAGCTTACCATTAATATTGAGCCATCGCTCAGAAAAATCCCCCGAGATCAACGCAAATTTATAATCCGTATAATTATTGGTAATACTGTCCCAAAAGCTGGTTGAGCTTGTTGTTACGGGGGTGGAATGTATAGCTAACTTATTGCTGACACTTCTGTTTCCTGTTGCGGGGCTTCCGGCACCAGCTCCAATGAACACATTATTAGAGCCTGTCCTGTTCCCGGTTCCCGATAAATACCCGATCGATATATTATCATTTCCGGAAGTAATGTATGACATGGCTCCGGCGCCTATCCCTATATTCCGGCTTCCTGAAATTACGCTATTTGCAATTCCATTCAATGCTGATACACCAGCGCCATAGTTCAATTTCCCGGTAACTTCTCCCTGGGACATGGCATAAGCGCTGGCAGAGTTACCTTTTCCTGATGTAATATTGGCATCGGTAGCTAGAATAGAGTTGTATTCGCCTGTGATGGGGCTTCTTGATTTTCCCAGGATATAATTTTCCTTTTGGTCAAAATCAAGTTTCAAACTATTTTTCACCACCAACTCAACCGAGGAAGTGTTGCCTCTGAGTGCGACGATTTCTAAAGGATCGCTTTGCAAAACAGGAATCCATTGCTGGCCGTCGAAACAATATAAGCCCGATTTTTCGATATGAGCCGCCTGTCCCACCAAATTAGTAGCTGGTGATGTCACAAAGATTAATGCCCCTTTCTGAGCAGTAGAGAATGATTTTGCAGAGATCTGATCCCCTGTAATACGGGGTGGAATAATACCATCAAAATGATTCGCGTCGTCCGGCTTTCCGACCACTTCAAAAGTGGCTTTTGGTGTCTGAGTATTAATACCGACCTGTGAAAAAACACTGGTGGTCATTAATACAAAGAATAATTTGAGAAAATTGTTTTTCATTGTGTTATGTTGTTTTAATTTCATTTGGTTTTTAGAATCTTACTTTAAATATGGAACCCGCCAGTTGGAATACCCCTGTACTTCTCCGTAAGTGTAAATGGAAGTCGATATCTGGTTCAGCGAGCTTTGAGGAATTTGTATAGCGTAATTTTCTAGCAATGCAGGAAAGTACTGGGTTGAATTTTCGTTGTGTAAGAGAACAATTTGATTGGGAATATAACCTATATCGTTAAATATGTCTTCAATATCAATAAGAGCCTTACCCGTAACAGGTGTAGAATTGTCGGTTCGATGCAAACGAAAACGAACATTAACAATACCGTTGATTTTTCTGAATACAACAAATCCTTCAAGCCCTCCAAAGTTTTTTGAGCCTATGGTGTAATTTTTAGAAGAGGTCAGGTAATTGTTTGTATTCGCCCATTGATTTCTTGGTTCCGTCCAGGTGGAGGTTGCGGCAAGACTTGCCGTGCTGTTAGAATCGAAAGTCAATAAAATGTAATATTCTATCGGATCAACATCTTTTGATACAGGTTGCCAGGCCGTACCATCGAAGTAATACAATCCGGTAGTTCTAACATTGATAACCTGCCCGGATAAGTTTGTAGCAGGAACAGTCACAAATACGACGGTTCCTCTTTTTGAAATTGAATATGATTTTCTGGACAATTGATCTCCCGTTATTCGTGGTGGAATAATCCCGTCGTAATGATTAGGATCAACCGGTTTCCCTGTAACGTCCAAAGTGGTCTCTGGTGATACAGTATTGATTCCAACCTGTCCCGAGACCCATATGGTCAATAAGCTAAAGAAAAAGTAAAGATATGTTTTCATCTTTTTTGATTATGATTTCTGTTGCAAAGTTGGAACATCAAAATCGTGAAAACAATAGTATTCAAAGGGCTTGGGCTAAATAAGACCATTCTGGTCTAATCTGTAAATCGTGGAGATTAATAAAGAATAAATTGGAATTTGTATATGATTTCAATAAAGAAAAAAACGAGTTCCGAAGTTTTTTCCCCTTTTGCAAAAAGGCAAGAGAGTCTTTGGATGTACAACTTGAAAAGTTTGTATATACAAAGACACATCTTGCTAAAAAGAGGAGGGTAGTTTTAAGAGTTCTGAAAAATAATTGTAAAAGTTTGATTCTGTTGATGATGCGTGATCTTTATCGTGTATTGCTTTTGAAAGGAAAAAAATACTTAGATAATAGATTTTCAGTTTGTATCTACTTTACCCACGTTTTGAAATTGCGTGTAGCTATTTTACGCATCCAAATAGAAAGTTTGTATTCATTTTACTCACGTTCAGAAATTGCGTGTAGTTATTTTACCCATCTAAATCGAAAGTTTGTATTCATTTTACATATAGTTGGAAAATGTGTGCAGTTTCGTATGTTGCTAAGTACAAAAGCTTGTATCTATTTTACCCACGTTCAGAAATTGCGTGTAGTTATTTTACTCATCTTGGTCGAAAGCTTGCATTCAATTGACGTAATGTTGGAAATTCTGTGTAGCTTTTTTACACAGCTAAATAGAAAATTTACATCCATCTTACCAAAGGTTGGAAATGGTGTATAGTTATTGATTACCATTAATATTAAGGTGAGTTTCATAAATCATATAAACTTTTTATATCTGTCAATGCAATTTAAGTTGGAGTTGGTGTCAATTACGAAGTATAAGAATTTGTACTGTATTTGACTTTAGAAAATGCGAAACTCTCCAATATAAGAATTGGTTGAATCCCATTGCTATGACTGTATCAAAGAAATTTGTAAGTAAAGAAAAAAAATGGTTAATTTACAAACTCTTAATAACCACGAAATTACATTCTTATGAAAAATCTACTTTTTGTAGCTCTATTATCAATAGGACTTTTTTCTTCTTGCAAAGATGATGAGCAGGATCAAAATGTATTGCCAGAAGCAACGCAATCCGGTAAAAACACTGCAGGGGCATTAATAAATGGCAAAGTTTGGGTAGCTACCACAAAAAAGATTAACCAACCCGGCACCTATTGTGAAAAGTTGAATAATAACTATTATTTAATAAAATTAGATTTAAGAAAAGATCCTGAGAGATACACTGAATCTATTGACCTAATTGTATCAATCCCCAACTTAGAGATTAACCAAACATATGAAGTTGTTAATCAAACACCTGACGATGGTTACAACTATGCAAGCTATACAAGTAATGATAAGGTTAGTTACTCATCAAACTCAAACAACACCGGTAGAATAAAAATAACGAGACTCGATCTTCAAAACCAAATTGTTTCTGGAACATTTGAATTCAAAGCCGAAGATAGCAATGGGAATATTGTTACTATAACAGAAGGACGCTTTGATAAAAAGTTCGATTAAAAACTAAATAAACACTAACCTATGAAAACAAAATTAAGTATTTTGGCAGCATTCCTATTGCTGTCAAAGCTTCTACTTGGACAAGTCCAAGTTAGTCCACAACTTGTAGCGCAGCCGAGTGATCCCGTCAATCCGGTCCTGGAATCTACACTTTTATTGCCCTTTTCAGATTTGGACAAGACAAAAATACAAACAGGTCTACTACTGGATGCAGGAATAGAGTTTGCGGATCTTAAGAAATATAATGGAACTCCTACGGATAGTTCATTTACCACATCTAAAATCATAAATGACATTTACGGGTCATTAGTAATGAGTAAAATATCGTCGAATGGCAGTGCTCTTAAATCTCCCGCTGATTTTCAAAGTGAGTGGTTTCAGGACCAGACAATTGATCTACTGCCGATAGGTGGAACCTATTTCAAATATAACCAATTTTCAGAAAGCAATCAACTAGCTTTTCAGAATATGGCTCCGAATCTGCCTACTGATAGATTGAATAATATTTCTACAGGATCTCTAACGTTAACACCTCAAAATAAAATTTTAGATGTTTACGTAAATAATGTCTGGCAAGATCCTTATGAGATCAACAAAGTTTTTGCAATGGCACCAATTGCGAACAGTCACAACAAACTACATTTCAATGTTGTTTTTCCACCTACTCTGTTTCTAAGTAATTACACTAGTGAAATCTCAATTCTCGAAGTGAAATTTTCCGATGCCACCAACTTTCAGACAGTGACATTGGGTCAGATGATACCTGTTAGTTATCCCTCTGCCGGTGAATATACCTGGACATATAAACTTACATTAACGAATGGACAAATACTATACTCAAAAAACAAATTTTCAGTTACTGGAGATTTGGAAAAATATGTCGATATAAATGACAATGGGCAAGCTTTTTCTGCTGCAGCTAACTTGTCCACCAACAATTACTGGAAAGTACAACTGGAAAATTATCAGTATTTTATTCCTTTCCCCCCGACGGTTGTAAATAAACCAAAACTTACACTATATATTAAACTTCGTAATGGGCAAACTCAAATCACAAAGCCTTTTATTGTAGCAGAAGGCTTTGATACAGGTCATATAACAGCACCTAGACAAGAAGGCGGAGATAATAATATTGATGATTTTTTAAATAGAGGAGGTATGCAAAATACTGCATTAAAATCCTATTTAGAAGGGAATTACGATATCATCTATGTAGATTGGGGTATTGGTACTGACTATATACAAAATAATGCTGAACTATTAAAAAAAGCAATCAGATGGGTAAATCAGAATAAAATAGGAAGCGAGAAGAATGTAGTTTTAGGGCAAAGTATGGGAGGTCTTATTGCTCGATATGCGCTAAAGGATATGGAGGATAACGGGGAAAACCACGATACAAAATTATTCATTTCTCACGATTCTCCCCATTTGGGCGCAAATACACCTTTAGGGTTGCAATATATGCTTAGACATATTTCAAAAACTTTTCTTCGTTCGCCCATTGTTGCTGGTCTTAATTATGTTTTTTCGCCTATATTCACTGGTGGTGCTCCTGTAAGCGACATTCTTACGATTGCCGATACTCCTGCTTCCAGGCAAATGTTAATCAATTATATTAATAGTAACTATAGCATTGATAATTCTGTCCACAACACCTGGCAAGCAACTTTAAAGTCAAAAGGTTATCCTCAGCAAACTAGGAATGTAGCTATTTCAAATGGAAGCGAATGTGGTACCGATCAAAACCTCCAGGATTTGGTTACAATGCATCACAATAGTAAAGGCTGGTTTGTAGATTTTATCGGGGCATTGATTGGTGGCGTAACATTAGATCCTGCTCAGGTAATACTTTCTGTTGTTCCGGGAAAATCCCGCTATTACTATGATTTTGTTGCTCGACCAATGTCTAGCATTAATGAGTCAAAGCAATTATATTATGGAAAGATAGTATATAAAAAAGATATTTTATGGGTAATCCCAGCTCAACATACCCTACTTTCTGGAAGCAGAAATCAGCCCTCTAATGTGCTGCCTATTGATAAATATGGTGGTGGGAAATACAGATTTCCAACATCTTCATTACCTGAATTTCTCGGCAATCATATTACTGCAACTGATTTTTCTTTTGTTCCAACACCCAGCGCTTTGGATTACAATTTTGGAAATACAACGCTTACAGAAAATGAATATCAGAAAACTTTTTCACCAGTTGACGATGCCAGTAATATCCCTTTTGCAAACTTTGTAGCGGAGGAGATAGGAAGTTACTATGGAGAAAATACAAGCCATACCTATTTTAGCCCAAGGAATAGACAGTTTATTCTCAATCAATTCTCAGAAGCCACCAAAGATCAAAAGTTAACTACCGCTTTTTTGTGTGGTAGCAAAGTAAAAATAGGCGGAGACGCACTATTGTGTGGAAATAATAACACAACTTATACAACAGGTTTTGCACCAACAATCCAATGGTCGGTAATAAATGGCGCTAACCTCGTTGATATAATTGGTCCTAGTAACCAGCCTCAAATCTCACTTACTCCTAAAGCAAATGCGAATGGTTTACTGAAGTTACAAGCATATCTTGCTGGGGGTGGAGCAAGCAATACGGTTACTAAGGAGGTTTGGATAGGAAAACCTATGTTTAGCGTGTCCCAGATTAACGATCCCACTTACTACAACGAATCTCATTTCTATTTAAGTAATAGTAATGCAACACCTGTCGGTAGCGAGCAGGGCATTACTCAGGTAACCTGGACAAAATTGTCATCAAGTCCCCAATATGGTGTATTTCTCCATACCTATAATAATCAACTTGAAGGATTTGCACGAGGAAGTAATAATAATTGGTCTATGGAGGTAAAAGTAGAAGCAACAAATGGTTGTGGAACATCTACTCAAACAGTAACTATAACACCACCGCCGGCTGCACCTTGTGAAACATTTTCTATTGCAAAAAATGGAGAGACTTCTGATAGCTATGTTGTATTGAAATATATTGAACCACCTTGTGTTTCGGGAAAAACTGTAATTTCGAAACAAGAAGAACAATATCAAATAACTGTTGCCAACAGTATGGGAGCCGTTGTAATTTCCAAAGCGGGAAACTCTTTCGATCTACAAGGTTTTCCGACAGGAATGTATGTAGTAAATATTTCAAAAGACAACGAAACCTTAGTAAATCAAACGATAATTAAAAATTAGTTTTAATTAACAATAGAAAAACAGGAAGATTCAGTCTTCCTGTTTTTTAATATCAATATCTCGAATTTGTTTAATTACTGGTAGTTAGGATAACTTATTTCTGAACCAAGATTTAGTTTTTCCAAAAAAATTGTACTAAAGTATGCAATTGACTGTTATAAAACCTTAATTAACCTAAATGTCAAATTGATTCTCTCTTTCATAGGAATAGTTGACTTAGCAATTCTATGCTCCCAATGCTCCTGCAAATCTCCTTTCATAATGAGCAGTGAACCGTTTGGAAGCGGCAAGCTGTACTTGCTTTGATGATGATCCTTTTTTCTGAAATCAAAGTTTCTGGTTTGTCCGAGACTAATGGATGCAATGACAGGGCGTTTCCCATAACGGTTCTCCTTATCCCTGTGCCAGGCTACTGAATCATTATTATCGCGATATAGGTTGAGCAAAACACCATTGAACTGATAACCGAATTCTTTTTCAATTCTTTCTTTTAGAGCATATAATTCAGGAGTCCATTCATTCCTTACAGTTGTATTATTATCAGCCGAATCGTAAGACTTTGTATCACCATACCACGCAGTGAGACGAGGCGTTATTACCGTTTTGTCGTACATTTTTTGTGTGCGTTGCTCCCAACGTGTAGAATGGAGCAGTTTATCTTTCAAAAGGTCTGCTTCTTCCTTGCTCAGAAAAAATTCTCTGAATTCCAAAAGGTCTTTTGGAAACTCGTATAGATCTTCGGAATCGAATAAGCTGAGCTGAGTCATGATCTGTAATTCAATTTATTTATATATTTGTCGCCCTCTCTTAATAGAGAGTTTTTTCATCATTTGTGTTTTTACTTCCCTTCGGGGAAGTTTTTTTATTCTTGGCTTAATCTCAATAAGCTATTTTCCAGTTTGCTAATACTCTTTTTAGCTTCGTCCACTAAATTTTTCAAATTCGCTTTATCAGGCAGGGTGTGCGGTTTATAATCCTGCGGCAAAATTCCTCTCACGTAGCGCCATACCTGAGCAATCTCGTCCAAAGCAATATTATATGGTTCATAAAATGAATTGTCCGCTAAAACGGTAATGTACTTTTTATTTCTTTTCAAAAAAGTCTTATAGGTAATCCCTTCCTGCGTCACAAAAATATATTCCTTGTTGGCTTTTAAATCTTCTAGTTTTTCAACATACTCACCAATGAGAATAGACTGGTCGGCAAATGGAGGCATTGAATCACCATCAGCTAAAAATCCTCTGTATTTCCCATTCTTAAGGAAGGGAAAATATATTTTTTGTAGGTTTTCAATGTATTCAGGGTCACTAAAGCCTTTCAGATATCCCATAGAAGCCTTCTGCGGAACAATCTCAATAAAATTATTACCTTCCGTATCTACAACTATTGGAAGCAACACCTTATTCGCCGGAAGGTTGATCATATCTTCCAAAGGATATTTCCTGATATCAACTGTAAGTAAAAGGTCAATACTGATGTTAAAATATTTCGAAATCCTGATCAAAACTTCGTAGGGAGCCTCTGAACGACCATCTTCGTATTTCGAATAACGCACCCTACTCAAAAAAATTTCTTTTGCCAGCTCTTGCTGTGATAATTTTTTTTGAGCTCTTAAATACCTGATGTTTTCTGAAAAAATTGACATTGATACAATTTGTATCTACAAATATATAAAAAATGATACAATTAGTATCTAATTTTGTCAAATGAGACGAGCAATTGCACATATGGATTTGGATACTTTTTTTGTTTCCTGTGAGCGGCTGAGACACTCTGTGTTAGAGAAACAGCCTGTTATCATAGGAGGTGGAGATCGTGGAGTAGTGGCATCATGTTCCTATGAAGCCAGAAAATTCGGGGTACGTTCGGCAATGCCGATTAGAATGGCTCTGCGATTATGTCCCGAAGCACAGGTCATTAAAGGCGATATGGAATACTACTCCAATATGTCGCATATGGTAACAGAGATCATTCAGGAAAAAGTGCCAGTTTTAGAGAAAGCGAGTGTGGATGAATTTTATCTGGATCTCTCCGGAATGGATAAGTTTTTCGGATGTTATCAATGGACAACTGAAATTGCCGATGCCGTGACCAAGCAATCAGGATTACCCATCAGTTTTGCATTGTCTACCAATAAAACCGTTTCAAAAATTGGAACTGGTGAATCTAAACCCGCCGGAAGATTTGAAGTGAAGCCTGAATATATTCAGCCTTTTTTAAATCCTTTATCGGTCAAAAAGATTCCGATGGTCGGCGATGTGACCTTTCAGCTGCTTTCAAGATTAGGCGTCAGAAAGATAGAGACACTTTCCCAAATGCCTGTTGATGTATTGCAGCAACTGATCGGAAAGAACGGAACGGAACTATGGAAGAAAGCCAACGGTATTGACAATACGCCTGTCATTCAATATTCTGAAAGAAAATCTATTTCTACGGAAACAACTTTTACCGAAGATACTATCGATGTTCAGAATATCAGAAGTATTCTCTCCGGAATGGTAGAGCAGCTCTGTTACCAGCTGAGACACGAGCAATGGCTGACCTCGACCGTTTCTGTTAGAATACGATATGCGAACTTTGATACAGAGACTAAACAATGTAAAGTACCTTATACTTCAGCAGATCATACTTTGCTCAAATATGTTTTAGAATTGTTCAGAAAAGTATATACCCGCAGGATGAGAATTCGTCTAGTCGGGGTAAAATTTACCGGACTTGTTCACGGAAGCCATCAGATGAATCTTTTCGAAGATACGGAAGAACTGATCTCATTATACCAGACAATGGATAAAATCAAAGACAGGTTTGGAGTAAAAAGCGTTGGACGTGCTTCGGGCCTTTTAAATTAAAAATAACTTATGTTTCTCAATTGCCATACTTATCATAGCTTACGTTATGGGACTATTTCTGTTGAAGATTTAGTGCAGTTGGCTGTTGATTATAAGTTAAAAGTTTTGGCATTGACTGACATCAATACGGTAACCGGGATCTATCAGTTTTATAGACTTTGCCAGGATAACGGTATTAAACCGGTTGTCGGGGTCGATGTACGGGTTGAAAATGTGCAGTATTATATCTGTCTAGCTAAAAATCCTAAAGGCATTGCTGAAGTCAACAGGCTTTTGACGGATTACAACTGTGATGGTATTAGTATTCCGAAAATGAATCCTCCGTTGGAACATTGTTTTGTCATCTACTCTTTACAAAATATACCTGAAAAACTATTGGAACACGAGTTTATTGGAGTCAGAGAAAATGAATTAAACCTTTTAATCAATTCCGAACTCAAATCTTTAATACATAAAATGGTCATTCTTCATCCGGTAACCTTTAAAACCGATGAAGAATATAAGCTTCATAAAGTATTGAGGGCGATTGATGGCAATACCCTTTTTACTAAACTGACTGAAAAAGATTATTGCAGAAAAGATGAATGTTTTATTGATAAGAAAAAGCTTTTGAGTCAATTCGGACACTACCCTGAAATTATTGAAAATACTAAACATATCGTTAATGAGTGCAGCTTTGATTTTGAATTTAATACACCTAAAAATAAAAAGTATTTTACTGACAGCAGGGAAAATGATTTTAAATTACTGTCTCAGTTAGCATATGAAGGTTTAAGTAAAAGATATCCTGATAATAGTCAATTGGCGAAAGCAAGGGTTGAAAAAGAACTAAAAGTTATTGATGAATTGAATTTTTGCGGTTACTTCCTCATCACCTGGGATATTATTCAATACAGCAACCGGATGGGATTTATGCATGTTGGCAGAGGTAGCGGCGCTAACAGCATTATTGCCTATTGTCTTGGAATTACAGACATATGTCCTTTAGAACTTGATCTTTATTTTGAACGTTTTCTTAACCTGAACCGTAAATCGCCTCCTGATTTTGATATCGACTGGAGCTGGAAAAATCGTGATGTCATTTTAGAATATATTTTTAAAAAGTACGGAAAAGATCACGTGGCATTTTGCGGAACTAATGTGGAATTTAAAAGAAAATCAAGATTCAGAGAGTTGGGAAAAGTATTCGGACTTCCTAAAGATGAACTGGATCAGCTTTCTAAAAAACCGAAAGAACAACACGACCAGAATTCAGTGGTTCAGCTCATTTATAAATATGAGCAACTTTTGGTAGGATTTCCTAATCAAAGAAGTATGCATTCCTGTGGGATTCTGATCTCTGAAGAACCGATCACCAATTATTCAGCTTTAGAATTCCCACCAAAAGAATTTCCGATCGTACAATTTGATATGCATACGGCAGAAGATATTGGATTGGAAAAGTTCGATATTCTATCTCAGAGAGGGCTGGGAACAATTAAAGATACGGTTAATTTGATTAAGGAAAAAAGAGGAATTCACATAGATATTGAGGATACAAGAATCTCGAAAGATGAAATAAAGTGTAATGAGTATTTGAGTGTTGGAAAAACCATTGGCTGTTTCTACATTGAATCACCAGCGATGAGAGGCTTGTTGCGACGATTGAAATGTGACAATTACAAAGTATTGGTAGCAGCATCTTCCATTATCCGCCCGGGAGTTGCCCAAAGCGGAATGATGCGTGAATACATTTTCCGGCATAATCATCCGGGGCAATTTGAATACTTTCACGATGTGTTTGAAAAAGAACTAGGGGAAACCTATGGAATTATGGTCTATCAGGAAGACGTCATAAAAGTTGCGATGCACTTTGGCGGAGTATCAGCAGCTAATGGCGATGTTCTCCGAAGGGCAATGAGTGGAAAGGGACGTTCTCTTTCCGCTTTACAGAAATTAAAAGATGATTTTTTTGAATCGTGTAAAAGAAAAGGTCACCCGGACCAGCTCTCTCAGGAAGTTTACCGACAAATTGAATCTTTCGCCGGATATTCGTTCTGTAAAGCCCATTCAGCTTCCTATGCGGTGGAAAGTTATCAAAGTTTATATCTGAAAGTTTATTATCCTATTGAGTTTATGGTTTCTGCAATTAACAATGGTGGAGGATTTTATCGCACTGAGGTCTATGTTCACGAAGCCAAGATGTCAGGCGCTACAATTCATAATCCGTGCATTAACCTTAGTGAGTTTCATACGACAGTCTATGGCTCGGATGTCTATTTAGGATTAATGCATATTGAGAAACTGGAAGCATCTATCAAGCAATTTATTCCTGAGGAAAGAAAAGAGAATGGAGATTACAAATCCTTAGAGGATTTTGTCAAAAGAGTTAATATCGGCATTGAAACGCTGCAGATATTAATTTTTGTCGGCGCTTTCAGATTCACAGGAAAGCAAAAACACGAGTTATTAATTGAGGCAAGATTCTTACTTTCAAAAAATCAATACAAAACTAAGATTATCTCATTATTTGATGAACCTCAAAAAAATTATGAGCTACCGGCAATCGATAGAAATCCATTTGAAGATGCTTTTGATGAAATTGAGATATTAGGATTTCCGGTTTCCTATTCTATTTTTGATTTACTAAAGACGAAACACAGAGGGGATGTATTGGTTAAGGATCTTTTAAAATATCACAAGAAGCAAGTTAGAATGCTGGCTTATTTGATTTCCAGGAAGCACGTACCCATTAAAATGAAAAACCATCCGGGCAAGAAAGACGATATGTATTTTGGAACCTGGATTGATGTGAACGGTGACTACTTTGATACCGCGCACTTTCCGGACAGCCTGAAAAAATTTCCTTTTAAAGAAGGGGGAATCTACCTTTTACTTGGAACCGCCGAAGTGGATTACCATTTTCCAACCGTAACCATTACAAGGATGGCCAAAATGCCCCTTATTGCCGATCCGAGGTATTCAATGGATGAGAACAAATCAAAAGAGATGGAAAGAAGTTTGCGGGAAGATGTCAGTATGACTTTCAGGCAGCCCTATCCGCAGGAACACGAAATTGGATTGCCTAGAATAAAGATGGGTTGAATACTTAATAAATAAGCTGCCTCAAAACTGAGGCAGCTTATCTGTAAATGTCAGGTCAGAAACTACTTTTTCAGGTGAAGCGATTTATCACTTTTTTCTGAAAAATAGATAATCGAACCAATGATCGGTAAGCCGAACTGCAACCAGATGTAATTGTTTCTTTGTCTTTTTGAAAGATTTTTGTTTTTAAGAATATCTCTGATTGTAACAACGTTTAATGCCGCAAATACTGCAAATGCAATAATTAAATAAGTTGGGTCTTCAAAAAGCATCATATATATATTTTAAGATATTGACGAAATGATTGCACACGATACGGTTACTGATGCGCCGCAAGATCCCCACCAAGGTAACCCCATCGCTTCATATGAATGACAGATTGCTGTAGATGTAGAATTTTGCTTGATGGCTCTTACAATACAGCTATAGCATTCACCAAAGGATATATTTCCATTGCCATTACTGTCACATAAATGTCTTGAAGTTAAATTAGCACTTTTAGCCGGATTTGCAAGGTATGCATATTTTTCCCTCAGCTCATCAGAAAGCCCATCTCCTTCAACATTAGTATAATACCCCTTATCAATATCCATTTTGGTATGCATAAAGTTTTCATAATTTAGATCGTAAAGTTTGATACTGCCGGTTTGTCTATCCATATCATAGGATGATAAATCAGCATAATTCAGCGCATATTTATCTTTGTTCGGGAGGAACGGCGTGTCTTTAAGATCGAGAATTTCTAACTTACCTTCCAATTTACCATTTCGCGAAAGCGAAACCACAAAGAAATCATACACTTTTCCATCAACTTCATATTGCTTATATAATATGGAGTTAAGATCCATCTGACCAAGACCATTAATATAGTCTTTATGGTTTTGATAGGTTT
This sequence comes from Chryseobacterium sp. Marseille-Q3244, assembly GCF_940807095.1. Taxonomy (NCBI): domain Bacteria; kingdom Pseudomonadati; phylum Bacteroidota; class Flavobacteriia; order Flavobacteriales; family Weeksellaceae; genus Chryseobacterium; species Chryseobacterium sp. Marseille-Q3244. The sequence continues at coordinate 143,624 of NZ_CALNWX010000004.1, read as the reverse complement.
GTGAACTTAAAAAATTATCGAAAGCAGGGTCTTTGGAGTTAATGTAAGAGAAGCCGTCCGTTTCTTCAGATGTTCTGGCTAAAGTTTTAGAATTCTCGTTTGAGATTTTTGCTGTATCATCCCCGCTTATACTGTTGAAACTATCACTGTTACAAGAATAAATGATCGCAGCAAATAAAAATGCAAAAAAAGTGAATAAGCTTAATTTTTTCATAATCGTTGATTTTAGTTTAGTAATGACAATAATTAAAATTTTACTTAATGTTAAAAGATTAAATTTCTCAATTGAAAATCAAAAATTATATGAGTTGGCTTCATTATAAAAAACCAACTGTAAAAAACTGAAGTGATTATTGAACTTCTATAAGTTTAGGAGGTTGTTTTTTTGCTTCCTCTTTCTTTGGAATATTGAGTTTTAGAACACCGCTTTCGTATTTAGCTTCAATATGTTCATCATCTACTACGTCTTTGGGAAGCTCAAAACTTCGGCTAAAAGATTGATAGCTAAACTCTCTGCGAGTATAATTGCTGTTGTTCTCTTCTTTCTGATCCTTTTTTGAAGAAGAAATAGTAAGGAGATTACCATCCAGGCTAATTTGGAAATCTTGTTTTTCCATGCCCGGTGCGGCGACTTCCACCATAAAATTTTCTGGATTCTCCATAATGTTCACTGATGGGAGAGTCGTCCGTGTGGAAGAAAAATTATTATTGCCCCCAATTAAATAGTTCGCGACTGAAAAAGTCATCGAACAGTGTACGTGGATTTGCAGGGAGCAAACTGCCATTGTTTCTTTTTTCGATTGACATAACAAACGTTTTTTTGGTTAAACAATAAAATTTAAAGAACACAACAATCATTTTTCAAACGATATACCAGAATCTTATCAGTGAAAAAATGTCACAATCTGAAAAGAAAAAATGTCACAAATAATAAGTAAAGTTGTCAAATTATTTGGAAAAATATCTGACATTTAGAAGTGATTTGCAACCTTTTTTCAGAACAACACGGCACAGCACGGCATTGTCTCTGAAATAGGGTTGCTCCTTTTCCGCAAAAATACGTTTCCGACCGAAGGGAGTAATTGTATTTTTGCCGCTGACAGGAAAATACTTTGAAAATACGATTTTAAGGACAAAAGGAATTGGAAATTAACTTCCAATTCCTTAATAAGCTCAAGTTATACTTCAGTATTCAATAATTGACGTAGATTCTTAGACTTTCTGATATTGACATACTTTTTAAACTCAGGAGTTTTGAAAAATTCCTGCAAAACTTTAGTTGTTTTGATTTCTTCTTCGGCAATACAGGAGATTTTAACACAAAATGTTCCAATATCACCAAAGCAATTGCCTATACCAAATAACAGTAGATGGTAGGTTTCTTTGGAGATTGGGCGTTGATAATGCGATAGGTTTTGTTTACCTTCTTCATCTTTATTCATAAATCTCAGATCCTCATCAAACATTTCCTGCGTGAAGAAAATGCCGTATTCAATTCCATTATATGATTCGTATTTCAGGTTATATTTTTCTTTCAGGAGATTATTAACTTCTTTTGCCATTTCAGGTTTTTTCAAATAAATAATCGAATATGTTCCCATAATTAGTATTTTATTTTTAAGATTATAAAAACACGATTAGCCTGTACATCGTGAGGTTTGACGGTTAATGCTCACTTGGCAGAAGCAGCACATCACCTTCTTTCCAAATGGTAAATTCGCTAAAGAAGAAATCTGAAAACTCAATATCTTGACTAACTAAGACCTTATTGTTTCCGTTGGTTGCAGAAAGTTTAAATTTGGTATTTTCAATTCTTTCAATTTTCCAAACCTGGAATTCACGGTTTTTAAATTTTTCTTCAAACTGATAAGATGCGATGGCGTCAAGAAACCAATAGCATTTTTCTTCGTCTGCGACAGCTTTTACACCGTCGGTTAGCAGTAACCCAAAAGGATACCTGTAATAGTTTTCTGTGCCTATAAAATGGTTATAAAACTCATTCGCTGAAATGTCAGGTTTTTTCATAATGTGAAATTTTAAATTGTTAATAATTCATTTTCGACAACTGCTGGGTTTCAATTTTGATTTTTAATTTTTCGGGAATGTCAATGAACGCTATGCTTTTTATTTGACCAGCTTGTCGTTTTTCATTGCTTTTTGACGATAGAAATTTCGTTTCAGACAAAACCTGAATGGAAGCATTGGAATGAAGGCTATGAAATCTTTTTGTCAGTGAGGATTCAGGAGTGTCTGGAAAAATTATCTAGTGAAGTGCAGAGAATTTTTTTAGAAACCCAAAAAGATTTTTTTGAGCAGAAACGGGATTTGTACTTTTGCATACTGAAAACGAACCGACGGTCAGATAAACTGCATTCAATGTTTGTTTTCCCCTTTAAAAAAAAGCAAGATGATTTGTAAGAGATGTAAAAGTGAAGAAGTAGAAAAGTATTACGAAACTGAGTACCACGATATTTATAAATGCGGGAATTGTGGATGTGAAGAAATAAAACTATCTGATGATTGTTGTAGAAACCCCAATAAAATTGTCGTTAATGATGCTAAATTTTTCCCAAATTTTAGATTGTACGAACAATGTAAAAACTGTGGAGGAACTAAAAGAAATTTTCCGGTTAAATACACTCCGGACATTGACATTAGGGGAGAATTTGATTTGGAATGTTTTGAAGAACGGAAAGAAAGGATAGATTTTGAGAAAAAACTTATATATGAAAATGTATCGTATTCCAATTATTTGAGTTCTCCAAGGGGACAATATCATAAATATCTTGAATCCCCGGAATGGAAGGCGAAAAGAGAACTGGTTTTCAAAAGAGACGGATATATTTGCACTCAATGTAAATGTAAACCTGCATTTCACGCGCATCATTTAACTTATGAGAACATATTTAATGAAAAGTTGGAAGATTTAATTTCAGTTTGTGCAGACTGTCATTCGAAAATTCATTATAAAGAATTGATGCAAAAGATTGATGATTTACAAGACAGTAAATCATCATCCTAATAACTGCGCAATCTTTTTTCAAAACAACAGGAAAGAAAGCAAGGATTTGTTTTAGAAATGGGATTGCATCCGCTTTAAACTGCAAAAATGCGTTTCCGACCATAGGAAGGAATGGCATTTTTGCCGCCCGATGTTTTCATCGGGCGACTATTAGCATTTTATAGGTTGAGAATGGAAGTTTTTGAGATTGAGGAAAAATCCCCTGTTTTCAGTAAGCCCGTCACGAAATAGGCTAAACAAGAGAGAACAGCCCATTTGTGCCAATGTTGAATTGATATATAAGTCCTGTTTTTCCAAAGCTTCGGCTAAACTGCAACTCGGTGAATCATCTTCAGTTTCGGATTGCAAGAGTAATTCTCCGAACTCTTCTGTTATATAAGGAAGACTTGCAACCGTTTCGTATTTTTCTGAGTTGGGTTGTCGAATTTCCCCCACAGTTGAAAGCAAGACCTGCCCTGAATGTTTGTTATTCCCAAAATCAACCCAATATTTAGGTTGGTTTCGGCTTAACCATCTACCTACTGCCACCTCGTCGATAATATCCGCAATTTCAAAGCGCGATTTGACATTATCGACACAGGACAAATATATGGCTGACTGCATATTTTTACAGACTCTTCCTGATGAATCCCTTTCAAACTTCCTCACTTCGGCTTTCCAATTCGTTCCCATCCATCTGTTTGCCCGATTAATCAATACAACCGCCTTCGGCAGACCGACCTCGCATTCGGCGAAAAGCAGGTTTTTTTATTACAGTAATTGATCATTTAAAATGAAATAATGTAAATAAATATAATATTAAGGGACTTCTTTTTGTACACAAAACCATTGGTTTAAATCTTTATAATCTGCATACATTAAAGAGCTATCTTCCACATTTTTGTATTCCTTTTCAATGATTGATCTTACGGATTTTCCGTTAGCATCATTATCAAGAAACAGAATGATTTTATTGTAGTCTTTTAGCTTTTCTTTGGCTTTAAAAAGCATTGCCGTAGAATTTAAAATCAAACAATCACAATTAGGATGATCTTCATTACTAAGATTCCGAAAGGTTAGATAATCGAAAAAGCCTTCAAACACGGCGACTTCATTTTTTGAATTACTTCGGACTTTAATCCAGGAAACGTCTTTACTTCCCAAACAAATTTTAGAATAGGGATTACGGATTTCAAAATCACCTGAATCGTTTTGAAATCCTATTCCGAAATATGTTTTATCCTGGCGTTCGTAGTGAACCTCCTGAACCAGATGTTTTTGTTCAAGAACATTTCTTGATTTCAAATAGCGGATTAAGGCAGGGTGAATAATTTCTTTAATCTCTAGAATTTTATAATTGTCCTTTAACCGGATCTCGCCTTTTTTTTCCTTATGAATCGGATTCTGGTAAGAAAAATCAGAGCTGCAAAGATATTTCAAGGCTTCCGATACAGAGCATTTTTTAATTTGCTGTACAATGGAAATCACATCGTAACTTTTTCCGGTACCAAAGTCAAATGCCTTATTTTTGATGAAATCAACAGAAAGGCTGGGTGTTTTCTCTTCGCGGTCCAGTGCAAAGTAAAATGCAGACCTTTTATTTTCTTTTACTGGAAAGCGGCCGAACATTTCTAAAACCGTCCGAATGTCGATCTTTTGTTTGATTTCTTCGCAGTTCATTTTTTTTTCTTTTTAGAGCAAATATTTTTCTCAATTTCCTTTTAAGTAAAAAAAGACTTTTAATTACTTTTTAGTTTACTTTTAATAATTTCTTGTATTTAGCTGCTGTAAGCAATTGCGGTGGTTTTCCGGATGAGTAGAAATCCGATTTGAGAATGAGTGCAATTCCGAAAGAGAGATGAGCGCAATTCCGAAATCTGAGCTTTTTTCAAATGAGTACAAATCCGAATTGTATTTTTTCATTTTCATCTTTTTTGTACTATATCCACAAAATCTAATATTTATCCACAATTTTTTAATTTTTGTAAAATAGGGGATGAGTGCAATTCCGAAATCTCCGGAGAAAAGAACGCTGTTTTAATAATTCTTTAACTTCAGCGAGTACAAATCCGAAAGGGGATGAGTGCAATTCCGAAAATGGAATGAGTGCAATTCCGAATTCATAAAATGACAGGATAGCCATTCGGCAGAAGTTCTCCCATTTTTGTTTCACGATACAATTCAATGATAATTTCCTGAATCTTTCTTAGAAAGTCAGTTCCCTGGAACTGAGTAGAACTTATTCCGTTCAATCTGTTTTTTTTGATAAATGTCGCAAAAGCTTTTTCTATCAGCTCACGGGTTTGAGAAATTGTTCTGTACTGGTAAGAAAAACGCAGCATCTCTTCTTGCTTTAAGCCATACCTTTTTTTGAAATAATGAAGTCTTCTTGTGATTTTTTTATTTTGATCACGTACCGTACTGATCAGTTCTGATCCCTTTACAGAATTTGACGATATGTCAATGGTGCTTTTAATATAGAAAGGCTGGATGAAAATAGAATCGCCTTTATAATGATAGTTGAATGACAGATTATTATACCTGTTAAGGTTTTCTCTGGCAGGTTTCAAAAATTTAAAGCAAAAATCGTTAGCATTCTTATACTTTAATCCGAACTTTTTATTGAAGGTCGACAGTTTTAAAACTGTTCCATTCTCGTTAATTTTAGAAAGCCAAATTGCAAAGATTATATGCTTGTTATTCCTGATATTATATACCAAATTGTAAAGAATATAGTTATATTCTGGAATAATCATCAGCTTTTTTAACCAATAGCTGCTTATGAGAAAACTTGTATATCCGCGCTTGTCATAACTCGGATTAGAAATAAGTCCTCCGAATGTTTTAATCTCTTTCCCTTTTGAGTTTACAGATTTATACCAGCTCATTTTGAATCGGGCAAGAAACTCATAGGCGTCCACCACCTGTTTTGTTGAGCCACTGGGGGAAATTTTACTGTTCCTGATTTTCATTGCCGCAAAAATATTATGATCGGTTTCGAATTCTTCATCAAAAAGGGAAAGCTGTTTGGGCCTGTCTTCTGGTCGAAACTGCTCATTGCTGATAATCGAAATAATATTAAAGATCACCCGCAAGGCATTGATCGGTATGTCAGCAGCCTCTTGATCTTCAAAAATAAAATCGTCTACGAAATGATTTCCAAGGCGTATCCTGTCTGGATTTTTTTCGGGCTTTGCCTCAAATTTTTTACGTATAAGCTTCAGGTCTTTTTCCGGAATAGCCATAATAATCTTTCAGAATCGTTTTTTATGATGTTTTTGGACGTTTAATTTTAGAAATATACTCCATAGATAGAGGACTGGTATTAGTCACTTGTGTCTTCATATACGGTAAAGTACTTTTCAGAGAAGAACGCCAGTTGGTAATTGGCCTGCCAGCTGCATTTTTCCAATCGTTTTCTAACCACAAAAGGTATTTATTCCTGATCTCGGAATCCAGGGTAACATCGTAAGCTTCGAGTGTTCGCGCATATTGAATAAATTCCTCCCAGGAAGGATAACTTCCGGAATTGAAACATACCGACGGCTCTTCGACGTTTTGTACGGCAATGTCACCGATGTCGTTATCTGATAACCTAATCACTTTATGATCAACCATCGCCTCAATGGGTTTACGGTTGCTAGTGGTGTTTTGAATAGTCGCACTTTCTGACACAGGTATGGCATAATCCAGCAATAATCTGTAAGAACAGGGATGCCCTCTTTTATTTTCAAATTGTAGAAGCCCCAAAGCCCGCAGCTTGTCCTTAGTCGGCTTGACCGTTTTGCGGGTAAGGGACAATGCGTCGGCGATCGTCGAGTCCGTGATGCTAACCTCGTATCCTCCGTTATCGTTTGCCAATTTCAAAAGATACAGATACATTGCAACAGCCGTAGTATTAAGCCGTGCTTTTTGGTTAAAAGACCAAAACTTTTGTATAAGTTCCAGATAGTACACGTTACTTTCCACCGAAGAGTTCTATTGCTTTTTTCTTATCGATAATGATAATATTACCCCTTTGTATTATGGCTTCATCCAATATTCCGGAAGACTTTATTTCAGAAGCTTTTGAAATTGAACATCCAAGGATCTTTGCCAATCCCTTCAGTCCGTATTCATATGTAGTTTCAGAACAGAAATTTTTTATGATTTCCAGATATTCTTCAACAGTGAGCTTCCACAGCGGTGTTTGAGGATCTATGTTTTTCATTGATGGTGGGAATTTGAGTTAAGATAGTTTTTGGTTTTTTTCTTTTCATTGTTAGTGTTTTGAATCCAGTTTCTAGCCGCGGCCTGCCAACTGGTCATAGACTTATTATTTGACAATTTCCATTGCCGTAGTTGGTAGTATGAATAAAATTTATTTGCTTCTGATGAAGAAAAATCCCTTTCACGAAAATATAATTCAACCATAAATAATTCAGGTATGGCGAAATGAAATTCCTTTTCTGAAGATTTATTTATCTGCAGGGATGCCTCTTCTCTGTCCTCAATAATTTCAATAAGGCTTCCTTTATACGGATCATAGCTTGGCAAATAATTGATCAGTCTGACAGAATCTAATTGCTTTATACATCTGTGATAAGTTGCGAGTGATTTTATTCTGCTTAACTTCATAACTTCTTCGCGATGAATTCGAAAGGGATTTTTAAAGTTGTGAACAGACCATAACTGAATAAGTGAAACGTACATACTGATGTGAGAAGGAAGCATTTGTGCATCGGATACTACATTGTCAAACAACCGGAAGATGTTTTTAGCTTGTTTCATTTTGCTGCTAATTATTAATGAATATTAATGGCTGGTAACCTGTTCGAGTAGTTTTTGAATGTCTTTGTAGCTGTAAAACAGAGAGCCCCCGATCTTGCTATATGTTAAAGTACCATTAATCCGTAGAGTTTGTAAGGTACCGGACGATATATTCAGTAATTTTCTTACCTCAGAGCTGCGAAGCCATTGTTTTTGTATTGGAGTGCTATTTTCCAGCAGGTGTTTAATCTCTTCCAACAGTTCTTTTTCTAACTGCTTAAGATCTTCTTTGGTTACAATAGATATTTCCATAGTTCAAATTTTAATCACTTGACAAAATTTGCAAATCAGAAAAGAAATCTTTCGGTAGTTTTTCGTTACTACCGAAAGATTTCTTTGTAGCCAGTTGTAGGACAGGCTTTTGTTAAAATGGAAAATCAGAAATAGCTCTATAGGCTTAATAATTGATCTGCTTTAAGCTTTTGTTATGCTATTTTTTCACAGTATGAGAAAAATTTTAAAGATTTTTCACCATTAAATATCCAGATCATCAAGAAAATGTTTCAAATTCTTGTCTAGTAAAGATATAAATTTAGTTCTTTCCCCTTTTCGTAACCGAATTTCACTTAAAGTCTTATGGTAATTACCTAAGTTAATGTTTAATGAGCTCTCTGCCCACCTAAAGATTTCCGCGAGATCTGACTGACCACCGTTAAAACACTTCGTTTGATAAAGCGCATATAGCAATTCAATCAAGGCAACTTTAGGAGCTGTCCATTCTAGTTTCCTGACTTGACTTATGGGTAATCTGTCGTTTTTATCTTTTGTACTCACCTTGTCCATTAGATATTGATCTAAGAGGTCATTTGCAATAATTTGTGCAACGATATGGTCGTGTGATGTGCAGAACTCCTTATCGTAATTATATAATTCTGGACTGAGTTTTAATTTAAAGTCAAATTTGAAACGTACGAAATACTTTTTATCAAGAAACGTTGATTTTCTGCGATAATAGCTGATAAATTCTTTTTGCTCATTATAAAAATATAATAAAGCAGCTCGCTCACTTTCGTAATATGACCTTAATGCCTGCGGATCGGCATATGGTTTTGAGGCTTCTATTGATAGAACTTTAGAGTAATAAATGTAGATTGCTACAAACTGTGGTTTGGTATTTTTAAAGAAATAGATTTCGTCGCTCCAGTCTGAAAAAGAGTATTGTTGTAACAATGTTTTCAAACTTGTAATAGATTTATCCGTCTCCATAAGAATTTCCTCAGCTCGAAAGATAATATCTAAGTCACTTCTGTTAATCTGGTCTATTGACGTCATTAAACTGTTCCATAATTGATCAATTCTTTTTCTAAAAACTTGTCGATTCATATGCATATTTTTTATTAACACGTAAAATTCGGACTAATAGTGACGAATTGAACTTTTTAGATGGTCTTTTAAAGCCTATTAGCAACTTCCGTTATAGATGAAGGTATTAGTTAATTGAATATTTACTTAAGATGATCTTTGTTTTAAAAGATACTGATAATCAATATATTGTATTGGATGGTGTAATGGATGATTTATAAATTGTACCGGGTACAATTTATAAATCGTACCACCTGGCATTATTAAGAAAAGCATTGCTTCTCTAAATTCGTGATCCCGATTCTCGATATCGTGTTAGTCGAATTAAAAAACAATAACTAAAATTTGAAAGTTTCTTTAGCAACAGGTAAAAAATGTACTGTAAGTGGTGAATGGGAGGTTGATGGAACCATTAGTACCGTAATCTATATATCGAAAGGAGAAATAATGCCAGATTACTGCGGTAAGTACGTGCAATGGGTATTAATTAGAAGTGGATAAAAGCTCAGAGTTGGAGGCGAAAGCAGGTGTAGGAAATAAAAATGAAAGTATTTACACATCATCACCTAATTCCTTATTTCTTTTTCTTATGAATTCAATTGGTGATAGCCCGTTTCTGTTGTAGAAGGCCTTTGAAAATTTTGATTTGTTGGTGAATCCTGCTTCAGCACTTAACGCATTAGTAGAATATTTACGCCATAATTTATCTTCATACAATTTTTGCGTTATATAGCTTATTCTAAGCTGATTTAAATAGGTGTTAAAATTGCAACCTTTGTAGTCATTTATAATTTCAGATAGATAAGTTGTATTTGTTTTTAATTTTATTGAAAGTTTATTAAGTGTCATACTTTTTTCAAGAAAGAAATTATCTCGTTCAAGCGCTGTTAGCTTAGATAAAAGTTCATTGGCTTTTTCTTCATTTAGTTTTGAGTTTTTTAACTTAAAATCTACTTTTTCAGCTGGCTTTTGCTCAGCATCGGATTTCATTTTTGCCAACAGTTCGTTATATTTTTCTTGGATTCTTTTTTCATTTTGCCATCTGAAAAACAATATAAGGAAAAGAACGAGCAGGAAGAAAAATAATACAAATGCTATACTATATCCGTTGGTACTAGAAATTTCCAATCTTCTTTTTGCTTGCAGCAGATCTTTAGTATCGTATTCTTTATGGATTTTTTCAGACAGATATTTGAAGTCAGTCGAAAGAATGTGGTCTACTTTAAGTAACTGTTTAGTATAGTAGAGCTCCTTTTTATCATTATTTGTATTTTTAGAAAAATTGATCAATATCTCATAACTTTCTCTTACTTCAGGTAAGATGAACTCATGTTTTTTAAAGATGGAATCAACTTTTTTAAAATATTGTATAGCTTCATTGAGTTTGTTTTTATGCAGAAGACTTTTTCCTTTATAGAAATAGACAGCGGAAATGTTAGTGAAATCATTTTTCTTTTCTACACCTGCGAGGGCATTATTAAAGTTTGAAATTGCTCTATTGTAGTTTTTGTTTTTAAAGTCAATGATTCCCTGTAACTTATAAAAGTAACTTCTTTCAATGTAAAAATCTATGTCGCCAGCAGTCTTTTTTAAGCCCTCGTTAATTAATAAACGAGCTTCTTCCAAACGGTTCAGCTCTACAAGGCATGAAGCATTTTGTTGAAGGCTGTTTAAAAAACCTTTCTTATTGTTATAAGATAGATTGGGAAGATTAGCGATTGCTTTTTCTGCACCATAATGTGCCCGGCATTTTTCAAATACTTTTACTGCTTCTTCATAGTGGCCGAGGTAACTTTTAACAACGCCAATGTGATATAGATTTTTATAATAAAGATACTCGTCGTTAGTATGTTCTAAGTAGTTCCAAGCTTTTAGATATTCGTTCAGAGCAAATTTGAATTTTTTTAAATTAAAATAGTAAATAGTACCCTTAGTTAGATAGGAGCTTCCAATTAAATCCTTGCTTCTTGTTCTACTAGCAGCCCAGATCATACTGTCAGCATATTGTAATTTCTTGTCAGGCGAAAAGCTTGTAGCATCTTTGTAAGCCTGTGCTAATTCGGTATAGTTTTTCTCTTCCTTTGCTTTTTTTATGTATTGGTTTATAAAGGTAAATGCTCGCACGTCATTTTCTTCATAATTATCGTACTGAATCCTGTAATCAGAAAAATCCTGACCACATAATATTTTACAGGTAAAAGTTAATAAAAATAAAATTTTTTTCAAATTATCTACGATGTTTAGAATTCTAATATAAGAAATTAGATATGTAATTGAAATGTTTTAATAAATGCATTAGAATTCATTTACCAGTTTCATCCCAACTTTTTACTGAGTTCAAGGTTAATTAATAGTTTCTTATAATTTGAGTATAAATTTAAACAAGTGTTTGCTTAATTGCAAGAATATCGACTGTAAAAATGTATTTTTTACAATAAAAAAGATAATATCCGCTATCTGACTATTTGCGTCATCTAATATTGACATTTTCTCGTCCTGCATTTAATGCTAAATCGTTAAATCTTCTAATTTTTTCCTTTCAATTTTTGAGATTATTGCCCACGAGAGTTCTCGTTGTTCATGTTCTCTTTTTGAGAGAAATATAATTTACAAGTGAAAATTAAGTGCAGGCTAAAATAATGTTTAAAAGCGTTGTAAATTGTTGATTTTTAGTATTTTGTAAAATGATAAGGGGGGTACGATTTATAAATTGTACCCGGTACAATTTATAAATTGGGTCCATGCTCGCTTTCTCGATGATGCGTGCTTCTCTAAATTCGTTGGCAGAATTCTAAAAAAAAACCGGCCGGGATTATTCACTATTTAATCCTAGATCATGAAACAACTTTTAACAATTATTTTGACAGGAGCTACCTTATTAGCATTAAATTCTTGTCGGGAAAATGAAACATTAACAGAAAACAATGAAGCTGCATTTGAACAAAATTCTTTACTGAAGAAGGGTGACAGTTTGACGGCGCGCGAATTTAAGAAAAAAGACCCGCCAAAAGATCGCGACAATTGGAGAATGAGTCCACAACAATAGTCTTTTATAATAGGAAACTAAAACCACTTCAGGATTTTGTTACATCGTATAGAAACCATCCGCTAATTTGATATACTATGAAAAAGCTAATTAACTATTTTCCGGCAGTTGTTGCTTATTTTTTTATATTTTTATTTTGCTATGCAGGCGTCAGTAAAATGAGGGATTTTGAAAATTTCCAGGTTCAGATTGCCCAATCTCCCTTGCTTAGTGCTTATGCGGGTTTTATTTCGTACGCTACCATTATATCTGAAGTGGTTATCGTTTTGCTACTGGTGATACCGAAATTAAGGACGATTGGTCTTTATGCTTCTTTAGGTATAATGTCTTCATTTACTGTATATATTTACCTTATTCTTCATTATAGTGATTTTGTACCCTGTTCGTGTGGCGGTATATTGGAGAAAATGGGCTGGACAGAACATTTGATCTTCAATATTGTTTGTGTTATGGCTGCGATTCTGGCAATACTGATTATTGCAAAATATAGACAGAATGTTTTGGTTGGACCTAGTTTATCAATACTTTGTATTATTGCGATATTTTCTTCGATTGTAACCTATCTTTTTTATTCATCAGAACATATCATAAAAGAAAAAAACAACTTCATCCGAAGGTTCCCACAACATCCTATCATAGAGGAAAAATCTTATGACCTGAAATATAATTCGTATTATTTTGCTGGCGCAACAAATGGTAGAATTTATTTGGGTAATCCCACTTCGCCTTTTGTCCTTCTGGCTATTGACAGGGATTTAGCAAAAGTTGATACTATACGTTTAGTTCCAGATCAGCTTCACACTTTTCATGCAGTAAGATCTTTAGTGACTGATAAGTATCTGTATATGTACGATGGAATTGTTCCGGCGATTTATCGATCAGAACCAAATGATTTCAGTGGTAAAATTAATCAGATAAGTTTTCAAGATGTTTATTTTGATCAACTTGCCGCCATTGGACCTGATAGTTTTGTGTTAAGAACCCAAAGCAATACTACAGGAGGGCTTATCTTGGGAAGCCTTAATCTTAAATCGAAAGAGAAAGTGAAGCTCTATCCAAATATACTTGAAAAACAGGTGGATGGTATTTTTGATGTGGATGGTAAGCTACATTACGATGAATATGGTGGTAAGATCTGGTATGTTTACAGTTACCGAAATCAGGCATTAGGTACCAGCAGGAATCTTGAAAACATTGATAAGATCAAAACCATAGATACCGTAAGCATTTCTAAAATCAGAGTAGTGCAGTTAAAAGACGGAAGGAAAAAGATGTCAGCACCACCTGTCGTCCTAAACCCTAATTCTTTTGCTCATAGAGGGCTGCTGTTTATTCAATCAGGAACAATGGGGCGCTATGAATCCAGGGACCTATGGAATAAAAATGATATTGTAGATGTCTATGATACCGAATCTTCAAAATATTGGGGCAGCTTTTATGTACAACGCCGCGGAAGTAAAAAGATGTCTCAGCTGCTTGTTACTGACCAGTATCTTTTTGTATTGGCAGGAAAACAGATTACCAGCTATCGTATTGCGCAAACTTTAGCCCGTAATTTTAAACATGGGGAAAGCCGAAAACCCGATCAGAGTAGGCATAACAAACAATAATTGTATTATGAAAACACTTAGAAAATTCATCTTACCGGCAGTAGTTGTAATTTTTGGCGCAGGAAGCGCCTTTGCCACCAATGTGAACAAAAATGCTCACAAAGCTGTAAAAGACGGTTATGTATTCAGACCAGGTGAACTGGAGGAATGCCAGAATACCCACATTTCATGCAGTGATACTGGTAGTGTCATTTGTACGGCAAATGTGGGAATGGGTACAGAGAATTTACGTGATCTTAGCGGTACCAGCTGCCCAAACAATCTGTTTGAGATTCCACAAAATTAATTAACATCAAAATTGAAGGATGCTAATCAGCATCCTTCTTTGATAATCCTTTTTCTATCCAGTCAACACTGTTGTCTCCCTTCAGATAAAAATCAAACCAGTCTTCAATCCTAACGGCTATATCCAGCAAATTTTTTGTGTTGGCAAGCCCGTGTCCTTCATTAGGATAAACGATAGCAAATGCAGTTCTACCACTTCTTTTTAGACTGAGAAAATATTCTATAGTCTGTTGCCAATCAATATTCTGATCATTAGAACCAGTCCATAAAAGGATTGGAGCTCTTACAGAATCGGCATTGTAGACCGGACTATTTTTAATGTACAGCTCTTTGTCTGAAAAAAAGGGTTTGGGCATTTCATATTGACCGTTTTCGAACTGCCAGTAAAACGGGCCATTAAATTGATAATTATATGAAAAGTAAGACCGTACCAAATCGCTGTTTCCGGCTCCGGAAATATATGCGGCAAAGCGGTCGGATTGTGTTGCAATATAGTTGGTCTCGTAGCCTCCATGGGAGAATCCGATCAGGCCGACTTTCCGAAAATCAATTTCACTTATATCTTTTATCGTATCAAGGCTGCTATGAACACAAGCCAAAGCCGCTTCACCGGTCCCTCTATTTCCAAGACTAATGTCCGGCAAATACACAAAATAGCCTTTTTGGATAAGATTTCTGATATTGATGCCATCGGAAGGCCCTTCAAAGCCATCTTTAAGATACTTATTTTCAAAGTACCTTTGTTTTTCATAGATACTAACGAGCATCGGGTACTTTACCCCTTGATGGTAATCCAGCGGATAGATAAGAATACCATATAGCTTTTCTCCGTCAGGACCGTAATATTGTACTGTCTTCGATCTCAGATTCTGTAAAGCTGACAGGTCATGCTTATTTGTTATATAAAGTTCTTGCTCTTTTCTATTGTTGTAAAAGATCGTGGGAACGTCCTTCATTGTATTTTTGGTATAGGTTACTGCTTGTGAGCCACTGGCAAGATTAATAGTGCTAATATTTTCAGCCGTGGGCTTTAAAACAATATGAACGGACTTTCCATTGTATAGTGCGAGCGCAGATCGGTTTTCCTCACGATTATAGAACCGAATAATAACTGGTTTTGAAGCATCGTATGTATTAGTTGAAAATTCCTTAATAAAAGTGGAACGTTCACCGTTCAATATTTGAGTTTCGTAACCATCAATCAGTGGCACCTTCTTCGTGATACCCTTTTTTATATCATATTCATATAATAATCCTTTGGATTCGAACAAAATTTTTTCCCCATTATCTGCAAAATAGCATCGTGGAAAGCCATATTTATGATAGCGCGTATATTCCACCGGCAGTTGCTTTTGTGATAGTTCAGAAAGATTGTATAATTTCCAGTATTGATTTTCTAATGTTATTATAAATTCTCCGGTTTTTGAGGCAATAATAATATTGCTTTTTATTGTAAGAGCAGGCTTTTTCGTTGAAATTCCAACCAATTCAGCTTCATAGGTCAAAACGTTCGTCGAATAGTCCTGACCTTTATAAGGATTGTATTTAAAATAATAGTCGGGATTACCAAAGTAAGCGGCTTTATCTTCATCACCGTAGCCGAGCAGCTCTCCTGTATTTGAATCAGTTCTCCACAGATAACTGCACTCAACAGTATCATCATAGAACTTTGTTTCCAGCTTACTGTCATTAGAATACCATATGTCCGGAGCGTTTTTATCATTTCGTTTCTTGTTCACGGTCAATGTCACGAAATACTGGTGTTGAGTAACGGGGAAAACTTTAGCTGATCTGATATTTAGGTCAACCTCCTGGCTGACACTAAATGGCTTTGGTAATTCCTGACCTGTATTGCTTAGGCTAACAATCTGGTTTTTCTTTTTTGCGCTATTTTCTGTCAGGATGATTGTGTTCTCCAGGTTTGAGTCAAGTACAAACTTTATCTTTTCTTCCCCTTCGTATATCTTAAAGATGTCTTTTCCTGAAATCATATATAAAGATTCTTTGGTTCCTTCTGAAACAACTGCAAACTTCCGCTGTTTTGAGGTAAGAATAGACCTTACATTTTTTACCATATTAATGGTTTTTCCTTCCTGATCAGCAATTAGGAGATCATCATCTTGTATCAGCAGGATAACATTAAAAACACTGTCGTAAACTGCATCTTTAACATTGTTCCACGATACTTTAGCAGTAGAGGGAAGTTTTAACAGCTCAGACGATTTTTGTCCTCGCAAGAACAGGTATCCATTGGGCGTAAAGGTTGTATATAGAGGAATAACATCAGATTTTTGATAAAATTCCTTATTAGGTTTTTGACGGTCGACAACTACAAGGGTATCACTATTTGAATCGTATGACTTCTGAAAACAAATCCATCTATCATTATGTGATATCTTCAGGAATTTTACATCATACACAGTATTCCTAAATCTCTTGGGAAGGTCTATTGACATTTGTCCCAGGATTTGTACGCAGATTAGCATCACCATTCCCGAATATATTTTCAGCAAAACTTTCATTAATAGCCAGGATTTTGCGGGTTCAGATTTGGGTTCAGGATGAGTTCAGACTGTGGGATTGGCCACAAGCTTCTGAAATTTTGCCAATTGGGTTTATTGGGAGAAAGATCACCCAATCTGTCGAATCGTTTTAGGTCAAAAAATCTCAGTCCACCATCAGTAAAAAATTCCCTTCTTTTTTCTGCTAATATTTCATTTAACAATTGGTCTTTTGAAATTGTATTGCTTATGTTGGCCAAACCTGCTCTGTTTCGTATTTTGTTAATATAAGTAAGCGCATCGCTCACGTTATTTTGCCGTGCCAAAATTTCAGCCATCATACAATACACCTCTTCAATTCTGAATACGATTGAATATTCGTTTGTATTTGAAGATGAATTTTTATATTTTATGCTACCATAATACGTATTTGACCCTGAGGTTATTGTTTTAATCCATAACGATTTCCGCAGGTCCGTGGATGTGAATGTACTTACAAGGTTGTTAGATAATGCATAGTTCTGCGGCACACTTGAAATTAAGTACAATTTTGCCTCTTCCGTGGCATCACCTGCTTTTAGCGGCTTCAATTGCCACATGATATGCTTACCATCTTTTTTAAAAGTCAGATTGAGATCTGTATTTAATTGATATAAAGGGCTGGCAATAATTTCCTCTGCATACATTCTTGCTTTTTCCCATTGTTCCAATAACATATTAGACTGACAAAGCAGCATGACAGCGATATAACGATTGGGATAAATCCTTTCAGCATTTCGGTAATCATTTTTAAGGTAATCTTTTACGGTTTCAAGATCATTTATTATATTCATCAATACCTGTCCAGAAGCAGATTTTCCAATGCTTTGATTGATCGTATAGTCGCTAGAAGTAACATATGGGATGTCCCCAAAGATCTGGGTAAGCCGAAGATGAATTATTGATCTTATTAGAACCGCCTCTCCGATAATTCTATTTTTATCCTCATCTTTTATAGAGGATGATTTTGATACTCCTTCGATGATACTGTTACAGATGTAGATTTCTTTGTATGCATTTGTCCACAATGTTTTTAGAACCGTATTGGTTGGTAATACCTGAGTATTATATATGTCCAGGTAAGCCGTTTGAGACGCCGCCATATAATTATCGAGATCGTCAGCGTAACTTCCCAAGAGTGCTCCCAAGCCTCTTGTCCCGCCAGACAATACGGAATTATACTGTAATTCCGCGTATAAATTACTTAATACAGCATCGGCATTGCCGACGTCACTATATACATCTGTACTGCTAATTTGGTTTGTCGGCTGGTCGGGCTCTATCAAATTGTCGCAGGAGATAAAGTTAAATGCTGTGATCCCAAAAAGAAAAAGTATGTTATATTTATTTCTCATAATTTTAAAAAGTTATTTGACATCCTAAAGAATAAGTTTTCAAAGGGGGAAGATATCCGGTTGACGTAAACTCGGGATCGAGACCGAAATAGTTCGTCCATGTCGCCAGATTTTGTCCCTGAACATATACTAAAGCCTGCTTTATCCATGAAGACCTAACAGGTATTTTGTAGTTTAACTGGATATTTTTTAGCCTTATAAATGATGCATCGCCGATCGCTGCTGTACTTGCGATGTAGTTCGCTGTAAGCGCATTAATCTGTGCATTGGTTCCGGCTGAGTAAGGCATAATAAAACCGCCTTGATTGTTTTGAGACCATACATTTGTAAACGCAGCTGGCTGATTGTTCATATTGCCGGGGTAGGGCATAGTACTTATGTAGTTGTAGTTGGTCTGTTTTACGAACTGGAATAGGAATGACAGGCTCAAGTTTTTGTAGCTAATTTCATTCTGCCATCCGCCAAAGAATTTCGTTCCGATATTTTCAATGGCTTTATTGTCATCGGGACTGCTTATTTTGCCATCCCCATTGTAGTCTTTAAAGAGATATGATCCAGTGCTGGGGTCAATACCTTCATATTGGTATAGCTTGACGATAGAAGTGGGGTAGCCTATTACATACGTATTAGCGTATGATGAACCCTCCAGTCCTGGAAAAGATAACAGTTTGCTTTTGGGAATCGTGATATTGAAGGAAGAGCTCCAATTCCATTTATTACCTCTGATAGGATGTGCTGACAGCTCTACTTCCCATCCGGTATTCTCAACGGTTGCATCCAGGTTGGATTGCACCGATGAAAAACCTGTTGTAGCGGGTAATGGGATTCCAACCAACTGATTGGATGAACGGTTTTGGTAATATGCGGATTGGAGCATCAGCCTATCTTTCAAGAAGCCGAGCTGAATCGCAACCTCCAGTTTTTTTGTTTTTTCCCAGCTGAAATAAGGATTGTAAAGCCTTGATGGATAAAATCCTACGACATCATTGTAGGAACTTGTTGATAAGGTATATGTATCAAGAAACTGGTAGTCACCGATAGCATCGCTTCCGGTCAGACCGAAGCTTCCTCTTAATTTTCCTGTACTGAGCCATCTGCTGTTTTTTAAAAAGCTCTCTTCTGAGAACAACCATGCTGCGCCAAGTGCTCCAAAGTTTGCAAATCTGTTAGCTGAACCAAAGCGGCTGGAACCGTCCCGCCTTGCGGTTAGATTAAGTATATATCGGTTTGCAAATTGATAATTTACTCTTCCATATAGAGAAACATAGCGATAATCAATATCGATTTCGTCTCTGAATGTCTTTGTTGTTGCCGCTGCAATATTGTACAGTAAAGCGTTGCTTGAAAATCCTGTCCCTGTTATGCCTGATTGCTGATTCCTTGTCGTTTGCAATGAACTTCCTACCAAGACCTGCAGTTCATGTCTGTTGATTTTTTTGTTCCACGATAATTGCGGTTCTACTATGAATGAGAATATTTTATTAAGACCCTTTGAGGAAGTTGAATATTGTGGACTGGAACCTGACGTTGAAGCCGGGTTGTACATTGTGTTTGGTTTGACGGCAAATTCTTCAAAGTCCTGAAAGTTCATACCACCATTTATTTTGAAATTTAAGCCAAGCCCTATTAAATAGTCCACATTAAGGCTTTGATTAAACTGTTTCATCGTATTGTTATACACGCCTTCCAGCGAAGCAATTGGATTGGCGAATGTCCCATCTTCCCAATTTAATGTTCCATCTGGCTTATAAAGAGCAGGTGCATTGGGGCTTAAAAACAGGGATCGGTTGGTGAGATCCGTGTTAATTACATTATTATCAGAAGTGCTGAAATTGTTTGTAAATGAGAGGGTCAACTTTTTATTAGGAGATTTATAATTGTAGCTTGACATCAAAGTATTTACCTTATAGCGAAAATTGCCCGGAAAAACTGTGGTTTGCTCAGTATGCCCTCCGCTAATTAAAAAGCTACTGTTGGCTCCTCCGCCACTTAACGAAATCATAGTTGACTGTAACTCTGCCCAATTGCCTATTAAGACTTTTTGCCAATCTGTATATCGCGATTGATCCCATTTTCCATTGATATCGTAGGCATTGGAAGGATAGGTAGCGATTCCAGAATTCGCATAAGCCTGCCTTCTCATTGAAATATACTGCTCGGTATTCATCATTTCCATATGGTTTGCCACCTTACTTAGTCCATAGTTGGTATTCAGGGAAACTTCTAACCGTCCTTTTGTGCCGCGTTTAGTCGTGACGAGAACAACGCCATTCGCACCACGTGTACCGTAGATGGCTGTCGCATCAGCATCTTTAAGGATTTCAATGCTTTCGATATCGTTGGGGTTAATGGAGTTTAGAGGGCTAATATTGCCGGAAGGAAGGATGGCGGCAGAGTTTTGTGCATTGACACGCCCTCCGTATGGAACACCATCGATGATATATAAAGGTTCGTTTCCAGCACTTCTCAGACTGTTTTTGCCACGAATCTGAATATCAAAGCCAGCACCGGGAACTCCCGTACTTTGCGTGATATTCACTCCGGAAACCCGCCCCTGTATAGAAGAAAGAACATTAGTGACAGGCTGGTTTGCAATTTCTTTTGCTGTAACCTTCGCGATATTTCCCGTACTTTCTTTTTCTTTTACTTTGTAATAACCTGCGTTAAGCACAACTTCTTCAATTTGCCTTTCCCTATTGCTTAAAGCAATATTGGCAGTGGATATTGTTCCGATGTCTAGCCGTTGTTCTGCATAATCTGGATGTTTGAAAATAAGAACGGGATTGTTTCCGGCAACTTGGATCTGATATTTCCCGGAAGAATTAGTAATTGTAACTTCTGTACTGCCTTCCTGAAATACCGAGACATTACTGACTGGCTGCCCATTTTGTGTGACCGTTCCCGAGATGGTTCTTACTTGTCCTATTGCCATTCCCGAGACTAGCAGGGTTAAAGTGGCTGAAAGTTGAATACAGCCTAGCCTGCAAAAGTTTTTTTTCATACTTTTGATATAGTTTAATTTATTAGACTTTGCTCTTTCCAACCAGCGTCAACTTTGCGGAAAGGGCTTTTTTATTATGTTTTAGGGGATTCTTAAGTAGTGTTATTCATTCTTTGCTTATTTGATTAATGGTTATTTTTTCTTTTGGATTCCTCTTTCTAAGATGAGGTATGATGCATCAAGCATTTTGCATAAATGCAGGTATGGAACAAAGATTTTACTTTCAGCGGTGTGAGAATAGGTACCCAACGAAAAATAGACAGCCACCGAAATGTAGTACTCGAAATCTTTGATGGAGTATTCTCCAAAAGCCTTTTGAAATACCAGCATTGGGTTTATAAATTCACCATCTGAAAGTGAACCCTGTGCTAATGGCGAATAATTCTCCGCTGGGTCGTTGACTTTCCATCTTTTTTCTTTCTGCAATAGGAGAAAGCAAGCACGAACTAAAGACCGTAAAGCTTGATGAAAATGAAATATCGCCGAAGAATCTTCCGGTATTACAGACTTCTTTTTGCCCGAATAAATCATAATTTGGTTCAATAGTTCTTTGGCAGTAACAAGGTCGTTGAATTGAAAGAATTTTTCAATAAGTTTTATCCTTGAATTCGTTTTACTGCCAGACCAGAACCGTGACTCAAAATCTATTTTTTTGTTTTTCAATAGCTGTCTTTTAGTAGTTTTTGATTTTAAAGACCGTATTGGAGGAAGCCTTACCAGTGCAGAAAACTCCCTGCCTCTACAGGTCGAAATTTAATATGAATGAAAATTGGTGTGAGCTAAAATGCCCCAATGGATGCGCTGCCATTGTAACCTGCCTAATCTTTATAGTAAAAGCAGCTTAGAAATAGTGGAGTAGGCGGACAGCATTAGAATAAAAACGGCGTGGAACTCTACTTACTGGATAGGGGTACTGGCATACCTTGCAACAGATAAGAGAGCCCACGCCGCGCGGTCGTGAGCAATCTGCTTATCGTCTCGTTGCTAAAAAGTGCCAGTTTTTCTATCCGAGATTCTAAGCGAATGCTTTTAATATTTTTTTAAAGTTTCGCAAAAATACATCAATATTTTGATGTTTCAATATGCGAATATAATAAAAATAATTTACATATGTGTAATTGTTAAGGTTGTTTTTTATTACTCCATTTGTTAGTATGAGAAAGCAAACTAAAATTCCAGAATTAACTGATGCAATTTCAGAAGTAATTAAAGACCTTTATAAACAAAGTGGCAAGGCATTGTTAGATGTTAACAATGAATATTTTACTGAATATGGAAAAAATCTTGCTTTGGAGCGGTATACTTCTACTGACCATAATATTACTTGTAGTAAATTATTTGCAATCTGCGATTATTTTGAGATTTCATTGTCAGAATTTTTCAGTAGAGTTGAAGACAAAAATAAGATGCTAAAATTTAAAAAAGATCGAAAAGGAGTATTAGTCAAGAAAGCCTATAAAGAATCATGAAATAGCTAAGAAATAAAATATTTATTCTAAGAGAAGTGATAGCTACGTAAGGCATTGCATCGATAGGTGTAATATTTTTTATTTTCTTTAGTCAGACTTCAAAAAGCTAGTTAGGGTAATAATTTTGTTTTCCTTGGAATCATAAACTGCTTCGACATAGAAATTGAAAAGTTTATACAATGCAAATCTAACATTGCCTTTCTCTGACGTATTGATGAACTCGCCGAGGGTGAATGCCAAGTTGTATTGTTCTTCCTTTGGGAGCTGAGTAAATTCGTAAAAAGATAATTCCTTTTCCATTTATTTTTCACTGATTTCTTTATAATATCTTTCGGAACATTGTTGTAGAACTTCTTCGGTCTCTTTCAGATTTTTGTGTAGAATAACAATCCAGATGGATAGTAAAATAATACATATTGTAGCCAAGATGCTGTAGATTTTCATTGTTTTCATATTTGTATTTTCATAAAGATAACAAACTTTTTCGAAATAGCATTCATATTGTCGTGGAAATGAAAACACAATAGCCCCTCAGGACGTTTGGGACAACAAATAGTAAATTAGTAGGGCTAATGCAGTTTTAAAAAAATGAAAAATTTTGTATCAATATGTTTTTGTATATTGAAGATAAAAGCTGATAAATGAATATCGATGAATTAAGAGAGCTACTTGACCAATTTCTAAATCGGTGGCCTATTGAAAACATTAAAAGTATGTCTTTACAAGAATATGTTGGATTAAAAAATAAAGACACTTTCTGCCAGTGGGTAGAAACTAAAACACGAATGCTAGGAAGTATAAAGGGGATGACTTCTATAAAATTTGGTATTTATCAAAGACAGGATCAGGCCAAAAGACCTAAAAATTACGAAAATGATGATGAATATTCTTGGTTGGCAGCTTACGGAGAGGAGAGGGGAGCAGCATTTAAAAAAGTACAAGATGAAATCATAAAAATTATTCAGCTGTCTGAACTTGGAAAATTTGAGCAAATTGATGATTTAGTTTTGCCTGATCTGTTTAAGTGGAAGGTTGCGTTTTTATATTCTAATGAGAGGCTTATCCCAATTTTCAAGAATGATGTTTTAATTAAAATAGCTGAACATTTTGGTCTGAAAACAAATCGGCGTACAACAATTTCACAAATACAAAATGTGATGATGCAAAATAAGCCTGTAAATCTGGATGTATATTCTTTTATGAGGCAACTTTATGACCAGTTCGGAAATACTGAAAATGCCGTCGATGTTGCGGTTGCGATACATCATCTAAGAAAAAAATTACGGTCAAGGAAAGCCGCAAGCAAAATAAATACGGAAGAACATATTAGGACTACTGTAGCCCGTTCTTTTATTGCTCAAAAGAAACATGGTAAGATTCAGCAAGCACTGTATAAGTTACTATGTGCTCAATATGGTGAAAAAAACGTGTTTCCTGAAGAAAATTTTGTTGATATAAAACTTATTCAAAAGGACTACATTACTTTTTATGAAGTAAAATCATCATCTTATGCTTCTGAATGTATAAAAGAAGCTCTGGGACAGGTTTTACTATATTCATTTAATGACTGCGATGAAAGGCCAAAAAAACATATTGTGGTTGGACAATATCCGGCAAACGATAGTGATAAAAAGTACATTGAATTTTTAAAACAGAATTTGAAACTGGAATTTGATTATATAAATATCGAAATAGAATAGATATTTCCTGGAGAGAAATTTTCACAACATCACTATAAAGCTAAACTACTAAATAATAACCATGTTCGGACATCTAATAAAATTTTCAGAAGCTTACGAGGAGCCCTTTCCTAGTAAACCTTTGGATTTAATCGCAGAAATTCCAAAAGAAGAACTCATTGCTACGGTTGTAGCTATAAATTCAAAAATAAATCCTGTCTATAGCTCATACATAGATGATTCGCGCGAAACGCAAGTAGCTTGCTTAAGATTTTTATTTTTGGATAATCATAATAACCTAGAGGATTCAAATTGTTTAGATTTTATAAATGAATATTTAAAAACACCGCAAAATTATGTTCTATTTTCGCGGGTAACCTGTCTCTATGCTTTGCAGGAAATTTTAAATTCTAACAATTTTACAGAGAAGACACCTCGGTATACAATTCAGAATAGGGAGCAAATTCTTCGATATCTGCTATGTGTAAACAGCAATGTTTTGGTATTTGACCAAGAATACAGGTCAAGTGGTTATGAAAAACTCGGTGAAAGATTTTTCGAGTTTTTTATGTTTAAAGAATTACCCCAAAATCAATATTATCATAGCCTTAACCCCGTCAATTTCCTTTATAAGTCATTTTCATTACTTACAACAATTGAGAAAGATGAATTTTTTGGTAAACATTTTTCTGATTATCTGAAAAAGACTTTCAAGATTGAATCCTTGATAGAGTTCTTCAAATTTTTAGCTTATACCTACTTTAAAAGCTTCGACAATAAGTTGGATGTTAGTTACATTAATATTTTAGCAGACAATAGGGAATATGTAGATATCCTTGATGCTTTTAGTAAACGAAATGTAACTGGAAAAATTGAGAAAACAGATTTAAAAATTTTCGATTTTATGGAAATCAAGAAGAATCCTTTATTTAGAGCAAGTGATGAATATAATAGAAATTTAATAACTTATTTAATTCTTGACAATAAATTATTGCTTGAAAAAACATACTCTTTATTCATCAATGATTTCTGGTTTGATTATTTAAAACCTTTTAATATTTGTAATAGAAATGATTGGGGAAATTTCATCGGGGATAAATTTTTTGAACCCTTTATTGAAAATATTTTTTCAGAAGCCTTCAGAGATAACCCAAGAGTAGTTTTCAGACATACTAATGACTTAAAATTTAAACTGGATGGAAGAAATGAAATTGAATATGCCGATTACTATATTCGTGAAAAAAACAAGATTATACTGGCAGAAGCAAAAAGTAATTACCTTCCCTTAGTTAATGGGTATAAAACCGTTAAAACGCTTGAGGATTTTGACAAAATTGACTTTGAAAAATTTTACAAAGATTATGGCTTAATACAGCTTGCGAAAAAGACTATTAAAGAATTCCATAACTACAAACATTATATAAAAGATCCTTTATTTGATTTTAGTAGAAAAGTTCATCTATATCCCACTTTGATTGTAAATGATTTTATTTTCAGTTCCGGTTATACTTCAATGGCATTTAAGCGCAAATTTGAGAGTTTGCTTCTCTCCGAAAATATTGAAATAGAAAATGAATTGCATAAAATTCACCCGCTGACCATCATAAATGTTGCTGATCTGCAAAATATAAAAATGTCACTTCAATTAAGAAAGCAAAGTATTTTCAATATATTTAGGCATTATCATTCTTGTTCAGGGTATGAAGCTATTCAAAGAACCGGAGAAACAACTAGAGGCTTGTTAACGGTTGAGCATTCAATAAACAAATTAATAAAATCAAATTTAGTAGCCAACAAGAAGTTTGATTGGATTGAGAATTAAATGTGCACTTATGGGCCAAAGGATTGAGTGGCGTACAATTTTATATTTAGAAGGATTTAATATTTTGCTATTTTTGTAGTATGAGTGATATAGATAAATTAACGGTTATTGATAGAGATTTAGTTGAAAATATTAAATCTATAATCTTATCGTCAAGAAAAAGTTTATCTCAACGTGTCAATCAGGAATTGATTTTTACTTATTGGAGAATCGGTAAAGAGATTGTCGATACAGAACAGAAGAATAATTTAGATAATCAGTCATCAAGGCAGATAATTTTGAATTTATCAAAACTTCTTACAAAGGAAATTGGAAAAGGATTTTCTCGTTCCAACCTTTTTAATATGAGAAAGCTTTATACCGAATATCCGGATGTCCAGTCGCTGACTGGACACTTAACCTGGACACATTTTTGTGAGCTTTTAATTATAGAAGATAAAGCAAAACGTAGTTTCTATGAGAAAGAAACCGTAAATTCAAACTGGTCTATTCGGGAATTGAAAAGACAAATTGATAGTTCCTTATATGAAAGACTTTTGCTTTCACAAGGGTCTAAGAATAAAGAAAAAGTTCTAGAATTAGCTCGAAAAGGACAGGAAATAGCAAATGCGGGTGATATTTTAAAAAATCCTTATGTTTTTGAATTTCTTGGAATTCCTGAGAATAAGCCAATTTTAGAAAAAGATTTGGAAGCAAAACTAATCAGGCATATCGAAGATTTTTTGTTGGAATTAGGGCGTGGATTTATGTTTGTCGGTTCCCAGCAAAGAATAACTATCAATAATAACCATTATTACGTCGATATGGTGTTTTACAACAAGATTCTACGATCGTATATCCTCATCGAGCTTAAAACAACTAAACTTAACATTGCTGACGGAGGTCAATTAAATACATACTTAAACTATTACAAAACAGAAATTAACGATGATAATGATAATCCACCAATAGGAATAATTCTGTGCGCTGAAAAAGACGATATCACAGCAGAGTATATCTTAGGAGGATTTGAAAATAATGTATTTGCTTCAAAATATGTAACAATTTTACCTGATAAGCAAGAGCTTATAGAGGAAGTTGAAAATGCATTGAAAGAATAAGTAGTTTTATAATGCATATTTTCGGCGCGAAAACATGATCCGTAATATTAATCTTAAATTTTCTTAAATATTTTCCGTTATAAAACAAGATATATATATTTGTATTGAATCTCATCTATAATTGAGTTTTCATGGTTATTAGTTTTTAGTCCCCGGATGAGTTGGGGACTTTTTTTATGAAGGTAAAGAGCTTTACTTCTTTGATTTTTAATCATTATTACGTATTTTTATGTTAGTAACTATAATTTAAAAAAACTAATGATAAAGACCATTTTTATTCCAGCATATTTTAAGCCTATTCTGCAAAATGTCAGTGAAAATATTCCCACCGGAGAAACAAAACGAAATTGGTTAGGAGCTGAAAAGCCAATCACAAAAAGAATCGTATCAGAAAAAGTTGTTGGTTGGTCAGATTCGGAAATTGATGGAGAGCGATTGTCTAATGATATAAACAGCGAAGTGGAAAAGTGGTCTTCTAAAAATGTCAGAATTATCTCAATTTCTCCAATTACATCAGGTCGCTACAATTATCAATATAGTTCACAAGGTATTTCGAGTTCACCTCGGCTTTTATCTGATACAGAAAAAGTAAGTGGGGGTGGAAGCTATGGGTTCGGATATGGATATAGTTATACGGAAGGAGTGTTGATTTGTATTGAAATCTTGGAAGACAAAAATTGAATTTTTATAGGCCGGCTTTCTGACCAATTTCGATTAGAAGTATCCACAGAGCCATAATATTATTGTATGTAAATAACTATCTTATTTCAACGTTTTCTATCTGATTCGAGAACTCTTGTTCTGATATCTCTTTGATTGAAGTTTTGAGATATTCCATATCTTTATAAAAATCCTCTTCTTTAAAATTCATTGAATCAACTTGAAAATCGAGCATGATTGAATCATCAATAAGGTTAGAAACGTAAACATTCTTATTTTTCTTAAAGATATTTTCAATGATTTCTTTTTCGTTTTGAAATAATGGTCTCTTAATATTAAAATTGATAACTAAATCAGGATAATACTTAGGGATAATGATGTAACTCAGATTGTTTATTTTTTCATATTTTTTTTCTTGGCTTAGTGTTTTTTTTAACTCATCGAAGGGAAAATCTTTACACCATTCGAAGTCTACTTTTTTACCCTCAAGATTACTTTTTTGAATCGCTTTCAAATCATTGAAATCTGAGGATTTCCAGCAAATTGTAATCGGATATATTTTATCAGCATCATGAATGTAGACATGTGCAGGAATATAAATATATCCGTCTGATATACTTTGATTTAAATCTTCCATTCCGATTATAAGCTTGATTGGATTTTTCAGATTTTTATCCAAATTATTTAACTTGTATAATTTCTCTTCAAGCTGGATCGATAACTCAGACTTAAAGGATTCTGAAAAATCAAAATCTCTGGTAAACAGTATCCAATCTTGTTTCATAGTATTTTCTTTTGTTTGAGATTTTAAAATGAAAAAGCAAAAGCTTAAAATAATTGTGTATATTAATTTAAATGATAATCCCTTCATGTTATCTATTTTCAAATTCAGCGTATAGATTCGGGCATAGTTTTTTCCTGCTTTCCAGATTTCCTTCTTGCCAATTGAACTCAAATTGAGGATAATTTCCTTCCTTTGTCCGGAAATTATTTTCGTCTATATAATCGTACAGTTCTTTGCCTGTTGTATTCTTAAACGCTTTAAGAGCTACATACCAGAAAAGTTCAAATTCGAACATACCTTCATCACCATGATCTTTTTGGGAAATCAAAGTGTCCGGATTTTCTTTTGCTTTGTAATAGACGTCTCTACCACGTGAAATTACCCAATTCCTAAAGTACTCAAAACCATCATCGGAACATCCATCGTTCATAATGTAAGCTGCACACCACATTTCCGAGGTATAGGTATCATAAAGAAGTTTATCGGTTCTTAATCTGAAACCTACCATTTGTTTTGGAGTAAGTTTTGATATCTCCGAAACCAGATATTTTTCTTGTTCATTTTGATTCGATGAATTTTTAACGGATGAATCTACAATCTTCCAAAATAAATTTTCATCAAGCATTTCCGCTGTTTTTTCAAGTCTTAAACTATAAGCATTTGGCGTTATTACAGGCTCAGACTTTTCGTTTTTTCCGAATAAATTCTTCAAAAATTTCATATCATTATTATTTGAATTAGTACAAGATATATTTAATACAAATAGTATTAGTAATGTAAATGCAGACTTGATCATGTAATTATTAGTTTAAATTAAATTCATAGTTTTTTTACAATTAAAATGTGTGTTAAGCTGAGATTTATCAATAAAGATTATTTTCTTTTTTCCAAACTGCCAATTCTTTAGGGTGCTCCTTGTCATTGGGATAATTTTCTTTTATGAACTCGAATTGCTTTTTGGTGAGCAATACCATTCTTCCATCATTTTGGGATGATATAGGGTAAAATCTTTCTTCACTATTCTGTATTTCTAATTCTTCGTTCAACATCTCGATAAACATGACGTAAGCAATGTTCCAATCCTGCTTACTAAAATTATTGTCAAAAGCAATATATTCTCTGCTGTTCAATTCTATTGTATGTCTCCAATGCTTTTCATTTTGAAAGCTTTTTTCATTGGAATAATTTAATTTCAAGCCCAGTTTCTCAAAGACAGGTTTTACAGTTTTCAAGTAATTTATCAAGCCTCCAACTTTAAAGAGTTCTTCACTATCAATAAAATAAAAACGGTTATCCAGAAATTCCAGTGTCTCTCCTCGGAGTGCACCTTCAAAAAAATTATTCTCATTATAAGCTCGGGCTAATTCCTCTTTTTCATCATTAAGGTCAGACTTTTCTGTCAGATTAAAGAAATTGAGTTTTTCCAGTTTATTAACGATTTCTGTCCCGTTGGATTTTCTTTTTTTTATATTTATAGTAGGTTTTACGGCGATGGAATTACTGTTTTCTAATTTTGAATTGCATCCAAGTGCAAAAAAGCTGAAAATTAGGTAATGAATTTTTTTCATTTTGTTTATTACTTGAGAATTTATAGGGAAAGAATTAGAACTTTAAATCTTAATTTCAAAATAGATAATACTTATCGACACTAAAAATTGCGGATTTGAATAAAATATGAGGATTCTTTTAATTGTTGCTTTGAAATGATACACACTAGTCCCACCAAAGGAAAAATTCATTAGAATCTGCAAGTGATTTCTCCAATTCCTCTATACTTCCAACACCTTGGTCTACGATGTCGGGACAAAAATCATAGACTTCTTTTGCAAATTTCGGAATGTTTGCGGGTTTATTTTTAAACTTCCCAGAAACAAAATCAGGGCCGACTGCCTCCAGCTCAATCCCGTATTTGGAATCCCAATCTTTTAATTTATTGATTATCATTTGGGTGTCAATATCATAGTTTACGCCATTTGTTGCTTCAAAGAGCAATGGTTCCAACTTATTATTAGATTGGAGAATAGTAATTATATCATCTTCATTACCGTAATTTTCTGCGGATTTGTAAACAATCAATTTCTTATCTTTCAGTTCCCGTGCGAATTTTTTGACAATTAGATCTGCATTTTCAGCTTTTGCCCTAATTATTATTGCCGCCGGTAAATTTTTTGAGTAATTTTTGAGATTTCGAAAATACTCAAAAAGAATCTCCCTGTCTTTATTCCCTTTTGCCACTTCAAAAACACCCATTGACAATCCTTTAATTTTTTCCGCAGTTCCTTGGTCTAAATTGATTTCTTGGGTGAGCTTTATCTCATTAGCATTAAGATTCTTGGTCTTCTCACAAGAAACAAATACTAAAAGACATAATAAGTTAATAATGATACTTTTCATTTGTGTTTTATATTATCTATTGATAATGAATTCATGTTCATCAAATATTGCAAAAAAGCAAAGTTTATAATGAATATTTATCTTTTATAGCAAGAAATTTACGAAAAATTATATTAGTTATAAAAATTTTTTAACACTTCACTTTTTAGTGTTGTTTTTGAGAATTTATTATATCAATGTTTAATAATAAGGAAAAAAAGAACAAACATATTTTAAGATAAGTGATACAAGGTTCAATGTCATAGTAATACCACAATTACTTAAAAGCCTATCAATAGGTTTTCTAATAGCAACTATAATCCTAAATCTATCTTATCTCCAGTACTAAAACAACGCAGATAAAATTGAACTTTAAATGTTACATGAACTCAACCATATCTAGAAATCTTAAAATTATATAAATTCAAAATATTAAAATATAAATTTTCAAGCCTTTTTCATCAATACTTTTGATCG
This sequence comes from Chryseobacterium sp. Marseille-Q3244, assembly GCF_940807095.1. Lineage (NCBI taxonomy): Bacteria > Pseudomonadati > Bacteroidota > Flavobacteriia > Flavobacteriales > Weeksellaceae > Chryseobacterium > Chryseobacterium sp. Marseille-Q3244. The sequence continues at coordinate 112,311 of NZ_CALNWX010000004.1, read as the reverse complement.
ATCAAAAAAATAAATAATTATGAAAAAAGCAATTTTATTAGCTGCCTTCGGAGTAGCTGGGTTAGTAAGTGCCAAAACAGCTGACTTAAAAATTTCAGAGAAACAAGTTGAAAAAATTGAAAAAACTAAAACTTCTTTTCAGCTTTGCGGAGTCAACGTTAATTTTTATGATAGTGAAGGGAACTGGACAGGCTCTCAATGGTTCGTAACTGATGCTCCAACGCTTTCATCTTGTCAAGTATTTCAAACTATTGTCAAATGGAATTTATCGCAGGCAGGCTATACTGTTACGGCTGAATAGTTATGAATTTAAAAAAAATAGCTTTTACGATTTTTTTCGTAATGTTTTTTTTACATGGACTTGCACAGCAAGTCCATGTAAAATATCATCATGTCAGATCACCTATTGCGACTTTGTACGAAGACCTCTATGTGAAAGATAATGATGTTATATCCATTCAGGATTCTATTATTAATTTTAATTCGGGAGGTACTACTTCGGCAGTTAAGCAGACAGGAAAGCCGGTAAGTAAAAACTATTTTATTTCAAAACTTAAAGACAACGGCAAAACAAAAGATTTCTTTTTTACAGGCTTAGACAGAGATACAAAGTATTTTATTCATGATAATGTTGCTAAACCAGTATGGAAGATCGACGAAACAAAAACAAAAAAGATTCTTGGATATGATTGCATAAAGGCAACCGCCAATTTTAGAGGATCGGAGGTCACAGCGTATTTTACCAAAGAATTACCATATTCGGCAGGGCCTTTTAAATTCTTTGGCTTGCCAGGAGTAATATTAGATATCAGAGAGGACAATAAAAATTTCAATATATGGAAGGCTGAAAAAGTGGAATTATCAGTCGATCCAACCATTAATTTTACCCCTAAGCTAAGCAGTTATCCCAAAATGACTATGAAGGAATTTATAGATATGAAAGAAGGATCACAAAATAAAGAAATGTCAGACATTTTAAGTAAGATGCCACAGGGTACAAGACTGGATAACGGAATATCAAAAAAGAGACTTGGTTTGGAAAAATCATTTGAATGGGAGCTACTGTACTCTCATTAGTAGTATAATTGTAAAAAGGCACTGTAAAAGTGCCTTTTATTTTTCTATATTAATGGTTTTTACGATTACTACTATTTTTACGGTTACCTTTGTATAATCCCGTTGGGCTAAAAATTTTTTTTTCTGAAGGTTATATGACTCAAATATAAATAAACCGACATATTGGTTGTAATTACTTTCTATTATTTCTTTTCTACAGAAGCTGTAAATGAATTGATGACAGGTCACACTTACTGTTAGTTTCATGATTCTTAAAATCGTAGTGTCTTTGAAAAAGATAACGAAACGAAGGTTAAGCTTCAACAAAAACCTAGCATTTTTACCTACACCGATATTGAGGCTGATAAGAAATGAATCTTTAATGTCAAGTTTTATTTTATACTCAACACTTTATGTAAATGTATATAGATCTAAAAAACAAAACGACACTTTTAATATGAAATATAACTATCTTGTTTTTTTTGATATTTTTATTATTTGCTCAAAATATACAAGCTCAACAATCGGATGAGCAGGCAAAAATATTGATTAGCGAACAGGCAAAAAGTGAAGTTCTGGGTTCGCTTTTTCAAAAGCTAAATGATTATTATGTTTTTCCTGAGGTCGCCGTCAAAGTTGAAAATACACTCAAGCATGCAAAAAGAAAGGCTACTATTTAAAAATTAACGATGCTAAAACCTTTGCAGAAACTTTAACCAATCAACTTCTTTCGATTACTCACGATAAATATTTGAGAGTATCTTACCATGAAGAGGATTACAATCGGTCACAAACATTGATGGAGGCTGAAAAAGAGAAGGTAGAAAAGGTCCGACGATTTAGAATTCAGAAAAATTTTGGATTTACGAAAATTGATATACTGGAGGGAAATATCGGATATGAAAATAGATGCATTTTTTCCTGTTGATGATGCTGCCCCTATAGCAACTGCCGCAATTAATTATTTAGCAAACACTGATGCATTAATCATCGACCTTAGGGCAAATCACGGCGGCGAACCGGAAATGGTACAGTTCCTGGCAAGTCATTTTTTCGATTCTAATCCTGTACATTTAAACGATTTGTATTGGAGAGAAGGTAATAAAAGTGTACAATATTGGACCTTGCCATATGTGCCGGCAAAACGGTATTTAAACAAACCATTATACATCATCATTGATGATAAAACATTTTCAGCTGGTGAGGAATTTACCTATGATCTGCGGGTATTAAAAAGAGCAACCGTATTCGGCAAAATTTCGGCAGGTGGCGCGAATCCTAGCGATGAGGTTAAAATTAAAGGACCATTTGTTGCTTTTATTCCTAACTGCAGGCCTATTAATCCTGTAACAAAAACAAATTGGGAAGGAACGGGCGTAACACCTGATATCGAAATTTTAGAAAAGGATGTATTACTGCAAACACAAATTTTTGCACTGCAAGAACTTGGTAAAAGCACTACTAACAAAAAAGTAAAAGATTATTTCGAAAAGAATCTGGATAAAATACAAACAGATTCAACAACAGCTATAAGATAACAATCGTATGAATTAGCATTCGACTCCTAGTATTCTTAAATTTCGACTCGCTGTCGGACGGACAAAGTATTGAAAATGTTTTGCTCGAATGGTTCTGCACAGAAATGGTCTGCATTTTTCTTGTAACAAGCATTACGCTAAAGATAGTTAACTAAGCAAAAAATTGACGATGGGTAATTTCGTACCTGTTAGTGCATTTTTTCCATATTCGGCTTTTTTAAATAACTATATTTGAATTTGAAACCTTTAAAAACAAATAGTTATGAGAATAATAATAATTTTGATTTGACTGATCATCTGAAGTATCCTTCAGGCACTTCGCCAATTTCTTTTCCATTATTATCTGCAAGCTAATACAAACTATACACATCTGAAATGATAAGATCGATCAGCTTTTTGAGTCTAATACTGTTACTGAATTCCTGCATTTTATCTAAAGGTATTTTCGTTGAGAATCCACAAAATAATAAAAATGAAAATCCTTATAATTATGATAATAAAATATATTTATCCAATAGAGAATACTTTTATACTTATCACATAGTTAAAGGAAATGACACATTGAAATATAAAATTGACAATGACAGTATTTTTTCATTAATAAAATATAATTCAAAAGATGATAAAGCAATTGATCTATTGAGTATCAAAGCACTGAAAACAAAAGGTCCGATATTCCAAGACCATCCGGATTATAGCCAAACGGAAATTATTTTATCTCATTTAAATTCTGATAAAAAAACAATAACTAGTGAGCTTACCGGTGTTATAGAAAATAGTACAAATGTCTGGTTGCATCCGTTCCGAATGAATGCTTTCCAAATATTACAATTTGCACCATTTCCTTACGTAAAACCTAATGAATCTAAAAAATACAAGTGGAATTTAGAAATTGGTGAACATTGGAAAGAATTAAAAGACATTACCTGGAAAGGTGAATTGAACCTGAAATGTGTTTATGAAAACACGTTAAAAGATAAAAAGATCATATTACCATTAGGTACCATAAATACAATTGAGACAAAATCGAGTTGTTCCTCAAAAATTGGAAAAAGTTTTTTAATATCGTATTTCAATGAACAATTGGGATTTGTTCGTTTACAATATTTACTTCCTAAAGATGAAAAAATTATAATCAGCTTGGAAAAAATTGAAAATAAATAAAGCCTGTAGCTAACAAGGTTATTGTAAAACCGCCGAAACCTGAATAAAGATGCCATTCAAAAAATTAAGTAGATCATCAATTATACTTTTTGTGTTTTTTATTTTTTCAAAGACTGAAGCACAGACAGATAGCAGCATCAGTACTAGGGAACTCGTGCAATCATCTGAAGATTTCTTTAATAAGAATCTACAGCAAAACAAAAACATAGTTGGTATAAGTGCTGCCATTATCGTCAATGATTCAGTGATCTGGTCCAACGGATTTGGATACGCAGACAAATTGAACAAAGTACCCATGACAACCAATACGGTTGTCAATATGGGCTCAATAACCAAAACATTTACTTCGTTAAGTGTGATGCAACTTCAGCAAAAAGGATTATTAAATATAAACGATCCATTAAACAGCTATCTGAGGGATTTCAGACCTAAAACAAAAAATATTGACATAAAGGATATTACAGTAAAATCCATTCTTACCCACACATCAGGTATTCAACCCGACATCTGGAAGAATTCAGATCTGCGATCCGGAAAGTACACCGACGTATTAGGTTACATCAATGATACCTATATTACCTATCCGCCAGGTATGGTAGGCCTATATTCAAATGCAGGTTATAATATTTTAGGAAGTTTGGTGAAAGCAATAAGCAAACAAGATTATGCGGACTATGTTCATCAAAATATTCTTGCTCCACTTGGCATGAGCCAATCCGGATTTGCAATGGATCGTTTGCAATATCGTTCGAAGATCTATCTGGGTGGAAATGAAGTGGAAGAATATGAATTGCGGGATATTGCGTCCGGCGGAATTTATACCAACATCAATGACTTTTCCAAATATACGATTGGACTGATGAAAGCCTATAATGGAGAAAGCTCTTCGATAATTGATTCCCCAACTATTCGTGAAATGTTTTCACTGCAAAACCAAAATGTACCTATTGAAAGTAATAAAAAAGGCTTAGGCTGGTTTATGTTTAAAAATGATTCCAATTTTGCTGTATATCACGCAGGAAGTGCCGGATTTGCACACGCAAAACTCTTATTAATTCCCAAGAGCAAATTTGCGGTAATTGTAATGACAAACTCAGCAGAAGGTGGTTCAATTGCAGAAGAATTTTGTTTCAATTTCCTGAACAAGTACCAATTGAGTATTAGCGACCTGTTTCCTGCTCCAATAACCGGAAAAATTCATAGTTCTTCAACTCCGGTCAGATTATCCCGGCACAGCCTGAAAAGATATTTAGGTAATTATGCTCAAGAAGAAGGTTATATAAAGGTCATTTTGGAAAAAGACCGCCTCAAACTTATTGATGGGGAAAAACAATATTTTCTCACTCCTTTATTCAGGGATGAATTTCTGCCTGTTGAAATATTTCCAAATGATAGCCTAGTGGAAAGAGGAAACAAAAGATTTGTTTTTAAGAAAGTTAATAACGAAAATTTTTTATTTCAAAGAATTGGCAATCGTGAGTACGAATCCGGACTAAAACTCAAAAACATTGATCGCTCTGTGTGGGAGAAAGTAATAGGAAGATACAGGCATTTCGGATATCAAATGCTGATTGGGGATACAAAATTCAAAGAAGTTGAAATTTATATATCGGAAGGCAACGTTTTGATGATGAAGCTTACAACATTTGGTAGTGTAAGGCATATACCTTTACGTGTAATAACACCCAACTATGCTGTTACGTGTGGCATAAATGCGGGTTTCGGAGGATTTACTGTTATCTTCTCTGAAAAAGATGATCAAAAAGTGGTTGACTTTGCGGGTTTGACATTTAGAAAGGACAGATGAAATATCAACATCTAACATTGCATCGGTATACATAGATTAATAATTAATCTGATAAAATTGTGTCCTCGCTGGGGACACAATTCGAAATACAAGATATAAGAAACACTATTTCAACACAACTGAGCTGGACACATTACCACACAATCTTCTCACGTTGCAAAACTGATGAGGAACATGAGTTTTAATTAAAGATGAGCATCAAGGAAAATTATACTATGCGCGAACTTGAAAGGCAGATCTCAGCTGGTTTTTTCGAGCGCACAATGATTGAAAATACAACATTATCTCCAACGCTGAAAGCTCTTGTTATTGCAACAAAAACTTAGCCCTGGACCATTTTCTAAAAATGAAAATATCGGGATTCCGAAAACAATAGATCCGTAAATCAATCAGAAAAGATATACCCCTGTGAGTGAAAATAGCCGCTGGTCAGAGCAGCTATTCATAATTAATCACTAAAGTGACAGTGCTACTAATCAATCACACTCTTTCTTACTTTTCGGTGCTCTTTAACATTGTTAATATTACCAGGCAAAGCATCCTAAAAACAATTATCATTTATATCACAAATATATTTCAGGATTTACCGGCAGCATTTTGCTAGGAAAAAGTTACTTGCGCTTTCCATCTAATTAAAATATATTACCACTGATTTGTTTGAACTGTTGCCAGATAGATTTTAACTTCAATCCTTAAGAGAGTCATTGAATTATGATTTGTATCATAAAACCTTTGTTGAGTAGTCTACTAATTTTACATATAGTACCCATTTTACAAATTACAGAATTCTAAAACACCAAATAATCATATTGATATGGAAAGTAAAATAACAAGGAGAGATGCTATCGGAAAGATAGCTGCAACCGTTGCCATAGCAGCGGTTGCTCCGGGCGCTTTAGCGCAGTCACAGAACAGCAATACAGGTAAAGCGAATGCAAAGGAGCTTACTGACCCGCGAAACAAATATCCCAAACCACCTTTTAATAAGCAGTCGCAACCTTTTCCTGGTTTGGCAGGCAAAATGACACCGGTGCCGGACCATGGAGAGAAGAGCTATGTAGGTTCAGGAAGACTACAAGGAAGAAAAGCATTGATTACTGGCGGTGATTCCGGTATTGGTCGGGCTGCTGCCATTGCTTATGCAAGAGAAGGAGCAGATGTAGCCATTAATTACCTACCTGCTGAAGAGGAAGATGCTAAGCAGGTGATCGAACTTATCAAAAAGGAAGGCCGTAAAGGTATAGCCATTCCAGGAGATATTCGTAGCGAAGCCTTCTGCAAACAATTGGTTAGCCAGGCTGTGCAGCAACTCGGAGGTCTGGATATTCTGATCAATAATGCAGGACATCAGAAAGCCAATGAATCTATACTCGATCTTAGTTCCGATGACTTCGACTGGACTATGAAAACAAATATCTATGCACCTTTTTGGATCACAAAGGCTGCTCTTCCTCATATGAAGCCTGGGTCTTCTATTATAGGATTGTCCTCCATTCAGGCCTATGATCCCTCTGCTGATCTTTATGATTATGCACAAACCAAAGCAGCAACGACCAACTATGTAAAATCTCTTGCCAAGCAGTTGGGACCGAAAGGCATAAGAGTCAATGGTGTTGCACCCGGACCTATCTGGACACCTCTTCAGGTAAGCGGAGGCCAGACACAGGAAAACCTGGAAAAATTTGGCGGTGATACACCACTCGGAAGACCAGGACAGCCTGCAGAACTAGCTTCTATATTTGTTCAGTTAGCCGCTGATGATGCCAGTTTTGCGACAGGACAGATATATGGAGCATCCGGTGGTAAAGGACAACCATAATGTTGGCCTACAAATAAAAAAGGATTCTTTTCGGAAAAATCATCCCTTTACAGGAACTGAAAACAATACTAAGTGCGTTTTACAACGTAAAGCGCGCTTATTTTAATACATATAATATAATTATTGATTGCTAAATGGATAAAGATCAATCTTTATCCATTTAGTTCATATAAATTTACGGTAAGCCTACTACTAATTATTCATCCTCTTAGCGGGTTATCGTTCAAGCATTATACAGTTGATTATTAAAATTTCAACTATCCTCCCACAAACCCTTAAGATCAAAGCCTATGTCGAATAAAACTATAATCATTTTTGATAGCGATGTTCTATTTGTAGAACTTCTGAATGAAATTCTCAAGGAGACAGGTTTTAAGATCGTCTCATTAGATTCTTCGCAGGACATTATTGAAGAAGTTACACTATGTACTCCAGATATTATTTTAATTGATTCTTGTATTTCGGGTTATAATGCCATGAAAATAAGTAATAGTCTCAAGCGGAATTATGTCCTAAACAATATACCAGTCATTTTACTTGGAACCAGCTTTGATCTTTCAGAGATAACGACCAGAGTAGGAGGGGACGACTTTATCTCTAAGCCGTTTAATATTGAGGAGTTTGAACAAAAGATATTGATGTACAGTACTTTTTCATCAATAGAAAGCAGTTAAGCGAGCCAACTATGTGACTGCTTATTTTTTTTTAAAAAAGACTATTCTCAAACACGTTTATTTTATTACTTTATATTTTCTCCTATAAATTCGCAATCGGTTCCTAGTAGATTTTAAATTGCAGCTTGTTGCTGGATGGACAAATTATGGGAAAAGTTTGTTGCTGTAGCAGTTTTACAATAAACGGTCTTTTTTGTTAGTAATAAGCATTTTACTAAAAATAATCGATTGAGTAAGAAATTGACGATGGGTAATTTCGTACGCGTCAAAGCACTTTTTCCTTATTCGGCTTTCTTTAAATAATTATATTTGAATTTGAAACCTTCAAAAACAAATAATTATGAAAATAATCATGTTATTTTGCCTGCTTATCGGAAGTTTTTTCCAGGCTCAAACACACAGGTATATTTATGAATTACAATTGAAAATGGATTCAACTGAAAACGAACATCAGAAATTCTATATGATATTGGATGTTAATAAAAATGAAACCAAATTTTATGGAAGAAATCTATTAATTGCGGATTCTATAAATAAAAAATTTGGAAACATGGATAATAAACATGTTGATATGACGGGACAGATTGTCAAGAGGAGAAACGATTCGTCTGAAAACGAAAATTTCATCAATATCAAATTCGGCTATTATTCTTTCAAAACTAACGATATCATTAATTGGAAAATTGAAAGTGATACAAAAAAATACAATGAATATGATCTTCAGAAAGCAACCGCTGATTTTGGAGGACGGCATTGGATAGCCTGGTTCAACAAGGATATTCCTTTTAATGAAGGTCCGTATAAATTTCGTGGATTACCGGGTTTGATTTTTGAGATTCAGGATGATAAAAATAACTTTATCTATAAGCTCATTAAAAATCAAAACTTTCCCGACAATTTCGCAACAGATGATTTTCTGGAATCAAATTTTGGAAACAAGGCTGTTGTTATCAATGAAAAACAGAAGAAAAAGTTACTAATGGATTTTTACAATGATCCTTTTTCTTTCGAAAGAACCAATTTGAAAAGCAGTCCCAACCTGAATATTAATATCGGAGGAAAACAAATCAGCAATATCGAAGAACTGAATGCACAGGTAAAAAATCTGCAGTCCATTATAAGAAAATATAATAATCCTGTTGAAGTTGATAAAGCTATAAAGTATAATTAATATTGTCAATAAGCTTTAGAACTTTAGTGATACCGTAGACATGATAGAAAGAATATTAAATAGTATTTCCTTCTTTAACACAAATTGCATTTTTAAGCAAATGAAAGTAAAACTTCAATTCATTTTGACCTTCCTGATAGCCTATAGTTTAATTGCCCAAACTATTTCAGATAAGATTGACAGTATCAGAATTAGATACCAAATTCCGGCTTTAGAAATTGCCGTAATATCTTCTGATTCAATCTTAATGAAAGCTTTAGGAACAAATAAAGTTAATTCTAATGTGCAGGTTACTCTACAAAATAGATTTCATCTGGGTTCAAATACTAAGGCAATTACATCATTTATTGCTGCTGATTTGGTATCACAAGGAAAAATTAACTGGAATACTGATTTTTTTCATTTATTTCCGGAATTAAAGGCAAAGCAAAATCAAAGTAAGAGTCTAACATTAATTAATCTTCTGAATTTTAAAGCGCCACTAGCTCCGTTTTCTTATGATACATATATCCCGGAATCTGTGGTAATAACAGGAACAAACCAAGAACAACGATACAATATTGCGAAATACTTACTCACTCAAAAAGCGGTAAAGAAAAATAACGATGATTTGTACTTAACAAACCTTGGCTACGTTTTAGCGGGACTTATGTTAGAAAAAGTTAGCAATAAAATTATTATGAATTGGTCAACGATCTCAAAAAAAAATTAAATATTGATTTCAGATTTGGTAGTCCAAATACCCAAGATGAACAACAGACTTACGGCCATTATGAACAACTAGTCCCACTTATAGAAGAGAATATAAAATTAAATTGGTTGCTGTCAGCGGGTAATATAAACACCACTTTACCCGATTATTCATTATATATTCAAAATTATTTAAAAGGATTAGAAGGAAAAGGAATACCATTTAAGAAAGAAACTTTTGAACAGCTTCTATTTCAATTCCCCATTTTTTCTTTTGGTTGGTTCAAAAAAACAGGAAAAGATGGAAAAAGTTATATTAATAATTTTGGAAATGCCAACGGTTTTATGTCCTCCGTATCAATATTTAAAGAGAAAAAAATTGCTATCATTATTTTCGGCAATTTATCTTCAGAGTCAGCAAATGAAGGAATAGACCTGGTCCTTGAAATGTTAGCGGAAAAATATTGCACTTAGCGTATTATTCTAAAATGTATTGCTATTTAGCTATGTACCTGACTTAATTAATAATCAGATCTGTTCTGATATGAATGTACTAAGATTTATTTTTATATTGTTTGTATCCAACTGGGCTGCTGCACAACAGCCATCTAAAGAAGATTCTTTGGTAGGCTCTTTAACACCGGAGAAAAGATGGTGGGACTTAATGTCATATAACATTACCATTAAACCCGATTACCATACAAAAACGATTACAGGAAATAATAAAATCAGATATAAAGTAATTTCAGAGCAACCATCTGAATTGATGCAGATCGACTTTGTAAAACCATTGATCATTGACAGTGTTACTCAAAATGGTAAAAAGCTAAGCTTTCAAAATAAAGGAAATATCTGGTATGTTTCAGGAGTCAGAAAACATAAAAATAGGAAATACAACATCGCTGTTTATTATTCGGGTAAACCTGTAGAATCTCAATCCCCACCATGGGACGGAGGTTTTGTATGGGGCAAAGATTCTTTAAACCGTCCCTGGATTTCAGTGGCCTGTCAGTACAAAGGAGCCAGCTTATGGTATCCATGCAAAAATATGCTGTATGATGAACCAGATGAGGGTGCTTCTATTTCAATAATTACGCCTGCATCTCTAAATGCGATAGGTAACGGATGTCTGGTAAAACAGCAACGGACATCTGATGGTGACATGCAATATACATGGAAAGTCGTTAATCCGATCAATCATTATGGCATCTCTTTCTACATGGGCAACTACGTTAATATCAAAAAGAATTATACCGGAATCATAGGGAAACTAAGCATGGATTATTGGGTTCTCGACTATAATAAACAAAAGGCTGAAAATCATTTAATACCTGAATCCATTCAGGCAATGAAGTCACTGGAACATTGGTTTGGTCCATATCCGTTCTATGAAGACGGATTTAAGATTGTAGAAGCACCTTATATCGGAATGGAACATCAGAGTGCGATTGCATATGGTAATAATTTTACAAAAGGGACATACAAAGGAAATGATGTGTCAAAAACAGGCTGGGGTAAAAAAACAGACAGAATCGTTATTCATGAGATGTCACATGAATGGTTCGGAAATAGTATTACCGCCGGCGATATTGCTGACCGATGGATCCAGGAAGGATTTGCAGGTCTGGCTGAAGAGCTTGTACTTTCGGATCTGTTTGGAAAAAAAGCAGAGGAGGAGTTTCTTTCAGGCAGATACAGAACCATTGAAAATGATAAACCTATTATTGGCAGATACGGTATTAATGAAGATGGAAGCTCAGACGGATATGTAAAAGGATGGGCGGTCATTCACATGATCAAGACTGTCATCGATAATGACGAAAAATTTTTGCAAATACTACGTGGGCTTAATAAACAGTTCTATCACAAGGTTGTCACAACAAAAGAAATTGAAAATTACATTAATATTCAGTCAGGAATAAACTTTAATGCTGTGTATGATCAGTATCTGAGAACCTCTCAGGTTCCAGTATTGGAATATTTTATAACAGATCATAAACTACAGTATCGATTTACAAACTGTATCAATAATTTTACAATGCCGATTAAGATCATTGGTATTGAAGACTGGATTTCTCCAACTACTTCCTGGCAATCCTATGATCTGAAAAATAATTTTATTAATCAGGTTGATATTGATCCTAATTTTTACATAAAAAGTTATAAAAGCAAAGAATAAATTGGGAAATGTATGGTACTTATTTTAACGTTAAAAATGAAAATTGGGGGGTGTAATGGCAAAATGTAGTAATTATTATAGTTGCAATCGGGAATTGTTAATATGTTGATTTACATTGAAATATAAGGCTGGAGGTGTACAAAAGTAGTATAATTGTACATTTAAATTTATCGTCAAATATTGTAAAATATTAGTTCACAAGTGTTTAATGTGACGAGATGCGTTCGGAAAAGTAGAAAAAAAAGATGTTACAGCATCTTAATTCTGTACCACTTTTGTACACCTTGTATTGAGTAAACTACCATTAATAAACACTTCTTTAGATACTGTTAGGTGATAAAAAGTTTCAGGTGAATTGGTGAATTTCTCAATCAGACTTTCAAAATTTTGGGGGTTCCATTCATTCTGAAAGAAAAATTCTGAAGTTTTTCTAATGATTTTTTGTTTTGAAATCAATAATGCTCCGGCAAAATAAGAAGCATAAAAATTATTTAAAATTTCCTCAAAACTTCCAAAATCCAGCCAGGAGTATGTATTTGGACGATTTTTTAATTCCAAAACATTGAAGCCGATTTCTTTTGATAGAATAAATGTTTTTTGATCCCGTTCCAATTTTTTATTTAAAAGCAATAGTTTTTTTTCAGGAATAAAAAGCGAACGGAGATTGTCTAAAGTTCCATATTCTTCAAAATTTTCTGACTGAATTTTATAATTAAATTTTTCAGATAAGATATTTTCTAAAATATCCGACTGTAGATTTTTATCAATCTCTAATTTATTTTCTTGCGCAAACTGTAATGCTTTATCTTCAATTTCAGGGAAATAATTGTCATACAATTCCTGAAACGAACGAAGAACAGCGAAGTAAAATCGTTCTTTTCCTAAATTATAATTCTGAGAAATTTCGATCAAAGCATTAATGAACGCAGTTACTTTTTTTGGTGCATCGCTGATAATACTTATCAAATTATTTTTATTGATTCCGAAAAGTTCCAAAGGGATTTCTTTGAAAAAATCCGATTGTAAAATTTCATTAAATGGAGCTAAACTTTTATCCAGTTTTGTCGAGACTAAATCATCAAAAGTGCAGTTCAGTGATTCTGAAAGCTGAATAATTTTTATCGTGCTTCGGATATTTTTTGCCATTTTCAATTTCATTGAGGTAAGATTTAGACAATCCGGTCTTTGTAGCGAGATCCTGCAAAGACCAGTTTTTCTTTTGTCTTTGCTGTTTCAGTTTTAGCCCGAAAACCGTCTTGATATAGTCACTTTCAGAATTCATAAGTCAAAGATAAATATTTGGAAGGGTTTTTTCGCATAATAAATTTTAAAATAAATTCGGCGAACGTTCGCTGCATGTGAAAATTTTTATTTAGGTTTGTAATGTTGAATCAGAAAATCAATTGATTATGGAAACAAAGACTCAATTAAGAATTAAAGCTCAGCAACAGTTTGAAGAAATTTTTACTAATGATTTAGTTGATTTTTTGGTTGAGCTTCATCAGAACTTTAATGCTAAAAGATTAGAGCTTTTAGATGAAAGAGAAATTACACAGAAAGATTTCGATAAAGGAATTCTTCCAAAATTTCTTCCAGAAACCGAAGAAATCAGAACAGGAAATTAGGTTTGCAATCCACTTCCTGAAGATTTGCTGGATCGAAGAGTGGAAATTACTGGGCCAGTTGATCGAAAAATGATTATTAATGCTTTGAATTGTGGTGCTTCAACTTTTATGGCGGATTTTGAAGACAGCAATTCTCCAACCTGGAAAAACTGTATGGAAGGTCAAATCAATCTTTCGGATGCAATCAATAGAAGAATTGATTTTACAAATGAGCAGGGAAAATCATACCAATTAAATGAAGAAATGGCTGTTCTGCTAGTTCGTCCAAGAGGTTTGCATTTGAATGAAAAACATATTGAAATCAATGATGAACAAACTTCTGCTTCATTAATAGATTTTGGAATTTATTTTTTCAGAAACATAAAACAATTGATAGAAAACGGAAGTGCAACTTATTTTTATCTCCCCAAATTAGAACATTACAAAGAAGCACGCTGGTGGAATGACGTCTTTGTTTTTGCTCAAAACTATCTCGGAATTCCTCAGGGAACAATTAAAGCAACAGTTTTAATTGAAACTATTACTGCATCTTTTCAAATCGATGAAATTTTATTCGAATTAAAAGAACATAGTTCCGGTTTGAATTGTGGTCGATGGGATTATATTTTTTCATTCATTAAAAAATTCAGAAATCTTCCAGAATTTATTCTCCCTGATCGTGATCAGGTAACAATGACTTCACCTTTTATGAATGCATACTCAAAAAGAGTGATTGAAGTTTGTCATAAAAGAAATGTTCACGCGATTGGTGGAATGGCGGCGCAGATTCCTATTAAAAATGATTATGAAGCCAACAGTCAGGCTTTTGGAAAGGTCAGAAATGATAAAGAGCGTGAAGTGAAAAATGGTCACGATGGAACTTGGGTTGCACATCCCGATTTGGTTTCTGTGGCGAAAGATATTTTCGACCAGTTTATGCCTGAGAAAAATCAAATCGATAAAAAGTTTGATTATCAAATTACAGAAAATGATTTACTGGAAATTCCAAAAGGAGAAATTACCGAACAGGGTGTCCGAAAAAATATCAACGTCGGAATTCTGTATATCGAATCTTGGTTAATGGGAGTAGGTGCAGCTGCGATTTATAATCTGATGGAAGATGCGGCAACTGCTGAAATTTCAAGGACTCAAGTTTGGCAATGGCTGAAAAATGAAGCATTTCTAAATGATGAAAGAAAACTGACCAGGGAAATGATTCTTCAATGGGAATTTGAGGAACTGGAAAGAATTGAAAAATATGTCGGTGAAGAACGTTTCAAAAACGGAAAATTTACTCTGGCAAAAGAACTTTTTAACGAATTGATTTTCTGTGAAAACTTTGTTGAATTTTTAACATTGAAAGCGTATCCGTTTATTTAAAATAGAATTAGAAATTTTTAATAAGAAAAGTTCTCGCACAAAATTTTTCCACATTTCAATTCGAATAGTTTCACTTGAAATCTCAGATCTCGCAACTTGAAGAAAATTTTAAACTCTAAATATTATGAAAACAAAACAGGAAAAAATTCAGGAATTAGAAAAAGACTGGCTGGATAATCCACGTTGGAATAGCGTGAAAAGACCTTACACAGCCGAAGATGTACTGAAACTTCGAGGTTCTTACCAATTAGATTATACGATTGCTACCGAAATGTCAAAGAAATTCTGGACAAAACTCAATTCTCAGGATTTTGTTGCCGGATTAGGAGCTTTAACTGGAAATCAAGCGGTTCAGGAAGTTGATGCGGGACTGGAAGCAATTTATCTTTCAGGTTGGCAAGTTGCAGCAGATGCTAATTTGTCTGGTGAAATGTATCCCGATCAATCTTTGTACCCAGCGAATTCAGTACCTTCTGTTGTGAAGAAAATTAATAATGCATTATTAAGGGCAGATCAAATTCAATCCGTAAACGGAGGTGGAGAAAAAGAATATTTAGTTCCAATAATCGCCGATGCAGAAGCAGGTTTTGGCGGAAATTTAAATGCTTATGAATTAATGAAGCAAATGATTGAGGCGGGAGCGGCAGCAGTACATTTTGAAGATCAGTTATCTTCTGCGAAAAAATGTGGGCATTTGGGTGGAAAAGTTTTGGTTCCGACTCAAGAAGCGGTTAATAAGCTAATATCGGCTCGTTTAGCAGCAGATGTTTTGGGAGTACCGACTGTAATTATTGCTAGAACAGATGCAGATGCGGCAGATTTGTTGACTTCAGATATTGATGACAGGGATAAAAAGTTTGTGACAGGGAAAAGAACTTCCGAAGGTTTCTATGTTGTGAAAAATGGTGTAGAGCAGGGAATTGACAGAGGTTTATCTTATGCTCCTTATGCCGATTTGATCTGGATGGAAACGTCAAATCCGGATCTGAAGATGGCAAGAAAATTTGCAGAAGGAATTCGTACAAAATTTCCAGATAAAATGTTGGCTTATAACTGTTCACCTTCTTTTAATTGGGCTGCAAAATTAAGTGTCGATGAAATGCTGAATTTCCGAGAAGAATTGGGAAAAATGGGTTACAAATTCCAGTTTATTACATTGGCTGGTTTTCATGCTTTGAATACTGCGATGTTTGAATTAGCTTTGGCATATAAAGAAAAAGGAATGGCAGGTTATTCTGAATTGCAGGAACGCGAATTTGCTTTGCAGAAGCAGGGTTTCAGAGCGGTAAAACATCAGTCTTTTGTTGGGACAGGATATTTTGATGAAATTCAAAATATTGTAACCAATGGTTCGGCAGCAACAGTGGCGATGAGAGATTCGACAGAAACAGCACAGTTTCATTAAAAATTTAATATTGGCAAATTTCATTGTATTTTTGCGTTTAACTATTCTTACAAAAAATCCATTATAATTAAATTTAATTGTTGCAATCTTCCTGTTTTGAGGAAGGTTTTTGTTTTGAATGTTCTATTGAGTAAATATTGAGAAATCTCAATTATAAAGATTGATTTTTTATAGTTAAATAGGTTTTATTCTCTCAAAATTACAACAAGATTAAAGATAAGATATTTCCTTTTATCAATTGAAGCTTTTAAAGCAAATAGGTCGGATTAGGGAGTTTCAGTATATAAAATACGAATTTCGGTACATTACGATAGATTGCTATGGCTTTAAATTTGTAATAAACTCTTTAAGATTATTGTTTCATCTTGAAAAATAATGTGAATTAGTATTAATCAAAAATCTTAATTATGAGTTTCATAGACAAAGTAAAATTGGCTGCCGAGCTAGCAAAGGCGAATTTCAGTGAAGGTATTGATGATGGTTATGACCATTCCACTACATCTGCCGGAAGAAAAGGGTTAAGATCCGGCCGTGTATCTGAGTTAACTGCGATGGCAGACCTAAAACCCGGAGGTGCAGAAAATCTCAGAACCATAATGGAAATTGCAGGTGGGGATCTGAAAGGCGCAACCAAAGTAGGAACCCTGCATGACCTTCGTATAGTTTTGTTTGATAACGATACCAAGATTCTTTTCTGCACGGCTTACGATGGCGACTGGGATGCTTATATTGATGATTTCGCCACAAAAATTCCGCAGCTGATGGACATCATTTTTGGGAATGTAGAAGGCTGGCCAGGCATAAAAAACCCGAGCGTAAAACAGTTTATTCTAGACCATCAGATTACCGCGACAGGTTGGTATGTAGGTGTTCCGCATCTTACGGTGAATGATATAAGGAGAAATGATAAAATCATTAAAGGACTGAATAAGGCAATTGACGAAGCAAATAAAATCTAACCTATGGCATTGGAATTTTTAAAGCGGATTTTTAATCCCAATAAAGTAGAAATTGAGCTGAACGAAATACAGGCCTTAATTCTCAGAAGCCGACCTATACCATATTTCGGAACAGTGGCTATTATTGAAATCAAAGATGCTGTGGCAGCCAGACAAATGCTCCAAAAACTTTTGCCGATTGTGAGTTCTGCGGAAGACTGGCATAAGAATGAAGGCGCATCGGTTACTTTAACATTCACTTATAAAGGTCTGGAAAAAATCGGTGTCCCTCAAGAGTCACTCGATACTTTTCCCGAATCCTTCAAGGAGGGAATGGCAGAACGTTCCCGGTTTCTGTATGACATTGGAGTTAATGACCCTAAAAACTGGGAAAAGGTTTTTAAAAGATCACATATTCACATCGCAGCGGCAATTATCGCCAACAATGAAGAGGCGTGGAAAAGCCAGCTGGAGGAATTTCGTTCTAAATTGACGAATAACAGCGGCGTAGAAGTAATAATGAGCCACGATTTCGCCGTATCTGAAGAGGTTAAAAATGTATTCGGATTCAGGGATGGCATCAGCAATCCGGAGATTGAAGGCAGTGGGATAGATTTGCCGCCCGGATTTGACCGTCCGATTAAAGCAGGCGAATTTATAATGGGCTATCCTGGAGAAGCAGGCATCGTAAAGCCATTTCCACAACCTGAAGTTTTAGGAAAGAACGGTTCTTTTATGGTTTTCAGAAAGTACCAAAGTCAGGTAGCAGAATTTAATCAATTCATTAAGGAAAATTCTTCTTCACCGGAAGAGGGAGAACTGTTGGCTGCCAAAATGGTAGGTCGCTGGCGAAGTGGTGCACCTTTGGTTTTAGCTCCCGAAAAAGATGATAAAGCGCTAGGAGATGATATGCAAAAGAACAATGATTTTTCTTTCAAGAATGATGAGTACGGTAAAAAGTGTCCGTTCAGTTCGCATATCCGCAGGATGAACCCAAGAGATTCCAAATCTTTTGTTTTGGAGGATGAACGTTTGCACAGGATCATCAGAAAAAGTGTAACTTTTGGCGACATCGTTCCGCCGGAGGTAACTAAAAATGACGGTAAGGAACGTGGACAGTACTTTATTGGCATTAGTGCCGATGCAATGGGAACACTGGAATTTCTGCAAAAACAATGGGCAAACGATGGTAACGCCCAAAATCTGGGAATAGAAAAAGATCCTATGATCGGTGTCCAGGACGAAGACGCACTGTTTTCTGCACCGGGAGAACCCCTCATCAAAAGATACCGTGGTTTGCAGACCTACAACATTGTGAAAGGCGGCGAATATTGTTTTATACCAAGCATTTCTGCTTTAAAATGGATTAGCGAATTAAAATAAAAAAAGCACTATGGAAGATTACATCAAGTATAGTTACGAAGTGGAAGAAATTCCCGAAAATTTCGATGAGTATATTACCACCATTAATAACGATATCCGCGAATACATCAAAAATACGCCAAAACTAAGCAGGGCGACCCATCATACAAGAGATGCGCACGCCAATGGCTATGCAGTGCTGAAAGCAGAGGTTGAAATTTTGGATAATCTGTCCGAAGAACTGGCGCAGGGCATTTATGCGAAACCCGGAAAACACCAGGCAGCAGTTCGCTTTTCCAATGGTTCTTCCAGAGTTTTACCAGATAAACTTAGCGGTAACGCACAAGGATTTGCTTTAAAGATTTTTGGGATAGATGGCAAAAAATTATCTCCCGGAGAGGAAGATTCTCCCAATGTTGATTTTAACCTGATTAATAATCCGGTGTTTTTCTGTAACTCGGCAGAACATTATGTTTTCATTTCAAAGCTGTTTTTAAAACTAAATGATTTCTTTGAAAAGGGAGCCTTGGGAAAATTGGAATTTGCCACACTTTGGGTCACCGAAAATAAAAAAGCATTTCCAAATTTTGAGGCTTTGAAGGAATTGGGCGCTCTTAAAACTTTTGAAAAAATCCCTTCCATCAACAGTTTTCTTTATGAATTTTACAGTATGGGAGCAGTTCGCCACGGTGATTATATCGCCAAAGTAAGAGTGATCCCAACTGAGCAGACCAAGAACGCCATCACTGAAAAAAATATTGATCTAGACAGCGCAGAATGGCCGTACAGAAAAGGAATTATCAAAGAAATAGCTCAAAAAGACCTTACGTTTGAGTTGCAAATACAACTTTGCAAAGACCTGAAAGAAATGCCTGTGAATGACCTTACAAAAGAATGGTCACAGGAATTATCACCATTCCGTACGGTGGCAAAAATCACAATACCAAAACAAACGGTTCCTGAGGATGGTAATTTTGAAATTATGGAAAATCTGTCGTTTACACCGTTCAGAACCATCGAAGAGAATTCACCGATCGGGAATTTACAGCGTTCACGGCAGTCAGCGTATGTAACATCTTCAACCTCAAGACACGAGCTAAATCAGAAAAAACGTAAAGAACCAAAGAATTTGGAGGAAGCATTCAGTCCAGAGTTTTATCAGTTATAATTGAAAATGAAGATTGCTGAGTCCTAGTTCCGTAAAGTTTATTACCAAAAATCAACCAAAATTATGAGCAAAATAAAAAATGTAACGGTAGCTGGAAGTGGTGTTTTAGGATTCCAAATTGCTTTTCAAACAGCAATTCACGGATTTGAAACCACGGTTTACGATATCAGCGATGAGGTGCTGGAAAAGGCGAAAGCAAAGTTCGAGGGCTTGGCCGAAAGTCATAAAAAGGATCTTGGCGCCACCGAAGAACAAATTACAAAAGCCAGGGAAAGACTGCACTATTCATCTGATTTGGCATTTGCTGTGAAAGATGCCGATCTTTTGATAGAAGCAGTGCCAGAAGATATTAAAATAAAAACGGAATTTTATAAACAACTCTCCGCAATTGCACCGGAGAAAACCATTTTTGTAAGTAATTCATCCACCTTGTTGCCAAGTCAGTTTGCTGAGGTGACAGGAAGGCCGGCTCAATACCTTAACCTGCATTTTGCCAATCAAATATGGTTGCGAAATACGGCGGAAATTATGCCACATCCAGGAACCGACGAAAAAATAACCGAGGAAATAGTCGATTTTTCCAAGGCGATAGGGATGGTGCCTGTTTTGGTAAAAAAAGAAGTTCCAGGATATGTGCTCAATTCTTTATTAAATCCATTTCTGAATGCCGGAATGCAGCTTTGGATTGGCGATTATGCTACGCCAGAAACCATAGACAAAACCTGGATGCTGGGAACTGGTTCGCCTTACGGACCAATGGCTTTGTATGATATTATCGGATTGACGACACCATACAACATTTACAAACTGCAAGTAGAAAAGGGCAAAACAGATGATAAGATTGTGCTGAATAAACTTAAATCAACCTTCATTGACCAAAATAAACTGGGAATTTCTACTGGCGAAGGCTTTTACAAATATCCAAATCCTTCGTGGCAAAGTCCAGATTTTTTGAAAGTGCCGGAAGCCGATTTAACTAAAATCAGTATTAAAAATGTTGTGGTGGCTGGAAGTGGCGTTCTCGGTTTTCAGATTGCGGTGCAGTGCGCTTATTTCGGCTATGAAGTCACGGTTTATGATGTTAATGATGAAGCTTTAAATAAGGCAAAAAACCGTTTTGATGTCTTGGCTGAAGAATATAAGAACTATCTGAAAGCTGATGAAGAAAAAATCGAAAATACCAAAAATAATCTCACTTATTCGACAGATTTGAAAGCTTCTTTACAAGATGCTGATTTATTGATAGAAGCCGTACCGGAAAGCATCGATATCAAAAAAGATTTCTGGGAAAAAGCTTCTGAGCACGCGCCGGAAAAAACCATTTTTGCGAGCAACTCATCCACACTTTTGCCGAGCAGATTAAGCACATTTACCGATCGTCCGGAAAAATTCATCCATCTACATTTTGCCAATCATATAATGGTTCGTAATACGGCAGAAATAATGGGTTCTGATCAAACCGACCCAATGGTTTATAACGAGATTGTAGAGTTTGCAAAATCCATTGCTATGCTGCCCGTGGAACTGAAGAAGGAAAAATCGGGCTACGTTCTCGATTCTTTGTTAATTCCGCTTTTGGTGGCTGGCCTTGCACTGTGGGCGAATGACGTTGCCGATCCTGCAACCATTGATAAAACCTGGAGAATAGCAACAGGTGCTCCTTTTGGACCAATGGCTATTTTAGATTTGAATGGGATGAACACCAATTACAACATCTTAAAAGAAATCCCGGGAGAACTAACACAGAAAATAGCAGAAAAGCTAAAAGCCGAACTTATCGACAAAGGAAAACTTGGTCAGCAATCCGGCGAAGGTTTTTACAAATATCCTAATCCGGAATGGCAAAGCAAGGATTTTTTGAAAGCTTAAAGTATCCTGAATTCTCATCGAAAACAGTGAAAGAAGCCATAAATATAAATACCATAAAAAACTCAGGATTTTTAAAATCCTGAGTTTTTCAAGTATAAAACAACCTCTTATAACAACTTAGCTTCTTTTAAAATCTCTTCAACATAAGTACCTTCTATTTTCTTGACACCATATTTTTCAAGGATTGAAATCAACCAAGGAAATTCAATTTCATTTAGGTTTTTATTGTCATTAAGGTGATAGATGGATTTCAGCAGTACCCTGATGTCATATGAAGAAGCAAAAACTTCTGGGACACCTCTGTCTACATCCAAAAGGGTGTAAACTGCCTCCATTGCTGTACGCACGGAATATTCGGTCGTGAATACGGTGTCTTTTCCAGTTTCGGCAAAATTACCGATAAAAGCAAGGTTCACAGAACCCTCTGGAACCACCAATGGGCGGTCTCCCAATGCACGAGGCATAAAGTAAGATGTGATATAAGGCATACGGCAAGGGATGCTGTTGGCAGCTTGTGCAATTTCTGCAATTTCATTTTCAGGAACACCAATATGGTATAAAAATTCTTTGCAAAGCTCTATCCCCGTGGCTTCCGTAATTTTCTTTTGGATATAATTTCCTGGTTTATGAGAATACAACCCATAAACCCAAACAATTACTTCATTTTTTTTCTGAGCCTTGAAGTGGGGCTGTCTGCTGATGGAAAAGCCATACCACCAGTTAGAATCGTTTATTGTGACAGGTCCGCTAGTCACTATAGAACCGCTTCTTGGGTCTTTTTTTGTTATTTTTTCTATATACGGAATCACTTTTTCGTCGAAGAAGGTAATGCTTCCGGAGATTACCCAGTTGGCTTCGGGAATGTTTTTGTAGAACTTTTCGGGTTTTCCAAAGGCATCATCCTGGTCTGCCAGATTCTGCCAAAGTTGCCAACTTCCGCCAATGCCGTCAGCAACAGGAGCAGGGTTATGATTGTCACCGTATGTACTGCTTTCGGTAATGGAGCCGTTGGTAACAAACACCAGGTCGTTTTCGGTCAGGCTGATGCTTTCTGCATTGCCATCCTTAATATATTCGATTTTCTTCGCTACTTTTTTGCCGTTTTCATTTTCTACAAGTATGTTCTGAACCTGGCTATTATACTGGAAGGTAACACCGTGGGACTCAAGGTAGCTTACCAACGGACGAATCAGTGATTCATATTGGTTGTATTTCGTGAAGCGTAATGAGGACATATCTGCTACGCTGCCAACGTGATGGATGAAACGAAGAACATATCGGCGCATTTCCATCGCACTTGCCCAAGGTTCGAATGCGAACATCGTAGCCCAGTATGTCCAAAAGTTGGATTGGAAAAATTCTTCTGTAAATACCTGGTCTATCTGTACATCCTGTAGTTTTTCTTCAGGAAGAAGAACCAGCGCTATAAGTTCGTGGATGGCTTTCTGGGACAGGGTAAGCTTACCATCCGTGGGCAGTCTTTCTCCACGGTTTTCGATAACACGGGCGTGGGAAAAGCTAGGGTCTTCTTTATTGAGCCAATAATATTCGTCCAGTACGGAAACGCCTTCCGTTTCTAATGAGGGTATCGAGCGGAACAAATCCCAAAGGGTTTCGAAATGTGTTTCCATTTCCCGTCCGCCTCGTATGATGTAGCCTTTCTGCTCATTCCAGATGCCGTCCATACTGCCACCGGGTAAAGCTAATTCTTCCAGAATACGGATTTTGTTTCCTTCCATTTGCGCATCGCGTATCAAAAAAGCTGCAGCAGCCAATGAAGCTAATCCCGAACCGATAAGAACGGCAGATTTCTGTTCAATATTTGCCGGTTTTTTCGGGCGGGCAAATGCTTCGTAATTTCCATTACTGTAATACATAATTAGAATTTTTTAGTTTATAATATATGATAAAATAACCTTGTTTTTATTTAATAAAGTTACACATATTGCTTTCACTTTATATATCCCAAAATTCTAATTGTATATGCTGATATTCCAATAATATTATCTTTGGAGATTCTGTTTTTCGGCTTCCTTTTTCTTTTTTTCCTGCTTGCGGAAGTAACCTCTGAAGAGAAAATTATGCTTCAGAGCCTCCATATTCTGGTTGAAGCCTTCGGTTCCCTTTTCGATATTGTAAAGGCTGTTATTGATGTTTTTTGTAAGAACGGTATCAGTGATAAGGGCATTTATCGGTCCTTTTCCATTTTCTATATTTTTACTGAATGCCTGCAGGTTTTTACCAACTATGATAAGTTCATTGCTTACTGTATTAAGATTATTGCTGGCGGCATTGACGTTATTGAAAGTCTGCTTAAGCTGGGACTCAAAATCTTTGTTGGCAAGGAGAAGCCCAGTTGCTCCTTTTCCTTGGCGTGTAGACGTAATGATGGCTTCTGCAGTACTGCTCAGGTTTTCTATATTTTCCGTGCTTTGGCGTATTTTCAGGATGGATAATTTTAAGTTTTCGGCAAACGCCTTGTCATTAATTAATTTTAAAATCTGGCTGCTGTCAATTTTATGCACAGTGTTTTTAAGAGATTTGGATATATCCTGTATATTGTTGTTGCTTGCCGATAGCGTGTTGAGTATTTCATCCACACCCGGTTTGGTATCTGCCGTGAGATATTCTTTTTCCTGCACTGGTCTGCCCGGCCTACCGTAAGGCAAAATATTGACCACCGCATTGCCGATAATGCCTTCTGTTCCAATCGAGGCTTTGGCATTATTGTCTATATGCTTTGCAATATCTTTGTCTATAAGCATAATGACCTCTATATCATCCCTTCCGGACAATTTTACTGACTTTACAGAACCTGCCTGCATCCCTGAAAATAGCACATTGCTTCCTTCTCTGAGTCCATTGGAGTTTTTGAATCTTGCCCTGAGCTCAAATTTGCTGGTAAAAATGCCTGAACCGCTGCCGATGTAAAAGAAAACAGCCATCATAAGTATAAACCCCGAAATTACAAATAAGCCGAGCTTGATATTATTTTTATTCATATTTTAATCAAAAAATTGTTTAATATTTTCGTCATCAGAACTTTCAAATTCCTGATAAGTACCTTGTGCGTAGCATTTTCCGTCAAGCAGCAAGACTACTCTGTCGGCCGTATTTTTCACACAGTTCATATCGTGTGAGATAATTATAGATGATGTTTTGTATTTTTTATGTATATCCATTATGAGGCTGTCAATTTCTTTTGCTGTTACCGTATCGAGTCCGGTGGTAGGTTCATCATAAAGGATGATTTCCGGCTTAAGGATGACAGTACGTGCCAGAGCTATTCTTTTCAGCATCCCTCCCGACAATTCGGATGGCATAAGGTCTACGGTATGTTTAAGCCCCACACTATCGAGTGCTTCTTCAACCCGTGCGTCAATTTCATCCTGCTTCAGCCGGAACCACCGTCTTCTTAAAGGGAATTCCAGATTTTCGCGGATGGTCATAGAATCATAGATGGCATTTCCCTGAAAAAGAAAACCTATTTTTGAGCGTGCCTTATCCAGCTCTTGATTTTCCAATTGCACAATATCCTGTCCGGAAATCATTATCCTACCGCTATCTGGTGTTAAAAGCCTGACGATACATTTGATAAGAACAGATTTTCCCGTGCCTGATTTTCCGAGAACTACAACATTTTCGTTCTTATTGACCGTTAGGTTAAAACCATTAAGCACTTTTTTTTCACCAAAGCTTTTATAAATATCTTCAATGACGATGGCCGGTCCATTGTCATTATTGTAGTTTGCTGCTGTTTTTGTTTCCGCCATAATGATGATTTAATTATACCCGAGAATGCCTGTTATCTGTACCGCAATCAGGTCCAAGACGAAGATAAGGATAGAGGAGAGTACGACCGCTGAATTGGCGGCGTTCCCCACGCCCCGTGTTCCTTTTACTGCATTATAGCCTTTATAGGCACCCACGATTCCCACTGCAAAACCGAAAAAAAAGCTTTTGATGAAAGCAGGGATGATGTCACTGAAATCCAAGGAGTCAAAAACCTGTGAATAGAAAAGCGACAGGCTTGTCGTCCCGCCAATGTTAACACCTATCCAGGCACCATATAGTGAAATGGCATCCGCCAGAATGATAAGTACGGGGAGCATAAATGTTGTCGCCAGGACACGTGTGGCAACAAGGTATTTAAAAGGGTGCGTACCGCTTACTTCCATCGCATCTATCTGTTCGGTAACCCGCATAGAGCCCAGCTCTGCCCCGATGCTACTTGCAATTTTACCTGCAAAGATGAGAGCGGCGATTACAGGTGCTATTTCACGGATTATGGCGATACCTACCATTACAGGCAGCTGGGATTCCACACCATAGCGTACGAGGCTTGGCCGCAACTGCATCGTAAGGACCAAACCGATAATAAAGCCTGTCATGGAAATAAGCCCCAAAGATTTGTAACCTATGAGATAGCATTGTGCAAGCAGTTCCTTTATTTCATATGGCGGGCGGAAGCCTAATAAAAAGTAATTTTTGGTAAACTGCGCGATATTGCCTGTTTCCTGTAAAAAACTACGTATTTTA
Organism: Chryseobacterium sp. Marseille-Q3244; assembly: GCF_940807095.1. Classification (NCBI taxonomy): domain Bacteria; kingdom Pseudomonadati; phylum Bacteroidota; class Flavobacteriia; order Flavobacteriales; family Weeksellaceae; genus Chryseobacterium; species Chryseobacterium sp. Marseille-Q3244. Next base: position 85,948 of record NZ_CALNWX010000004.1, on the reverse strand, counting down.
ATCATTAATAAATTATTTTTTAAAATTAAAATATTTTTAGTCTACTTTTCCAATTGCTGTATTTTTTTATTGAGCCAATCCCTTATATCTTCATATACATATTCTTTAATATCCTCATTAAGTATTTCGTGCCGCATGTCAAGATAGATTTTTGTTTTAACATCTGTAAAACCATCTTCTTGCATTTGCGCTACCGTTTTTTCCACACCTTTTCCGAAGTCTCCTATCGGATCATCAGCTCCGCTTACAAAAAGAAAGGGAAATTCTTTTGGTATTCTTTCTGCCCATTTTCTTTCCGTTGCCTGTTGATTTAGAGAAACTAATGCGTAAAAACCATTATTGGTAAAAGGTACTCCGCATAGGCTGTCCCTGCAAAATGATTCCCGGTTGGATTTGCTGAGGCTCAGCCAACTGGTAAGGTCGCCATCTTTCTCGCCTTTAAAATGTTGATTAATAATTTTTGAAAAAGTTCTGTTGATGAATTTGCTCCGGTGTTTTGGAGTAATAATATTGTTGATGGACAGGAAAAATTTAGCCAAACCGATTCCGTTGATTTTTCCGCCCGTTCCTACGATGACCGCTCCTTTAAAAACATCTTTCTGATTCTGAAGTAAGCATCTTGCAATGAAAGACCCCATAGAATGCCCCAGTAAAAAGTGAGAAATGTTAGGGTAGTTGTTTTCTAAAAATGCTGCCATCGTTGCGGCATCGTCTATCAGTTGCTGCTTGGGATTTTCTTTTTGAAAATAGCCAAGTTCTTCCCGATTTTCCGCCGTTTTTCCGTGTCCGAGATGGTCATATAATAGAACTGCAAAACCGTTCTTCGCCAGATATTCCGCAAAATTTTTATAACGACCGCTATGCTCCTGCATCCCGTGTAGTATAAGGAGTGTAGCCTTTGGAGGTTCATTTATTGGTTCGAATAATTCATAAAAAAGATTGTGCGTACCTGAGTTGGCAATTTTCTTCCTGTTTATATATCCTGATGTTTGTTTTGCCATAGAGTCGGTTGGTTTTGTTTAAAAATAAATATTCTGCCCTTGACAAAAGCAAGAGCAGAATAAAGTTAGATAAATTGGTTATTATAGACAATCTTTTATAGATTAAAGAGAGATATGCCTTTAGCAATAAAGAACTTCGATAAAGTGTAAAGGCAGCTCTTTTTTTATTTTTAATTTCTGTAAGAGGTGTGGATGGCTTTTGCCAACACGTCTGGTTTTTTCCAGTGTTCCGTTACTGGAGTTACTTTTTTATCGAGACCGAGTAGGGTATATACCGCGATGCGTGCTGCACGAACCGAATATTCTTCTGTGAATACCATATCTTCCGGTATTTCTACAAACTGACTAATCATTGCTAGGTTGGTGCTGCCTTCAGGAACAACTGCAGGGCGGTCTTTTTTAGCTCTTGGTTGAAACAACGCATCGATGTAAGGCATCATACACGGAATAACATTGATAACGCTATCTTTTATTTCCTGTTCGTGTTTTTCAAAATGCAAATGATGAATCAACTCTGTCAAAATTTCTTCACCCGTGCAATCAATCATCGGCTTTTTCACATAATCTCCCACTGCATCTGGATATAATCCGTAGCCCCAAAGAATGGTAGTATCATCGCCTTGCGCTTTGAAATGCGGTTGTGCAGCCACCACAATTGACATTCGCCACGATGAATCTTTAAATGTCATCAAAGCTCCGCTGCCCGGCTTGTTGCCAGTGTATTCTTCAATAAGTTTCAGAAATTTATTTCCTTTGAATGTTGGTGTGAAAGAATACCATTTTGTCTCGTCCGGTTTTGTAAAGAACGGGTCTGGGTTACCCAATTTGCCGGGTTTCTTGTTGGCAATTTTACGCCATAGTGCAAAACTTGGCGGATTTAACGGCAAATATTTTGCAGGCGTATTATAATCGCCGTTATTAGAATTGTCTGTAATACATCCGTTGGTAAAGAATACCAAATCGCCTTCCTTCACAGTTATTTTCTCTGTTTTTCCTTCTGCATTGATGCATTCTATTCCCGTTACGGTAATGCCATCATCATCGGCAAAATCCAAATCGGTAACGGTTTTTCTTAATGAAAAGTCCACTTTGTGCTGATCCAAAAATGCCTTCACCGGTAAGATAACGGATTCATATTGGTTGTATGGTGTTCTGGTAACCCCTTCGAGTGTTTCGATTCTTGAAAATTCCAACAGCATACGTTTCATATAGCGTTGAAATTCAAAAATGCTGCTCCATTCCTGCCAGGCGAAAGTGGTTTGCCACATATACCAGAAGTTGGTCGTAAAAAAATGGTCGTCAAACCAATCACGAATGGTAATGTTGTCTAAATCATTTTCATCGGCAAAAAACAATTTCACAAATTTCATCCGGTCCTGAGTGTTGAAACCCATATCCGTTACGGGTAAAATGTTTCCGTTCTTGTCAATCAACCGCGCTTTTGCATTTGTCGGATTCGCGTGGTCAAATGCCAGAATTTCGTCTTTTACGGAAATGTTCGGGACATCCAGAGAAGGAATACGGGATGTTAATTCCCAAAAGTTTTCATAGGTTTCTTCGTTGAGCATACGCCCGCCACGACAAATAAATCCTTTTTCTTTAGTTCCCGCACCATCGTTGCTACCACCCAAAATCGGCAGGGCTTCAATGATGTGAATGTTTTCGCCTTTAAAGTCTCCGTCTTCTAACAGATATACGGCACCGGCAAGACTTGCCAATCCACCTCCGATGAAATATGCATGTTTGTTCGAATTGCTCATATGATATTTTTTTTAGGTTATTTTTATATGATAAAGGTATTGATATACCTTAATTCCTTAGTATCCCTAAATTCGAAAATCATATACGGAATTTCTTTTTTAAAAATGCTGTTGTCTTCGGTACCTTTGGGGCGATATTGACGCATGCTTTTTAAAAAAACGACCGAATGCAGAGGTAGAATTAAAGCCTGTTTCAAATGCAATCTGAGAGATATTTTTTTCTGGATAGCCGAGCAGAACGCATGCTTCTTTTAATAAGGCCTCATCAATAATCTGATGTGGAGTTTTGCCAGTAGCTTTTTTTACAATCAGAATAAGATATTTGTTGGTAATGAATAGCTTGTCTGCATAGTATTGTACGTCCTTATGCTGCAAAATATTTTCTTTTACCAATTCGTTGAATTTAAAAAAAATATTATTATTATCTTTTGGAGTTAGATATGCGTTGTCTTTTCTGTCTTCATCAATTAGGACTGCAACTTCCAACAAAATATTAATAATAATAGTACGAAGAATATCTTCTGTAAAACGACCATTCCTCGTGGTCTGCTGCTGAAGATATTCCAACAAATTGATTAAGTGTTTACTACTTGCTTCGTTGGAAATAACTACATTAAAGGTAGTTTTATTGAATAGAGACAGATTCTCGATAAAAAATGGATTAGAAATGTTCTTAAGCAGGAAATTCTTTTCAAAGAATAGAACCTTCATGCGGAAATCTTTGCTGGTATTTACAAATTTTATAATTGTTGACGGAGCAGATATCAGGAATCCGTTTTGGGATATATTGTAATGGTGATTATCAATTTCTAAATCAATACTACCGGAAACACAGATGCAGAATGCATAAAAATCCATGCGGAACAGTCTTTTTGGGAATTCAAAAATGAGTTTTCCTGAAGATATATAGTAAGGTTCATCACAGTGTACCTGATAAAAAGATAATATTTCTTTAATACTTTCGTAAGCTTTCATGGTTTCTTATTTAATGGATTTATATGGGCATATATAATTTTTAGCTTATGATTTAGCTCACTACAGTTTATCCTTTTTAATTTTTCGGACTTTGTACCATAAAACGCTATAGCTGGCAATGGCGCTTACTGTTCCTATGATTATCATTTTTATAACATAAGGATAGGTGAGGTCTACAGCGCCTTTTTCTATGATAAGTATTCTAAAGGCAGGCAGGAAATGTGTAAGCGGGATGATATTTGCAATGTGCTGAACCCAAACTGGCATTTGGCTGAGCGGCCAGGTAAATCCTGACAGGATAAAGCTGGGTGTGGCAATAACCATAAGGATTTCCGTAGCTTTCAGTTGGTTCGGGACAAGGATACTTACCAAAATTCCTATAAAGCAGACCGAGATTACAAAAACACCCGCTATTAGAGTAAGCGGAAAAATGTTTTCATAAAAAGGAATTCTGAACCACTTGGTAAAACCCCAGTACATCAGCCATATCCCGAAGCTCATTATGAGATAAGGCACGATTTTAACCAATATCAGCATAAATGCAGAACGGCTTTTTTGTACCAGATATTTGAAAGTGCCGTTTTCAAACTCGGAAGCAAAAGAAAGAGCAAGCCCCAATAACAATACCTGCTGAAGCACAGTAGCCAAAACACCAGGCCACAAAAAATACATATAGTTGGTGCTTCTGTTGTTCTTTTTTATAAACGTGGTTTTAAATGGCTCATACTGACTCATTAGCAAATTTTCCGGAACTCCTTGTTTACGTAAGGTTTCGACCTGTGTTCCTGCTTTGAGGGTTCCTAAGACCAGCTGAAGTGCTGATGAAGAATAATTTGCGGTCAATACATTTGCTGTATTGATTATGGTAGTGACTTCAGGATAACGTTTTGTCAGCACATCTTTCTCAAAATCTTTTGGGATAATAACGACGCAGGTTGCATCTTTCTCAATCATCAAACGATTGAGGTTTGTCTCGTCAAACTGCAGCCTTGCAACAGACAAAACTTCGTTGTCATTCATCATTTCGATTGCTTTCCGGCTGAGTGAGCTTTGGTCATAATCTACCACGATGATTGGTAAATCTGTCACTTTCCCTTTGCTGTAAACATATCCCAACAAAACACCGTACATCAAAGGAGCCCCAATAAACAAAATTCTGAGAACCTTGTTGCTCCAGAACAAACCGAACTCCCGTTTGATCAGATTGAGAAATGTTTTCATTATTAAGGTTTTAGCGTTACTGTTGTTTTGCTTAGGATATCGTTTGCTTGTTGGATGTTAATAGGGTCTATCAATATTTCATACAAAGCGTCCTGCACTTCATAATCAGGATATGCTGTAGCAATATTAGCATAGGCGCCTATTTGTTTTATATTTCTGATTTTCCCTTTGATATCCCGATTTTTGTAAGGTATATGCACATTGATTTCTTTTCCTTGTGCATAATTTGCCAATTGGCTTTCAGGAATAGTAAAGCGGAAATATATGGAATTATTAAGAGAACCTTTGAAAAGCGTATATCCTGGTAGTGCCAGTTCCCCCAGCTTCAATGTGATCGATTCTATTTTCATATCCTGTGGTGCAATGATATACCTTTCTTTTTCGGCAACCTGTACTTCTTCCAAAGCTCCTTGAGCACGGTCTTTTTGTCCCAACGCCATTGTTTGCTGTTCTATGCGGACCCCGTTTTTAACATCGGCAATTTCTGCATCTACGGCTATCATTTGTGATTTGGCTCCCTGATACTTTGCGAATACTTCATCATATTGCTGTTGCGGAACCAATGAATCCTTTACCATTGCGTTCATTCTTGCCAGGGATTTTTTTGCAAACTCATATTGCTCTACCAAAGCGGATTTCTTGGCATAGAGCTGTGCCAACTGATTGGCAGTAGCACCGTGTACACTCATCTCATATTGTGCCTGAGCAGATTTTACCGCTCCCTGTGCCTGTGATTTTTTTGCGTCTACTTCTGGGATTTCCAATATCGCCAATGTATCTCCCTTTTTAACAAGAGCTCCCTCGCTGATCAGAATTTTATCTATTCTGCCTGCTATTTTGCCTACTACTGCAATCTCTTCCCGCTCGGTTTTTCCCTGGATGGTTTGTGATACTTTCGGTTTATTCTCACAAGAAGCTAAAATGCCTGCAATGCTTAGTATGTAAATAATTTTTTTCATTTTGCTTAGTTTTGGATTTTAATAAAGTTTGATAATTTTCCCGATGCACGGTAAACTTCAATAGCAGCATTCCGCTGTTCAATCATGGTTTCTACTTTGTTTAAGGATTCTTTGTATATATCATTTTCCGCTCCCAGGCGTTCAGTGACGTTAATAAGTCCTAATCTGTATTGCTTTGATGCTATCTCATTATTATTTTGTGCTATTTTTTCCCTTTGGATCGCAATATCTACCTTATGTAACGTGGTATTGTATTCTACCTTGTTTTTTTCCAATTCCAGGTCTACTTTTTCTTTGGTGTCAGCCAGTTTATTTTCAACCTGGGCGAGTCCTATTTTGGCTTCGTCTATTTTATGTTTACGTTCAAATCCGCTGAAGAGTTCCCATTTCACGGCCACGCCCAACATCCAGTTCGGATGTAGTGTCAATTCATTTAGTTTCAAATTGGCGGTCGTATTTAATTGTTCAATCGGCACTTTTGTATTGGCATTATATAATGATGCATAGCTATATCCCGCAAAAGCCCCAACTGTGGGAAGAAGGCTTCCTTTTTCTTTTTTAAGGGCATATTCGGAGGCTTTTTTGAAAGATTCCAGTGCTTTTACCTCATTTCGTTCGGCTGTGCTCAGGCTGTCCAAAATAATGATGGGCTCCAACTGATGATTGGTTTTAAGAATTTCTTCTTCTGAAAGATTGGTGGACTGTTTTATCTTGAGTATCAGAAGTTTTCTTTTATTTTGAACATCTGCACGTTTGGAAGCCAATTCCAGAGTGGAGAGTTTGATTTTATCGCGGTCATAAGGAATTGCCAACCCTTCGGATATCGCCCTTTCTACTCTTTCTTTTTCCTTATTTAATCTTTTTTCGCTGTTATCGATGAGTTTTTCGGCGGTTTCCAGAAGTTTGAGACGGTCAAAGCTCCCTATGATATCTTTTATCACCTCATCTTTCTGATTTTCCATCATAAACGCTGTGCCTGTATTTTTTTCTTTGAGAGCCTTGGCTCCATTTAGGATTTGTCCGCCACTGAACAATACCGCTTTTGCGGTAATACCTCCATAAAGGATATTCGCATTTGTGCTGAAATCGGAAGATCCCCCAAAAACAGGATATCCTGTGATGGGTAAATTCAGGGTAGCTAGATCTAATTTTGCATCACTGCTGATGTAAGAATATAAACCTGACGCCTCGACCTTCGGGATATATTTGGCCAATATGCTTTTGCGTTCTAATTCTAATTTTTGTAATTCAAGATCTTGATTCCTTATTTCAGTGTTTTTTTGCAATGCCTTTCCGATAGCATAATCCAAATCCTTACTTACAAGAATCTGTGCGTTGATGATAGTGCCGAATAGGATCAATGTAATGGCTAAGTTTATTTTTTTCATACCATTTCGTTTTGAATGTTGTTTTGAATATGCTGAAAGAAGTTTTTTATCTCCATAATTTGATTTTCTGAAAGTCCTCTGGTTGCTCTTTCGGTTACATTGTTCACAATATACATTACTTTTTCCTCTATCTCCTTTCCTTTATTTGTTAAATATATTAGATTTTGCCTTCTGTCAGTAGGGTGGGACCTTCTTTCTACGTAACCTTCTTTTTCCAATTGATCAATAAGTCTAGTTATGCTGGGTTTATCCCTGTGGGTAAAATCTACTATTGCCTGCTGTGAACATCCCTGTTGTTTCCATAAAGGTACTAGCACCGACCATTGTTCCCGGGTCAAGTTAATATTATTCAATTTGAATTGCTGAACCAAAAAACGGTTGAACAGTAGAGGTACATTGCCGGTAAGCAGATTGTATCGATCTTGTTCAGTTAATATTTTTTCAGCTTTCATATAAAAATTATTATTGAACAAAGTTAATTAAACAATAGTTGTAATAACAACTATTTATGTTAAATTTTTTTTAATCTTAATATCATTGAGATGACATAAGCTTTTGATTTGATTATTGTTAAGATAATTTGTGATTATTGAAAATAAACAATGGTTAAAAATAAATAAAAGCTGTTCGGAATTTCGGACAGCTTTTTGGGGATTAATTTCTTAAAGAAAAATATTTGTCAAAATAAAGTCGTTGCAAACTGTATTCTTGCATATTTGTTGGAAGGATTCCACATAGTGGTAAAAGATAATGGAATATGGGCAGAAAAAACTTTGATGTTTTTACTTGCAGAGAATCCGATATTCACAATATCGAAATCGTTTTTGCCGTTCCCATATAGAAAAGTACCTTGTCCAAGACTTCTTTTTCCGGGATTGAAAGCAAAACCTCCACCCAGAAATCCATTAAGCTTAACAGAACCTTTTGAAATCAATGGATAACTTATCTCTATATAGGTGGAATATTTGTTGCTGTCGTATTCGCTATTTTCATTCAATTTTACTTCTCCTGCATTGGCTCCTCCATAAAGCATGACATCTGCTTCAACTCTTAAAGGGAATTTTTCAGGAAACTGATAAGATGTTCTTAAATCAATGATATGCGTTGTTTTGTCCTTAGAGTAATTAAAAATATCGTCTGATGCAATAAGTTCATTGATATTCCTGGAGTTGAACAAATCCCAGATTCCTATAGAAAATCCTTTATCTGCATATTGGATATAATAATTAATTTCTTTGTAATGGGTTTCATCACTGTCATTGGAGATAGCAGATGCACCCCAGACTCCTAACTGTAATGTTTTCGATTTGTTGAGGTCGTACCACAGTTGTCCGGAAACGATTGGTTTGTCCGTAATAATAAGTCCTCTCCACAAATGGTTTGTTTTTATCCCCGCAGAAAGGTGGAGGTTGTCATTTTCAGCAGAAGCCCCATCATCTTCAGATGTCTGTGCCAGTAATAGTGTTATTGCAAACAAGCTCGTCAGCAATGTTGATATTTTTTTCATGGTAAATTTGATGGAATAGATTTAATGTAATAGATTGAATATAAGAATTGATATTAAAGCTCCTATAACAGGTCCTATTATTGGTATCCAGGCATAACTCCAGTTACTGGAACTTTTTCCTTTTATGGGTAAAATGGCATGCATGATTCTCGGACCGAGGTCTCTTGCAGGATTGATGGCGTATCCTGTTGTTCCTCCAAGCGATAATCCGATTGCCCAAATAAGTGTGGTTATTGGCCATCTTCCTGTGCTTCCCAAGTTTACGGCAGATCCTTGGAAACTCATAGCAACATAGAGCAAAACAAATGTTCCCAATACTTCAGAAAAGAAATTGAGGGGAGTGTTCTTGATTGATGGGGATGTAGAAAAACAAGCAAGCTGTGAGTGTGGTTCTGCAGATGTCTCATCAAAATGGTCTTTATATAGTAACCATACCAAAAATGCTCCTAGCATAGCTCCTGTCAATTCGCCTCCGATGTAAGGCAATAATTGGCTGGTAGTATAAGCTCCGTTTATCCAGCCTGCAATTACAGTGGCTGGATTTAGTTCTCCAGCACTGCCTAGATTGACAGCAACTAAACCTCCGGCGAATACTGCAAATCCCCAGGCAGCTGTAATGGAAATGATACCTCCGCCATTACCTCCTGTTTTTTTGAGAAGGATATTGGCTACGACCCCGTTTCCTAAGAGAATAAGGAACATCGTTCCCATCATCTCTGCAATAAAAATAGTTGACATAATAAATAATGATATAATAGTTTAATTTTCTTAGTTATTTAATGGGCTGTTTAATAATAGCTCAGTTTTGTTGGAGATTTTTGTTTTTATTCTTCCCAGTTTTTGGATCTTCCTACTGCCTTATGCCATCCTTTAATCATTTCGTCCGCTTTTTCACGCTCCATTTTAGGGTCAAATTTTTTATCTACGCTCCATTGTGATTTGATATCGTCAATATTATCCCAGAATCCAACAGCAAGTCCGGCAAGATATGCCGCTCCAAGAGCTGTTGTTTCCAATGTTTTTGGTCTTGTAATAGAAAAACCAAACAAATCAGCTTGTATTTGCATTAATAGGTCAGATGCGGTAGCACCACCATCGACTCTCAGTTCCATGGACTGCATTCCGGAATCTGCTTCCATTGCTTTTACAATATCATATACCTGGTAAGCGATACCTTCCAAGGTTGCTCTTGCGATATGCGCATCGGTTGTTCCTCGGGTAATTCCCACAATAGCGCCACGAGCATACGGATCCCAATAAGGTGCGCCCAAACCTGTTAAGGCGGGAACGAAATATACACCTTCTGTTTCTTTTACAAGATTGGCGAGATTACTAATATCAGGTGCTGTTCTGATGAGTTTTAGCCCGTCTCTGAGCCATTGTATTGCTGCGCCTCCGACAAAAACAGAGCCTTCAAGTGCATAGGTTACTTTCCCATTGATTTTCCATGCGATAGTGGTCAGCAGGTTATTTTTCGAATAAACCGCTTTATCTCCTGTATTCATCAGAAGAAAACATCCTGTTCCATAAGTGTTTTTCACCATCCCTTCCGAGGTGCACATTTGTCCGAAAAGTGCAGCTTGTTGATCGCCAGCAATACCTGCAATAGGAATTTTTGATGCAAATAGTGTTGTAGATGTTTCTCCGTAGATCTCGGAACTTTGCTTAACTTCAGGAAGTATAGCTCTTGGAATATCGAAAAGTTGTAACAGGTCGTCGTCCCATTGCTGGGTATGGATGTTAAGAAGTAGTGTTCTGGAGGCATTGGTTACATCTGTGACGAACATTTTTCCTCTGGTCAATTTCCAAACCAGCCAAGTATCTATAGTGCCGAAACAAAGTTTTCCCTGCTCCGCTTTTTCTCTTGCACCCTCTACATTATCAAGAATCCATTTCAATTTTGTTCCTGAGAAATAGGCATCAAGGATTAGTCCAGTCTTTTCCTTGATAGTTTCTATGTACCCTTCTTTTTGCTTCAGCTCATCACAGTATTTTGCTGTTCTTCTGTCTTGCCAGACAATGGCATTGTAGATAGGCTCTGATGTTTCGCGATCCCAAACAACAGTGGTTTCTCTTTGGTTTGTAATACCTATCGCTGCGATTTCTCTACCTGATACTCCTGCTTTTGCAATGACTTCTGCCGCAACGGATATCTGTGAAGACCATATTTCATTGGGATCGTGCTCTACCCAGCCTCCTTTTGGAAATATTTGGGTGAATGATTTCTGCGATAATTCTTCAATTTCTCCATTTTGATTAAAAAGAATGGCTCTTGATGAGGTTGTCCCTTGGTCAAGGGCCAAAATAAGTTTGTTTAGTTTTTCCGCTGGTGCCATAATTTGATTCTATTAAAGTTTAATTGATAATTTGAGTTTCTTTTTTTGGGGAATGATCTTCCAGTAAGTAGCCTTTTGCAAGCTCAATAAAATTTTTAGTTTCCAGTACTGCCCATTCTTCGGATTTTCCTAATCTCTGCGCCATAAATTGGGCAACATCTTCTGCAATATCAATGGCTGCACGGGCATCCGTAAACAAGAAACGGATTCTTCTGGCCAGTACATCCTCTAGGGTTTCCGCCATTTCGCATTCTATTGCCCATAGTACTTCTGCATAAGTAGCGTCATATTTCGGATGTATTTTTTGTTTCAGTGCAGCATCGCTTTGCTGTAGTTTTTTTATTTCAGGGATGTCAGATCCATAGATGTAAAGGTGGTCGCTCTGATCTGCGTGAGAAGCTGGAATATTTCCGTGAATAGAAAAATGATGCGTTTTACAACTTACTTCTGGCAGGTCTGCAACTTTTGACGCTTCATCAACAATTTCTTCCGCCATCTCTCTATATGTGGTCCATTTTCCGCCAATAACGGTCACAAGTCCTGAATCAGATATCATTATTTTATGGCTTCGGGATACTTCCTTGGTGCTTTGTCCCTCTTTTTCGGGAGCGGCTAATGGTCTTAAACCTGCAAAAACGCTGATGGTTCAGATGTGGAGTTACTAATTTACTTTAAATCATTATGAATAAACGGCGAAATCGATGTATTCACTGTAATTACAGCTACTGTATCAAGGCAGGAATAACATCACAAAATAAGCAGCGCTATCAGTGCAAAAAATGCAAAAAGAAGTTCATTGGGAAATATTCTTATCGTGCATATCAGAAAAGTACTAATCATAATATTCAACAGCTGATAAAAGAAGGAGTTGGTATTAGAGGTATTAGCAGATTACTTAATGTCAGTAAGACGACTGTACTAAAAAAGATTTTAAAAATCGCTTCTAAAGTTGTTAAGCCACCAATCCCTCAGAATATTACAATCGAAATTGATGAATTAAAAACATACACTCAAAGTAAAACCAATGAGCGGTGGGTAGTTGCAGCGTATTGTAGAGAGACAAAGAAAGTAATTGACTATAAACTTGGGAGAAGAACGACCAAGACGCTACAATGTATTATAGATACTTTACTTTATGCAAATCCAAAAAAGATATATAGTGATCGTTTGAATATCTATCCTAAATTAATTCCTAAGCATCTTCACAGCACAAAACGAAGAGAGACCAATCATATTGAGCGGAAGTTCCTTGATCTACGAACTCATATAAAGCGATTAGGAAGGAAGAGTATTAATAAAGCTCAAAGGGATAAATATACAGATGCTATATTGAGGATTTATTTTTGGGGAATTTCTCTCACTGAAAATAAGGAGTCTAAGAGCTTGTCTTATTTGAATTAGATCATGCTTTAAATATAATAATATGTAATCCACATCAATTTAAAGATTGATTGATCCCTCTATGTGTTTATATCCCCATTTCCTCATCTCTTTGATAATTGGATAAATGGTTTCGCCATAATCGGTTAAATAATATTCCACTCTTGGAGGAACCTCTCCAAATGATTTTCGTGTAAGAATTCCGTCTTTTACTAATTCTTCTAATTGCCGAGCCAGCATTCTTTCACTGATTGTGGGAAGAGTTCGCTTTAATTCTCCGAACCTGTTTCTGCCTTTTTTTATGAGAACAATTAAGGTTGTTTTGCATTTACCTTTTATTATTTGTAAAAATACATCGGATGGACATTTATTTTCTGTTTCTCCGATTTCGTCTATTTCAATTTTTTGCAATTCCATACATTTTTTCTTCTGATAGTCAGTAAAACTGTACTTTGTTTCAGTAGCTGAATTGAATGTAAGTACTTGTTTTACAATGTAAAGTTAAATAAATTTACTCAAAAAAGTAATGGATAATACGTTTAAAGCATTAGTTATAAATGAAAGTACAATTGGGTTTACAAAAGAAATTAAGGAAAAAAACTTGTCAGAGCTTCCTAAAAATGACCTTTTGATAAAAGTGAGTTATTCATCGATTAACTTTAAAGACGCATTGTCAGCTTCAGGTAATAAAGGAGTAACTCGTAAGTTTCCGCATATTCCGGGTATTGATGCTGTGGGAACTGTTGCTGAATCTAATTCAAAAAAATTTCCAATTGGAAGTAAGGTTTTGGTTACAGGTTTTGATTTAGGGATGAACACCTGGGGTGGATTTGGTGAATATATCAGTATTCCCGAAAAATGGGCAGTTCATTTACCTGCCGAACTAACAGAGAAAGAGGCAATGAGTTATGGAACAGCAGGTTTGACAGCAGGATTATCCGTTTGTCAAATATTGCAGTCGAGCACTGTTAATTCAGAAAATGGAAAAGTTGTTGTGAGCGGAGCTACTGGAGGAGTTGGAAGTATTGCGGTGTCTATCTTGGCGAAAATAGGGTTTGACGTACTTGCAGTTTCGGGAAAAAAAGAAAAATGAGTATTTAATCAACTCTTTAGGAGCGAAAGAAGTGATCAACAGAAATGATTTCATTGAAATGTATGATAGCAAACCACTTGCTAAACCTACATTTGTTGCAGGAATTGATACCGTTGGCGGAGCGATTCTTTCGGGGATGGTAAAATCTACTCAGTATGGAGGTATTGTTACTTGTTGTGGAATGACAGGATCTACAGAAGTGAATACGTCTATATTTCCATTTATTTTAAGAGGGGTTTATTTGGCAGGAATTGATTCTGTTGAAGCATCTTTATCAGTAAGAAACTTAATTTGGGGAAAATTGTCTAATGAATGGAAACTTTCAAATTTAGAAAATATTATTACAGAAATCGGATTAGAGGAATTGCCTGACAAACTAGATGAGATTCTCACAGGAAAGGCAAAAGGAAGATACGTACTTAAACATTAATGTAATTTTAAAATATTCTTACAAAAGTTCCAAATATTCATTAGAGTAATATTGCAGATGTTTTGTTTTTTGATAATCCTGAAAGCGGCAATATTAACATATACGACACAGTCTGTATTATTTTCGGATTTATTTTAGATCGTAAAAAACATTGCAATTGACGCTGTAGCCATAAATATAAAAGTTACCCATAATAAACTTTTTGAAAGCCACCTGCTTTTGAATTCTCCCATAATACTTTCACTTGCAGATATTCTGATGATAAGAAACAAGAGAGGCACAGCAGCTACGCCATTGAGAACAGCTGTGTAAACAAGAGCCTTCACAGGATTAATCCCAATAAAATTCATACACAGACCAATAAGTGTAGAGATAATAATAACCATATAAAATCCTTTTGCTCTTGCAAATTTAAGGTTTAAACTTGCATTCCAGTTGAGGGCTTCGGAAACCGCATATGATGCCGATCCTGAAAGAACGGGTACGGCAAGTAATCCCAACCCAATGATTCCTGTAGCAAATATGATTTTTGATATCAAACCTGAATTTGGAAATGATTGTACCAGGGGTTCTAAAGCTTTTGCTGCATCAGCCGCAGTATTAATATCTGTTATATGAGCGCTATGCAGAACCGTTCCTCCAACCAATATAATACACCATGTTGTAAATTCAGAGATGACCATTCCTATACTATTATCTTTTCTCATTGCATGAATATGGCGCCATCCGATGTTGGGCTTTCCGTCTTGGATAAGACCTCTTTCATTTTCTTCTTCCACTTCCTGGGAAGCCTGCCAAAAGAACATATAAGGTGTAATCGTTGTCCCAAATACTCCGGTGATTATAAAAAGAAAATTGAAAGAAAATTCAAAATGAGGAACAATAGAGGCTTTTAGTATTTCTTTCCACGGCTGATCAATAATAAAAGCTGTAAGAGGGTAGGCAAGAAGTGATAATGCCAGCCATTTAAGAACTTTTGAATATACCCGATAACTGGTGAAGACCTCTAATGTAAGTATACTAACCGTAAAAAACAGCATAAGTATAACAATATCAGCAGGAATAATTAATTGTGCGGCAGCTGCCATGGCTCCAATATCCGCTCCGATATTGATCGTATTGGCAATGACAACCAATCCGACAGAGCTATAGAGTATTTTTTTGGTGTAATGCTCTTTGATAACTCCGGTAAGTCCTTTACCAGTAACCATTCCTATTCTTGCACAGGCTTCCTGCACGGCAGTCATAAATGGGAGCATATAGAGGGCTGTCCATAATTGACCATAGCCAAACTGAGCTCCTGTCTGAGAATAGGTAGCAATGCCTGAAGGATCGTCATCAGCCGCTCCCGTTGTCAGTCCGGGACCTAAAAGACCAAAGAATTTTTTGATTTTTTTTGTTTGATTTTCGACCTGATGTTTGACAGACATTGTTAATTGTTTTTGACCACAATATACTATTAATTGATTATATTTAGAGCTGCTAAAATAAATAGTTTTTGATAATTAAAAAGACCTTCCACATAGCGGGAAACCCTTTTTAATTATTATTTTAAATGTGTTTTATTCAAAGAAAGCTGTCTTTCATATTAATTACAGAAAGAAATTCGTGGATTGGTATTGTCTCCGCATTGAAACTGATATTTGCCTTGCGGATATTTAGGAGTGGGATTATCTGTAACTTCCAATGGAACCATCGATTGTCCGTTATAAGAAGGCATGGTAACCTGAGCCGCGGAACCATTACCTAAAGCAACATTTTTGGCATTGCTGTTTCCGTTGAAGCTGTAATCAATCATGGCATCTAAAAGACGATATACACCATAATAATCTAATGCATCAAAGGCTTTTCGGGAACTTGGCATTGCGTGATCAGTTACATAATTGTATCCATTAATGGTAGATGATTTAAAGTAAATAAAATCTTTTTCAGAGTTAGAAATATTAATGTTTTTAAAAATATCAATTGCCATTCTGTGATCGTTGACATCGTCCTCATCATAGACCTGGGTGATCATTTTGGTATTGGAAGGAAAACTCTGTAATTGCTGTTGGGTAGTTAATGAACTGTTCCAATTAAAGGAATACCACGGAGCCATGGTGAAAAGAAAACGTCCGTTTTGTCCCCAACCTTTTTCCGTAAATGCTTTATAGGCAAGATCAATAGTTGCCCCACCGCCGAAAGAATGTCCCATAAATCCTACTTTCTGAGTATCAATAATATTAGGATAATCTGTGGCAGCTTTTACGAAGCCTTCCCACAGGGTTTGGTAACGGTGATCAACACTGATATCTATGGTGCGATAAGGCACAAATACTACCACATAACCTTTCTTGGCAATAAAGTTATACAGCTCTATATTGTATTCTTTATCCTCACCACCAAAGGGATGTGAAAAAAATATAGTAGGTCTGGGAGAAGTAATTCCTTTAGGATAGAAAATTGAAACCTGTGTTCCAGCGTACTGGGGGTTATTAAAATCAATTTCAGCCACTTCAAAATTTCCGTCTGCACCATATCCTGATGCCGGTTTCTGAATAGGTCCCTGAAAGCTGTTGCCAAGTTTTGGCTGAATAGGATCAGCTTCGTCAGTGTCGTTAGTGCTTTGAGAGCATGCAGAAGTGGTAATAAACAAAATCATTACCCATGGATAGAATAGTTTTTTCATTTTCTTTTGTCTTTAATATGTTGAACCATCTGATCTTTAATTTCCTCATATTTTTTGTATTGTCCTGCATCCAGAATTTGGCTCAGGGCATTGGATTTTTCTTTCTGTAAAGCTTTCAGTTTTTTGAATTTAGCGAGTTTACCTTCATTACTTTGCAGAATCGGGTCGTTCTTTTGGGCATACTGAAGATTAAGAGCAGAGACCTGCTCAACCTGCTTAGTATTTAATGCTAATTTACTTGTCATCCACTCCGTCATCATCTTTGCGCGCTGTTCGGGAGTACTGTCCTTTAACTTTTTTGCCTGTGCCGTTACATTTGCAAATGTCATACATAGAAATGCTGTCACAAGAATGGGCCATTGTTTTTGTTTTAAAATCATCTTGGAAATTTTAATTTTTGGTGAAACAAATGTATCAAGAACGATTATTTCCTTTAAGATAAAAAAGGATGAAGCTGCTAAATTCCGGGGTGAATTCATTATTGATCCAGCCACTTTCTGAAATGCATCGCTTTTGCTTTACTGACAAGGATTTGTTCCTGAGGTAGCGGATGTATTTTGACCAGCAGTCTGCCATTAAAGAAATATTCTACGGCATCTACAGCATTCTTGTTGATAATGAATTGGCGGTTAGCCCTGAAAAATAGAGTAGGATCGAGCTCATGTTCCAGCTGTTCCAGGGTAAATTCCACTACATATTGTCTGCCATCGGCCATATGTGCGTATACGATTTCATTTGCGGTATGGAACCAATTGATTTTAGCCGCGTCAACAGGGATAAGCCTGCCACAGTAATGAATAAGGAAGGATTTTTTATATTGCTTTGTTGTATGTTGTAGCTTCTTTAGCAGAGATTCTGTTTTGTCCTGTCTATTTTTTGAATCATCAGCAATAAGGGTATTGTATTTAAGTAAAGTCCGCTGTATTTCTTCTGTGTCAAAAGGTTTTAAAACATAATCAATGCCGTTGTTACGAAAGGCCTCGATAGCATAATCATTATATGCCGTAACAAAAATAACGGGCTTTCTTATGTTTACCTGTCTGAAGATTTCAAATGATAACCCATCAGAAAGCTTTATGTCCGAAAATATAAGATTATAATCACTATCGTTTAATCTGAACCAATCCATTGCTTCTGCTATACTTGGTAAAGTCTTCACAATTTGGATTGCCGGGTTGATTTCTTTCAGGATATATTCAAGATTTCTTGCGGTTGCAGCTTCATCTTCGATAATGACGATATGTAAATTTTTTTTCATAAGAAGGGAAGCTTTACGATGAAATATTCTTTTGTCTGGAAAATCTCTATTTCTTTATGGAGTTGCAGTTTGTATCTCTCATTCAGGTTGGTAAGACCAAGCCCAGTGCCTTCTGTCTCACTGATGGAGGGCTGGAGATTATTTCGGATAATAAGCCATTTGTCTTCTTCATAAATCTCTACAGTTAAAGGATGTGAAAGGGTGGCTTTGTTATGTTTAACAGCATTTTCCACCAGGGGTTGCAGTGATAAATGAAGAATTTGTTTGTTTATACAATCTTCGCTGATATTGATATGAATCTGAAATGCATTTTCCAGCCGCATTTTTACCAGCTGTATATAGGATTTCAGGTGCTCAAGCTCTTTCTCAAGACTTACCAGATTGTTACCTGAACGAACCAGCGTATATCTGAAGATTTTGGAAAGATGGAGAATATAGTTTTGAGCCAGATTTGGATTTTCCCTTACTATGGCAGAAAGGCTGCTCAATGTATTGAATAGAAAGTGCGGGTTAAGCTGTTCCTGGAGCAATTGCAGTTGTGCCTTAAGGTAAGCGGAATTGAGCTGCTCGTTGATAAGGTCCTTATTTCTGCTTTCACGCATCAGAAGAATAAGTCGGATAACGACTGCAATCATGATACTGCTGAGCAAAAACCGGACAAAATATCCTCTAATTCTTCCTCCCGTAAGTTGGGGAGTCCCAAAGAGCAAAGAATGGATCATACTTCCCAGTATAATTGCTGCCACCAACACCAAGACATTGAATATATAGAGTCTCCAGTATTGTTTGTTTTCTCTAAAGACACTCAGAAACTTACCCTGGGACAGGTTAAGATACAGTAACAAAAGGCAGAATGCCATATTATACAAAAACTGGTAGCCATATTCCCCAATATTGAACTGCCAGTAACGGGCGATAATCCCATCACTGTTAAGGGCCATCAGTTTTGCAGAATTGACCATTAGTGTGATCAAAAAGGCACTGTAAAGATATATTTTTCTTTCATTCTCATTCATTAATACAAAGAAAGCAAAATATTAAAACCGATGATATAATAAATGGTTGAAGCGGTAAAAGTTGGTGGTGAAATAATAAATTCTGAAGACCTTATCGTAAAGATTCATGGGTAGCAATAGACTTAGAATATCACATATATTGGGGAATTGCCAACATTGTTCAAACGCAATTCTTATTCATTGACTTTATAGGTATGAAATAGATTATAGAGACTTTATCAATTTGCTGATTAGAAAGAGTATTATTAAGAAAATATAATAATGAAAAACCAATGATTGGGCTTATTTAAAATCGTTCTTAATGAAATATTTCATAATTTTGTTATAGTGAAAAAGCTGATTTCCATATTGTTGTTATCCCTTTATTTGGTTTCTACAACCGAACTATATCAGCTTTTGAAAATGCCGCTTCTCATTGAGCATTATTTTCAGCACAAAAACCTTAATTCTGAAATGTCGTTTACTGCATTTCTGAAAATGCATTATGATCATCCGGTTAAAGATAATGATTATGATCAGGATCAAAAGCTACCTTTTGTTTCACACGCAAGTCCTCTTTCTGTTGCATTTACCGTTAATCCAATTTTAGATCTTCATTTTACCGAGAAGGTGTACAATTCTATTGAGATCAAAAAGACCTTTTACAAAAGTGCGCTTTACAATAAGGAAATTTTAAATTCTATCTGGGAGCCTCCAAAATTTTATCAATCTTAATCTATTTTTCTCAATCATTCTCTGATTGAGAGTATTCCGCTTTGCCATAAAGTATCTGCAAAAGATGCAGATGTATTCATAGTGTGCTTCAGAATACCTATAACTTATCTCAATAATTAAGATTAATAATCAATCATTTATGCTTACAAAAATCATTGAGTTTTCTGTAAAGAATAAACTCATTATTGCATTGTTGGTATTAGGGCTTATGGGAATTGGTTCCTATCAGGTCACTAAATTACCGATAGATGCGGTACCCGACATTACCAATAATCAGGTACAAGTCATTACGATGGCACCTTCTTTTGGTGCAACAGATATAGAACGGCTTGTTACCTTTCCTATAGAACAGGCCAACAATAATATTTCAGGATTAAAGGAAATCAGAAGCTTTTCCAGATTTGGACTATCGCTGGTTACCATTGTCTTTGAAGATGATGTTGACATCTACTGGGCCAGACAGCAGGTTGCTGAAAGGCTCCAGCAGGTACAGGCTGTTATCCCGCAGGGAATAGGAAATCCCCAACTAGGACCTATTTCTACGGGACTAGGTGAAATCTTTCAGTATGTAATAAGACCTGAAAAAGGATATGAAAAAAAATACAATATCACGGAGCTTCGTACAATTCAGGATTGGATTGTAAGGAGGCAGCTGTTAGGTGTAAAAGGGGTTGCAGAAGTCAGTAGCTTTGGAGGAAAGCTAAAACAATATGAGATTGCAGTCAATCCGGATAGGTTGAATGCTTATGGAATTACCATTAATGATGTTTTCGATGCGCTACAAGCTAATAATCAAAATACAGGAGGTGCTTATATTGAAAAGGGGCCTACGGTTTTATACATTAGAAGTGAAGGTTTGGTCGGAAACATTGAAGAAATTAAAAATATTTCTATTGCTACAAAAACAAACGATGTCCCGCTGTCTATAAGAGATATTGCAGAAGTAAAGCCGGGTTTTGCGACCCGATACGGAGCCATGACCTTTAATGATGAAGGAGAAGTCTCAGGAGCGGTCGTTATGATGCTTAAGGGTGAAAACAGTAACCAGGTGATTAAAAATGTAAAAGAGAAAATCGCTCAGGTTCAGAAGACGCTTCCAAAAGGAGTCGTGATAGAGCCTTTCCTGGATCGAACCAAAATGGTGAATAATGCTATTGGTACTGTTGAAAAAAATCTTACAGAAGGAGCATTGATTGTGGTTTTTGTTCTTGTATTATTCCTTGGGAATATAAGAGCCGGTTTATTGGTGGCTTCAGTGATTCCTCTTGCTATGTTATTTGCAATTTGTATGATGAACCTTTTTGGAGTCAGCGGGAACCTTATGAGCCTTGGGGCTTTGGATTTCGGGCTTATTATTGATGGGGCAGTTATTATTGTGGAATCTGTTCTGCATCAGTTGACCCATAATTCAAAATTCAAAAGAATGTTTTCTGTAGGCAAATCAGAAATGGATGCTGTAGTTATTGATTCTGCCGGAAAGATGATGAACAGTGCTGTTTTTGGACAGATTATTATTCTGATTGTTTATCTGCCAATTCTTACCCTGCAGGGAATTGAAGGGAAAATGTTCAAACCCATGGCACAGACCGTAGCTTTTGCGCTGCTAGGAGCATTTTTACTTTCACTGACCTATATTCCGATGATGAGTGCGGTATTGCTGAGAAAAAGAAGTAATAAACCTACTTTATCAGACAGCATGATGAAAAAGGTAGAGAAGATCTATCTTGAAGTTTTGCTCAAACTTCTCAGAGTACCCAAAATAGTTTTTGGGGTAGTGGCAGTCTTATTTATAACAGCCGTTTTCATTTTATCCAAAATGGGGGGCGAATTTATTCCTTCCCTTGAAGAAGGAGATTTTGCCGTAGACACAAGAGTGCTTCCGGGAAGTAATTTGACCACAACAATTGAAAGTACCCAAAAAGCAGCACATATTCTCAAATCAAGATTTCCCGAGGTGCAGAAGGTCGTTACAAAGATCGGGAGCGGGGAAGTACCTACAGACCCAATGCCGATGGATGCTTCTGATATGATGGTTATCCTGAAAGATAAAAAAGAATGGACCTCTGCCTCTACTTTTCCCGAATTAGCGGATAAAATGGGGAAACAGCTTCAGGAAGTACCCGGAATTACAGCCAGCTTTCAATATCCTGTGCAGATGCGTTTTAATGAATTGATGACCGGAGCAAGACAGGATGTAGTAGTGAAAATTTTTGGTGATGATCTGGATGTTCTTTCCCGGAATGCTCAGAAACTTGGTAAAATTATAGAAACTGTTGAAGGAACACAGAATCTTTACATCGAACCTATTTCCGGGATGCCTCAGGTAATTATAGAATACAACCGCCCTTTAATTGCCCAGTACCACCTATCTGTTGCAGATATTAACAGAATTGTCAATACGGCATTTGCCGGACAAAGTACAGGGCTGGTTTTTGAAGGTGAAAAACGCTTCGATATGGTAGTACGCCTCGATACCAAATACCGGAAAAATGTTACCGATATTAAGAATCTTTTGGTTCCCACACCTTTTGGAAATCAGATTCCGCTGTCTCAGCTTGCCAAAGTGGAAGTGAAGAATGGTCCCAACCAGATTCAGAGAGAAAATGCCCAAAGAAGAATTGTCGTAGGTTTTAATATAAAGGACAGGGATGTACAAAGCATTGTTGAAGAGCTGCAGGGAAAAGTAGATCAGAAAATAAAGCTCCCTACGGGTTACTATATGACCTATGGAGGGTCTTTTGAGAACCTCAACAATGCCAAACAGCGCCTCATGATTGCGGTTCCTATTGCACTTGCCCTTATTTTTGTAATGTTGTTTTTTGCATTTAAATCTGTAAAAGAAAGCTTACTTATTTATACTGCAATTCCTCTTTCCATCATCGGAGGAGTATTTTTTCTGGCCCTGAGAGGAATGCCTTTCAGTATCAGTGCCGGAGTAGGGTTTATTGCACTTTTTGGAGTAGCTGTGCTGAACGGAATTGTTTTAATATCTGAGTTTAACCGTCTTTACAAAAGCGGAATGAGAAATATTGTAAGAATTGTTATTGACGGAGGAGAATCACGTCTCCGCCCGGTCCTTATGACCGCCTTTGTTGCCTCGCTGGGCTTTATCCCGATGGCATTGAGTAACGGGGCCGGAGCCGAAGTACAGCGGCCACTGGCTACAGTTGTTATCGGAGGATTAATAGTGGCAACCTTCCTTACTCTGTTTGTTTTACCATTGCTTTATGTAAATATTGAAAAAGGAATCAAAATGAAAAAAATGAAAAACAGAAATATAGCTTCCGTATTGGTATTTTTATTCTGTTTTATTGGTCTTGAAGTAAAATCCCAAACCCCTGTTACTTTGGAGGAAGCTGTTGATGTCGCTTTGAAAAATAATAGGATTATTAAAAATGAAAAATTAAAATCCGAGTATTCAAAGGCACTTGTCAGATCAGCATCAGATATTCCTCAGACAGGAGTTACGATGGACTATGGGCAAATCAACAGTGCCCTGACAGATATGAAATTCGGTATTTCTCAGAATATAGCATTTCCTACTGTATATAAAAAACAGAAGAATCTTTATACGGAAGAATGGAAAAAGTCTCTGCTTAATGTTTCCCTTAAAGAATATGAGCTAAAGAAAGCCGTAAGCCTTACTTTTTATAATATTCTCTATTGGAAAGAAAAAGAAAAGCTTCTGCAGGAAACATTAAAGCTGTATACCGACTTTCTGGATAAAGCAAGCATTCGTCTGAAAGCAGGAGAAAGTAATATTTTGGAAAAAACAACTGCTTCCAACCAGAAATCTGCTATTGAAATACAGCTGAAGCAGCTGAATCAGGAGCTTTCAGTTTTGAAATATCAGCTGCAATGGCTTTTGAATACTGAAACAGATTTTGTTCCTGAAGATAAGAAGTTATTTAGCAGAGGACTTAAAGAAGAGCTGAGTTCACATCCTGTGATCCAGGTATTGCAGCAGCTGAAAAAAGTTTCCGAACAGCAGACAGCTCTTGAAAAAGCTAAGCTGCTTCCGGGATTGCAGCTTGCTTACAATCTTAACAGTTTTAAAGGAACGGGGGCTGATGACAAAGTGTACGGCTCTGCACCACAATTTCATTCCGTACAGCTGGGTGTTTCGGTTCCTGTTTTTTCAGGCGGACAGAAAGCCAGAATTCAGGCTGCTAAAATTGCAGAATCAGTTGCTGAAAATGATATTGCCAATATGGAATTCAACCTGCAGAATCAGCGTAAAAAAGCATCCGGGATTTATCAGACTAATCTTGACATTGTTTCCCGCTATGAAAGCACAGAACTTAAAAACGCCGATGTTATCACTGAAACAGCTAAAAAACAGTTTCTTGCCGGAGAGATCAATTACCTCGAATTTGTAATATTGGTCAATCAGGCAGTCACCTTAAAAAACAGTTATACCGATGCAGTCTGGAAACTGAATCAGAGTGCTATAGAATTGGAATATCTTACTTTAAACCCATAATAATGAAACGTAAATTTAAAATCATATCATATTCTCTGCAAATAATAGGATTGCTCATGTTTTATGAGTGTAAAGACCATGGAAAAACGGAGCCGGTACCAGCAGTGGTCTCTTCCAAAGATGAAAACGTAGTAACGCTTACTGAAGCCCAATTAAAAAATGCTCCTATAGCGACTACAACCCTTTCTTTACAGAAGATATCGTCGCTTTTAAAGCTTAATGGAATGATTGATGTTCCTCCGCAAAACCTGGTTTCGGTAAGTATTCCACTGGGCGGATATCTCAAATCCAGCAGCCTGTTGCCGGGAAAGCCGGTTTCAAAAGGGCAGGTGATTGCCGTTATTGAAAACCCGCAGTTTATACAGCTTCAGCAGGATTATTTAATGGCAAGGTCCAAAATGCATTTTGCAGAACTGGACTATAACCGTCAGAAAACCCTTAATCAAAGTCAGGCTACCAGTGATAAAGTCATGCAGCAGGCCCAGTCTGAAATGAACAGCCAGAAAATTCTGATGAACTCTCTGGCCCAGCAGCTCCGCCTTATCAATATTAACCCAGCATCGCTGAATTCCGGGAATATTAAAAAAAGCGTTCCGGTTTACAGCAGTATCAATGGGTTTGTGAGTAAGGTAAATGTGAATATCGGAAAATATGTAAATCCTTCGGATGTCCTTTTTGAACTCATCAATCCGGATGATATACATCTTAACCTTAAAGTATACGAAAAAGATCTTGGAAACCTCAAAATGGGACAACGGTTTACGGCCTACACGAATGCGGCTCCTGATAAAAAATATTATGGAGAGATCATTCTGATCAGTAAGGATGTTAACCCGGGAGGTATGGCTGAAGTACACTGTCATTTTGAAAAATATGACCAGAGCCTTGTTCCTGGAATGTATATGAATGCAGAAATAGAAACAAGTACCTCTTTTTCCAATGCAGTTCCTGAAGAAAGCATTATCAATTTTGAAGGGAAAGACTTTGTTTTTGTGGAAGAGAAAACACGTACCTACCGCCTGACTCCTGTAACATTGGGTGAAACAGAGAACGGGTTCATACAGATACTTAATACCGATGATTTTAAAAATAAGAAAATTGTCACCAAGAATGCTTATACCCTTCTCATGAAACTTAAGAACACTGCAGATGAATAATAAAAGAACTTATAGATAAATACAAATTATGAAAACATCATCTTTAATAAAAATAGGAGCAGGCTTTATAGTTCTGTTTCTCATCGTTATCCAATTTTTTGATACTGATAAAAATATATCAGCCACTCCTTCTGAAAATGCAATTGAAAAACATTATCAGGTGTCATCCCACCTACAGGGCTTATTAAAAACAAGCTGTTACGATTGTCATTCTAATAATACAGCTTATCCCTGGTATAGTAATATACAGCCGGTAAAATGGTGGTTGGCAGATCATGTCAATTCAGGAAAAAGACATTTGAATTTTGATGAATTTAATACCTATACTAAAGAAAAAAAATTGAAGAAATTAGATGAAATTGCCGAAACCGTTAAAGAGGGAGAAATGCCGCTTAGCTCGTATACAATAATCCATCATGATGCAAAATTATCTTCTAGGGATAAATCGGAAATAGAAAAATGGGTGGTTCAGGTTAAAAAGAAGATCAATTAAGGATTAAAATCATCAATATTATTCTGTTATGACAAAAACATTCAGTAATTTTAATACTACATCCATTTCACATGAATTACAATATCCCTGAAAATCTCAAAGGTCTTACAGAAGCGGAAGTGGAAGCTTCCCGAAAAAAGTACGGATATAACCGGCTGGAAGCGGTTAAAAAAGAAACATGGGCAGATATGCTTATTGATATTCTGAAAGAACCCATGCTTATTTTATTGATATGTGTTTCCCTTATCTATGTAATCATAGGTGACTATGGTGAGGCATTATTTATGTTGGTCGCGATAATAGGAGTTACGGCTATTTCTTTCTATCAGGATAACCGAAGTAAAAAGGCCCTGGAAGAACTTGAAAAATTGAACGAGCCTTTAAGCACGGTCATAAGAAATTCAAAGATTATTAAAATACCCACTTTTGAAATTACTGTGGGAGATCTCTGTATTACCGAAGAAGGAAATCTGATCAATGCAGATGGTACCATTGTACATAGCAATGATTTTTCCGTTAATCAGTCTTCACTTACAGGGGAGAGCTTCTCTGTTTTTAAAGACAGCAAATCAGAAGATAATAAAGTATATAGCGGAACAATTACTGTTTCCGGACTTGCAGTTTTTGAGGTAGAACAAATAGGAAAAGAAACCAAAGTAGGAAAAATAGGGCAGTCTATACTGGGAATAAAAGAAGAAATATCTCCTTTACAGCTTCAGATCCGGAATTTTGTAAAAGGCATGGCGATTATTGGACTGATAATTTTTTTGGCGGTATGTATTTTTAGTTATATTAAAACGGAAGACTTTGTGACCAGCTTATTAAGCGGTTTGACTTTGGCGATGTCTGTACTTCCCGAGGAAATTCCTGTGGCTTTTACCACCTTTATGGCTTTGGGAGCCTGGAAGCTGATGCGGGAAGGAATTATTATCAAACGAAGCAGTATTGTCGAAACGTTGGGAAGTGTTACAGTGATATGTACAGATAAAACGGGAACAATTACCGAAAATTCAATGCAGCTAAAGCATCTTTATGATTATAAGTCTGATACGATTTATGAACAGGAGAATTTCAAGACAAAAGAGCTGGATGAACTTATTGATTATGCGATGTGGAGCAGTGAGCCAGTTCCGTTTGATCCGATGGAAATAACCTTACATAAGGTGTATGAGCAGACTCAGGATTCTGACGACAGAAAAAATTATAAGTTATTTCATGAATATCCGTTGGAAGGAAAACCTCCTATGATGACCCATCTTTTTGAAAATGAACAAAAAGAGAGAATTATTGCGGCAAAAGGTGCGCCTGAAGCAATCCTTACTGTTTCTGAACTTTCAGAAGATGAAAAAAATAAAATCAGAAATATCGTAAAAGAATTTGGTGAAAAGGGATATCGGGTTCTTGGAGTTGCCAAATCTCATTTCGAAGGAAATAATTTCCCTGAAAACCAGCAGGATTTTAATTTTGAATTTTTAGGATTGACCGCATTTTATGACCCTCCTAAAAAAGAAATAAAAGAAGTGCTTCAGCATATTTATAATGCGGGGATTAAGGTAAAGGTAATTACGGGGGATAATGCGGATACCACAAAGGCTATTGCATTGCAGGCCGGGATTATCAATAATGCTCCTGCCGTTAATGGAAGTGAGGTCACCGCAAGTTCAGAAGATGATTTAATGAAGCTTTCTGAAAAAACGACTCTGTTTACAAGAATGTTTCCTGAAGCAAAGCTTGAAGTGGTGAATGCACTGAAAGCACAAGGGAACGTAGTGGCCATGTTGGGAGATGGAGTGAATGACGGACCTGCATTAAAAGCGGCTCATATAGGAGTCGCAATGGGAAATAAAGGAACCGAAATTGCCAAATCAGCGGCAGCGCTCGTCATTACGAATGATGATCTTGAAAAGCTGGTAGTAGGAATTGCTGCGGGGCGTAGAATTTATGCCAATATCAAAAAAGCTGTTCAGTATATTATTTCTATTCATATTCCCATTATCCTTACGGTTTCTTTGCCTTTATTCCTGGGATGGATATTCCCTCACATATTTACCCCGGTTCACGTTATTTTTCTTGAACTGGTAATGGGACCTACCTGTTCTATTGTATATGAAAATGAGCCTATTGAAAAAGATGCAATGCAAAGACCTCCAAGAGTGCTTACAGATACATTTCTGAACTGGGGAGAGCTTATGGTAAGTATTATTCAGGGATTGGTTATCACAGCAGGAATATTATGGATGTATCAATATTCTGTTCACCTGGGGAATGATGAGCCTACAACAAGAGCTTTGGTGTTCAGCACTTTAATATTTGCGAATATTTTACTGAGTTTGGTAAATCGATCTTTCCATTACAGTATTTTTGAAAGTTTTAAAAATCGCAATTATTTATTAGTAGGGATTTCCGCGTTGGTTCTTGTATTATTGTTTGTTATTCTATACGTAAAGCCGGTATCAGGATTCTTTAGTGTAGCGCCTCTTACAGTAAAAGAATTAGGATTTACATTCCTTACTGCTGCAGTTTCTGTGCTGTGGTTTGAGATCTATAAGCTTCTAAAAAGGCTTTTGGAAAGGAAATAAAAAATAATCATTCTTAATAAAATATTTTATAATTTTGATTTGTGAAAAAATTGATTTCCATACTGTTATTGTCACTGTATTTAATTTCAACAACTGAAGTATATCAGCTGTTGAAAATTCCGACTTTGATAGAACATTATTGGGAACACAAAAAGTTGAATCCGGAAATGTCTCTTACAGCGTTTCTGAAAACCCATTATGAAAATCCCGTTAAAGACGGAGATTATGGTAAAGATCAGAAACTGCCGTTTGTAATTCATTCTGCCCCATTAACTTTGATATTCACGATTCACCCAAGCTTTTATTTTGAAGCAAAAGCTGAAAGCTTCAGACCATTACAATCTCATAAAGTTCCTTCAAAAGATGAAGATTTTTGTTACAAAGGATTTACAGGATCCGTCTGGGAACCACCGAAATCTTTGTCCATATAATCTATTTAATTTGATTGATCTGCAATCAAACAACATCATTATTCTCTAAAAACATTATAAAAATTAATGAAAACACTATTTTCAGCCATATTAATGGTTGTATTCGCTGTTGGCATTCATGCGCAGAGCCGTTGGGAAAGTGCCAAAAAAATGGCGTCCCAAAATAAAGAACTTATTTTACTGAACTTTTCAGGTTCAGATTGGTGTATTCCATGCATCAAACTTCATAAGATTATCATCGAAACCGATGAATTTAAAAAGCTGGAAATAGAAAATATCGCTGTTTACATCAATGCAGATTTTCCAAGAAACAAAAAGAATCAGCTTTCTCCGGAATTGAAAAAAGAAAATGCAGCGCTTGCTGATCAGTACAATAAAAAAGGATTATTTCCTTACACATTGTTGCTGAATTCGGAAGGCAAAATCCTGAAAAGCTGGGAGGGACTTCCATCTGAAAATGCTTTAGCTTTCACCAAAGAAGTACGGGATATTAAAGAAAACCAAAATAAATAAGATCATATGTTGAGAGAGTTCAAAAGACCTCAGAAATTAATGGGGAATGCTTTTGAAATTACCGTTGTAAGCAATGATGAAAATTCTGCAAATCAGCATATTGATGCAGCGATTGACGAAATCAGGAGGATCGAAAAGCTTTTGACGACTTTCAGTGAGGAAAGCCAGACCAATCTCATCAATAAAAACGCAGGCATAAAACCTGTGAAAGTGGATGGGGAAATCTTTGGTTTAATTGAAAGAAGTTTGAGAATCAGTAAAGTTACAGACGGATATTTTGATATTTCTTACGGTGGAATCGACAAAAGCTTCTGGAATTTTGACCGGCAGATGCAACAGCTTCCCAATCCTGAACTGATTAAAGAACATCTGAAACTCGTTAATTATCAGAACATTATTCTTGATCGCGAAAATCAAACCGTTTTCCTCAAAGAAAAAGGAATGCGGATCGGTTTCGGAGGAATCGGGAAGGGCTACGCTGCAGAAATGGCAAAACAAATGCTTCAAAACAGAGGTGTAACTTCCGGAATTGTGAATGCTTCGGGTGATTTAACGACCTGGGGAAATCAAGCAGACGGAAAACCCTGGACTGTCGGAATTGCCGATCCAGACAACGCAAAACAGCCGTTTTCCTACATGAATATCACCAATATGGCGGTTGCAACTTCCGGGAATTATGAAAAATTCGTTATGATTAACGGTAAAAAATATTCTCATACCATTAATCCTAAAACAGGAATGCCTGTTTCGGGCGTGAAAAGTGTTACTATTTTTTGTCCCAACGCAGAAATTGCCGATGCAATGGCGACTCCCGTAAGCATTATGGGAATCGATGCGGCGCTCAATATGATCAACCAGATCAATCATCTGGAATGCATCATTATTGATGACCATGACAAAATTTATTCATCTCAAAACATTAATTTAAAATGAAAAACCTTATAAAAAACAGTCAAAAGCTTGTCGAATATTTGTTTGGGCAGCTTTATCCGTCTTCCACTCCCGCTTTTTTGTTCGTTCCTCACAAAAAGAGCTCCGTTCAAGCCGGGCTGCGAAGATTCAACGCTTTGAATTACAGATCAATTGCTGTTCTTTTGATACTGACAATTCCATTATTGAACTCGTGTACAACTGTAAAAGAGTACGAAAAAAATAAACTGAACGACGCCGAAATGGTTCTGGGAAACAGAACGATTGAAAAGACTGAACTCAGCTTTCAATCTTACAGAGAAGGATCTTCGGGCGCAAATGCCGGAAAAGTTGGCGGTGGTTGCGGATGTAACTAAAAAGAGTAATCGTAAAATTTAATTGTGATTCAAAAATGAAAAAATTGATCGTAAGTGTTATTGCTCTTTTCGGAATTTTCAACGCAAAAGCACAGGAAAACACAAATAATGAACAGCCTAAAAAACTGACTTTTGATGAAGCTAATTTAGTTTCAAGCTATTATAAACAAAACGGAAACAATTCTGCAGTGACGGGAGGAATCGGGACGGAAAAACTGACCGACATTTCCAATACCATCGATGTAACTATGGTAAAATACGACAAGAAAGACAGGAAAAACAAATTCGATCTCAGTGTCGGGATCGATCATTATACTTCCGCTTCGTCGGATATGATCGATCTGAAAGCCAATTCATCCGCTTCCCACGCAGACAACAGAATTTATCCTGCATTAAGCTGGAGCCGTGAGAACACTGAAAAAGGAACGACTTTAATGGCGGGCATTTCTACCTCTTTTGAATTCGATTATGCATCTTACGGTGCAAACATCGGGTTTTCGCAAAAGACCAAAAACAGAATGGGAGAGTTTACCGCAAAATTTCAGGCTTATCTGGATCAGGTAAAACTGATTGCTCCGATTGAGCTCAGAACAAACGGAAGCACCGGAGGAGAACACGAAAACTACGGAACCAGCGGAAGAAATACTTATGCACTGTCTCTATCCTATTCGCAAATCATCAATCAGAATTTTCAGGTTGAATTTTTGGCGGACGGTGTTCAGCAGACAGGATATTTAAGTTTGCCTTTCCACAGGGTTTATTTCAAAGATAATTCAGTTCATCAGGAAGCTTTGCCGGATAAAAGGTTTAAAATTCCTTTGGGAGTAAGAGCTAATTATTTCCTCGGGGACAAAGTGATTCTGAGAGCGTATTATCGTTATTATACCGACGATTGGGGCTTAAAATCTAATACTTTCAGCCTGGAAACGCCGGTGAAAATTTCGCCTTTTGTTTCGGTAAGTCCGTTTTACAGGTATTATTCTCAGACTGCGGCTAAATATTTTGCGCCTTATCAAGAGCATACGGCTTTTGATGACTTTTATACAAGTAATTATGACCTTTCAAAATTCAGCAGTAATTTTTACGGGGCAGGAATCAGGATCAGTCCGAAGAATGGTTTATTTGGTGTCGAAAGGCTGAATATGCTGGAAATCAGATACGGACATTATACGAAATCTGTGGGATTGAAATCTGATATTATTTCCCTGAATTTGAGATTTAAATAAAATCATTTTAAATTTGACTTGCTAAAGATGTTTGGCAAGTCATTTTTTAAACAAAAAAATAAAGCTTATGCATCATCAATTGGAAAAACATTATGTGAATAGGGTCGGCTGGCTTCGTGCAGCGGTTTTAGGTGCAAATGACGGATTATTGTCTACCACAAGCATAGTCATTGGTGTTGCTGCAGCCAATCCCGACAGAAATACCATTATTCTTGCCGCTTTAGCCGGAATGATCGCCGGAGCGATGTCTATGGCAGCAGGAGAATACGTGTCGGTAAGTTCGCAGGAAGACACCGAGAAAGCTGATCTTTTAAGAGAAAAACGCGAGCTTGAAGAAATGCCGGAAGTGGAGTTGAGAGAATTGGCAAAGATCTACGAGAGACGCGGTGTAAGTAAAGAAACCGCTTTGAAAGTTGCCACCGAACTCACAGAGCACGATGCTTTGGCTGCTCACGCTCATGACGAATTGGGAATCAATGAAATAACACAGGCAAAACCTTTGCAGGCTGCGTTTGCATCATTCGGTTCGTTTGCTTTGGGCGCATTGCTGCCTTTTGCGGTTTCACTTTTAGCTCCGATTAAACAGATGGTTTATTTTCAGTATGGATTTTCTATCATTTTCTTAATGATTTTAGGAGCCATTTCAGCAAAAACAGGCGGTTCAAAAATCGGAATTGCTGTTTTAAGAATCTGTTTCTGGGGAACGGTTGCCATGGGAATTACCGCTTTGATTGGACATCTTTTCGGGGTGACGGTTTCTTAAAGTAATAATTGTAGATGAAATTTTGAAATTAAGTATTAATAATGATTAAGTGGTATGGAACAGGGATAAGAAAAGCAGATATCAAAAAAGACTTGTGATTTCATCAATCTCTTTACCAAAGAAGACGCAGTTTAGGTTTGTTGTTTTTGTCGTCTTATTTGGACGGTATCGATGCACGAATCGATGGAACGGGGAAACTTCAGTAGGCAACTGATTGTTGTAGGTAGAAACCATCATTTAAACCATTCCCGATGCTAAAGTCAATGTTCTTGGAAATTTGGGAAAGGATTATGACCTTTCAAAATTCGATAACAAAGACTGAGAAATTACCATTGTAAATTTAGAAGGATTTAATATAACATAGGTTTTTCTTAAGATATTATGTAGGATCTTGCCGCGAAGTTCTCGTATATTTCCGAAAGCGAGCTGCGCAGAGTAAACACCATTCACAACAGAATTTAATAAAAATTTTGACGTCTGGAATGAATTATCAAAATGAAACTAATGAGCAGATCGAAAACAAAATAAAAAGATAATATATTTTAGTTGATTTTATAGCTTACAATTTTTTATATTTGTTATACAATAATGATAATTATTGCTTGTAATTATAGTTAAATAATACAGTTATGTTATTTATATCAATGTCTAAGGCACAAAAGATGATTGCTACTCACGTTCGTGACCGGAGGCTTCTGATGGAGCTTACTCAGGAAGGTCTGGCTGAACGTTCAGGTGTAGCACTTTCCACCCTTAGGAAGTTTGAGCAAAAAGGATTGATTTCGCTGGACTCTTTTCTAAAGATCTTGATGGTGGTTGGAGGATTGGAAGAAATGCTTGATGCTCTTAAGCCAGATAAGCCAGCTTTTACTTCAATAGACGATGTTTTGAAACAAGATGATACTATAATTAAAAAAAGAGGTCGAAGAAAATGATTAAGCCTGTTTCAGAAATAAAAGTAGGGTTAGATTTTGGCATGGCAGTCCAGCATGTTGGACGTCTTGCTATACGTAACGGTGTCATCTATTTCCAATATGATGACAATTTTCTCGACGCAGGAATTGAAATATCTCCTTTCAGACTGCCCTTGAAAAGAGGCCTTAGTGAATTGCCTCTGCATCCATTTGACGGATTGGCCGGGGTATTCAGCGACAGCTTGCCGGATGGCTGGGGAAGATTGCTATTTGACAGGATGATCAGAACCTTTGGATTGATGCCATCAGATGTTTCACCACTGGACCGCCTTGCTCACGTAGGTATGCACGGAATGGGAGCATTGGTCTATGAGCCGGATAATAGTCCTGAAGTGCCGCAAGATAAAGTCGACCTGGATTTGCTGGCTGTACAAACTGAAAAAGTCCTGGAAGGAAGTTCGGAAGAGGTAATTACTGAGCTGTTAGCTTTAAATGGTTCTTCGGCAGGTGCCAGACCAAAAGCACTTATTGGCGTAGATAGCGAACGTAAAAATATTTTATACGGAGCTCAAAACTTAGACGAAAATTTTGAACATTGGTTGGTTAAGTTTTCTAATTCACAGGACGGTCCCGGTTCAGGAGCCATTGAATATGTCTATGCGCTGATGGCTGCAGAAGCTGGTATCTCAATGCCGGACGTGCATTTATTTCCCTCTCAAAATGGGAACGGTTATTTTGGAGTAAAAAGATTCGATAGGGATGGAAATAGAAGATTACATATGCACACTGTAAGTGGTTTGCTGCATAGCAATTTCAGGCTACCTTCGCTTGATTATGAAGATTTACTGAACTTGACCGCAACCCTGACCAAGGATATTCGTGAAGTCGAAAAAATGTATCGACTGGCGGTCTTCAATGTAATGGCTCATAACAGGGATGACCACGCAAAGAACTTTAGCTTTTTAATGGACGAAAACGGCAACTGGAAACTTTCTCCTGCCTACGATTTAACATTTTCGGCAGGTCCTGGCGGAGAGCAGAGTACCATGATTTTAGGAGAAGGCAAAAATGTAACAACAAAACATCTTGTTAAATTAGGAAAGGAGGCTAAACTATCAATAGAATTCATAGAGAATGTTATTGAGCAAACAACATCAGCAATTAGTAAATGGTCAAGACTATCAAAAGATTTTGGAGTCAATAAATCCAACAGAGAATTAATAGGTAGATTAATTAAGACATTTTAATAAAAGCTTAAACGATACTTGTTAGCATTTTAAATTATTTTGTCCTAAAATAAATGAAAATTGAGGTATACAGGCCAAATGTATCATTTATCACTGTTGCATTCGAAAATGTTAATTTTTCAATTTACAGTAATTTATAAGGTTGGAGGTGTAGTAAAATAGTACAATTGCATTTTTAAATTTATCTGTAAAAAAATATAAAACACTGATCTGTAAGTGTTTAATATGGCGGGATTCTTGCGGAAATGTAGAAAAAAAGATGTTGCAACATCTTGATCGTGCACCACTTTTGTACACTTCGATCTATGTAAACAGCCATCAATAAAGACTTCTTTAGATACTGTATCATCTTGCTTGAAAATTTTCGTACAATGCTTTATGTAAAATGCTCTTTAAAATTTCAGAGCTATTTTCTAGTCTCCTAAAGTTTTCAACATTTTTATTAACCTCAATATTTCCAATAACATTTCGATGATCTTTTACATCAAATAATATGTGGAAATTATGACTTACATTATGAATTGTTCTTTGTATTTCCATATTAAAATTTTTAAAAATTACTATCTATTTGAACCTTCCTCACTAGTCCATTTAAAAGACTTTCAAATGCTTCGCTTTGTGATTTTCCACCAGATATTTTAGAAATAAGTTCTTTAAGTTCAAATTTAAAAGCTAGTCCACTTCTTGGGTTGTAAAGTTGTCCAAATTCCCAATTTGTTTTATCAGACATCTGTTTTAAAGCAAAATATATAAGTAATTGCTTTAGATCAACTTTTGTTTGTGAAAAGTCATTTCTAAGATATAAGAAAATTGTAATAGTTCCAGAGTTCATATATCAAAGCTTTCTTGCCATTTTTAACATTTTTGTGAGGTGAATGATGGATATCGTAATCTGCTGTCCGCTGGTTAATTGATAAGCCATTTGAATTGACCCATCTTTGCCAATTTTGGAGTTACCTGATCAATAGATTAAAGGTGGTCAATTGGAGGGATCAAGCTATCGCAGTTTGTGCAAATAGTCTCGTCCAAATTATATTTATTTCCGCTGTTGATTCGAAGAATTATAATTGGTAAACATCACAGCAGCACCAAAGGCTATGAACATTACTGTTGCATATAAAATGGTAGGACTGTAAAAATAAATGGCAGCCACGCCCAACGGAACCAGCACATTGTTTGCCGATTGCAGGCTTTGATTTAAGCCTTGCAACTTTCCTTGTTCGTTTTCCTCGACTGATTTCGATAGTATTCCGTTGTAAATGGGGTCGAATAAACCTTCGCCTGAAATGATGGCAATTACCGCAAGGGAAATAACGACGGCTGAATTTACATAAATACTCGTGAGAATTAAACCTAGGCCGATACCCACGATAATTAATCCTGCTGTTCCAATATTTTTATCCGAAAACAGCTTCAATAACCACGGCAGTAAAATGGCTCTTGTAATAATTTCGCAAATACCCACAAAAGTTAAGATGCTGCCGATAAGTACAGGCGTCCCATGATAAATATCTTTTAAAAAAAGTGTGAAGTTGAACTGAAAAACATTTATCCCCACATAAAACAACAGACCTATCAAAACAAAAAATTTCAAGCCTCTAACAGAAAAATATCTTTGAAGTGCGAAAAGGTATTGAAGCTGTTAAGCGATAAATGTGTTGTTCGCTTTTCCTTTGGTAAAGATTCGGGGAGCAGAAAATAAACCGCAACGGCTGAAAGAAAAATCAAAGCGGCTGTTATAAAAAAAGTGAGCCCTATTGAAATGCTTCCCAATAAACCGCCGAGTGCCGGTCCGCCGATTTTTCCTATTCCCATAACCGCACCTATATAGCCGTACCATTTTGCTCTTTCATCAGCTTCTGTGGAGTCGGCTATGTAATAAAATAGTAATGTTACCTGCGGTAAGCCCGTCAATAATTCTTCCGACAAAAAGAATCCATAATGCACCACCGATACCAAACAATACATAGCCAAATACCGAACCGACTAAACTGATCAGCAGGAGTTTTTTTCTTCCGTACCTGTCGCTCAGCGCACCAAACACAGGTGCAGCAAAAAATGTACAGGCGGCGTATATCGACATCAGCAAACTAATTCCTACAACTATTTGTTGTTGCGGCAAATAGTTTCCAATCAAAAAGGGCAACAACGGAATTACAATCGAAAGTCCAATGGAGTTTAACAACACAATTCCGACTATAATCCATAGATTATATTTCTTCGACTTCATTTGTTGTATAAGGGATATTAAAATGCACTACTCTTTTGGAAAAAGTGCAGCTTCGTTGGATGCGGTTTGTTGTTGTGCCTCCGAAGCATAAGCAAACATCTGTCTTTCATAATCATCAATTGCAGCCTGGATACTTTCAAATTCCCTATTGGTCAAATTTTCTGCCAGATGCAAAGCGTCCAATAAACCTGTATTTACGCCTACGCCTGCATAGGGCGGCATTCCGTGCGCCGCATCGCCCATTAAAGTGATATGGCTATGGTTGTGCCAATTTTCCAAGGGAACCTGATACATCGGCAATAAAGTAAACTCACTTGTTGCTGCAAAAAGTTCTTTGTAAGCACCATCCCATTCATAGCACAGGCTACTTAAAAAAGCAGCTATTTGCTGATTATCATTGAGGTTGAGGTTATGACTTTTTAACCAACTCTCAGGTTGGCGAAAGCAAACATAATAATATAGCTCACCGTTTGTTTTGGGTTGGGAAAGAAAAAAGATGCGGTCATCCTTAGCTATTATTTTATCGTCAGCACATATATTTTTAAAATTGGGGCATTGGGATGCATAGTCAAGCACCTCGCCCGTGATAGTAATGGTTCCTGTATATCTTGCAGGCACTTCGGTCATTTCTTTTCTCAACCTGCTCATAATGCCGTTTGCGCCAACTACCAAATCTGCGGTTTCTGTGATGTCATTTTCAAAATGCAGCAGGAATGTTCCTTCTTTTTTTTCAATGGAGATAAACTTTCTGTCCCAAATGACCGTTTGAGGATGCAGGCTTTCAAGCAGTATCCTTCTCAAATCGTTTCTGTCAATTTCCGGATTGTCAGATATAGGAAGCGTTTGAACTACGTTCCCGTGGATGTCTGCAATTCTTCGTGCTGTTGGCCTTGCGTTATCAAAATAAGCAGCTAATAATCCCGCTTTTTCAAAAACAGCCTGTCCCATATCTTTAAGCAAGTCAAGCGTACCGCCTTTTATCCGGGCGTATTGATTTATGTCGCGTTCATAAACACTTACGTTTACTCCTTCCTGTTGCAGCAATCTTGCAAAGGTTAATCCAACAGGACCTGCACCAATAACAGCGACTTTTTTATCTTGTAACAACATAATTTTTGTGATTAAAATTAATGCTGCAAAATTATTTTGCTGCCGGAACTAAAAATTGTAAAAAACGGTCGTTTTCATTTTTGTGAAGTTCTTTGGGCGAAACGCCCGAAAGTTTTTTAATTTCTTTGATGAAATGGGATTGGTCGGTAAAATTGAGTTGTGGATATAATTCGCCTTTCTTAATATGGGTAAGCGAAGCCTGAAAACGGAGAATATTGCAATACGCTTTTAAAGAAAGTCCGAATTGTTGATTGAAATAACGGTTAATTTGCCGCTCGCTCCAATGCACCTTTTCGGAAAGTTCTTTTACCGAAATTTCTCCGTTGGCAGCAAAAATCAGTTTGAATAATTGGCGTTTGCGTTCATCAATTTTATCAGGTAACACAGATAGGATTTTGTGCGTGGCTTTTTCGCAGAAGGCATCAAAATCGTGTAAATCATTCACCGTAAAATCCCAAAAATGGTTGGGGAGTCCTTTTCCGCTGTTCCTTATATCGGCAATGGAATCCTGCAAAACATACTCTACAGCAAGCGGATTGAAATTCACTGCTAAAAAAGCTGAGACTTTTACATTTGTTATTTTAGGCTTGGTTTCTAATCCTAATAATGCAGTACGCAATTGACCGTTATCTGTAACGGTAAAAATCAAATCAACTTTTCCATTCGGAATAATAATGCCTTCCTCTATATGCGACACGTCCTGTAAAGCTGAAAAACAATAGACAAAATCCGCAAGCGTTTCTTCGGGTTTGATAAGACGGTATTTTATATTGGCATTTGGCATATTTTACATATAAAAATATTACAAACTTAACGAAAAATACGACTTCATTAGTTAAACGACTGTCTAAACTCCAAAGACGAAACGTTTGTCTTCGTCTTGAAAAAGTTTGCTGAATGACTGCAAATGCTCAAAGCTCAACTCGTAGATGATTTCACTAATTGTCTTGTCTGTCGGGGATAATTTTTCTTTGCTTTATCAATCAATTTATAGTGTATGTGTTGCTGTGTTGTTCATCCTGTCAACGTTTTGAGTAACTTCAATAAATAGCTTAGCGAAATGACCAATAAGTTTTCCATGGCCAATATTGCAGTTACATCTTCAAAAAGGTTTGACACTTGCAACTCCCCTCTACTGAAGTTTCATTCAAAGCCTTTTTCTATTTGTTTGCCGTTGGCTTGTGATTGTCAGTGACTTATCTATGTTATTTGTGATTACCAACACTAACTTCTTCAAATCTTCCAATAAAAAGTTCGGGTTCTGTACCAGCAAGTTCATATTTAATTTAAAATCAGCTCTGAGCGATTTTTACTTCTTTTGCTGCTTATCAATAATCCTCTGTCCATTGAATTTCAATTGCGGGTAATGGTTCAGATGTGGAGTTACTAATTTACTTTAAATCATTATGAATAAATGGCGAAATTAATGTATTCACTGTAATTACAGCTACTGTAGGTAATGTTCCAAAATTAGTGATGATTATAATTTTTGATGTCAATTTATTGAAAATCAATTAAAATAAAATGTAAAATTTTAAAATGAGAACAGTATCACCATGCTCTTGTTTATTTTTGAAAAAAAATATATCGCAAATAATTGATGATCATAACAGATGTATCAGATTTAGTGATGAGATTAAAAAGCAAAATTTTACATTTACCAACATAAACACCTCTAAATAAATATTAAATTTTGCTAAGTTATGTCCTTATTTTTACCAACTAGAAATAGATGAAATTTGAGCTGACTTATTTAGAAGTATGTCTTGTTTAGCCCTAAAATTATATGAAATTGAGATGTACAGCTGAAATGTATCAATTATAACTGTCGCATTCGGGAAATGTTAATTGTTTAATTTACAGTAATTTATAAGGTTGGAGGTGTACGGAAGTAGTACAAATGTATTTTTAAATTTATCGTTATTTATTTTAAATTACTGGATTACAAGCATTTAACGTGACGAGATTCGTGCGGAAAAGTAAAAAAAAAAGATGTTGCAGCATCTTAATCGTGTACCACTTTTGTACACCTCGTATTGTGTAAACCACCATTAATAAACACTTCCTTAGATACTGTATCGATAAATTCTTTTACATTTTCGTATTCCAGACTGGTGAATTGGCAGTTCCACAAACCCAAATAATAATCGCTTTGTGCAGAAATCTGCTGAAACATTGCCAAAAAAATTGTTAATAGGAAATCAAACAATGCTTTCCGTTCTCCAGATTATTTTTTGGATTTTTAATTCAAAATTTTCGTAAATTTAGTAGTATAAAAACAACGCCATTAAAAAACCTATTTTGCTAGCATTACGATGCTGTGCGCTCCTTAGTTTTCTGTTTAATTTTACCTCTTATGCATAACAGTACTAACCACAATACTCAACAACTGATAAAAGAATGAGTTGGCACGGAGACAAAAAAAGTAATTGAATATATAGATAGCGAGAAAAAAGTAACGAAAGGTCAAAACTACCTATTGAATATGTAAGATATAAGTTTTCCTAATAAGATAACAGTCACCTCTTGCCCTGGATATTAGCAATATTTTGCATCTCGTAATATCAATATTTTTTTTAATGTCCATTTTGTATATTTGAGAATTGCAAACTATAAAACTAATGATCAAACCAAATTGGCAATTAAAATTCAGAGATTTACCTGAAATTCCCCCTTTGAAAAGATGGATAGATGGAGCTCATTACACAAAAGAACAAAATATTTCATTTAGATTATTACAGCATCAGGAAATCTCAAATGATGAACGAAATGACTTTATAAGTCTTTTTAAATTTTACGAAGATCTTGATATTGCTCTCCAAAAATTGGACTATTCATCATTTGATGCTAACGAATTCGACAACTTCAAAAGTTATATAGATTACGCATTTAATTATATTCCCTTAATGTCTAATAAGTTATCAGTAATTCACACATATAGATTGGTGGTTAATGAATGGGTTTCAAAAAAAAATGAAAGACTCAATAATATAAGTTTTTTAAAATATCCACCGATAGACATTGTAAAGAGTATAAATAAATATAATAGAGCAAATACTCCTAATACGACTGTATTATATACAACCGAGAATATTGATTCAGCTTTAAAAGAAATAAAGCCTCCCATTAATAAATTGATTACAGTTGGATTATGGAAGCCTAAAGAACAAAAAGAACTTGTTTCTTATCCAATTTCTCATAGCGATAGAGCAATGTATGTCAATCCAGGAGTGCAGAAGGCAACTGCAGCATTCGAAAAGTATGGAGATAGTCATTCCAAACTTTTAGTTGAATGGTCAAGACATTATTTTAAATTGTTAGGTAGAGAATTTACAAAACCTGTTTCCCATCATTATGAATATTTAATTAGTGCTATCTTTTCTGAAAGAATTCTTAGAACGAGGACTGACCCAAATCCTTCTTTTAATTTTGATTGTATTATTTATCCAAGTGTTGGAAATGATTTTGGGACGGATAATTTGGCTGTACATCCTGATTCTGTTGAAAGTAAATTTGGATTATTTCAAATTACTGAATTTGAAGTTGAGGAATCTTATTACGAAAAGGAATATGTAAGGAATCATCCTGAAGTTATAACTCTCGCAAAAGTTAAAAATAGAGTCAATGCAAAGAATATATTAAGTAACGGGGATATTATTTGGTAGATGTAGATTGCATTGGGACTAATAACTTAATCATATCGAGAACTAATTATGTATTAAATTTTGGAACAGAAAACAAAAGATCGCTTATTAATATTAGGTTTAATCGGGGTAATTGTAGCAATATTTCTATACAAAAACGGACCCGAATTAATTCAATCGAGATACTTCGATAAAGGAAATGTGGGAGATAGAGGTGCAATTGGTGATGCATTCGGAGGTACTGCTGGACCGATAATAGCGTGGATTGCATCTATTTTAACTTTTATGGCTTTTTACATACAGTATGAGGCAAATAAAGAACAAAGAGACCAGTTTGCAAAGCAAGCCGATGATACCGTGATAGAAAGGTTTGAAAACAGGTTCTTTGAGTTAATAAGAATTCACCGAGAAAATGTTGAAGAGCAAAATATACAAAATGTTGTTATTGGTAGAAAAGCTTTTACAACCTATTATTTTGAGTTAAGATATATTTATTTTGTGCTTGAACACAATTATGATAAATCGGATAAAAGTATTGTACTAGATAAAGAACAATTAACCAATTTAGCATATTTGATTTTTTTCTACGGAATTGGGCATGCGAGTGATGGTGTCTTTTCTCATATTGCGCCAAAAATTAATTCTACTGAATTTTTTAAAAATACTCTCAAGAGATTAGAAAGTGAAAAACTCACATACGCTCATTTTTTAAATGATAAGAAAAAATACGAAAATCAAACGGGCTACAAAGTTTTAAAGCTGAAAAATCTTGAAATTACACATAAGGGGAAAAACGCTGTTTTTATACAATACTATGAGCCTTTTACAGGGCATGGTACCAAGATAGGTCATTATTATCGACACTTATTTCAAACAGTGAAGTATGTACATTCTCAAGAAAATGAATTATTTACTGATGATGTAAAATATGATTATGTAAAAATGGTGCGTGCGCAGCTATCAAATTTTGAACAAGTAATTTTATATTATAACTCAATATGTGTTCTTGGTAGTGCTTGGATTACAAATGATTATATTAAAGATTATCACTTGTTGACTAATTTACCTCTTTCATTTGCTGACTTTGGAATACAACCTGAAGAAAAGTTTAAAGCTGAAATATCAGATGATCCTAACTTTTTTGATTGGTTAACGTTAAGGAACTCGCTTGCATAAATTACGTAGGATGGATCCTAGTTCTTGATTTTTTTTTGAATTTTCAAAAAAAAATATTTTATTAATCGGATTGCTTTATTCTTATGAATAATAGTTAGTATGTCTTGCTTTAATTTTAAGATTTGCTAAATTTACACAAACAGATTTTCATGTTAAATAGTACACAGATACGAGTTTTTGTTTCCTGTCCTGGAGATGTAAATGATGAAAAAAATATTATAAAAGAGGTTTGTAAATCTTTAAACCATCAACTCTCTATAAAAGATCGAGGGATTTTTTTTGAAGTTTTAGACTTTAAAGATATTGTGGCTCCCTGGGGAAACAGATCACAAGAGGAAATTAACTTTAGATTTTCAGGGTATGACATTTATATAGGATTATTGTGGATGAAGTATGGTACAGCTTCTGGAGCAGATGATCCGGCAACCGGAAAACCATATGGATCTGGTACAGAAGAGGAGTTTCGGTTAGCTGTCCAAAAGTTTAAAGATGGCCAAAAGATTGCCATTTATTTTTTCTTCAAAGAGCCAAGGAAATCCACCAGTATTAAAGAAACGGAGGATTTGCTCAAGGTCCAGAAATTTAAGACAGAAATTCAAGATAGTGGTTGGGTACATACGTTTCCTGATTTGGCGGATAAGACTAGTTTTGTCAATAAAATCCATCAAGTGCTTAATGATTGGGTATGGGAGGTAGAACAAAAAAAGAGAGTAGAAGAAAAAAATGAATTTTTTAAAGAAAACCAAGTAACCACAGCAACTGCGGAATCTATTGATTTTTCCAATTTTATTATTGGTATAGTGCCCTACAAAAAAGTTATACATCGTACTTTAAGTCCGTATGATTCAAATGCTGATTCTATAGATAGTTTTTTTGATACATCAAATAGAAAAACATTAGCTGAATTAGCTGCAGAAGAAACAAGGATAGTAGTGTTAGGTGGTGCAGGATCCGGAAAGTCTACCGAATTATCTAATCTGGTAGCACACTATTCAGTTCCAAATTCCCCATTTGTTCCTGTTTTTCAAAAGATGAACACCTACGTAAATGAAAATATAGAAGATTTTCTACCAAGAGATTGGAACAAAATACCCGAAAATATTTGTTTAGTAATTCTGGATGGTCTGGATGAGATTGAGCCTGTAAATTTTAATACTGCGGTAAGAAAGATAAGTTCTTTTTCAAGTAAGTTTCCAAGCATTCATATTGTTATCTCTTGTCGAACTAATTTTTATGAATTTCCATCAGACATTTCAGGAGGTACACTTTCCGATTTTGATGTCTACTTATTTGATGATATCGATGTTAAGGACATTCGAACATATGCGCATGAAGAATATCAAATTAACGGGGGTGAATTTATAAAAGAAGCCTATAATAAAGGTTTCAAAGATCTTATCATACAGCCCTTTTTCCTTCAGATTTTGCTGGAAAAATATAAATTAAATGCAGACTTAGAAATTAGTAAGGCCGATTTACTAAATGAATTCATTGAGAAAAGGTTCGACTTTGA
Source organism: Chryseobacterium sp. Marseille-Q3244 (assembly GCF_940807095.1). Lineage (NCBI taxonomy): Bacteria > Pseudomonadati > Bacteroidota > Flavobacteriia > Flavobacteriales > Weeksellaceae > Chryseobacterium > Chryseobacterium sp. Marseille-Q3244. Next base: position 41,477 of record NZ_CALNWX010000004.1, on the reverse strand, counting down.
TCAAATACATTTTAATGGGACAACTAACTTAAAGTTGCAGAAGAATAGGGTGATGGAATTATTGCGAAAAGTTGCCCTAACTATGGAATTTATGGGTAAAAATTATGTTTCTTTTGATCAACTAAGCCAAATTTTACCTGATCCTGCTGATCTAGATTTAATTAGATATTCTACCACGTTTAAAAATTTTGATGATGATCCTGCAGTGTGGGGTTTTGAACATAATAATATTCAGGAATTTTTAGCAGCAAGCTCATTACATGAAATGTCAATTGAAGAAATAAAGGAAACAATTTCTTTTAAAGGTAAGATTATTAAACCCAGTTGGGTAAATACTTTGTTCTTTTTGATGAGCATAATTGATGATAACAAAAGAAAAGGATTAATCGAATGGATACTGAAGATAGAACCGGAAATTTTGGTCAAGATAGAACCAGATAAAATAGATCCGCAGATAAGATTTGAAATTTTTAAAAATATCTTCAATCATTATAAAAAACAAGGGGTATGGCTAAGATCAAACAAGTTCACTGCAATAGAACTTGCACGTTTTGCGCCAATGGAATCTGCTAATGAATTTCTCCTTAAAGAGCTCTTAGATAAAAATAATAGCAGATATACGAGATTGAATGCGCTTCATCTGATCGATGATCAGCATCTTGGAGCTCAAGAAAATGTAAAAACAAAAGAAGCTCTTTTATCTTTTATACTTGAAGAAACTACTGATGTTCATTATTTTAATGCGGCAGCCTATGCACTAGGAACACTTGGGTATGCAAACCGAGCTGTAATTGATGAATTGATGAAAGTTTATGGAAAAAAAAATAATCAATATATCCGTTCGGCTATGTACAGGCTGATACATAAAGCCCAGCTCGAGAGTGAATATGTTGATTATTTAATACAAGGACTGGATATTTCGGAACAAGATAAAGATAGGGATAAGGTCAACTTATTAGATGAAGAGATGCAGCTTACTGAAGTTTTTTCTGCCAATTTTGGAATTGAAGCCCTTAAAAAAATACTAAAATATCTTTCTGACGATACTAATAGTAGAGTGTTGTTTAGGCTAGATAATCGAGAAAAAGTACTTAAAAGTATTATCGATCAATCAGCAGAACTATATAATCAATACCCTGATTTATATGATCTTATTAATAAAGCGTACAAACATAATATTCGTTTAGGTGATGAAAAAAGTTTAGATATTTTAAGTAGCTTTTTTAACAAAACCGAAACTTCGTTAAGAATATTTAAAGAGATTTTTGGCAATAGTGCAATTTTATCATATGAAAGAGCCCATCTTTACAAAAGACTTGTAAATAAAGATGCTATAGATTATGTTATTGGATTGTATAAAGAGCATAATTTAACAAATGAAGACCTGTTATCATTTTACAAAGAAGTGAAGTGGTATGGAAGCCAACAAATTAAGGAAGAATTTAACTATCTGGAACAACAGATCAGGGAAAATTCAAAGGTATTGGACAATGTAAGTGAACCTACTATTGTACAACAAAATAATGAGTGGGCGCAGAAGAACACTGATGTTTTCTTCTCAAAAGAGCTATTCAAACAGGAATTAATTCACTTTTTTGATCAGCATAATATTGAAAAGCTAGATTGGGATTTGCTATATCAGCATAGAAAGTATGATGAAACAGATATTCTTAATGGACCATTCGAGCTTCTTGCAGATTTTACCAGAGGAAATAATGAGGTCACTGTTGAACAGGTTTTAGCTTTTGTTGAGCAAACGGATAAATTTGAAGATTATCTTTTCACAAGTCTGAAAGACAAATTGACAGGTGATCCTAACATAGAATTAAACGAGATGCAGATAAATCAGCTTGCTGATTGGGTAAGGGATAGGGTTTCTAAAGCTGATATAAAAAATGCAATTACTGTTAGTAGTTCTGGCAGACAAAGAGCAACATTTGATAGACAAGTTCAAAATCTATGGTATTATATTTCTAGGTTTGAAATAAAAATAGGTAAAGAAAAAATTCTTGATTTTACAACCCACTATGATTTAAATAGAAATTCTGATTCACTAGACTTTAATGTGATAGAAAAACAAGTAGGAAAGGAAGAAGTAGCCAAAAGAGTCATTGAAAATCTTGAGAAAGATATTGATTATGATGCTTCTTGGAAAAATAATGCTATTTATGCTATTGAAAATGGATTGGAGGGCGCTTACCAATTTATTTTTGCTGCTTTGGCTGGTACTACATATGATGAGTATGCTAAAAATGAGGTTCTGCGGACTTTTGATAAATTTGTAGATGATCCTAAAGATTTGCTAACGCTGCTATATGTTGTAGCAAATGATACAATTAGATGGGAAATTATAAATTTAATTCTTTTAAAAGAAAGCTGCAAAAATGAAATCACAGCATTTCTTACGAACATAATTGACAATGATGAAGAACCTGAACAAGAGAAATATCGTGCTTCACAACAGCTAACAAGAGTTGGAGATTTTGATGGGACATTGTATTATCTAAACTATATGTTAAACCATAGTGATGACGATAGCGAAGATGAATTTGATTTTTATTACGATGCAGCATATCTGAAAAATATTAGGGATTTGGTTTATTTGCCAAAAATGATGGACTTACTAAAAATATCTAAAACCCAAAAAGACAGGGATGAATTTGACCGTCTTGAAAACTATGTTACTGAGGTGCTCACAAATATGGCTAGTGAAAGTGAGGAGGGGTTATACAAAGTAACAGAAGCCTTAAATTTATTTATAGTAGAAAACCAAGGAAAAATTGAACATATTAATTTTTTCTATCCATTCATTGAGAGGTTAGAGCATCAATTTTATTTATCCCAGTCTCAAAAAGGAGATTTGAAAACTGCGTTAAGAGAAGTGGCAAAGATTTTACGTTAGTAAGTAGCCATAATTTTGCTTATCAATAATAATCTTAAAATCTCAATAGTTAAAGTATTAATATTTTTGATGTCTAAAGACTTAATATACTTAATTTATTGTTGTTACCACTGAAATCAAAAATGAGAAAATTGAAAAGTCGAAGATACTTAAAATTAGTTGTTGCTCTTGGTTGGAAAGATATTTTTCCAGAAAAAATCGAAAAAAGAAATGTCTTAGACTTTTTAACAGGAATAGATCCTGATGTTTTACTAATAACTGTTTGTGCTATAAATCAATCTCTTGATGAGGGAGAGTCTTTTGAAGATAACCTAATACAGTCATTATCAAATGCTGAGAAAAAGAAATATAGGCACGAAATCAGTAGGATATTAAGTATCTTAGATAAAAAGAACTCTGACTCCAGTATTAATGAAGAAAAATGTATTTTTAATACGAAAGCAAATAGTTTGTTAATCAAAAAAATTGTTGAAAATTATGTTTATCTGAAAGAAAAAGCAGACCCTGACTTTGAGTCATTTCCTTTTATTAAAGCGTATTTACTTTTTAATACAGAAGTTTATCCTGGAAACAAATTTATGGATGATATTCCACCAGCGTATTTTAAAAGTTTATCTCAATTTATTATTACTGCAAAAACCATAGATTTCGATTTTGTATACCATCAGCTCTTTATCTTTGCTAGGTTACGATCTTTATTTGAATACTTGTGCAGAAATTACTCAGGCTTTCTACAGAAGTTTGAAGAAAAATATAATATTAATGGTCTAGATAAATACATTTTTGACCAGCTATCTTTATTAAACTATCTAGACGATAAAAACTATATACGTCTTAATCCAGAAAACTCAAATGAAATTCAAATAAAAGAATTTTGTGAAGAGCTATGTATAAACAGCTTATTCAATAAGAATAAAATTGAGCTCAAATATTTTCCATTGCTTAAAGACTCTGATGATCAGAATGGTTATTTCGTATTAAATAAAGCCTACTTGTTTCTATACTTTTATCATAAGATTAAGTTCAAAGCTTTCCAGTTTTTGACTGAAGAATATAATGCTTTTAATTCTTATAATGATTTCTCCTCCGAATATGCTGAAAAGGGTGGAGAAGAGATATTATTCAGAAACCTTATTCAACAGTCTTTAAAAAATAAATATTACAAAATTATATTTAATGATACTGATAAGTCATTGATAGATGGTATGATATTTAATAATAGGCATATTTTCTTATTTGAATTTAAGGATTATGAAAGTATCAATAAATTGGATTCCATTTATAACTACGATGAGGTTGAGAAAATATTAGATAAAAATTTTGTTGAAAAGAAAGGTGTTTCTCAATTAATTTCAATGATTAAAAGACTCAAAGGTAATAGCTATTTTGATGAATTTATCATCAATAAAAAAATTAAAACCCATACTATTGAAATATACCCAGTTTTGGTTGTTTCAAATGCGTTTTATAATATCCCTTCATTAGAACATTATTTAGGAATTAAAATGTCTGAAAAAATGAAAGAATTAGACACTGGCTTTAAGAAAGTTCATAATTTAACAATGCTTGACTTAAATTCTTTGGTTGAATTAATATATTATAATAACCAGTTTGATTTAGTTAAATGCCTTAAAGAATATGCCTTGAAAAAAAGCAAATTTAACGAGAATGTTATCGTTCCTAATTATCCTTCTTTTAGAGATACTTTTGTCAAAACTGATGTAGTAAAGAATGGAGATTTTATTACCCAATTTTTAAAGTCTACAAACTTTGATGATAATGAAGATATCAAAGCCATGCCGGATGACTTTTTCAAGCTTAGAGGAAAGGCTTAAACTGTTTCTATATTTGAAAATGCATAAAATACTTAGATATTTTGGCTATTACAGGCTAGGAGTTAAAATATATCAAGTGCCAGCAATTCTGCATAAAATATTCCAGCGTATTTACAATTTTTAACAATATTGGTAATGGGACGTGCAATTAGATAAAATGCTACATCATTTTGGCGACGTTTTGACAATATTAATCCTATAACAACGATAGCTTTAGAGGATTTTTTGTAGCCATAATCTTAGTCTTTCTATATCTAGAATATTATTCTTTATACCAAAATCATCTCTATCAAGACATTGTTATACCATATGAATCTTGAATAATATTTTGATCTTAATGATAGTATTTTCTTTCGGATTTATTGTCGATTTTTATTGAGAATTAAAAGAGAATTGTAAGCTTTTATCAACAACTTTTATAATTGATGGAAAGTAAGTCTCTTTCTTTTAAATAAATAATAATCAATAGTGTCTAACGGCAAAATAAATAAACAATTATTTATCGACAGTTCAAACAAATCTGATCTGTCATCATTTATGAAGTTTCGTGAAATATCCTTGGATCAAGCAATTAAAATACTTAAAGATTCTGGGATAAGTGTCTCAAAAGACGAGGCTTCTGAAATTTTAGAATTTCTTCATGCACTTGCAAAAATTACAATTAGAGATTTTTTATTAGATAAAGATTAATTTCTTAATTTTAAATTTATTCATCATTGAACTTTTAACGGAACTAGCTAAGAATTGTATTTTTTGTCTGCTTAATTAGTTTTTTCAGAAAATCGCTTCGCTCCCTAGTTAGATTATGCAGAGTAGAAATAATATAATTTTTAACTTTGTTCTTTTTGTTACTTTGCTCATTGTAGATTTAATATGGCAAGAGTACTACGAGTTTCGCAATTTCATTTAAATCTTCTACAAAATTTTTTGGAAAATGTACCTTTGAGTCACTTGGCGGGAAAAATTACTTTTAGGAGTGGTTTTTCCTTTTTTTTTACTTCGTAATTGATTGCTAATCAATAGTATTTGAGCTAATGCTGAATTCAATTTAGGTGTTCGAAATGCTGTTTCTTGAAATTCCAATTTTTCAGCCAATATCGAACACAATATCGAACTTTTTGTATAATTATCGCCTTTTATATACAGTTGAGAAAGGTTTGGCAAAATATCCAGTACTTGTTCAAGTTTAACTTTTATATCAGTATTTTTACTTGAAAGTTTTTGATTTTGCAAGGCCATTTCTAAATTATCAATTTTCTGCTTACTTTCATTTTTGATAATCTGATAATCATCAAAATCTAATCGATCTTGTAAATATTTTTCTCTTGCGCTATCTAAACGATTATTCAAATTAACAATCTGCTCAGAAATTTCTTTTTTCTGAAGATCAATATTTTTCTGTATGTATTTAAAATTTGTTAAGATGACTTCTTTTAGTAATTTATTAATTCCATCATGATATTCGTATTTAGGGAGTTCATTTTCAAATGCCAAGTTTACTTTACTGGAACTATGCCTGTAACCACATTTGGAATTACAATGGTAGTAATAATAAACATTTTTCTTTCCTCTTTGTCATTCTGAGCATCTCTGGAATCCAGAAAATGGAAAAATACTAAATCCCGAGACGTTTGAAAAATTACTTTTAAAATATAGTGAAACAATTACATGTGTAATTTTTATGGGTGGAGAATGGAGTTGTTTGGAATTGCTAATTTTAATAAATATCGTAAAAAAAATTTCGTTTAAAAGTCGCTTTGTACACGGGTTTGAATGAAAAACAAATCCAAAGAAAATACCCTGAATCATTAAATATTCTAGATTTCATTAAAACTGGAAAATGGATTTCAAGTTTAGGTGGACTCGATAAGTTAAAAACGAATCAAATATTAAAAGATTTAAGATCTGGAGAAATATTAAACAAATATTTTCTTCACTAATCTTTTAAGCCAAGACGCATTTTAATGTGTTTATTTGTTATTCAAAGTGTATTCATCTACATTTGCAGTACATCCTTCAGTTTTCAACTATGAATAAAAAATTAAGTGAATGTAGTCATACGTGTTTTATGTGTCAAAACATAACGCAGGATTGGTGGCAGATGATTGACCTAAAAAGGTTTTTGATCAAGGTTAAAAAGGGGCAAAAATTCATAGAGGAAGGGAATGAGATGTCAGGAGTTTACTTTATACAGGATGGTTTTGTAAAAGTTCATAAGCATTGGGAAGAGCGTGAAATGATTGTGAGATTTGGTAAAAAAGGCGATATAGTCGGACACCGCGGAATTTCGACGGCTAATTTACTTTCTCCAATTTCTGCCACGGCAATGATAGATTCTGTTCTCTGCTTTGTAGAACTGGATTTTTTTAAAACCTTGTTGAAAACCAATAATACTTTTGCTTATGAATTGATGATGTTTTACGCAGAGGAACTGCACTGGTCTGAACAAAAGATGGCAAGTTTATTTCAGTTGTCTGTAAAGAAACGTTTTATCATTAACCTTTTATATCTTATTGATCATTTAGGACTTGATAAAGACAATGTTTTAAAAGCTGAACTAACCAAGACAGATTTGGCGGCATATATAGGAACAACCTATGAAACTATGCACCGGGTAATTTCAGAAATGGTAAACGAAAATATCCTCATATTTTCAGGAAAACGAATAAAGATTGCAGACTTAGAGAAATTGAAGTTAGATTTTGTTTAACTTTTATATTATCATCATTTAACACCTTTTTTGAGGTGTTTTTTTTATAGGAACTAGATTAAAAGGGAAATTTCAACTCATTTTTAAAATATGATGTAAATCATATTAAATACAAGTTATTGTTAATCAATTAGGTATTTTATATTATTTACATCATTTATTTTGAATGATTTTAAATAAGACATCTGTATCTTATTTAAAAATTGGTTATTGTATCTTTGTTTAAGAAAAAAAAGTGGTTCTTGATTGTAAGTGAGTTATCATTTAAAACTTTGCACATGTTCAGTATTTTTACAAATATAAATAAGAAAGCATTTTTCAATGCTATTATTGCAACGTTCGTTGTAATTGCTATCACAGTGATAGGCTCTCTGAATTTACAGAATTTTGACGCAGCCTTGATCATATACTTTTTCGGAACAATAAGTATGACCTTTGGCGTAGTTTACCATCATTCTGTTTGGAAGCAGCGTCCGGCTACACAAAAGTATTGGAAACGCACCTGGGAATTTATCTTCAGTAAAGATTATCCAATCTATATGAAAGAGGTGATTCGTCTTTCTGTACGCAACATTCTCTTTCAAAGGTTTATTATGCCAAGAGGAAGAATGCGATGGCTAGGTCACTTTCTTTTAGCAACGGGATGTTTAATTTCTTTCGGAGTTACTTTCGGGCTCACCTTTGGCTGGATGCACTTTACGTTAAAAGCTGGAACAACGGATATGTATGAAACCCATATGATGGGGATTACAGTAATGACTTTTCCACTTAATACTGTGATGGCACTTATCCTTTTCCATATTTTGGTTTGGACTGCTATTATGGTGATAATAGGTTGCTTAATTATGATGCACAGAAGATTTGTAGACGAGGGATTAATCGCAACACAATGGTTCGAAAGAGATTGGCTTCCATTGATTTTACTCGTTGCAGTTTCCGTCACTGGTTTGGGAATTTGGTTTGATTACTCTTATCTCGAAGGAAAAATGAGCCAGTTTATGGCAATCACACACGCAATTACGGTTGCAATGTTTCTGATGTGGATTCCGTTCGGGAAGTTTTTTCACATTTTTCAAAGACCGGCACAAGTTGGTGCAAATATCTATAAAATAGAAGGAAAGCGCCGTGGAATGCAAACTTGTCCACACACAGGCGACGAATACACAACTTCAATGCACATCGAAGATTTAAAAGAAATAACCCAGGAAATGGGATTCGATTTAGAAAATGAAGAGGGGAAAAGTTATTTAGATTTCAGCCCGGAAGGAAAACGGGCAATGCTTGCAAAAGCACATCTAAAAGCACGACAAGAATCTGGAACTTATTTTGGTTAAAATTTAAAATAAAATGGCAAAATTACCTGTAACAGCCGACGAAATCATCAATGTTTTCGGACCGCACAAACATTATCCAAACAAAGGTACAGTGAGGTCTAATCCTCAAAATCCTGATGCTTTGGTAAAAACGCATTGCTGTTTTTGTGGTTTGCAATGTGGCATTCAATTAAAAGTAAAAGACAAAAAAGTCGTAGGTTTTGAACCTTGGAACGATTTCCCTTTTAATGAGGGTAGACTTTGTCCAAAAGGTGTTCAGCGCTATATGCAGGATAATCATCCGGACCGTTTGCTTTCGCCATACAAAAGAGTAGAAGGTAAAGGTTTTGTGCCGATAGAATGGGATGAAGCGTACGATGTTGTGATTAATGAAATTAAAAGAATACAGGAAAAATACGGAAAAAATTCTTTCGCAATGTTGTCCGGCGTTTCTCTTACCAATGAGAAAAGTTATATGATCGGGAAATTTGCCCGAGTTGCTTTGAAAACCGCAAACCTCGATTACAACGGTCGTCTTTGTATGGTGAGTGCAGGTGCAGGAAACAAAAAAGCCTTTGGAATGGACAGGTCTTCCAACAGTTGGGCAGATTTGGCGCACGCAGAAGTCATCATCATTACCGGAGCAAATGTGAGCGAATGTTTCCCAGTTTTAACCCATAAAATCTGGGAAGCTCGTGATAACGGAGCCAAATTGATTGTCATCGACCCACGTCAGATTCCGATTGCCAGAACTGCCGATATTCATCTGCCATTGAGACCCGGAACCGATTCTGCATTGACGAATACAATGTTGAAAGTTTTAATTGATAATAATTGGCTGGATAACGATTTTATTCATAATTACACTTCAGGATTTGAAGAAACTGCCGAAGCTGTAAAAGATTGCACTTTGGAATGGGGAGAAGAAGTAACCGGAATTCCGAAAGAATTAATTTATAAAGCCGCAGAAATGTGGGGTAAAGCCAAAACAAGTTTTCTGATGCACGCTCGTGGAATCGAACATCATTCTAAAGGCGTTCAAAATGTTTCAAGCTGTATCAATTTAGTTTTAGCAACCGGTAGAATCGGGAAACCTTATTGCGGTTACGGGACGATTACAGGGCAAGGGAACGGACAAGGCGGTCGTGAACACGGTCACAAATGCGACCAACTTCCAGGAAACAGAGACATCGAAAATCCCGAACATCGAAAATTTGTTGCCAATGTCTGGGGAATCAAAGAAGAAGATATGCCCGGAAAAGGTTTAAGTGCTTATGAAATTATTGAAGCTATCAACCGAGGCGAGATTAAAGGTTTACTTTCAATTTGTTTTAATCCTTTGGTTTCTTTGCCAAATAACAGTAACGTTCGTGCAGCATTAGAAAAATTAGAGTTTTACGCCGGAATTGATTTCTTTTTATCAGAAACTTTGCGCCACGCCAACATTATTCTCGCTGGTTCATTGCAGGAAGAGGAAGAAGGAACAACAACTTCTGCAGAAGGTCGCGTTATCAGAATCCGTGCAGTAGTTGATCCACCCGGAAAAGCAAAACGGGACAGCGAAATTTTAATGGAACTCGCCAGAAGATTAGGCGAAGGAGATAAATTTAATTATAAAAACAGCGAAGAAACTTTTAATGAATTAAGAGTTGCATCCAGGGGAAGCGCCGCAGATTATTACGGAATTACTTACGAAAGAGTAGAAAAAAATCTCGGAATTTTCTGGCCTTGTCCTACCGAAGATCATCCCGGAACACCGAGACTTTGGGAAGACAAGGTTTTCAATACCAATGATAAAAAAGCGCATTTCAACCCAACGCCTTATAAAAAACCAACCGAAGAACCAGACGAAGATTATCCGATTGTGTTGACAACGGGTAGAGTTGTAAGCCAATATTTAAGCGGTTCTCAGACAAGAAGAATTGGGAAATTAGTTGATTTGTATCCCGAACCATTATTGGAAATCCATCCAAAACTGGCAGCGAAATATGGCATCGAAGAAAATGATTTAATTAAAGTTTCTACAAGACGAGGAAGCGCATTATTTCCTGCAAATGTGGTGGAGACCATCAGACAAGACACTGTTTTCATTCCTTATCATTGGGGCGGAGTCAATTCTGCAAACCAATTAACGGTCGATGCTTTGGACCCGGTTTCAAAAATTCCCGAGTTTAAAGTTTGTGCCTGCAAAGTGGAAAAAACAGGACGAAAAAAAGGTGAAAATTCAAAAGAATTTGCCAACCAAAGTAGAGATATTCAATATTAAATTTTAAAAAATTATGGCGGAGCAATTTGAAAAATTTAATGATATGGAGTTTTTCGTGGATATGCAGCGATGCATCGGCTGTCACTCGTGCGAGATGGCTTGTGCGGAGTGTGAAACCAACGGAGAAACCTCGATGATTCATATTCATTATGTTGACAGAGCAGAGACGATTCAGACCACAGTTCAGGTTTGTATGCACTGCGAAGACCCGATTTGCGCAAACGTTTGTCCGGCAGACGCAATCACAAAAGACGAATATGGAATCGTACACACGGCAGATACTTCCAAATGCATCGGTTGTGCCAATTGTGTCATCGGTTGTCCGTTCGGAGTTCCACAGATTCCGGACCAAAGCGCAATGCTGATGATGAAATGCAACATGTGCTACGACAGAACAAGTACTGGACTCAAGCCAATGTGTGCAACAGTTTGTCCGAGTGGCGCATTAACCTTTGATACCAGAGAAAATGTTGCGAAGAAAAGACCAAACAGTTCGCCAGTCAACCGCTTTATTTTCGGGAAAGAAGTCGTGAATACCAAAGTGAATATAATGATGCCGAAAGGCAGCGAAGAATTAAAAGTTTTTTAATCATAGTACTATGTCAGAAGATAATAAAAAAATCCCCGCCTGGAAAGCCGATTTCCCCATCAAAAAACGAGAGGCAGCTTACGTTTCCCGCAAAGAATTCATCAAACTCATTACCTTTTTTTCTGGGACTTTAGCATTAGCAAATGTGGCGATTCCGGTGTTTAATTATTTCAAAAAAGAAGAAAAACTCGGCGAATATTTCGTGGGATTGACCACCGACCTTAATATTGGAGGAATGCGGACTTTCTACATCAACGAAGATCACAGAAATCCTTACATGCTTATCAGATTAGCCGAAGACAAATGGAAGGTTTTCGAGCAAAAATGCACGCATCTTTCGTGTTCCGTTCTATACAATCACGATGAAAAAGTAATAGAATGTCCTTGTCATCACGGTTTTTTCAATCCCGACGATGGTTCTGTCATTCAAGGCCCGCCACCAAGACCTCTTCCACAATTAACGGTTGTCATCAAAGATGATAAAATTTTCGTGACAGATTTCATCAAAGAAGCCAAGGAAACGCACGGTCACGGATAGAACGATGATTATTTAGGCAACAATTTCCGTATTTCACTCCCAGACCTACGAAAGTGGTTCGAGGAAGTCAATCTTTTTTGCATAGGCTTTTCTCAACGAAAAAAGGATTACCGTTAAGCCGGGTTGCAACAATTCGACGGTTCAAAATAAATTAAAAAATAACAAAATGTCAATACGAAAGAAACCCATCAAAAAAGTAACATTCCGCGTCAACGAGATGTTGGTTGCCATCATCAGCATTTACATCTTGTTGGTCAGTATGCAGATGTGGCTTTTGTTCGGAACCATTAACAAAGCTTTAGACAAAGAACATATCGATTTTGCTTGGTATTCCGCAATCGGTTCTGTTGTTATATTTCTGTGTACTATTTTCTTTTTGAGATATGTACCCGATATTCCGACTGGACAAATCAAAAATTCAGAAGCTGAAAACGATGACAAAGCCTACTGATTTACTCGATTCCTTCGGACGAAAACATGATTATCTCCGACTCTCGATTACCGATAGTTGCAATTTCCGATGTCTGTATTGTATGCCCGATGAACCGTTCAAAAGCACACCATCCATCGAGTTGATGAACAGTCAGGAAATTTTCGAAATTTCTAAAATTTTTGTACAACAATTTAATATCAATAAGATCAGAATTACAGGTGGTGAACCTTTGGTAAGAAATGATTTTGAGACCATTATTAAACAACTTTCTACATTGGGAGCGAATATTGGGATTACAACCAATGGTGTGCTGCTTCATAAATATTTTGATTTGCTTGCTGAATGTAACATCAAAAATCTCAATATCAGTATCGATTCGCTCGACCGGGAAAAGTTTAAATATATTACAAAAAGAGATCTTTTTCAAACGGTTTGGGACAATATTAAAGAAAGCATAAAACGTGGGTTCAATGTAAAACTAAATGTTGTTGTAATGCGAGGTTTTAATGAAGACGAAATCCCAGAATTTATCGCACTTTCTCATCATTATCCGATTGAGTTGAGGTTTATAGAATTTATGCCTTTCACAGGGAATTCTTGGGAGAAAAATAAAGTCATTCCGATTTCCGAAATGCTCACTTTGGTTTCAGAACATTTCACTTTCGAAAAGGTGGAAGACCATAAAAATGATACGTCAAGAAAATACAGAATTGATGCAGAAAGTAAGGGCGTTTTTGGTTTGATTTCCACAATGAGCAACTCATTTTGTGCTGGTTGTAACCGAATCCGCATCACATCCGACGGAAAAATGAAAAATTGTCTTTTCGGCGCAGATGAATTTGATTTGTTAAAATCTTTCAGAAATAATGAAAGTTTAACTGAACTGATCAAATTGGGAATCATCAAAAAACATAAAGAAAAAGGCGGACAATTCTCCGAAATGGAAAATGTAAACAACCAAAAAATCATCAACAGAAGTATGATAAAAATTGGCGGATAAAAATTTTGCCAACCGATAGGATAAAAAAAACATAACGATAAGATTTCAGACAATTCGTAAATAATTACCAATGAAAATATTATCCAATTTGATTACGATTGTGATGATTGCAGTCACAATGGTACAATGCAAAAAATCTGAAGCAACCAATCCAGCGACGGATAATTCTGCAAAAACTTCTCAAAAACATTCTGAAGAAAAAGAAAACCACAAACACGACGAGAAAGATGATTTAAAATATGTGAGTAAAGAAATAAAAGTAACAGGGGATGTCGTAACACCATTGACTTTAACGGTCGATTCTTTGAAAAAAATGAAAGTCGTAGAACTCAACGATTTCAAAATTGTTTGCCAGACAGGATTGACCAAAGATAGCGTAGAATCTACAAAAGGAGTTTTGCTAACCGACATTTTGGAAAAAGCAAAAATCGCACAACAAGAGCATAAAGACCGCAATTTCTACATCGTTGCAAGAGCTTCAGACGATTACAAAGCCACCTTTTCCTGGGCAGAATTATTCAACAATCCGACTGGCGAAAAAGTATTCGTATTGTTTGAGCAAAACGGAAAACCGCTGAAAGAAAAAGGAGAAATGATTTTAGTAAGTATGACTGATACGAAAACCGGTTCGCGCCACGTAAAATGGCTGAAAAGCATCGAAGTAACCCGAGTGAAATAAGTCGAAATTGTGTAAGAAATTACCTTAAAGACTTCCATCTTCCATCATCAAACATTCAACATTCATCAAAAATGAACCATTTCATCTCCGTTTCTGAAGCTAAAAAAATAATCGAAACACAAATTTTTCGTACAGAAAAAGTGACGCTCTCAATTTTAGAAGCACAAGGTTCTTACACCTCAGAACCGATTTTTGCAACATTAGATGTTCCGTCTTTCGACAATTCTGCGATGGATGGTTATGGATTTCGATTTGATGATTTGGCAGATTTTTCAGAATTAAATGTCACTGAAATTATTCCAGCTGGGATTTCAAAAATCGATTTTGTTTTGAATAGAGGAGAAGCCGTGCGCATTTTTACGGGAGCAAAAATTCCTGATGGTGTCGATACCGTGATTATGCAGGAAAAAACGACCAGAATTGTCGACCGAATTCAATTTAATGATGATGAAATTTCAAAAGGTGAAAATATTCGTTTGAAAGGTTCTCAAACCAAAGTCGGAACAAAAATAATTGAAGAAAATACGTTGGTCAATCACGCAGTCATCGGGTTTTTGGCAGGATTTGGAATTGAGAAAATAGGAGTTTACAAAAAATTAAATATAGGACTTTTGTATACCGGAAATGAGTTAGTAGAAATAGGAAAACCACTTCTGGATGGCGAAATTTACAATTCTAATACGTACACACTTCAATCAGCTTTATCTGAAATCAATCATCAGTTTTCGTTCGTCTATCACGTAGGAGATACTGAAGAAGCAACTTTTTCTGCTATAAAAAATGGCTTAGAAACGGTGGATATTTTATTAATTACCGGTGGGATTTCTGTCGGAGATTATGATTATGTGAAACCGGCTTTGGAAAAAATAGGTGTTTCAGAATTATTTTATAAAATAAGACAGAAACCCGGAAAACCTTTGTACTTCGGAAAACTTGAAGAGAAATTTGTTTTTGCGTTGCCCGGAAATCCCGCTTCTGTTTTCTCCTGCTATCATCAATATGTGAAGCCGTTTTTGCTCGGTTGTTTTGGACGAAAAGAGTTTGATGAAGAACAAGATTTTGCCATTTCGGAATCTTTTGCAAAGAAGAAAAACAAGGATCAAACCCAGTTTCTGAAAGCATTTTACACAAAAGGAAAAGTGCTCATTCTCAACGCACAGGAATCTTATAAAATGGATTCTGTAGCACAAGCCAACTGTTTGGTGGAGTTTCCCGACGGCGCAACTGAAATCAACATCGGAGAAAAAGTCAAAATATGGAAAGTCTGAAAATCAAAGGCAGAATCTGGATTGAAACCGAATCCGGACTGAATATCGGCATCGGAAGAGCCCGACTTTTAGAACAAATTGACGAGTTGGGTTCTATCACAGAAGCCTCAAAAATTTTGTAAATTCCGTATCGAAAGGCGTGGGGAATTGTGCGGGACATCAACGCCAATTCGTCCAAAGAAATCGTCATCAAAGAAGCGGGTGGGAAATCCGGTGGAAAAAGTTCACTCACAGATTACGGAAAAAAAATTGTGGAAAAATTCAAAACAGCCGAGGAATATTTTATGAAATTTTCTGAAGATGAGATTTTTTGATGTTTAAAAATTTTAAATAAAATCAAAAAAATGAAAGCCATCATTATAGCAGGAGGCAAAAGCTCCAGAATGGGACAAGATAAAGCCTCGATGATTTTGGGCAGAAAAACCTTGATACAGCACATTATCGATAATTTGTCTTTTGTTTTTGATGAGATTTTTATTTCAGGAAATCATTCAAATTATCCAATTTCGAAGGGCATTATTAAAGATGTTACAACACAAAAAGGTCCGATGGGTGGAATTCGCTCCGCCTTAGAATTTTGCCAGGAAGATATTTTTGTTTGCAGTTGCGATATGCCCTTCGTTTCTTCGGATTTGATTGAAAATATTCTTCAAAAAAAAGTAGAATACAGAATTAATGTCGTGCGTTTTGGCGAAAAAATATATCCGGTTTTGGGCATTTATCCTTTTTCTATTCTGAATGATTTAAAGAAAACCATCGACAACGGAAACCTCAGAATGACGAGCTTTCTGGAACAACAAAACGCTCATTACATAGATTTCGAAGACAGTTTTGAGCATCAACTTTTAAATATAAATACGCCCGAAAACTTCCGGAATGCAGAAATTATATTCAACAAAAATTTATAGCAATGAATAAGAATTATGCAGTGGCAGGAGCAATTCTGCTATCATTGAACGTGTTCGCACAGGAAAAAACAAAGGTAGATTCTGTAAAGAATTATTACGAAATCCAGGAAGTGAATATCTTTGGAAAAGAGAAAAATGAAGGCCCAATTCATAAGATTGATACGCAGTTGATTCAGGATTTTAATAAAACGAATGTTGTAGATGCGGTCAATCTTTTACCCGGAGTAAGCATTACGCAAATGGATGCAAGAAACGAGGGAAGTATTTTGGTTAGGGGATTCAACTCGCTAAGAACGCCTGTTTTTTTTGATGGCATTCCTATTTACACGCCTTATGATGGCAATTTTGATTTGAGCCGTTTTACGACTTTTGACATTAACAGTATTTCTGTGGAAAAAAGGTTTGGTTTGCGTGCAATACGGATCAAATACGATGGGTGGAGCTGTGAACATAGTATCCAGAAAACCTATCAAAGCTTTGGATATTGATGGTCAATCGGGCGTTGGTTTTGCAGACGGAACGGGTGTGAATTCTTATTTTACGGCGCTCAACATCGGAACCAGACAAGATAAATTTTACATAATGGGTTCTGCTTCTTTATTGAAAGTTGATAATTATCTGATTTCAAGAAAATTTGACAGAACACAGTTGCAACCATCATTAGAAAGAGTGAATTCTGAATCTATGGATGTGAGATTGAGTGCAAAATTCGGATACACGCTTAATGCAAAATTATCGGTAAATATTGTCAAAGAAGTCAACTTCGATTTTGGTGTTAGAAATTTATTCGATCGAAATTATTACCTTTCTTATGGCTATCCAAAAGAGGGCAGAAACTTCATTACAGCAGTGAATTATCATTTTTAAATTTAATTAAAATGAAACTAAAAATATTTGGAAAACTTACGGAGATCTTTAATACCGATGAATATAATTTTTCTTTGGAAAACAATATATCCATCGCTGAGCTGAAATTGATGCTTGATAAAGAATTTCCAAGATTAAAAGAAACTACTTTTTTGGTTGCTGTTGACGGATTAAAAGCAGATAATAACCAACTGATATCTGATACATCTGAAATCGCATTATTACCGCCGTATTCAGGTGGTTAAAATTTAATTAAAATGAATATAAAAAGATATAACAGACAGATCATACTTCCGGGTTTCGGAATTTCTACACAGGAAAAACTTTCAAGATCTTCGGTTTTGGTGGTCGGAGCGGGTGGCCTGGGATGTCCTGTGATGCAGATTTTGGTATCTACGGGAGTAGGAGTGGTTGGAGTAGCGGATTTTGACACCATAGAATTTGAGAATCTTCATCGTCAGTATTTATATAGTGAACAGGATGTAGGAGTGCCTAAGGTTATTGCTGCTGTAGAACATTTAAGTAAAATCAACTCTGAGATCGATATTATAGCATTTCAGGAAATGATAACAAATAAAAATGTTTTGTCGATCATCCATAATTTTGATGTAGTGGTAGACTGTACAGATAATTTTGCCACAAGGTATTTATTGAACGACGCCTGCTATCTGATGAAAAAACCTTTGGTCTATGCATCTCTTTTTCGAGATGAAGGTCAGGTTTCGGTCTTCAATGTGGAGAAGGAAGATCAAATGACCAATTATAGAGATTTATTTCCGGTTCCGCCCAATCAGAGTGAAGTTCCAAATTGTAATGAAGCGGGAGTTTTGCCTACGCATTCGGCTGTTATCGGAACTTTTCAGGCGAATGAAGTCATCAAGTTATTAAGCGGTTCAGCCGAGACTTTGATTCATCAGTTACTGATTTTTAATACCAAAAATTATCAATCAATGAAAATTAAATTTAATGAAAATCAAGAAAAAGCGGGACCAAAAACCATCGAAGAATTTCAAAATTTTGATTATGAAGAATTCTGTAGTCTTAATAAAAATGATGAAATAAATTCATTTTCAGAACTTCAATCGTTTTTAAATCATGACAAAAGCATTTTGATCGATGTAAGAGAAGAGGACGAACAGCCTAAAATTTCAGCAATGAAGATTTTAGAACTTCCATTTGGCACACTTGAAGAAAATTTGGAAAGATTGAATGGCTATACATCGATCTGTTTTGTATGTGTTTCAGGAATCAGGAGTCAGAAAGCGGTAAAACTTTTAAAAAGTCATTTTCCGGATAAAGAAATAAAACATTTTAAATCAGGCATAAAATCAATTTTACAATGAAAAAAATCAAAGATATTTTTATCGAAGGTCCTATCAATCCAATATTCGTTGCTGAAAGCATTACCAAGCATACGGTCAAAACCACGATTGGCGGACACAGTATTTTTCTTGGTCAGATCCGCGAAGATATGATTGACAAGAAAAAAGTTCAAGCAATACATTTTACAGCTTACAAAGAAATGGCTCTTGAAAAGGCACATGAGATCCGTGAAGAGATTATTGCAAAATATGGGTTAACCTGTGCACATATTTACCATTCGTTGGGGGAAATCAAGGTGGGTGAAATCTGCCTCTTCGTTTTCACTTCAGCTGCGCATCGTAAGGAAGCCATCAACGCCTGTGATGAAATGGTTGATAGGATTAAGAAAGAAGTTCCTTTATGGGGCAAAGAAATACTGGAAGATAACTCTCACACTTGGAAAGAAAATAAGCAATAAGTATATGGTTAATATTACTCATAAAAATAATACCCTCAGAAAAGCTATGGCTGAGGCTGTCCTGAGCGTTAGTTCACAAGAAACGATTGATGCGATTGTCAACAATTCTGTTCCGAAGGGCAATGTTTTTGAGATGTCAAAAACGGCGGGATTATTTGCTGCCAAAAAAACCAGTGATGTTATTCCTGATTGTCATCCTATTCCGATAGAATATACTTCCATACAATTTGAGATCAGAGATTTGGAAATTTATATCACATCTGAAATTCATACAATTTATAAAACCGGGGTAGAAGTCGAGGCGATGCATTCAGCTTCTGTTGTGGCACTCACAATGTATGATATGCTGAAACCGATTGATAAAAATATAGAAATCAGAAATATCAGACTGATCGAGAAAAAAGGTGGTAAATCAGACCTCAAGGATTCTGGAGTGGGAATTAACGCTTCCGTAATAGTTTGTTCAGACAGTATTTTTGCAGGGAAAAAAGAAGATAAAGCAGGAAAGGCGATTATTTCAGCATTGGAGAAAAACCTCGTGAGTATTGATGATTATATCATTATTCCTGACGAGATTGTGGAAATTCAAAGCAAAATAAACTTTTACGTCCAAAACGGAATTTCCCTTGTAATGATCACTGGAGGAACAGGACTTTCGAAAAGAGATGTAACACCGGAAGCAGTTCGTCCGCTTTTAGAAAGAGAAATTCCCGGAGTTGCAGAAGCCATTAGAAATTACGGACAATTACGAACTCCTTATTCAATGCTTTCCAGAAGTATTGCCGGAATGATTGGTGAGACATTGGTCATTGCACTTCCTGGTTCTACAAAAGGAGCGGAGGAGTCAATGGATGCGATATTTCCTGGAATTTTACATATCTATAAAATAATAAATGGAGGCAAGCATTAAATCAAATGACATAAATCAGAATAATAAAAGACAAAACACTCTTTTATTTGAAATTCTAATCTTAAATTTGTCGTAATTCTATTATTAAAGAACAAAACGCCTAGTTAGAAAAGTTTTTTTATTTTTAAATAGAAGATAAAAAGATATTAATATTTTATTAAAAAATAAATGGATAAAAATCAATTTAAATCAGGACATCCTGTTCAAACTTATTTGATCGAAGAAGAAATAATTATTTCTTTGTTAGAAGAACTGAACAATACAAATGCAAACGAAGAATTTCAGAAGTTTTACAATCTTTTCAATCAACTGGCAACCGTTGAAAGACGATTTGAAAGAAAAGAAAATCAACTGTTTCCGTTTTTAGAGCAGAAAGGATGGACAGGGCCTTCCAGAAATATGTGGTCTTTCCACGATACAATAAGGGAAATTTTCAGGATCATCAGAAAAAATATCGATGAAAAAGATCTGGATTCTGCGATGGAAAATACAGAGTATGCAGGACAGAATTTGAGGAATCTAATAGCGGTTGAGAAAACAGTTTTGTTTCCTAACGCTTTGGATATTCTTACAGAGGATGAATGGATCAAAATGCGTGAAGGAGAAGATGAGATCGGCTGGATGCTTAGCAAGCCTCCCGCAAAATATCCTGAAGACAATCAATATGTACATCCATCAGAAGATACAGTCGTAAGAACCGATGTCGTTTTTGATGAAAATGCATCACATTTCGACGAAGGATATATGACAATTGAACAAGTGAATCTATTATTTAGAACTTTACCTTTAGATTTGACCTATGTCGATGAAAATGACAGAGTGATCTTCTATAATCGAGGAGAAGAACGTGTTTTCCCCAGAAGTGCGGGGATCATCGGAAGGGAGGTAAAATTCTGCCATCCTCCAAAAAGTGTTGATACAGTATTGAAAATAGTAGAGGCATTTCGGAAAGGAGAACAAAATGAAGCATCATTTTGGTTTAACTATAAAGAGAAGTTGATTTATGTTCGATATTTTGCTGTTCGGGATGCTCAGAAAAATTACCGGGGTGTAATTGAAATGTCTCAGGATATTTCTGAAACGAAAAAAATAGAAGGCGAAAGGAGACTGTTGGAATGGGAATGATAAATATCAATTAAATAAAATACTAATTTGTCTTTTATTTGTCTTAATATTTTTATCTTTGTTTTATAAAAATAACAAATGTTTTCTAAAACCTGTGAATACGCCATACGAGCCTTGATCTTTATTGCGCAGAAATCGAAAGATGGAAGTCGGATAGGCATCAAAGATATTTCATCGGGTATAGATTCTCCGGAATATTTCATTGCAAAAATACTTCAGGATCTCAGTAGAAAAGGTTTTGTGCAATCGGCAAAAGGACCCAACGGTGGTTTCTATATGGATGATGCCAATCTTGAACAGTCTGTAGCTGATATTGTGAGAGAAATAGATGGTGACAAACTATTTTCGGGTTGCGGTCTTGGTCTTAAAGAATGTTCGGAAGATCACCCTTGTCCTATCCATAATGATTTTAAACACATACGACAGGAAATAAAAACAATGTTGGAAGAATCTAGAATTCAACTTTTTGTAGAAAATCTGGATTTAAAACTGACATTCCTAAAACAATAAAAAAAATTATTACAATAAAATACTAAAAGGTGTTTTTATCTTTTTAATTTATTGGTACTAAATGTTACTCAAATATTTCAGTTATGAAAAAGACATTCATCATCGCAACAGTTTTATCAGCTTTCATCAGTCTGAATTCCTGTAAACAAAACAATTCTACAAGCTCTGAAAATAATTCAGATACAGAAAAAATTAAAACAGACGGTTCCGTAGAACAGCAAAAATCTGTAGCACCGCCCAACGTGCCGGCTCCCGTTGGAGATCGTGTAGCAAAGAAAGTTGTCGTTCGTCTGGAAACTATCGAGAAGACCGGCGAATTGGCAGACGGTACGCAATATAATTTCTGGACTTTCAACGGAACGGTTCCGGGAAGTTTTATCCGTGCAAGGGTAGGCGATGAAATCGAACTTCACTTAAAAAATAATGAAAACAATACATTCCCTCACAACATCGACCTCCACGCTGTTAATGGTCCCGGTGGCGGTGCAGAAGCCACTTTCGTAGCGCCGGGAACGGAAAAAGTTTTCAATTTTAAAGCACTGAATCCCGGACTTTATGTTTACCATTGTGCCACAGCTCCTGTAGGAATGCACATTGCCAACGGAATGTACGGTCTCATCCTTATCGAACCGGAAGGCGGACTGCCAAAAGTGGACAAAGAATACTACATTATGCAGGGCGATTTCTACACCAAAGGGAAATTTGGTGACAAAGGTCTTCAGGAATTCGATATGGATAAAGCCATTTCAGAACATCCGGAATATGTTGTATTTAACGGAAAAACCGGAGCTCTTTTGGGCGATGGCGAATTGCAGGCAAAAGTAGGTGAAACTGTACGTTTTTTCGTAGGAAACGGTGGTCCGAACCTTACGTCTTCTTTCCACGTGATCGGGGAAATCTTCGACAGAGTGTATATGGAAGGCGGCAGCAAAATCAATGAAAATGTACAGACCACGGTTATTCCTCCTGGTGGAGCGTCTATTGTAGAGTTCAAAGCAACCGTTCCCGGTGAATATGTGATTGTTGACCACGCAATTTTCAGAGCTTTCAACAAAGGAGCTTTAGGCAAAATTAAAGTTACAGGACCGGATAATCCTGCAGTTTATAAAAAGAATCCATAATTTTTTTTCTTGTTTCATTGAGGTTTAGCAAATACAAAGCAATGAGAGTTTTTATCATCATTTGTGCAGTCATCCTGAATTTGGGTTTAGCTTCCTGTTCACAAACTCCCAAAAGTCATCAGAGTACGTCTATAGCAGATCATCAGTTAGAATTCATTTCCAGTTCAAAAAAAATGATGAAAATAGACAGCGGATCGTACAGAGCTTTTATCGGAAAAGATTCTAACAATATTATTAAAGTAAAATCTTTTTATATTGATAACAGCCCGGTGACCAATGCAGAATATCTCACATTTCTGAAAGCTAATCCTCAATGGACCAGAAGCAAAGTGCTTCGGTTATACGCAGACAGCACTTACCTCAAACATTGGAAAGGCGATTATCAGCTTCCGGAAAAAATAAATCCCGACGCTCCCGTAACCAATGTTTCCTGGTTTGCCGCAGAAGCGTATGCCAAAAGTGTGGGCAAAAGGCTTCCAACAATAGAAGAATGGGAATATGTAGGACTTGCAGACCGCAGTTCTAAAAATGCTTCTGATAAACCTCATTTTACAGATTTTATACTTAGAGAATACCAACAGCGGAAAAGCAATATGAATAAAGTTGTAAGACAAGGTGAACCCAATTTTTACGGCGTTTACGATATGTACGGAATGGTTTGGGAATGGACGTACGATTTCAACTCGGTGATGATGAGCGGAGAATCCAGAAAAGACAATACCACCAACGAGTCTTTGTTTTGTGCCGGTGGCGCCATTACCGCTTCGGATCTTAGAAATTATGCTGCCTTTGTGCGTTATGCACTTCGCGGAAGTATCAAAGCTAACAACTGTCTCAACAATCTCGGTTTCCGATGTGCAAGAGATTTTAAAAATTAAAAAAAATGAAAAACTTACTTTATATTTTGTTGGCAATGGCAAGTTTGTCCTGCAGCAAAAAAAACGAAGAAATAAGTCCGGATTCCATTTATAATGTCAGTTCCAAATGGGAGAAACAGGACGGTAAAACCATTACGTTTTCTGATATGAAAGGGAAAGTTCTGGTTACTGCAATGATTTTTACATCGTGTAAAACCGCTTGCCCGAGACTCACTGCCGAGATGAGAACCATCTCCCAAAAAGTAGGAAAAACCAATCCGGAAGACATCCAGTATGTTTTGATTTCCATTGATCCGAAAAACGATACACCGCAGGTAATGAAAGCTTATCTGGATACCAATAAATTCGATGAAAAACAATGGACATTTATCCGCAGCAATGAAGATGATACGCGGGAACTCGCCAACGTAATGGCTGTTAAATACAAAGAAATCTCCCCGATAGAGTTTTCCCACTCCAATATCATCAGTGTCTATTCCAAAAAAGGAACTTTAGCTTATCAAAAAGAAGGTTTGGACTCCGGCGATGATGACCTTGTAAAAGAAATTAAAAAACAAATAGAATTATAATCCATAAAAATCTTTAGTAATGAAAAACTTATTTTTTACAGCAATTTTGCTCTCTCTTACCATCACTTCTTGCTCAGAAAAAAAAGAACAAGTAGCAGAACAGCAGCCCACAACAGAATCCAATACAATGATGGAGGAACCAAAACCTGCAGCATCTGCTGATACTGCTTCAACAACAGCCGCAGCAAAGCCCGAAGACGAAGGCAAAGCTCTTGTAGAAGGCGCAGACTGCCTGTCTTGTCACAAGGTAGATTCTAAATTGGTGGGACCGGCTTATCAGGACGTAGCAGCAAAATATACCGAAGCCGATATCGACCATCTTGCACAAAAAGTGATTGATGGCGGAAAAGGTGTTTGGGGCGATATCCCGATGACACCGCACGCCGGACTCAGCAAAGAGAACGCTCAGAAAATGGTAAAATATATCCTTTCACTTAAAAAATAGATTAACAACTTATTCAATACTATTTTGTCATTCCGTAGGAATCTCAATTTACTGATGAGGAATTAAGGACTTATTCTGAATGGATTCCTTCGGAATGACAAATAATAGGCTTGAACAAACTAAAAAGCAGAGTTGTTTATAGTAAAATAGGAGATTTATTGATAATGAACTATATCCAATCAGAAAACTAAAAACCAGAAAATCAAAATAAAAAAATTTTAAAATAATAAAAGATAAAAAAGTATTTAATTATGAATATCAAGACAGATTTTATAGGAGAGATTGTAGCTGAAGATTTCAGAACGGCAGCTATTTTCAAAAAAAATGGTATCGATTTTTGCTGCAAAGGCGGAAGAACCATAGAGGTTGCCTGCGAAAACAAAATGCTGGATGCCAATTCAATTTATGCAGAGATTGAAAATCTTCCTCAGGATAATGGTGGCTCCATCGATTTTAAAAGCTGGCCACTGGACTTGCTGGCAGATTATGTAGAGAAAATCCATCACCGCTACGTGTATGAAAAAACGCCTATTTTACAGGCTTTCTTAGACAAACTTTGTAAAGTGCACGGCGGTCGTCATCCGGAATTATTCGAAATTAAAGAATTGTTTGATGCTTCTGCACAGGATCTGGGCGCACATCTGAAAAAAGAGGAACTGATGCTTTTCCCATTCATCAAAAATATGGTGAAAGCCAAGATTGATGGCAGTGCTATTCCGCAGCCGCCTTTCGGAACAGTAGAAAATCCGGTAAATATGATGAAGCACGAACATACCGTGGAAGGGGAACGCCTACGACAAATTGCAGAACTCACAAACGAATATACGCCGCCAGCCGATGCCTGCAACACCTACAAAGTGACATTTGCAATGCTTCAGGATTTCGAGAACGATTTACACCAACATATCCATCTGGAAAATAATATCCTTTTCCCAAAATCTATCGAGTTGGAGAAAGAGTTTTCAGTGGAACATTAAGCATCAAAACAAAAATATATGACACCTAAAAAGTTATGGACGTGGCTTGCAGCCGTTATTATTGGTTCCTTTGCTGTCCTCATTTTCTTCGGCGTGGAGATTTACAGGAAAATTCCGCCCGTTCCCGATAATGTGGTGACCACCGATGGTAAAGTGATAGCTACCGGACAAGACATCAAAGACGGTCAGAATGTTTGGCAATCTATCGGCGGGCAGACTGTCGGTAGTATTTGGGGACACGGAGCCTATATTGCACCCGATTGGAGTGCCGATTATCTCCATCGTGAATCTTTGCTTCTTCTGGAAGAACTGGCTAAAAAAGAGGGGAAAGTCTATAAAGATTTACCGGATGACGAGCAGGCAAAATATCAGGTATTACTGAAAAAAGAACTTCGTAAAAATACCTTAGACGAAGCCACCAATACAATTGTGATTTCTCCTGAAAGAGCAAAAGTACAGGCAGAACTGGCAGATTATTACGCTAAAATATTTATGAATGCTCCGGAAATGGCAAAACTGAGAGATCAGTACGCCATCCCGAAAAATACGGTAAAAACTCCGGAAAGAATGGCAAAAATGAATGCCTTTTTCTCTTGGGCAGCCTGGGTTTGCATCACGGATCGTCCTGGTGACGATGTAACGTACACCAACAACTGGCCACACGATGAACTGATTGGCAATGTACCACCGCCATCGTTACACCTTTGGTCCGGTTTCAGTGTGCTGATGTTGCTGGGTTGTGTAGGTCTGCTGGTATTTTACCACGCCCGAAACAAGGAGGAAGAAATCAATTCAAGCGAGATGCTGCCTTTGGAAGATCCGCTCAGAAATATGAAACCAACACCTTCTATGAGAGCAACGCTGAAATATATTTGGGTAGTGGCATTACTGATTTTGGTTCAGATGCTTGCAGGCGTTATTACTGCCCATTACGGAGTAGAAGGCAGTGCTTTTTACGGTATTCCGTTGGATGAGGTTCTTCCGCAATCCATTTCCAGAAGCTGGCACGTTCAGTTGGCGATTTTCTGGATTGCAACTTCCTGGCTCGCTACTGGTTTATATATTGCTCCTGCCGTTTCGGGTTACGAACCGAAATATCAGGTTTTAGGTGTCAATGTATTGTTCGGAGCGTTGCTGATTGTGGTTTTCGGTTCTTTGGCGGGACAATGGCTTGGCGTGATGCAGAAATTAGGTTATGTAGATAATTTCCTTTGGGGACATTCCGGTTACGAATATGTAGAACTGGGTAGAATTTGGCAGATCTTATTGTTAGTAGGATTAATTCTTTGGTTAATTCTTATGGTAAGAGCACTTTTACCCGCATTGAAAAAGAAAGATGGTGACAGACATTTACTATTATTGTTCACACTTTCCGCAGTAGCAATTGCCCTATTCTATGGAGCCGGATTGATGTACGGAAGACAAACCCATATGGCCATTGCAGAATACTGGAGATGGTGGGTGGTTCACCTTTGGGTAGAAGGATTCTTCGAAGTTTTTGCAACCGTTGTAGCAGCCTTTTTATTTACAAGATTGGGATTATTAAGATTAAAGGCAGCAACTCATGCTGTATTATTTTCAACCATTATTTTCCTAGCGGGAGGTATTTTGGGAACGTTCCACCACTTGTATTTCAGTGCGACGCCAACAGCAGTTTTGGCTTTGGGAGCTACATTCAGCGCACTTGAAATTGTTCCTTTGGTTTTAATTGGGTTTGAAGCTTATCAAAATTATCAGATCAGTAAATCTACCAAATGGATCAAA
Source organism: Chryseobacterium sp. Marseille-Q3244 (assembly GCF_940807095.1). Lineage (NCBI taxonomy): Bacteria > Pseudomonadati > Bacteroidota > Flavobacteriia > Flavobacteriales > Weeksellaceae > Chryseobacterium > Chryseobacterium sp. Marseille-Q3244. Next base: position 14,090 of record NZ_CALNWX010000004.1, on the reverse strand, counting down.
GCATACAAATGGCCAATCTACTGTTTCATCGCCATGTGTTTTTGGAATTTCCTTGGTGCAGGTATTTTCGGGTTTGCCATCAATCCACCGATTGCATTGTACTATATTCAAGGACTCAATACAACCGCAGTTCACGGCCACGCCGCACTGTTCGGAGTGTATGGAATCTTGGGAATTGGTTTGATGATGTTTATGTTGAGAGGATTATATCCTGACAGAGAATGGAATGATAAACTCATCGGCTGGGCATTTTGGCTAACAAATATCGGATTGTTAGTAATGGTAACCATCAGTTTGTTGCCGATAGGAATTATGCAATCCGTAGCCTCTATTAAAGAAGGATATTGGTACGCTCGTTCCGCAGAATTTATGCAGACCGATATGATGCATACTTTACGTTGGCTACGTGTTCCCGGTGACATTTTACTGGCGCTAGGAGAGATGCTGTTGGTAATTTTCATTATCGGACTGAAAACCGGCTGGTCGCTTAAAGAGAAAAGATAAAATATGATTAAAAGCAGGAACCGTCATCTTATTTTGGCGGTTCTTTTTCATTAATTTTAAAGATAAAATATCAATAAAAATTCAATCCTATGAAAAGAAACGAAAATCTCGTACCCTTATCCCGAGACCATCATTTTGGTTTGCTTTGTTGCTGGAAAATCCGCCAGGGCATCAAAAAAGAGGTTTCTTACGAACGCATCAAGAATTACATTAATTATTATTGGGAAAAGAATCTTCATAACCATTTCAAGACTGAAGATGATGTGCTTCCAGAATTGTCGAACGAGGGTTTACAGAACCAAATGGAGAAAGAACATCGCGAAATTAGCTGTTTAATTGGAAGTATCAATCAATCAAATAACCAACAGTTGCTATCAGATTTTGCTGATGCTTTATACAAATATATCCGTTTTGAGGAAAGAAGTGTTTTTCCTTATCTTGAAGAACATCTTTCCGATGAACAGATGGATACAATAGGTTTAGAATTAAACCAACATCATCACAAAGAAGATGATGATTATGAGGATGAATTTTGGAAATGATTATCAATTTTAAAAAATAAATCAATGGAAATCGTATTAAAAAGAGTGTACGAAGATGCTTCTCCCGAAGATGGTTACCGTGTTTTGGTAGATCGGATTTGGCCAAGAGGAATCTCAAAAGAAAAAGCCGCTTTGGATGAATGGGACAAAGATCTTGCACCATCAACAGCGCTTCGGGAGTGGTTTCATCACGATCCTTTGCTTTGGGAAGAGTTTTCCCGGAAATATAAAGAAGAACTTTTGGAGCAAAATCCCGGAAAACCTTTCCTGGAAAAAAATGGGCAACAGGAAAAAATAACGCTGGTTTATGCAGCAAGGGATGAAAAACATTGTCATCCTTTGGTTTTGAAAGACTATCTGGAACAATTGCTCAACAACAAATCAAAAAAATAACTTTGATATTAAATTAAAAACTTTGATATTAAATTAAAAACTTTAACTGAAATGAATCATACTTTAGGAGAATATCTTTATCTGGCAATGGGAGAGTGCAACGGGCACAAAGTGGTAATGGGAATTGGATACACCTACGAATATGCCGACAAAAAAGCAAAACAGTTCGAAGAAGCAAGCCAAGGAAAAGTAAAATATATTGATGTTTCAGTCGTAAAATCTGGTGACAAAGAAAAATGCAAGACTTTAGAAAGACAAGTTTAAATCTTCATTTTTCGATCATTTGTTTTTGGATTTTCAATCGATAATCATACCTTTGAAAAGGATAAGAAAGTCTTATTTTGAATCTTTCTTTTCGCATAATTTATGAGCAATTGGATATATTTGAAACTGTTAGTCTGTACAATTTTAATGTCAGTTATGATGTTGAATTGTAAAAAAAAAGAACCAAATTCATCTGAAAAATCCACTCAAAATTCTTTCATTTCCGTTGCGGCGGCAGCTAATCTTAGGGACGTTTTAGAAGATTTAAAACAAATTTACATCAAAGAAAATCCTGATAAAAAAGTAGAAATTACTTTTGGTTCTTCTGGTTTGCTGGTTCAGCAGATCTTAAATGGTGCACCTTTCGATTTGTTTTTATCTGCCGATACTCAATTTCCGGAAAAATTAAAAAGTGCTGGGAAAAATTATGGAAATCCTAAAATTTACGCTTATGGAAAGGTCGTTTTGTGGAGCTTCAAAAAGGACGTTTCTAAAGGTTTGGATTTGTTGCAAAATCCTGAAATAAATAAAATTGCCATCGCAAATCCTGAGCTCGCTCCATATGGAAAAAATACAGTCGAAGCTTTAAAAAAATCAGGATTATATTCCAAAATTGAAAACAAAATCGTTTGGGCAGAAAACATCAGTCAAGTCGCACAATTTGCGTCGACAGGAAACGCAGATGTAGGTTTCATCGCACTTTCCAATGCTAAAAATAAAGAAATGATGAGGCGAGGAAATTTCTATGAATTATCTGAAAAAGAATGCGCGCCGATTGCCCAAAGCGGAATCGTTTTGAAAGGCAAAAGCCAAACTGAATCTCAAGATTTTTTTGATTTCATCAATTCGGAAAAAGCAAATGAAATTTGGAAACGTTACGGTTATTAAACCAAAATTTCAAAATAAATGCTTGACCAAGACTTCATTTACACCTTGCTCCTCACTGGGAAATTAGCGCTAATTACCACGGTAATCCTCATTCTCATTGGAATTCCGGTTGCGTATTGGCTTTCCTATTCTCGGTTTAAACTGAAATTCATTGCAGAAACTTTAATTTCAATGCCGATGGTTTTGCCACCAACAGTGATGGGATATTATCTTTTGGTCGCCTTCAGTCCGGAAAATGCTTTCGGGAATTTTCTTCAAAAATATTGTGATGTTCGGCTCGCTTTTTCGTTCCAGGGAATTGTGATTGCAAGTATCATTGCCAATCTTCCGTTTATGATTCAGCCATTGCAGAACGGGTTTTCGGCTTTGAATGATGATTTGCGACAAGCTTCCTACACAATGGGAAAATCGAAAATAGTTACTTTGTTCAAAGTCCTTATTCCAAATATAAAAAAATCTGTTATCACTGGAATTGCGCTCACTTTTGCCCACTGTATCGGCGAATTTGGCATCGTGATTATGGTTGGCGGAAATATTCCCAAAGAAACCAGGATCGCTTCAGTTGCGATTTACGACCAGGTTCAGGCGCTCAATTTTGAGGCTGCTAACCGTTATGCATTCGTGCTTTTCATCCTTTCCTTTCTTATTTTATTGTTGATTTACAGCATTAACCGAAAAACTAATTTTACCACATTCCGATGATTGAAATTCAGATAAGACATCAAATTTTTACTTCGTCAGGAAATAAATTTCTTGAGGTGAATGAGCGGATTTCAGAAGGAAGTTTTGTGCACGTTTCAGGCGATTCCGGGATTGGAAAAACCACTTTTTTCAAAATACTTTCGGGATTGATTGATCCGGATTTTGGTTTCATTAAATTAAATGATAAAATCTTGCTGGATACTGCCAATAAAATATTTCTACCACCTCAAAAACGAAATATTTCACTGATGTTTCAGAATTACGCCTTGTTCCCAAATATGAATGTGAAACAAAATATCGCTTTCGCACAAACGGAAAAAGACGAAAATATCGTTGATGAATTATTAGAAAATTTTGCCCTCAAAACCTTCGAGAATACATCGCCTTCTAAACTTTCTGGCGGACAACAGCAAAGGGTTGCATTGGCAAGAACTTTAGCCCAAAATGCTGAAATTGTTTTGCTCGATGAACCATTTTCTGCAGTAGATATTGCGATGCGAAAAGTGATGTTAAATGAATTATTGGAGTTTAATAAAAACAATAATTCCACATTATTTGTCATCAGTCATAGTGAAGAGGAATTTGAAAGTTTTTCAACATACAATTTGAATATCATTTAATTAAAATCATAATTTTCAGCTTTAGATTCCATTAAAAATCCAAGGATTTTAACAAAATTAATTGTTAAAAATTAAAATAAGACAAAAATGTCTTATTTTTGATTTCTATCACATCTTTATTTTTATTCAGTATAATAAAAACTATTTCTTTGTAAAAAAATTTATACTTATGAAAGTAAAATCACTTGTAGCTCTTGTATTGGGCTTATTCATTTTTAGTTCTTGTAACAGTAGTGATGATAGAGAAGAAGACATTGCATCAGCAGGAGAAATCAAAACGCATCAGGTTTTAGATGCCAGATCTTATACCAATTGGGTTTATTTTTCATTTTCAAAAAATGAAATTGTAACCGTTACCGATGTTCAAGCTGACAAAAATTGGGACATTATCGCTTACGAATTGGAAAATGGAGAAATTATTTATATCCCTGAGTAATTAATGAAGAATTTTAGTATTTGGTTAAAACTTTGCGTTTTCAATTTCTTTGTTGTGTCGGTTGTCGGCGTGATGATGAGGTACAATATGGCTTTTTCTTTACCAGGATTAACGCACAAATTTACGCAGGAAGCGCACTCGCATTTTGCTTTTTATGGCTGGGTTTCAGCAAGTATTTATCTTTTTGTTACGAAATATTTGAGTGAAATTTCCGAAAAAATAAACTTCAAAAAATACCAATTTTTAATGATTGCTAACCAAATCGGTTCGTATGGAATGTTGTTCACTTTTCTTTATGGAGGCTATTTTTGGTTGTCAATCATATTTGCGTCAATTGCTTTGTTTACGGGATTTGCGTATTTTATATTTTTATTAATTGATACAAAATCAAATAGAAATCCTGAAATAATCTGGTTAAAATCAGGTGCTTTTTTTACCACAATTTCTGCAATTGGAATTTTTGGGTTGGCTTATTTTTCTTCCCGAAAAGATGAATTTGAAGTGCTTTTTAGAGCCTCAACTTATTTTTATCTGCATTATCAGTACAATGGATTTTTTCTGTTTTCGTGTGTCGGTTTGCTTATGATTTCATTAAAAAAGTACGGCATTCAAATCTCAGAAAACTTGAATAAAACTATATTTTTCCTTTTATTCATCGGTTGTTTTTTCGGTTACGGACTTTCAATTTTATGGACAGAAATTCCTGATTTGTTGTATGGATTTTTTACCATAGTTTCACTCATTCAACTTTTAGGAGCGTGGAAACTTTGGAGTTTTGTTTGGAAAAATCGATCGAAATTCTCAGAAAATCATTTCATTCAAAAATTATTATTGGCAGTTGTCGGATTTTCTTTTTTAATGAAGTTTATCTTGCAAATTGCTTCTGCTATCCCGTCTTTAGGCATTTATGCATTCAACAGCATCAATATTGTCATTGCGTATTTGCATTTGGTTTTACTATTGGGAATTAGTCTTTTTCTAATATGGAAAATAGTAGATTTGGACTATTTTAAATTTGATAAAACAGTGAATTGTGGTATTTTATTAATGGTTTTCGGTATTGTTTTAAATGAAATCATCTTGTCATTCGCAGCTATTTTTTCCATCTTTTATATTCCGTTTTTGAGTGCAAAATATTGGTTGCTATTTGCCTCAGTTATCATTATGATTTCAATCGGTTCTTTTATCAAATCTTTAAAAGTAGACTAACTTTTTGGTAATTTCATAATCTTTTGATTCTCATTGATGTTATCGTCAATTTTCTCATATTATTTTTATTGAATTATCGATGGTTTTGATGGTGAAATTAGTATGATATAAATCCTTTTTTTCGTGCTTAAAAAATGTTGCTATTCTTGACATAACAACCTCTGAAAATCTTAAATTTGTTAGGACTTTCAGCACGGTTATTTTCTCTTGTAACTACTATGAAATCTCGGAACTCAAACAATTAATTCAATTTATAAATAATGAACAAAAAACCTGCACACAACTTTTATATTCCTGTGATGGGACTCGCTTACACAATCGATAGTCCAATCCGTGTTGCTCAATTTGGGATTTCATCTGTAGTTTCAATTATAGATGACGAAATTGTTGAGAGAATGCGAGATTTTTACAGTAAAAAATTCAATTTCGATTTTAAAGAAATTTCAATTAAATCTGAAGACCACAGAGCGGAGAGAATCACGGCTTATCTGGATATGATGGATGAAATTGTGACCAAAAAATTTAAAGATTTCAAACATGAAATTTCAAAAAATACAGAAAGTCTCAAACAGTTTATCGGAATGTTGCCAAGTACTTCTGGCTTGAGAGATGGTTTGCAAAATATCCTCAACAAAAAAGATAATCTGGCGGAAAGCATCAAAAATTTCGTTGATAATCATTTAAATCCAGGTGAAATAGATGTGAATATTATGACGAAAGTAGACAAGGATAATTTTGTGAAAAATGTTCAGCTTTCGACTATTTATAATGATGCACACTCTTCTTTGCGAGGTTTTGCCAATAGCAAATTGTCGTCATCCGTCATTTTTTCTGCCGGAATGAATCCAAGATTGTATAGTTATCTGGAAGAGTTTGAAGATTTTTTTCCTAATGAAAATGGCGAATTGAAAAAGAAAATCATTCTTAAAGTCAGCGATTTTCGCTCTGCGATGATTCAGGGGAATTTTCTTGCGAAAAAAGGACTTTGGGTTTCAGAATACAGAATTGAATCTGGACTAAACTGCGGTGGACACGCCTTCGCAACCGACGGACTTCTTATGGGGCCAATTATGGAAGAATTCAAACAAAAGAAAAACGAGCTTCAAGCTTCGGCTTTTGCTCTCTGGAAATCAGCCTTGGAGCAGAAAGGGAAAATGACAACTTCCGAACCTTTGGAAACCGGAATTTCTGTGCAAGGTGGTGTTGGAACTTCTGAAGAACACGAGTTTCTTTTGACCACATATAATGCGGACAGTGTGGGTTGGGGTTCGCCATTTTTGCTGGTTCCAGAGGCAACTTCTGTGGATCAGGAGACCAGGAACCTTTTGATAAATGCAAAAGAAGAAGATTATTACCTGAGCAATATGTCGCCATTGGGAGTTCCGTTTAACACAATCAGAGGCACGAGCAATGATGAAATCAAGGATATGAATATTTCAAATCAAAAATTTGGGAGTTCTTGTCCAAAGAAATTTTTGGCGCTCAGCAAAGAATTTACACCTAAAGGAACTTGTACGGCTTCCAAAAAATATCAGGATATAAAACTGAGTGAATTGAAAACTAACAGGTTAAAATTGACTGATAAACAATACGAGAAACAGAAGCAAAACATTACAGAAAAATCTTGTCTTTGTGTTGGACTTGCAAATTCTGCATATTTGGAGTTAGATATCCTGGTAAAAGGGGAGAAGCAAGTTGTTGTTATTTGTCCGGGACCGAATCTTAGTTTTTTTGATAAAGAGGTTTCACTTTCGAAAATGGTTCGTCATATTTATGGTTATGAGAATGTTTTATCAGATGATCGACGTCCTCATTTATTCATCAATGAATTGAAACTATATGTCGATTATTTTAAGAATGAAATTCTGGAATTCTCTGAAGAAATCACCAAATCTCAGGTGAAAAAGTGGGAGATTTTCAAAGGAAATTTGCTGAAAGGAATTGCTTATTACGAAGAACTTTTTGCCGAAACCAATTATTTCAAACCAAAATTAGATTCTATTTTTTCTGACTTAAAATCTTTCAAACTGAAATTGAATCAAATCAAAATTCCTCAATTATAATAACTGAATTCATAAATCACTTGGCACACCCATCATCTGCATCACGCTTCCAAGATCTTTTAAATCTTTGATTTTGTACTTGAACATAATCAGTACCTTTTCTTTTACAGCAACCGCAAGATGGTGGATAGGGCAAGGGTTATCTCCATTACACTGTTTAAGTCCTAAGAGGCAGGAAGTAAGAACTTCTTTTCCCTCGAAATTTTCATAAATATCTTTGATTGTCAGGTTTTCAAATTGTTCATCAGTCAGAAAAAAACCGCCCCCTTTTCCTTTTCCTGAAGAAATCAATTGTTTTTTGGTCAGCTGCTGCAAAATTTTTGAAGTAAAATAAGTGGGCGTTCCTATTTGTTCTGAAATATCAATAATTCCTATCTTTTTCCTCTCGGTTGCAAGAACTATACAGGCTTTAATTGCGTATTGACAAGTATTGGAAAATATCAACATTGATTTTAATTAATAATTTAATCTAGACCCTCGGATTTATTACTCTGAACAGAATAGAATGTAAAAATACAAAATCTTTATCTATGATTTTCCTGTTTGTTAGATGTGAGTAAAGTTTTAAATCAATTGAACGAATCTTCAGCATGTTTAACATTATTTTAATTCCGCATATAATTTCGATGTTAAGAATGTGATGGTAAATTTATATACGGATCTTAAATCGATACACTAGATAACAAAAAAATCCACCAAAACTTTTGGTCGATTTTTTTGTTGAAAGAAAGGAATGTAATAAAGGTTATTTCAGCCTGAAATTCGGTGCAATCTTCAAACCGATCCAAGTCCAGGTTTGTAAGTTTTTTGGTTCCGGAACATTTTTAAGAAACTTCATACTTTCTCCTGAAAACATAAACGAATGTCCTAGATTAGCTGTGATGACTTTCCCAACTTTTTGCGTGAAAACCAAATCTAATTCGGTTCCTAAATAATTGGAATATTTTTCTCCCAAATTATTTAAGCCCAATTTTCCATTGGATGTAAATGCGTGAAAATCGGCTTGAAGATTAGAATTTGAGTTAAATTTATAAGTAGATTTCAGATAATAATCGTTCAAGCCAAAACTGTTGAAATGATTTGTCCCGAAATAAAAATAATCCATAAAACCATTATAAAGATGATTAGTTCCGTACAGAGGACTGAAAGATCTATTCTTGCCGGCTTCCGTATCAAAACTTCTTCCGGAAAGCCATTCTGTTCCCAAAACCACGTTAAATTTCGGTATGATGATGAAGTCTGAATTTACAGAAAATTGATAAGCAGATTTACTTTGAGCGGCTGTATTTTTTCCGGTTTGATAATAAGCAGAACCAAAAAAACCGAAATTTTCAAAATATTTTTTTGAGTTAATTCCTACGGTCAACATATCGTAATGTGTACCAGACGGGTTTTGTAAAACCTGGTTCAAAGCGATTGCGGAGAACTGTAACTTGTTTTTTCCTGTGTATTGGTAATGGATGATTTGTAGAGATTTTGTGATTTCTCCGGCTTCTGTAATATTATAAACTTCTTTGTCGGGAAGGTCATTCGCGTCATTGTCGTCATTATTGTAAGTAATAACGGTTTCTAATTTTGAACTCGGAGTTAATTTGAAAATACCTTTTAAAGCATCAAAACTTCGTCCCTGCATTGCCCAATCCAATGCCCCAATTAATCGTTCGTTGTCGTAAGAAAGAATTTGCCGTCCCAATTTTAAGGCAAATCGTTCTGAAAATTGATAATTGGCCCAAGCCTCATTCAGAATAAAATTCTGATTTTTACTTGCAGTAGAAGAGGATTCACCCCAAGTTCTTACGTCTTGTGCAGAAATGTAAACTTCCAGATTTTTATAGTAATAATTAATTCCGAAACGAGCTCTTGATACAACCGTCGTTTCTGCTGATTTTCCTTTTGGGATTAGCGTTCTTGCTCCGTTATCCAGTTCGGCTCTTGTTCTGAGGTCAATGTTCATTTTCAGGCTGTCGACTTGTGCATTTGTGATTCCAAAAGCAAAGACCAGAAAGCTGATGGCGATTTTAGTTTTATACATCTTCTTATTATTCGGTGGTTATTTTATAGGTTTTATGACAAGCAACACAGTTGTTGAGCAATTGATTGAGCTTTTCCTGAGTTAGTTGGCGGTCGTATTTCTTTTTTGCCATTTTTGCCATCACATCAAAAAGTTCGTGAGTTTGAAAGCCCATTTGTTTAAATTCAAACGGTAAAGATTTTACAAGACCTTGTGGCACCGCATCCACTTTGCAGGTTCCGGATTGTTGTCCGACTTTTGCAATGATTTCAGGATCATTTTTAGCAATTCCTTCGTTGATCTTTTGGACGCTTTCCAGAAAACCTCTCATTTCTGCCATAACAAACTCCCGGTTTTCTTTTGCCATTTTGATTTCATATCTTCCCTCTTTTTCAGCAATTACCTTTTCACCCTTGTAAAAAAATTGATAGATCAATCCCGCATTCAGAGCGATAGATATCAACAGTAAAACTGAAGTTATTTTCTTTTGCATTACAATTTTTTAAATTAATAAACGAGCTTAAAGGAAATACTAGCAAGGTCTTTCACATCCTTTTTTTGTATAGAAATGCCAGTTGACGGCGGTTGCACAAACACATCCTACCACCAAAAACCAAAAGAATAATCTGGAATCTCCAGTCAATGCTCTGGATTGTGTGATCAAAATATTAAATACGAAAGGACCAAATGCAGCCACTGCTGCTGTCCAGCCGATAACACCTGCTGCTTTTCTCGGTGATTCTGAAAAAATAACTGGAAACTGTTTGAAAGTCGCTGCATTACCTATACCTGTGAAGAAAAATATGGCTAATACTATGAGAAGAAATCCCTGAAATTGATCCGGTGAAGTTGGGGTCAGGTAACCGCCAAGAATCAATCTGGAAATTAAAATTATCAATGATATTCCTGTAAAATGGGTCAGATATGCTCCACCGATCTTGTCCGCAACTTTTCCAAAAATAACTCTGGATGCTGAACCGATAAGGGGACCGTAGAAAGCGAACTGCAAAGGGTCAATGCTTTTATCCAAAGGCGTGTAAAGATTTTTTATCATCAGGGGGAAGGCCGCAGAAAATCCTGCAAAAATTCCGAAGGTCATTATGTAGGTCATCGTACAATACAAGGTGTGACGGTCTTTGAAAATATCCAGCTGCTCTTTGAAAGAAGCTTTTACGGGAATACTTTTTAATGAAAACCAAGCCCAAATTCCAACGATCAATAAAGGAATCACATAGATAAATGCAGTATTTTCCAGGTAGATCGTTTTTCCGGTTTCCACGATGATTTCACCGCCGCCTAAAAATGAGAACAGTGTAAGACTCATAATCAAAGGAGAGAGTAGCTGTACCAGACTTACCCCAAAATTACCGACACCTGCCTGGATTCCGAGTGCTGTTCCTACCTCCTTTTTAGGGAAAAATAATGAAGTAGACGGCATGAAGGATGAAAAATCTCCACCTCCAATCCCTAATAAGAATCCTATCAGCATAAAATAAGTGAATGATGTTTGGGGATTCATCACAGCAAATCCTAACATTAAAAGAGGAATTATTTTGATCAGTGAACTGATTGAAATAACTTTTCTTGTTCCGTATATGGGAATTAGAAATGTATTGACGATTCTTAGAATACCACCCGCCAGTCCGGGCATAGCGGCCATCCAGAAGAGCTGGTCATCTGTGAATTGAAAACCGATGTGCGGAAGTTTGATAACGATAACACTGTAAAGAAACCAGGTTGCGAAAGAGAAAGTAAGTGCAGCTGTGGTGATGGCCAAAGTTTTCCAAGCTATCTTTTTCCCACTGCGTTTCCAAAATTCTTCATTTGACGGATCGTAGTCCGTTAACCAATTTGACTCGTTCATATTGTAGTAATTTATTCTTTTAGTTTATTTTAATCTTTGTTGTTGTTGACGTGCTCAATTCTGTCTTTAAGATGCGGTGCAGCATTGTTTGTCATTTTTTTAATAACCTGATTCATCCAGAACAATGAGATAGCGGAAATGAGAAATACGAAAATCCATGAACTGGTCCATAACCCTGAAAAATCTAATAAATATCCAAAAAGGATAGGACCAATAAATCCGCCTAGACCACCAATTAATCCAACCATTCCGCCGACAACACCGACTTCATTCGGAAAATATTCAGGGATATGTTTATAAACTGCTGCTTTACCGATTCCCCACATAATGCCGATGAGAATCACCAAGATTGAGAAAACCCAGATGTGTGCTTCAAATTTGATCAATGTGACACCTTGTGCCAAAAGCTGCTTTTTCTGTACGCGCTCGTTTTGTTTTACTAAAATTTCCTGCCATGAAAAGGATTCGGGTAATACTGAAGTTTGTTGGGGAATCTCTGGTTTTGCACTAATAGCAAATTCGGCATTATCAAGAATGATCTTTTCATTTCCAAAACTTTTTACGATTCCTGTTTTTTTTGCTGTGATGCCTTTTCCGGGAGTTAGAATCTCCATTTTCGGAAGCATCAGAAGTCCGCTTAAAATCAGTGAAGAGTATAAGACCCAGTACATCACTTTTCTAGCACCGAATTTATCTGAAAGATAACCGCCAAAAGCGCGGATAACGCCACTGGGTAAGCTGAAGGCTGATGCCAAAAGTCCTCCTAAAACCAATGAGGTTTTGTAGACACTCACATAGTAAGGCATCAACCACTGAGAGAAAGCGACAAATAAGCCGAATACTAAAAAATAATAAAGACCAAATCGCCAGACTCTCATGTTCGAGAGAGGTTCGAGAAGTTGTTTTGTAGACTTGTTTTGTGCGGTAACTTTCTTATTTTTCACAAAGAGTAGAAAGATGCATCCTATGATGACCAATGTAATTCCATAGAGTATGGGAAGCATTCTCCATCCATTCTCTGGGTCTTCGGCAGATAGATAATTAAGTAGAGTGGGGGCAAAAAATGTGGTTAAGGCAGCGCCTGAATTTCCCATCCCAAATATTCCCAAGGCACGTCCCTGCCATTCTTTTGGATACCAAGCTGATGTAAAGGCAATTCCTACGGCAAAACCTGTCCCAATCATTCCGAATAAGGCACTTAGCAGAAAGTAGATCCAATAGGAATCTGCAAAATAGAGTAGGAACAATGGAACACTGCAAAGAAGTAGTAGGGTTGAAAATACAGGTTTTCCACCGTATTTATCAGTTAAAATTCCCAAGGGTAATCTCATAATGGAGCCCGTAAGAATGGGAATTCCGAGCAGCCAGCCAGTTTCGACGACTGACCAATTGAAAATATTATTATCTACGAGATAAGTTACGAGAACTCCGTTCAATGTCCAGCAAGCAAAACAAATGGTAAAAGCCAGTGTATTTAATACTAGAATTTTGTGAGCGGAAGATAAATTTGCATCCATTGATTGTCTTTTTTTAGATGTTTATTATTTCTTCAGCAAAGATATTATAAATAAGACATTTTTGTCTTATTTTGATTTTTTTTTCTATTTTTGTGTCATAAATCATACTGCTCGTTATCCTACAGGAAGCTGATACAGGATTTTGTTTATTGTGTGTAATGTCTCCATTAAAACTTTAAATATGATGCAAATCGTCGGAATCAAAATCATACTATATGTACATGATCAAAAAAGAAGCACAGAATTCTATACTGCCTTATTTCGAAGGAAGCCTCATATTAATGTTCCGGGGATGACAGAATTTATCCTATCTGATCACTGCAAATTAGGATTGATGCCCAATGATGGTATTGTAAAAATTCTGAAGGATTTTATGCCTCATCCTGATAGGGGAAATGGTATTCCACGCTGTGAGCTATACCTGCGAACAAATGGTGTAACTGCCGAGTATGATAACGCTTTACAGATTGAAGCAAAGCTCATCAGTGTTGTTAAAAGTCAGAACTGGGGAGATGATGTCTGTTCGCCTTGGAGAGAATTTTGTGAAGAATTAATTGCAACAGAAATTTTAAACTGGCGGCCTTTTAGATACATCGACTATAGATTTAAGAAAAAAAGTCAATCACCTATAATTGATTTGGATATGGGAGGTAAAGGTCTTTTTATTTATGAAGTTTTTGATTTAGTAATTAATGATGACCAAATGCCATTACTTAAAGATTTAAAGAATAAAACATCTGAAAATTACATCTGGGTTACGGATGAAGTTATTCAAACACTAGGTGATGAGAGGGGTTCGAAATCTTTTCCACATGAAATTGGACCACATACAAAGTATGCACAAAACTTAAAATGGAGTAAATAAAACATCAACTACCATTTACATAGAAAAACCTTTAAATACTTTTATTTAAAGATTTTTCTATGTAACTCTTTTTTTTAACAATTATTGCCGATACTGCCTTCAAACAATACATCACCGGAGATCATGAATTTCTGATTTTCGTTGTGATAAACAACACTTCCCGGAGAATGTCCAGGATCGTGATAAATTTTAAATTTCTCTCCATCCAGCTC